>CAYTVL010000054.1:0-40962 GCA_964441775.1 uncultured Enterobacteriaceae bacterium
AAAAACCAATTAGTTTCTCCCTGAGAAACTCGGCTTGCTCGCGCCCTCGCCCACCGTAACTGTACAGATCTAAATATAATTGTATGGGATTGACGATCTTGTACCCTTTAGCTTCTTGTATCCTGTGGAACACCCCTTCATCATAAGGAATTAAAAGGAGCACGTTGGCTCCAGAATCGACCTGCTTGAGATTGAGTTTTCGTTGCAGTGCTTCTCGATCACCAAAGAAGTAAAATGCCGCCACACTCTGCCGAACGAAGGGAGCAAGCCTTGAGGCGCCAGAGAAAAGGGTGAAAGCATATCCCACTTTTTCCGCATCACAATACTGCTTGATCTTCTCCTCAATAGCTGGAACTTTCTCAAGAGAAAAAAGAGGGACGACTTGATTCTGCCCATAGTTATAAGTTTCCTGCCAAGCGTTTAGTAGCCCGGCAGGATCTTTTAGGAAGAATCTTTTTTCTTGATCTTCTTCGATGAACTCCTGAGTCAAGAGTTCCTGTTTCACTTTGTGGATATGTCCAAGACTCATATGCGCTACCGCCGCTAACTCACTCAACTTCCAGCGCCGCTGCGGCTCAATTAAGAGAGTTCGTATCACTCGTGTAGAAATAGGCGCAAAGAGTGTCTTTGGCCGCCCAGGACGACGGACTTCCTTTTTTGAAGCAGAGGTCTGAATGAAGATGCCGCCAAACTTCACAAAAGCATTCCCATGTAAATCAACATACCCGACGCCATTTTCTTCACAGATTTTTCGTGCTCGCTCTGAGATGGATTGAGTTAGAATTAGACAGTAAGACACAGGGAATAAATGCGTTACAGATCGCAACTGAGTACAAGCTTGTCGCATACGGCGGGGCTCGGCAGAGGCCTGACTACTGACAAGCAGATGACTTTCTTCTCCTGTTACAGGCGTTACTCTCAGAATAAAGTCGATTTCCTTTACCTCTGGAGGGAACTCTATAGGTTGAATCTTGATCGAGTCTGACGCTTGCTGCAAAAGCGTCTGAAGTCTCACTGACCCTTGCAGGAGAAGCTTTTCCCCTTTTGTGAAATCCGTCGAGGTCACCTGAAGAAGGTCTTTGGCAAACTCCTGGGGTGTTCGATTAAGAAACGTCTGTAAACGATTGGGCACGCCTTGCTCACGCCTTTCTCGAATACTTCGCTCAGCTTCATTCTCTGGCTGATTAGCGAGTCGTTGAAGCATACGTCGAACTGGTCGCGTCAGCCAAAATGGCGCAGAAGAACGTCCGGCCCTAGCGTTCTCTATCCGAACAGCGTCTTCAACTGCTCGGAATATAGCAAGGGTCCCGGCCAAGAGGTGATCATACTGACTGGCTTCTGGGCCGTAGAGGTCCGGTCGGAACTGATCTATAAACGCAAAAGAGTTCACGATCTTTATTGCAGTAACCAACTTCTGATCTATGTGCTCAAGGGAAAGACGCGGGTCCTGGAGCACCACGGGCAAAATGCGATGGGCCAACACTACTCCTTTGAGCATCAATTCCCCGATAACTTCTTGACTTTGTTGCCGATCGGCTCTGTCACTCAGCGCTTGACGGTGAGCCGGACTGGCCACAGCTTGAAAAGCAAGACACAAAACTTTCGCGTTGATTGAGCGTCTAAAAATTTCGTTATTCGGTAAAGAGATTTCTTTTGGTGGTGTTTCAGCTTGAGGTTTTCGTGGCTTATCACCCAAAATGTCGAGTAAATGCTCGACGA
This sequence comes from uncultured Enterobacteriaceae bacterium, assembly GCA_964441775.1. Lineage (GTDB taxonomy): Bacteria > Desulfobacterota > Binatia > Bin18 > Bin18 > SYOC01. Next base: position 1,720 of record CAYTVL010000054.1, read on the forward strand.
GCCATTCTCGGAGAGGTTTCTCTTGCCCATCCACAAAAACTGATAAATCTGGAAAGCGATAGGCTTGACTGAGCAGAGCACCTAACCAGCGAAGCGAGTCAAAAATATAGACTCCGGTCTGCACTATCTCTACCCACTGAGAGAGCAGTTGAGTCCGTTGATTCTCTGGATACTGCTGTAATAGCTGATCACTAACAGTGGAAAGCCCCAGAGCAACCTCCGACGGCCCGAGCAAGATTGGAAGCGTTGAGTAGGGAGGAGTTTTCTCAGATTTACTAGAGGGCTCCTCACCTTTAGGAATTTGCATGTTAATAAATTCATGAAAACTCGCTTCCTTAGGCCAAGGGGGAATTCCCCCGCAGAGAATGTCCAACTCTTCTAAAGGAAGATTTGCCAAGTGCCTGGAGCCACGCACGAGATCCCGTGTCAGTTGGAAGTGCGTACTGAGGAGATAGGTGCTGTAAAAATTGCGTAAAGCTTTTCCAAAAACATTAGGATCGTCTGACACCAGATCAGGAAAAAGCTCATTGATGAGACGAGCAAGAGGAGGTTCAACTTGCTCGAAGCAGGCACGAAAATGTTCGAACAAATATTTTCGGAGAGAAGGCTCTGCAACCAGAGGAAGAAACAAGAGGGGCACTTCTTCAGGAATAGAGAGGCGAAGAGCTTGACCCTCTGCGGTTTCCGCTATGCTTGCATCGACTGTTCGCTCCAGCAAGATTTCTACGTGGAACGGAGCACGTCCCGTAAGCCGTTCGGAAGGTTGGCCAGTGTAAGCCTGACTGAGAAGCTTGCATGCTTGACGTTCCGCTTCTTCTACAGGGATACGGTCGAAGAACTCTCCTTCTGGCCCTTGAACTTCATAGATCTTAGTCAACTTCAGATCGAGATCAATCGCAGGGCCAATAAGTCGACGAAAAACAGGACTGAATTCATTTAGCAACCCTTGAGAAAATACCGGTTCAAGAAGATTAACGACGAGAGACCAGAGCGAACGCTCTTCCACTTCACTAGCTTGTGGCAAACGGGGTCGGAGGTATCGCAACGCATCCAGCGCAAGATCTTCAACTTCATGAACTATTTGACGGTGCTGAGTAAGGTCTTTTAAGATGTACTCAGCCACCCATCCCATGAACTCTCGTAATCGAGCTATACGTTGCTGCCTAACTAATGGGGCCTCCTCTATATTTCCCAACCACATTTGTTTTATTAAACTCTTCCAAAAAAACTGTAATGCAACTGTCCTGTTTTTTTCTTGTGGAATAGTTTCTTCTAAAAGACTAACAAGCTCAGTACTGATCTCGCTTCGCATTTCATTGGTAAGAAAGGAGTCATCAAGAAGCCACAATCCACTGATGACTTGACTCAGAAGTCCGCTTAAAGAAAGACTAGTAAAAAGTTGAAATCGTGTAGCATCAACTTTTGTCGGCTTGATCTTGTCAATCTGTTTCAGATCATTCAGAAACTCGACGATAGGTGTTGCGGTCCGATTGTAGCGAACTTGTTCGAGCAACCAAAGAAAAACCTCACTCACATTGAGCAGTCGATAGCCATCCTTGTGCATTTGCCAGAGCAAGCGCAATCGTCGTTCCCACACAAGCTGTTCTGCGTTCTCAAGCCATTGGAGAATATCCTCAGTCCCGCCAATACTAATCTTACCGAAAGCCCGACGCGCTCTAGCCACCACATCCATAAAGGCAGGATCTTGGAGTAATGGCCCGCGAGGATCAATAAGCGAACGAGTACAAAAATCATCGGTCCATAGCACGAGAGCCTGGTCTCGGGCTTGTTGCAGAAGGGTCAATGTTGTATCGAAGAAAGGACGGACGTCAGGATGCCCCCCTAAGTCTGGCGGCTTAAGAGCCGGTAATTCTTTCACAACCCCACTGTCTAGCATCTCAACAATGGCCGATCGGAGATCAGTTGCAACTTGAAGAGCTTCACGATAAATCTCATCTTCAGTGCATTCCTCTTTAAGCTGAGACCAAGCAACTGGTCCCACGATTAACTTTGGAGGCCACCCAGAATCCCCGCGTAGCCAGCGATCGAGCAGACCAGCATCAAACCACGCTTGAAGTGAGAGGAAAGACAACAGGACTGGCTTTTCTCGAGCAATCGAGGCTCCAGTTGTTGTCTTTGCAAATGGTTCTGGATGTTCGCTACGAATTTGTTGAGCTTCTTTGGGGAGCACTACACCTGTTTGTTCTAAAGCTGTCAAAAAATCCGAAGAAAAAAGGGCCGTGTCTTGGGGCAGCTCACCTCGACGTTCAGCAGGGAGATAGTCATCAATATAGACAGCAGTACAAGATTTCGATAATTCGACATCCCAAACAACATGTCCTACTTGTTGACGCGTAACTTCATCAAAGATGCTCTCATGCTTCTCGATCGTGGCATGGATTTCAACTCGCTCTCGTGAGGCAAGAAGCAAATCTCGGAGGCGTCGGTGCCGTTCCCGATAGTATGGTACCTGCTCCAGGCTGAGCCGACCGACTTCCCCTTCCAACCATTGACGAGCCCCAGAGAAGAGGAAAACTTGTCTACCAGCACGCCCCAGCGCTTCCAAAATTTCCCTTGTTATGTTGAGCGTGCCCAAGGAGAGCAGAGCAGTGATGTCCAAAAGGACTCCCTGCTGACCGTCCTGAGACCACAGCGAATCCTGAACGAATTCCCGAGGGAAACTGCATAAGAATGGGGCAGACCCTTGCCGTTTGCGCCAGAGATGCAGTCGCGCTTGCCACAAAAAGACAGGAGAACATGGGGCACGCTCAGCATACGCACTGAAAGGAATCCCTCCAGCGTAATAAACAGCTGTCCTCTCCTGCTGCGTTTTCGTGTTTTGGACAATAAATTCTACAGCCTCTGTTTCTGACAGAGCGACGAGGTGCGGTCCTTCTCGTAGATCTGGCCGTTGCTCAATGATTTTCCATGCTTCCGGGCTCCGCCCGCTTCCGAGAGCCGCCTCAACCAGCCGAGGAGCAAACTCCCGACAGTCAGGAAACTTCTCCAAGGCTTCTTTGGCTACGTCGAATGCCCGGCTAAAAGCGCTTGGATCAAGAGATTGCCGTTGCACGTAAGCGAGGAACAAATTCTGATAAAGATCGCTTCCAGCCTCTGAGTGATTACGGAGTTCTTCCCAAATAGCGACAGCCCGCTCAATCTCTCCTACATACGCCCAAGCTGTCGCCTCATTAAACCGGAGGGCATAATCAGGGGGGTATCGTTCTTGATATGCAGTAAGTAACTCTGCAACTTCCCGATTCCTCCCGAAATTGCGTAGCAATTCGCATCGCAGACGTAGGATCTGAAGAGTGCCATATCCCTCTCTGTCCACTTCTTCTACGATGTCTAGAGCATCTCTATAACAGCTCTGTTGCTTTAAAAGGCGAGCCCGTAATATCCTATGCTCAAAACTTGGGAGTAGCGCTTCCAGCTGCTCTGCATATTGAAGGGCTTCTTCAAAGAGTCTTTTTTGATCTTCCTCTTGTATTGCAGTAAGAGTCGTGGTCTCAGCTTCCACTAATTGGCTGCTTATGAGATGGAAAAGATTCTGAAGCAGAAGCAGGCTTCGTGGATGCCGCTCTAAGGCTCCGCGAAGAAGGGTCAACGCGCCTTTTTGATCTTTTTGCGACACAAGAACCAGGCTCCTCATAAGAACTTGGAACACTTCTTCAGGAGTAGTCGATTCTTCGAGGAAAGCGAGAGCTTCTTGGGATCGCTCTTCTTTTAGGAGAATTTGCAACAAAGCGTTTAGTAAAGCATGCCGGTCTACTGGAGTTTCTACGCTCGCAAGAGCTTGCCGATAGATTCGCTCGGCTTCTGCGGTCTCTTTATTTTCAATGAGAGCCGCCCCTGTCAGGAGAGCTTTCTCACAACCTGATAGGTAATCTTTCTGGAAGAGGGTTTCGATAACATCCAAAGCTGGAGGCGGCTTCCCAGCAAGAAATTCGACAAAAGGACGCTCACGCGTGATGACTGGCAGTTTCTGCAGTCGCTCCAAAATCGCTTGCTGATTTTCTTGTTCACCAAGAAAATGGTAAAAACCCAATGACTGAGACAAAATAGAAACAAGTCCCTCAGGGTATTGGTTTTCTATTTTTTCAAAAATGTTGACAACCTGCTGATACCGCTTCCTCACTGTCTTGAGAAGTTCTTTGCGGTCGACCCCAGGGGCCTCCCACTCTTCAGCAAGAATGCGTCTTAGCATTTCTTCGGTGAGGCTGGCTAAGGAAAAAAACCCTAAGGAGAACTCTTGAGAACTTAGCCAAGCTTTCTCAAGCAAATCCACCGCATGCTTTGTCGTCGCATCAGTCGCGGCCTTCACCGCCAAACGAGCTTGTAAAATGTTGAATTCTGTATTCTCGGTGCAAGCATCAGCAAAAAGCGTACGGAATCGAATCTCGTCATTACGTATGAGAGCAGCGAGCCCGAGAATCTCCTTTCCTCTTCCCGTCTGACCTTCTTGGCTTTGTAACAGTAGTGCTTCAGCATCTGAAAATGCACCAAGAATCAAGAGAACTTCCGCAGCCTGAAGACGTCGCCTGCCCGAGAACGGTTGCAACTCCTCGGCCCGCCGAAAAAGATCTTGCGCTTTGTCGTTGCGATCCCTTCGTCCTGCTACAGCCGCTAAAGCTAAAAGGATGCGTTGATGGAAGTCAGTAAGTCCACTCTTCTGAGCTAAAGCTGGAGCATTTTTTACTTTTTGAATTCTGGCGAGGATGCGCTCAAGATGTCTCTCTGCCTCAATAAACTGTAACTGCTCTAACGCCTCAATGACTGGTTCGTAGTCTTCTTCGAGAAATGCTAAAAGTTCTTTTTCAGCGGCGCTGAGATCCGAAGCCTCGGTGCTTTTCGTGGAAAAAGATAGCCTGCGTGTTGCTTCTTCAGATTGGCGAATCCGTGCTGCTTCAATATTCAAATCCTTGAGAAACTGCTCTAAGTTGTCATAAGATCCAATCTCGATAGTTTGGATCTTTCGTTGGTCACGGAAAGCTTGACGACGCAATGGATTAATTTTGTCAACAACGAGATAATGAGACCTAGCTAGATTTCCTTGAGCATCAAGAATCCATCGAAGCTGTTGCTCCAGGTCTGGGTCGCCCAGGCCATAACCGACAAAAAGGAAGGAGCGCTCTCCCGCTAACGAGCAGAGCTTAGCATTGACATACTTTTGTTGAGGATACCCTACATAGTCATGTCGTGTGAAAACGAGAGAGCCAGGTTGATTTAGATCTCCATGAGCTTTGAGGATAGGAAGGCGGTCAGCGATAAGGCCTAAATCAAAATCGCTAACTACTAAGGCATATGGAATCCCTTGTCGCTCAAGAGCACGCTCAAAAAGATTATCGAAATTCGTGGTAATAATTTCAGGAGGGCGAAGGTTAAGTAAGTCACCATGGAGTGAATTAGGATTAAAGTCTGGCTTCTGGAGACACTCTTTAAGAAAACCAATAAGAGTATTGCGCCCAAAGATTGTCTCGAAAAGAGAAGCGACCTCAAGTGGATCTTTGATTTCGTCAGCTTCAGGTCCTAATTGCCTCGACATCAGTTCAACTAGGTTGCTCCACAGTGGAAGCCCACTAAGATGAGAAACTCCGCTTCCAACAAAAAGAACCCAATCTCTTTTAGCAATGAGGCGAGCTAACTCTAGAGCTTGCCTTCTGTCCTCAGAGCTTAGATATGAAAAGGGTTCTCCAGGGTTATTTTTCGCTAAATTACCAATTTTCTCCATTTAAAGAAATCATATAATTTAGCGAAAATAATTTCAAGCTATTTTTTAGAGAAATAACGGGCATCTACTCGATATGTTCTACCTTCCATCCTCGCCTTTCCAGGTACTCAGCAACAATCAATCGATGGCAGTCTTGTACTTTCTGTTCAGCGCACATGAGACAAAAGGGAGAAGGTACAGTCCACAAGCGCTGCAGCAACACATCACCAGCTTGCTCAATCAGCCGCTGATACCGTTGTCGCCAGTCTTCTGTATCTCGGAATACATTGCCAAGTTCGGGGAAAGAGACGTAGCGAACGCCATTCTTGGCCAGTAATCCTTGAATACCCTTCGCTGATGATTTCGCCTGCGCGTACACTCCCATACTGGCGCGGTCCGGACGCAGCCGAACATCGACTACGAGCACAATGTCATGCAGCCGGAGCAATGCAAGAAAATCGTCCGGGTGTCTTCCGCCATAACCGATGGTGTAGAATTTGTGATTCACGCTCTTTTCATGTCCTCCCGCTAAACTGTCGTCAATATTTGGCGAACGAAAGTGTCGCTTTCAAATTACAAGGATACTCTTCCCGCGTGACGCTATTATGACCTTCGTCTCACCACCAGACTTAGCGACACCCCCTCCGGGCGCAGCTTGACCCCTTCTACAATATTCGTTATAGAAAACAAACCGACGCGTCAGTTGGTTTTGATGGAGAGGCTCACGTGCAGCAAATTCGTTCCCAGACTCGTCAGCTACGTATTTTAGATGCAGCGCTCCAAGTTTTTTCCCGTCGCGGCTACCGTGACGCAAGTGTCGACGCTATCGCGGAAACCGCCCAGACCTCCAAAGGTGGAGTCTATTTTCATTTTCCCAGTAAAGAGGAAATCTTCCTCGCTCTGCTCAAAAAAACCGCGACGCAACTCCTAGAAAAAATTGAAATCGCGGCGGCGCTACACGATGACCCCATTGCCAAAGCCGATGCGGCGTTGTTGACCGTGCTTCGCTCTTTCGCCAAACACCGGGCCCTGGCGCGCTTGTTCATGGTTGAGGCGCTCGGCGCGGGACGCGAGTTTCACCGGCGTATGGCGGAGATTCGTGCTGAATTCGCCGGCATCATCAAGCAGCATCTGGACCAGGCGGTGACCGACGGCATGATTGACCCGCTGGATACGGAAATCGCGGCATGGGCATGGTTCGGCTCCCTCAACGAGGTCATCACCCATTGGCTTTTGTCCGGTCACCCTGCACGTTTGGAAGACGCCTACGCCGCTCTGCGCATCCTCCTGCTGCGGAGCATCGGCGTCACAGAACATACAAAATACCCATTTGACAGGCGATGACACTGCTCTTTTCTAATGTAGATTTTCCTCGGCAGCTGCACTGTTTGTTACAAGCCGGACAGAAGCAGGCGACTCGGCTTGGGTCCGCCGTGCTCATCAGCGCAACCACTCAGATACCTCCGATAGATTTCACGTTGCCATTTGCCCAGGCGAAAGGCCAACAACGGATATGGTGGGAACAACCGCGCCGCGATCTTGCAATGGTTGGCGTCGGCGCCGCCGCCCAGGCGATGGGTCACGGTCCGCAACGTTTTTCCCAGCTTTCGTCCGCCTGGAGATCGCTCGTGTCACACGCAGTTACGGACGCGCCCTCATCGTATCCCCTCTCCTCTCCTATTAGCATGGGTGGATTCGCTTTTGATCCAGCAAACCATAGCCCTTCGCCTTGGGGAGAGTATCCGGACGCCTTGCTCACCATTCCGCAGTTCTTCTTTCTTGCTTGTCAGGGCTCAACCTGGCTCACGGTGAACCTGGGCATAACACCCGCATGCAATATCGCAGCGACGGTAGACGCTGCACTCTGTGGTTCGCAAGCTTTATTGTCAGTAGAGAATTGTTCCCCAGAAAAGACTCAGACATCAAGCGTAGAGTTGTGCGAACACGGAACGCAGGAGGCGGCCTGGAAGGCAAGCATCAACGCGGCGGTCCAGGCAATCGGGAAAGGTGAGATTGAAAAATTGGTGCTTGCACGCGAGGTGCGCGCGCACGCAGCTCACCCTATTGATCCCTGCAGCGTCATGCGTAAGCTCCGCGCCCAGTATCAGCTTTGCTCTCTTTTTGCTTTCGGTCATGAACAGAGCTGCTTTGTCGGGGCAACCCCAGAAAGATTGGTGCGACTCAATGGCGAGCGTGTCTGGGTGGACTGTTTGGCAGGTACGACGCGCCGTGGCGCTACGGAAGAAGAAGACCGTTTGTTAGGGATGAGATTACTGGCGGACGACAAGGAACGCCACGAGCACGAAATCGTGGCGCGGAATCTGCTCAAGATGCTGACGCCCGTCTGTTCTCACGTAAGTGCGCCAGAAACGCCCACTCTCCTGCGCATGCCCAACGTCCAACATCTTCATACGCCAATCGAAGGTGTGCTGAAACAGGAACAAAATATCTTGTCTTTTGTTGAAAAATTACATCCGACCCCAGCCTGTGGCGGTTTTCCACGAAAGCAAGCGCTTCCCTTGATTCGCGCGTATGAGCCTTTCAATCGCGGTTGGTACGCCGCGCCGGTGGGGTGGCTCGACGCAAAAGGCGGCGGAGAATTTGTGGTAGCCATACGCTCGGCCTTACTCAAAGGACGTGAGGCCTTCCTCTATGCCGGATGCGGCATCGTGGCGGGCTCGCACGCCGAACGCGAGTACGCCGAATCTTGTCTGAAGCTGAGGCCGATGCTATGGGCGATAAACGACACCCTCCAGTGACCCCCGGACAAATCCTCACGGCGTTTGTCGGATCATTTGTCGATGAGTTGTACCGCTCAGGAGTAACGCACGCGTGTGTTTGCCCAGGTTCGCGCTCTACTCCTCTCGCCTTGCTCTTGCGCGCCCACCCCGGGATTCAGGTCTGGACACATTTGGACGAGCGTTCGGCGGCGTTTTTCGCTCTGGGTATGGCGAAAGTATTGCAGAAGCCGGTCGCGCTTGTCTCCACCTCAGGCACGGCTGCGGTCAATTTCGCGCCAGCAGTAGTCGAAGCCCACTATGGGCGCGTCCCTTTGCTCGTCCTCACCGCTGATCGACCGTCGGAACTCCGCGAGGTCGGCGCACTGCAAACTATTGACCAGGTGCAACTGTTTGGCTCTCATGTCAAGTGGTTTGTGGAGATGCCGTTACCGGACGCCTCCGACGATCTCGTTCGCTATGCACGATCCGCTGCGTGTCGGGCTGCTGCGACAGCGCAATCGCCTCATCCTGGCCCCGTCCATATTAATTTTCCGTTTCGCGAACCGCTTATTCCGAGTCGAGGGGCGCCCCAACCTCCAGCCTCTCGCATCGGACCGTCTGTATCAGTTCCGCAAACTCACAAGATGTTCGACTGGTCTGGAGCAACCACTCTTGCAGCAGAACTCCGTGCGGTTCAGCGCGGACTCATCGTCTGTGGTCCTCAGAACGATCCTCTCTTTCCCGCCGCTGTCGTGCGACTTGCTGAAGCGCTAGACTTCCCCATTCTAGCGGACGCCCTCTCCCAAGTGCGCTGTGGCCACCATCACAACTCGCACATCATCGATAGTTACGACGCCTTTCTTCGTGATGACGCCACTGTTCACTCCCTGACGCCTGAAGTCATTGTCCGCTTTAGCCAACTACCGGTCTCCAAACCGCTCCAGTCATTCTTGCAACGCCATCGCGATTGTCGCCAAATCCTCGTCGACGAAGCTGGATGGAATGATCCGCTCTGGAGTGCGAGTGATGTCCTCCATCTGTGTCCCCACCTCTTTTGCGACGCGCTGCACGCTTCGCTGCCAGCGTCAACGCGATCGGAGTTAGTCAAAGAAGCCCATTCCTCGTGGATGAATCGTTGGAAAATACTGGGAACAGCAACTCGGACAGCTTTGCAGCACGGTTTGAACGTCGTCTCCGAGTTTTCTGAGCCACGAATCTTTGTTGAACTGGCAAAGCTCCTCCCAGCAGGAACGACCGTGGCGGCAGGCAACAGCATGCCGGTGCGCGACCTCGACACATTCTTTCCTGGCGGCGCCCAACCCATCCAGATTCTGGCTAACCGGGGCGCGAGCGGCATCGATGGCGTAGTGTCGACCGCGCTAGGAGCAAGCGCCGTCAGTGCCGGCCCGCTTGTGCTCGTTATTGGCGATCTTTCTTTCTACCACGATCTCAACGGCCTGCTCGCCGTGAAGCGGCATAATTTGCGAGTGACCATCATTCTCATCAATAACGATGGCGGGGGCATTTTTTCGTTTCTGCCTCAGGCGGCGGAGCCCGAGCATTTCGAAGAACTCTTCGGCACCCCCCACGGGCTTACATTTCGCCATGCCGCCGCATTGTATGATCTTGCATATCAGCAACCCGCAAGTTGGGAAGACTTCCGCTCAGCCGTGCATTCCGCGCTCACTTCCCCAACCTCCACCCTTATTGAGGTGCGGACAGACCGTCACGCCAATGTCCAACTCCACCGTCGCTTGTGGGAGCAGGTCTCGCAATTCGTGCAGAGAACAACCAACGCCGGCTCATCGTTATGACTCAATTTTTTACCAACGGCGTGCACTTGCATGCGGATATATGCAACACCGGACCGGCATTGCTGCTCCTACACGGCTTCACCGGTAGTAGCGCCACCTGGACGCCGCACACGGAAGCCTGGCGCAAGTTCACTACCGTCGCAGTGGACCTGTTGGGACATGGTCGCTCGGACTGTCCTGTGGATCTGTCTCGTTACGACATGGACCATTGTGTGGAGGACCTGCTCACGCTGCTTGACCGTCTCGGTATTCAACGTACAGCCGTTTTGGGATACTCGATGGGGGGACGGATCGCCCTGCACCTTGCACTGCGCGCGCCACAACGACTCTGGGCGCTGATCCTGGAAAGCGCCTCACCAGGAATCGAGACCCACGCTGAACGCGAGGCCCGCTGCAAGAGTGATAACGCGCTTGCCGCGGCGCTTGAACGGGAGGGGCTCACCGCTTTTGTCGACCGCTGGGAGGCGCTGCCGCTTTTCACTTCCCAAACACGACTGCCGGACTCTGTGCGAGCCGGACTGCGACGTCAGCGACTCAATAACAATCCGAAAGGGTTAGCAAATAGTCTACGTGGTCTAGGCGCGGGCAGGCAGGAGCCCGTCCTGTCCCATCTGGGCCGGGTGCGCATTCCTGTGCTGCTTCTAGCCGGCGAGTTAGACGCTAAATACTGCGACTTTGCCCACCGGATGGCGGCGGTGTTCCCAGATTCGCGTGTCGTTATCATGCCGGAAAGCGGTCATACGATACACCTCGAACAGCCCACAGTATTCGTCAACACCGTCACAGAGTTTTTACGCACAACAGTCGAACAATCACACCAAGATGGAGGAAACAACGAATGACTATCACTTGGCGATCGGTATGCCCATACGAGGATATCATCTACGAAACTGCCGAAGGACTAGCAAAAATCACCATCAACCGCCCTCGAGTCCGTAACGCGTTCCGTCCGCAAACGCTCTTCGAACTGAAAGACGCCTTCTCGCGAGCCCATGAAGATCCCGAAGTAGGAGTCATTATTTTCACCGGCGCAGGCAAGGAGGCCTTCTGTTCTGGTGGAGATCAACGGGTGCGCGGCGAAGGCGGTTACGTGGGGGACGATGGCGTTCCACGTCTCAATGTTCTGGAACTACAGCGCCAGATTCGCACCTTGCCCAAGGCTGTCATTGCCATGGTCGCGGGCTACGCCATCGGTGGCGGTCACGTTTTACACTTGGTCTGCGATCTCACCATCGCCGCGGAGAACGCGGTGTTCGGACAGACTGGCCCCAAAGTCGGCAGCTTTGACGCCGGCTATGGAGCCGCCCTGCTTGCTCGCATTGTAGGCCATAAAAAAGCCCGCGAGATTTGGTTCCTGTGTCGGCAGTACTCTGCCCAGCAAGCGTTGGACATGGGGCTCGTCAACACTGTTGTTCCCCTCGAACAACTTGAGGAAGAAACTATCCGCTGGGCTCAAGAGATCCTAGAGAAGAGTCCAACAGCAATTCGGTTTTTGAAAGCCTCCTTTAACGCCGATACTGACGGTCTGGCCGGTCTCCAACAACTTGCTGGAGACGCCACGCTCCTCTACTACCTAACGGAAGAAGCTAAGGAGGGGCGCAACGCCTTCTTAGAAAAGCGCAAGCCGGACTTCTCGAAGTTCCCCAAGTTCCCATGATACCTATGGTAGAGAACACTACTCCACCTCTCACACTGAGTTCATGGCGAGTCTGGTTACTAGCGGCTCGCCCCGCCACGCTGCCGGCAGCGGTCGTCCCTGTTCTCGTGGGTGTGGGCGCCGCTGTTCACAATGGTCACTTTTTATTCTGGCCTTTCCTCGGTGCACTCGTCGCCTCTATACTCATTCAAATCGGCACAAACCTGGCGAATGATGTGTTCGACTTCGAGAAAGGGGCCGATACCGCTCAGCGTCTAGGCCCACCACGAGTCACCCAGAGCGGTCTGGCGACGCCCCGGCAAGTACGCTTCGCGATGGCGTGCAGTTTTGGCGCAGCCGTGCTCATCGGGCTGTACCTGATTGCCGTTGGCGGCTGGCCGATTTTGGTGATCGGCGTGTTGTCGATTATGGCTGGGATTGCCTACACCGGCGGCCCGTGGCCCCTGGCGTATCACGGTCTCGGCGACCTTTTCGTGTTTATTTTTTTCGGTCTCGTCGCCGTGATCGGCAGTTTTTACTTGCAGACCGGAAGAGTCGGCCTCACACCTCTTGCCGCTGCTCTCCCGGTGGGACTCACCGTCACCGCCATTCTCGTTGTCAACAATCTCCGCGACATAGAAACCGACCAACGCGCCGGCAAAAGAACCCTGGCGGTGCGTTTGGGCAAGCGTCTGACGCAGTATGAGTACACGCTTTGTCTTCTGGGGCCTTATCTGCTCGTCGCAGGCTTTGTGTGGTCGGGTCTCTTTCCCACAGGGTGTTGGATATCTTGGCTCTCTCTTCCCGTCGCCTTCCCTCGGCTCCGTGCTGTGTTAGGAGGAGAAGAACAGCAGAGGCTCAACCCTGTACTCAAGGGAACCGCACAGCTCCACCTCCTCTTTGGCGTCTTGCTGGCTGGAGGTTTTCTCTTGTGAGGATTACCAGCCTGTCTTGGCGGACGTTCCGGATTCCTTTTCGCCGGCAGTTTGCGACTGCGTCTGCAGCTCTCGCTTACCGAACAGGCGTGGTGGTGCAGCTCGGAACCGATGCAGGCATCGTCGGGTTAGGAGAAGCCTCGCCACTTCCACGGCAGGAAGGAACCATACTCCCAAAGGAAGGAACCACACTCCCACAGGTGCTCACACTGTTGAAAACAGCAAGAGATTCCTTGAAAGGGAAATCAGTAGATGAAGTCCCCCGATTCTCGTACGGATCTGACCCTACGCATCCCGCAGCAGCGGCGGTGCGCTGCGCTCTCGACACCGCCGCCTGTGATGTGCTGGCGCAAGCGCAACGAATCTCGGTCGCCGCATTCTTGACGTCGAATGCCCAACGTTCGGTCAACGTAAACGCAGTTATTGGCGACTCTTCTCTTGCTGCGGCGTGTGAAGCCGCCGCGCAAGCCGTAGCCTCAGGTTTCAATTGCGTCAAGCTCAAGGTGGGAACGGCGCTCAACGTGGAAGAAGAAGGTGAGCGTGTCGCAGCAGTGCGGGAAGTATTGGGGCCTGCCGTGGCCCTGCGCATCGACGCGAATGGGGCATGGGACGTTGAACAAGCAGTACGCACGATTCGAGCGCTGGAGCCATTTGACTTAGAGTTTGTTGAACAACCAGTGCGTCCAGGACATCTCGTGGACATGAAGCGGGTGCGGGAAGCGGTCAGTACGCCAATCGCTGCGGATGAAGATGTCATCGACCTGGACTCCGCCCGTCATATCCTTCAGCTGGGCTCCGCTCAGCTCTTCGTTATCAAACCTATGATTGTTGGTGGGCTACGTCCTGCTCGACAGATCATTGAAGAAGTGGAAGCGGCAAACGCTGTCGCCATCGTCACCACTACACTTGATGCGGGAGTAGGCGTAGCCGCGGCCCTCCATTTAGCCGCCACCCTTACGCACTCCGGTCCAGCGTGTGGACTTGCTACGAGCGATCTTCTGACCCACGATCTGCTCACCCGTCCGCTCGTCATCCAGCAAGGCCGCATGGAGTTACCGCGTGCAGCAGGTCTCGGCGTCGAACTCAATGAACACGCGGTAGAGCAATACAGCTTGAGAGAAGCGTAACACAGCCTCCCTGTTTAGCCTCCTGTCAATGAGGGCGCGGTGGGGCGCGAGAACCGCTTGAAGAATGTCCACATTTCTTCAGAGGCGTTGATGACACGTGTGGGCGGACCAAGCAACCATTGTGGATATTTCTGAGCAGCGCCGGGCCACACGTGACCAGCGCCAGTCAATTTCCACAAAATCACTTCAACTCCCTCATGACAATCTCCGTAGCGGATTTTCGTGGCGGTGTGAGACGTGTCGAGCCCTGCGGTTGCGCCGCGAATCGTCGGTGCAACCGTTGGTGTGGCCGCGCAACCGTCGTGGCGCACCCACCGTGCAATCGTCTCTTCCACTGGAGGATGGAGAGTCCGTCGTAAGAACGGCCATAATGGACCCGGCCCGCCGGCATACAACGCGCGCGGATCATCCACACTATGAAAATGCAGCACCGGCGTCGGCAGCGTCGGAGCGAACTTCTCAACCACCATGCCGCCAGCCACGGGCGCAATGGCCGCGATCCGCTCCGGAATTTCTGCAGCAAGGCGATAACTCATCATGGCCCCGTTTGACATACCGGTTGCGTACACCCGCGTGGGATCAACCGAAGCTTTCTTTGCAATATCCTTGAGCAGCGCCACAACAAAGGCGACATCGTCAACTTTGTTCCGCATCGCATAGCCACAGCAACTTCCGGCATTCCACGTCAACAATCGTCGGCTGAACAACCCCGTGCCGTCTGGATACACCACCAAAAATCCTTCGCGGTCCGCGATCGCGTCAAATCCAGCCCACTCCTTTTGCCCTTGCGCTCGGCCTCCGCCACCGTGAAAGACTAAGACAAGCGGAAGGGGTTTCTCCGCTTGCACTTGTGGAGGAATGTGCAGCAAATAGGTGCGAAGACGTTCGACCTGAGGTAAAGAGAAGTCATAATCTCCAGCCGCGAGAGCAGCAACACTTGGCAACGGGGCAAGGCAACCGATTCCACAGCAAAGAGCCCAGAGTAACAAGATCCACATGCTGTGTCTTTTTAAGTGAAAGACGCCAGGATAAAAAGAGCGCTTATGGCGGAACGCGTCTTCGGTCACGTGGGCGGCTATTCTGAAGGGAGTTGGTTTGCTACTCGGATCGACTTGTCTCAGGCAGGAGTGCACCGACCTCGGCGCGCAGGCATCTCGGGCCGCGGTCGAGAAGGAGCGGATTCTGTGGTGCTGGCCGGGAAATATGAAGAAGCGAAGGACTTTGGAGCGGAAATTTTGTACACCGGCCACGGAGGACGGGATCCGCAGACCGGACAACAGATTGGTCATCAAACTTTGACGCGCGGAAACATCGCACTCGCAACGAATAGAGTACGAGGCTTACCCGTCCGCGTTATACGAGGAGCGGGGCTTTCTTCCCTCTACTCCCCTGAAAGTGGGTATCGTTACGATGGGCTCTACTCCGTTGAAGAGTATTGGAGAGAACGAGGGCGCTCGGGCTTTTTCCTGTGGCGCTTTCGCTTGGTGAAGCTCTCCCTCTTTCTTGAAGATGAGCAAGGCAAGCCACAAGGAACTCTGATGAAGACAAAAGCTTCAGATCACGGCACAACGATTACCCGCCTTATCACGGAGACCGAAGCGGGGCGGCAGCTCAAAGAACTTTATCACTATCGTTGTCAAATATGTGGAGTGCGTCTGACGACTCCCATTGGACCGTACGTAGAAGTTGTCCATATTCGTCCGCGAACAACTCCGCACGACGGTCCTGATAGCGGGGAGAATATGTTATGCCTTTGTCCTAATCACCATATACTCTTCGCGCTCGGCAGCATCGCTATTGCCGATGACTTTTCGCTACTCGGTCAGCCGGGACAACTCACACTCGACTTCCGCCACCGGATTAACAAAGAGCACCTGCGCTATCACCGACAACATTGTTGGCTTGATCCAGATGGAGAGTAAACCTTGATTCTGTCTTCATACCTCCAATCCCACCGAACGCATTAAGGCCAGCGCGTTGCTTTTTTGGACAATCCCTGGACGCATGCGGTAATCAAAAACGAGCTGGCCATTCTCAAAATGATCCTCAAAACAGACATTCGCGGCGCGAGGCGTCAGGGCTTCAGCCACTCGTGCGAGCGCCAGATCGTGTGTCGTCACTAGCCCAATGGCTCCGAGTTTAAGGAAGCCACGAATAATCGCCTCGGCGCCAATCTGACGATCATGAGAATTGGTGCCATGCAGAATCTCGTCTAGTAAAAAGAGCACCGGGAGCGGACCCTTCGCGAGATGCATCAAGGTGCTCAAGCGCATGATCTCGGCATAGAATCGTGAACTTCCTTCTTGCAAAGAGTCCTGAATGCGCAGCGTGGCGCCAATCACCAGTGGAGCAATACGCAAATGCCGAGCACGCACCGGCGCACCGGTAAACGCCAGCACCGCGTTGATTCCCACGGTTCGCAACAACGTGCTCTTTCCCGACATGTTGGAGCCACTCACAATTAGTGTCTGCAATGGCGCTTGCAAGCACACCGTGTTTTGCACACAGCGCGCGTCGGGCAACAACGGATGGCCCAACTCTTCACCATGTAAACAAACTTCATTGGTTACAATCTCAGGAAAAGGATCAACAGGATGTTCATACGCATAACTTGCCAATGAACAGAGCGATTCCCCTTCGCTCAATGCTGCGAGCCATCGAGCCACGGCGGGGCCAACCGCTTGTCGCCAAGCTTCGATTGCCAGCGTCACTTGCGGCGCCCAAACCAACAGTGCAGCGAAAGGAAGGAATAACTGATTGTTCTGCGATTCGAGAAGATTGATCAACCGTCCGAGTCGGGCAATGTGTCGAGACGGGAGCACGCCTTGCGTTTCTAGATCGGATCGCAACTTGGCGAGTTTCTCGCAAATGAACCGCTCCTGTTCAAAGCACGTGAGGATTTCCGCGAGCAGTCGCAAATCACGACTTGCCTGCGCGATCTCTCCTATAATCGCTAACATGGAGGCGCGCAAGCGCCAAGAGAACCAACCCGAGACCACGATCGCGGCGACAAAGGGAAACAGTTTTGCGCCATCGTTGACCCACCACGCTAACGTGGCGACATTGGCAACTGCAAGTAAAGCGGCGGTGACTCGCAACCGTCCGAGCGCAGAAATCCGTGGCGATGTCTGCGCCCATGCAACCAGCATCTCTGGATGAACGCCGACGCGGATATCTTCTCCTTTCAACGCCAGTTCTTCACGTAGATCCAGGTTGTTGCGTAATTCTGCTACGGCGGCTTGCCGTGCGTGAATCTCTTCCGGCGCGGCTGGGGCGCGCAGCCAGTCGGCTAGCATCTGCTCACCACCACGCGTCCGCGCACGGCAAAGCAACTCAAACAGCGAGCCCCGCCCAAACAGATCCAGATCCAACGCATAAGGATGCTTATCGTCCGCAAACTGCTCGCCCTGTTCACCCGCGCCAGCCCAGCGATCTTCCAGTCGTTCTACGCCGTGTTCATAAAACCTCACGGCCCGCGTCGCTAACCGCTGCCGCCGCCGTACTCGCTCATGAAAGAAAATCAATGTAAAAAAAACCACAACCGGCAACCAAACCCATAGTTGTCCGATGAGCCCCGGACGCACTCCGAACCACCAGACACCCGCTGCAAGAGCAACTGAGGCGAGTCGGCCCAAGCTCACTTGTTCGCTCAATCGCGCAAGTCGGGCGACCTCGGCGCGACGCGCGGCCAACCGGCGAGTATACTCCGTATGAGGTTCAGAAAAAGAGCACGGCTGCGAGTCAGGCTTCACCGGGAGTCTCGCGTTTCTGGAAATTGCGCCTGACCAAAATGATCATTGAGGAGGACATCATGCAGTATATTAGTAGCATGAAACGCGCCTAAGCCTCGAGGTCACTTCAGGAAGTGAAGACAGCGTTCAACGTTAGACTCTTACATTGAGGTTTCGGCTGCGACCCCCTCCTTCCTGATGCGGCACCGTTGCGAACGATGTGGAACTGATCCGCTGATCGGATCAATAGCTTCGTTGGCAACGAGCAGATTGGCGTTGGCCCCCTCCGGTCCGAAGGGATCATAGCCAGGCAGCCCTAACTCCTGACACCCCTGCCACCAGCCGTGTGGTGTGGCGACGACTTGAGGATGGAGCGAATCGCGGAACTTGGCCTTGAGTTTTACTCGTCCTGTGGCCGTCTCTACTATGACCCACTCACCATCTGTGATTCCTGCGGCTGTAGCTGTGTGTGGATGGATTTCCAGGAACGGCTCGGGCGCCGGGCGTCGCAGACGGGGGATGTTGCGGTGTTGCTCATCGCAGAATTGCACTACCCGGAAGAAGGTGAGCACCAGCGGGTACTCTTGTGTAGCATTCGGACCACTCGCAGGACTCTCCGCCGACCCTTGCAGCGTCGGCAGCGGGTCATAGCCCGCTTTTGCAAACGTGGTTGAATACATTTCGATCTTGCGTGTAGGAGTCTGAAAACCCTGGGGTTGGCCGGTCTGCGGATCAATCTCGGCATATTTCTGGTAACGGGTCCGCGCCGCAACCCGCATGCCCATCGGCTGCGCTCGCAACTGTTGCACGGTCAAGCCCGAGGGCTCCAGTTGATAGTTGAACGCCGCCTCAATGTCACCGTTAAAGAAATGTGCGCCTACCTCCAGTCGTACGGCTAAGTCAAAGAGGATCTCCAGGTCTGAGCGCGACTCATACAAAGGGGGAATCACCCGCGGTCGCAGCTGGACCCACGACGCGGTGTCCTCTGCGGTCTGGAAGGAGGGCATGAGGGCCTCGCGCTCCCAGCAGGTACAGGCAGGCAGGAGCAGATCGGCGAGAGTGGCGCTGGGGTTGCAAAACATATCCACGTGCACATAGAAGTCTAGGGCTGCCAAGGCCGCCTTGCCCCGCAACGAGTCGCTGTTGCTGATCAGTGGGTCGCTGGCGAACGCCACCAATGCCTTCACTGGGTACGGGCGCGCGGTCAGAATAGCGCGATACACCTCGTAGGCCGGCACGAGGCCGGGGTTCACCGCTGGCCCGAGTGGACGCTCGGCAGCGCCGAGCCGTCGAGCAGCCTGCTCCGGAGAGAGCAGGTGAGGCCCCAGGAGGAAATTCGTGGGGGTGGTGGCGAAGAGCACGTTGCTGCCGCGCTGATCGAACTGCCCGGTGAGGGCGTAGAAGCAATTCACCGCCCGGTTGATCTGCATGGTCTCGGTGTGCTGTTCGAGCCCGACCCAACTGAAGTAGCACGATGGCTGCTCAGTGGCGAACAGCCGGGCGGCTTGGCGTACTTTACTCGCTGGCACCCACGTGATGTGCTCTGAGCGCTCCGGGGCATACTGAGCAGCTAGTTCCTTGAGCAGCGCGAACGCGGGCCGACACTCTACCACCTGTCCATCGGCGAGCGTGAGGGGAAAGACGCCAGCAAGCGCGGGCTCTACCCCCTCCTGTTCATACCCACGCTGGGCGCGATACCCCACCGGACTCCCACTGCGCTCATTCCAGACGACAAACGTCTCCGCGTTCCCTGACGAAGTGAGGTCCTGCATCGTCAGCAGTTGCTGGGTATCCGCCCGCACCAAGAAGGGGCCGTTCGTCCACTGACGGACGAAGCGTTCATCATAGAGTTGCTCCTCCACGAGCACGTGCAGCATGGCCAGCGCCAAGACGCCGTCGCTGCCGGGGCGGACTGGCAGCCACAGGTCCGCTTTCTCGGCCAGATTCGTCTTGCGTGGGTCAATGACCATGAGTTTTGCGCCGCGCGCTTGGGCCTGGCTGATACGTGCGGCAACGGCTGGCCATGATGCCTGGGGGTTGAAGCCCCACAGCAGCATACAGCGCGCGTGATCGTAGTCCGGTGATGGCGTAGACACGCCGTAGGTGTACTGCGACCCGACCATGCGATTCCAGAGACAGATATGAGCCGTGCCCATCCAGTTGGGGCTGCCGAAGGCGTGGGCCAGGCGAGCGTACCATTGCCAGTAGTCGCTGGTGCCGGTACCGCTCGGTGTCCCAAGGCTAAAGACCACCGCCTCGGCTCCATACCGCGCCTTGATGTCGAGGAGCCGAGAGGCCGCCAGCGTCATCGCTTCCTCCCACGAGATGCGGATCCAACCGGGGTCTGGGTCTCCCTTGGGCCGAGTGCGCTTCATGGGGTATTGGAGGCGGTCAGGCGAGTAGACAATCTCAGGGGCAGCCGTTCCCTTCACGCAGATGCAGCCATTGGGGTGCTCAGGGTCCGTGTTCACCTGCATAAAGATGCCGTCCTCTACGGTCGCAAGGACGCCACAGGTGGACACTCACATCGCGCAGTAGGTATGCAGTTGTTCGATGGCCATAGAGATATCCTCCTTTCACTTTTGCCCCACCACATTATTGCGACCTGTTCTCCACGAGTGGACAATAGTCTCAACGTCACAACGAAGTCTTTTAATTTTCTTGTAATTTTCTTTTAATTTTCTTGTGACTCTGCTAAGAGCGGACCTGTATGCCGTCCGCGCAACAGGTACGCTTTGCTCATTTTTGTGTAGATCTCGCCAACGAGCAGCTGTGGCGTGGGAACCAGCCCATACCGTTGCGCCGCCAAACCTTTGCCGTATTGCGTTATTTGGTCGAGCATGCGGAGCAAGTCGTGAGCAAAGCGACGTTGCTCGATGCGCTCTGGCCGGGTGTCTACGTGACTGACATGGCGCCGATGATCTGCATCCGCGAGCTGCGCAAAGCACTAGGCGATGACGCCCGTGTCCCACAGTTCATCGAGACCGTGCATCGACGGGGGTATCGGTTCATTGGGAAAATAGTCAGTAGTCAACATTCAGTAGCCAATAGCCCCTCTCCACCAACTCGGCACTCGGCACTCAGGACTCAGCACTCTGTTCTGGTGGGGCGGGACGCGGAACTCGCACAACTGCACCGCTGGTTAGACAACGCGTTACGCGGTGAGCGACAAGTAGTGTTCGTCACCGGAGAGCCGGGGATTGGCAAGACAACGCTCATCGAGGCGTTTCTTAAGGGTTTAGAGTCTCGCTTTCAAAATGAAGAAGGAAGGCAAAAAGCAAAAATTTCCAATTCTCAATCCCAGCACCAGACTCCTTCTCTTTGGATTGGTCGTGGACAATGTGTGGAGCACTATGGCGCTAGCGAACCGTACTTGCCAATCTTGGAAGCCCTGGGACGCTTGGGGCGCGCCCCGGACGGAGAAGGTCTGATCGCCGCGCTGCGCCAGTACGCCCCGACGTGGTTGATCCATTTACCGGCGCTGCTGAGTCCCACTGAACGCGAGCAGCTCCAGCGACAGGAGCAAGGGACCACTCCGCAGCGGATGATCCGGGAGCTGGCCGAAGCGCTGGAAGCGCTGACGGATGCACACCCGCTCCTGTTCGTGCTGGAAGACCTGCACTGGAGCGATGTCTCGACGCTGGACTTGCTATCTGTCGTAGCGCGGCGGACGGAGAGGGCGCAGCTGTTCATCATTGGCTCCTATCGACCTGCCGAGGTGTTAGGCAATGGTCATCCTCTGCGGACGGTCGTGCACGACTTGTACCCGCACAAGCAGTGCGAGGAGCTACGGTTAGGATTGCTGAACGAAGAGGATGTCTCGGCTTACCTAAGAAAGCGTCTCTCGGGAGGGGCGCACGGCGGCGCTCCCTTCCACCGATTAGCCACGCTGCTGCACCGGCGCACGGAGGGCAACCCGCTCTTTCTCGTCAGCGTGGTCGAGGACCTTGTCGCCCAGGGCGCGCTCGTCCAGGATAGCGAACACTGGACGCTGCAGGAGGCAGGCGCACCGATCGAGCGAAGCGTGCCTGAGCATATCCGCCAACTGGTGGCCCGGAAGGGAGAACGGTTGGCGCGGGTAGCGCAGCGCATCCTGGAGGCCGGGAGTGTAGCAGGGATGGAGTTCTCGGCGGCAGCGGTGGCGGCAGCGCTTGGCTGGGATGTCGCGGCCATCGAGGAGCAGTGTGCAGCCTTAGCTGAGCGCCAACAGTTTGTACGGCCAGCAGGCATGGCTGACTGGCCCGATGGCACAAGAGCGGCGTGCTATGGGTTTCTGCATGTCCTCTATCAGCAACTGTGGCACGAGCGGGTGAGTGTGAGCCAGTTACAGCGCTGGCACCTGCGGATTGGCGAGCGCAAAGAGGCGGCGTATGGCGAGCGCAAAGAGGAGATTGCGAGCGAGCTGGCCGTGCATTTTGAACAGGGGCGTGACTATCGGAGAGCCGTGCAGTATCTGCAGCTCGCGGGCGAAAATGCCACTCGATGGAGCGCGCATAGGGAAGCGATCAGCCTGCTGACCAAAGGGCTGGAATTGCTCAAGACCGTTCCGGACACGCCCGAACGTGCTCAACAAGAACTCACGCTGCACGTCACTTTGGGCGTGCCGTTACAGGCCATCAGAAGTTATGCCTCACTGGAAGTGAAAGCTACCTATACCCGCGTCCAGGAGCTGTGCCAACAGGTCGGGGAGACCCGTCAGCTCTTCCCGGCCCTCTTTGGGCTGCGGAGGTTTCATCAGGTGCGGGGCGAGGTTCTCGCGGCGCACGAGCTGGGAGAGCAACTCCTGGGTCTGGCCCAGCAGGAGCAAGACCCGGCCTGGCTCGTAGAGGCCTATCTGGCACTGGGCAGCACCTTCTTCTTTCTGGGGGAGTTCAGTGCGGCCCAGGCGCACCTGGCGCAGGGGATGACCTTGTATGACGCTCAGCGCCACCACTCCCATGTGTTCCTCTACGGCATAGAACCAGGGATTTCTGGCCTCTGCAATGTAGCCTGGGTCCTATGGCAGCTGGGCTATCCGGATCAGGCGCTCCAGAAGAGCGAGGTAGCACGTACCCTGGCCCAAGAGCTGTCTCATCCCTTCAGCTTGGCCGCCGCCCGGGTTCTTACTGCCATGACTCACCAGCTCCGCCGGGATAGAGCCCTGACCCACGAGTGGACCGCGGCAGGCATCACCCTCGCGCGCGAGCACGGATTTCCCGTGTGGGTGGGGCTCGGGGCAGTCCTGCAGGGCTGGGCGCGGGCCGAACAGGGAGAGGTTGAAGAGGGGATGAGCCAGATCCGTCAAGGCCTGGCCACCCGCCGAGCCGTAGGGGCAGAGATATTTCAATCCTATCATCTTGCCCTGTTGGCCGAGGCGTATGGGAAAGCGGGGCAGGCAGAGGAAGGGCTGGCCACACTTGCCGATGCGCTAACGGTGATGGACAAAAGCGGAGAGCGTTTCTACGAGGCCGAGCTGTACCGGCTGAAAGGCGAGCTACTGCTTGCTCAGGTAAGGCAAATTGACAAGAGGTCCTAACCTGTGCTGGACCTCGATAGGCGCCTGATAGTATAACCTTGAAGAGCATGGCATTTGAGAGACAATGCCTTATTCACCAAAAAAGGAGGAAGCATGGCGAAAATTGAGTTTGGCACGGCGCTACCGACTGTCACCGGCACGGCGGAATTTGCTTGCAAAGCGGAAGAGCTGGGTTACGATTTTTTAGGCTGTGGGGAACATGTCATGTTCTACGGCCCGGTATCGAATACGTTCGTCTCTTTGTCCCTTGCGGCGGGCGTCACCACAAAGATTAAGCTGCTGAGTTCCATCGTGCTGCTGCCCCTGTATCCAGCGGCGCTGGTGGCCAAGATGGGCGCCGCGCTCGATGTGGCTTCTGGCGGTCGCTACAACTTCGGCATTGGCATCGGCGGCGAGTTCCCCAAAGAATTCGAGGCGTGCGGAGTGCCGGTCAATCAACGCGGCGGGCGTACGAACGAAGCGCTGGAGGTCATTACCAAGCTGTGGACCGGGAAGGATGTGACCTTCGATGGAAAATTCACCAAGCTGAACGGCGTCAGCATCGAACCGGCGCCGTCGCAGAAGCCCCACCCGCCCATTTGGGTGGCTGGCCGTAAAGAGCCCGCCATGCGGCGCACGGCCAAATACGCCAACGGCTGGCTGCCGTACATGTACACGCCGGACCAGTTGCACGACAGTATTGAAACCATCAACAAGCTCCGTAAAGAATACGGGCGCGACACGAGCAGTTTTGTTCCTGGAGTTTTCGTCTTTTCCTCCGTGCACTCAGATGGAGACAAGGCGCGGCAGATGTGCAGCGATAAGCTGAGCAAGCAGTACAACCAGGATTTCTCTAAACTGATCGGCAAGTATGCGCTGGCCGGCACGCCGGCAGAATGCCAGAAACGGCTCAAGGAATACGTGGACGCCGGCGCCAAGATGGTGGTGCTGCCCTCAGCTTGCGCCATGGACTATGTGGACGCCAACACCGAGCTACTAGCGAAAGAAGTGATGCCAGCGTTTCGCTAACAGCCTGAAGTCGCGCAGATTGGCTACTTTGCAAAGAGAGGAAAAGATTATGGCCGAACCTTTATTGTTCCACAAAGAACCGCCCCTGGCGTGGATTACCTTCAACCGACCCGAGAAACGCAACGCCATCAGCCTGGAAATGTGGCAAGCCATACCAGGATTTGTTGCGCAAGTGGCGGAGGACAATGACATCCACGTTCTGCTCATTCGCGGCGCCGGTGAGGAGGCGTTCATTTCCGGCGCTGACATTTCTCAGTTTGGCAAGGTGCGTTCGGATGCGTCTACCACAGTAGAGTATGACCGCGCCAGCGGCGCGGCGCTCGCGTCTCTTGCCAATCTCGAAAAGCCAGTCGTGGCTATGATTCGGGGCATCTGTTTCGGCGGCGGTTGCTCCGTGGCGGTTATGTGCGACCTGCGTCTCTGTTCAGATGATTCACGCTTCTGCATTCCTGCGGCTCGCCTCAGCGTAGCGTATCCAGTCGAGCGCGGCGTCGAACGTTTGGTGCACGTGGTGGGGGCCGCAAACGCAACGGAAATTTTAGTGACAGCCCGCGTGTACAGCGCCGCCGAAGCCCATCACATGGGCCTGGTGAATCATGTGTATCCCCGAGCAGAACTCGAAGCGGCTACGCGGGAATACGCCTTGAAGATCGCGGACAACGCCCCGCTCAGCGTCGCGGCGCATAAATTCTTCGTGCGCGAAAGTTCAAAAGCCGCCAATCTGCGCGACATGGACAAAATCCGCGCCTGGTCCGCTCGCTGTTTCAACAGCGCCGATTACAAAGAGGGCGTCAACGCGTTCATGGAGAAACGCCGACCGAAGTTTCAGGGGAAGTAGGGGCTGGGCTACAGGCTTTAGGCTGAAGGGAGTTTCTCCTATAGCCTGCAGCCTGTAGCCTCAAGCCTTGTCATCGTCCCATCTTAATCTTGTCTTCCTGCGCCCATCCTTCTTTAAGCGGCACCATGAAGTACGGGGTTAATTTCACTTTCTTAAAATACCAACGCCCGCCTTCTTTCACGTATTCATCATCAAACCGTGCCGCGACGAGATAGCTCTCGTTTTTATGCACGGGCGTCGCCTCAAGATAACTCAACCCGGTCGCCGTATTCCCTTGCACGGTGACGGCGTGATTATGTAGATACTGCTTCACAAACGGCACGAGTTCAGACAATCCTTTCTGAAAGAACCTGGTGATTTTCTCACGCCCCGTCACTTGACCGAGATGGGCGTAATCAAGTTCGGCGTTGCTGCTGAACAGTTCGCCTATCTGCTCGGGCCGTTTCTCGTTGACGCTTTCATGAAAGCGGAAACGTAAGGTCTGAATCGCCGCACGATCCTCCAGCTCTTGCACCTTCGCTTCCAGCTCTTGTAGCCGTTGTTCAAGATTTGCCGCCATACTGACTCCTCCTTTATCGCTTACTTGTGGCCCTATGAGGCGCGTTACGTGTTCCGTAGACTCTTGATAAAGCTGCTCACTGCTTGTGCGGTTGCTCGGGGCTGCTCGATCATACAATAGGTTCCACCGCCGTCTTTGATTTGCACCACCTGACTGTGCGGGCAATGATGCTGAAAGAGTTGAATGGTTTCCCGCATCGCCGCCGTTTTTCCGCCTAACTTGCCCGAATCTCCTAAAAGTACAAGCACTGGCATGGTGAGCTTTTCTACGTCGCTCGTCAAATCGATATGAGAAAACACCTCCAAAGTTTTGGCGAGCGATTCGATGGAGAAGTTGCGTTTAAATGCCTCTGCTTCAAACACGGCAATATCATTGCCAACTTGCGAGAACACATTTTGATCGGCGCAGCCGATCCACGAGGTGAATCGCGCCAGCGCTTCGTAGCCGAACACCTCGGTAATGTCCTGAAAGACCTGGTACATCTTGCGGGAGGCCACACCTGCTTTGAAACTAGGATACACAATCACACTCTTCACCTGGTGCGGATAGCGGGCGGCGTAGCGAATCGACAGCGGCGCACCGGTGGATGTCCCCCATAGGTGAGCGTTCTGCACGTTGAGGTGACTGAGGATCACTTCCAGATCGTCAACCCAGCGGTCGAGCGTATAGCCGCCAACCCAGGCGCGATCGGACTCGCCCGCGCCGCGATAATTCCAGTCAATCACTTGAAATTCGTTCGCCAGCAGCTCAAAGACATGATCAAACTGATTGTGCAGCAGGCCGAAGCCGCCGCTCAGCACAAGCGGCTCTCCACTGCCGCTGACGCGATACCACAACTTGATCCCGTGCTCATTAACATAAGGCATACCGTTCCCCTTGCACATCGTTACCAACGAGGAAAGTTTTTCCTACTTTACTCCAACTCATCGGTCAAGGAAAACCGCCGCACGTGAGCAGTTCAGCAGCGTATTGTAGGGGCGACCCTCCCATGGTCGCCCGAACATTGGGCAGGCACAGGGGCCTACCCCTACACGAACATACTACCGGGATCAAATTGCACTACTACTCGATGCGCGGTTTCTCTTGACACTGTCGGGACAATACGAGTATAGCAATGAAAGAGGGGGACACTGTTCGTGATTGAGTTACGCCAAGTTTCACGTGTTTATCGCCGTGGCGCCGATGAAGTGCATGCTCTGGAAGATATCGACTTGGAAATCCCTGGAGGATTCGTGGCGCTCATGGGTCCTTCGGGTTCGGGAAAGTCTACACTGTTGAACCTCATCGCCGGACTGGACCAACCGTCTTCCGGCGCTGTGGTCGTTGCTGGTCAAGCCCTCAGCGGTTTGAGCGAAAATCAGTTGGCGGCCTGGCGCGCGGCCCATGTCGGGTTTGTGTTCCAATTTTACAATCTGATTCCCGTGCTCAGCGCGGCGGAAAATGTTGAAGTGCCGCTGCTGCTCACGCGCCTCTCCAAAGCGGATCGCCGCCAACATGTGGAAACCGCGCTCGGCATTGTGGGGCTAGCGGATCGTAAAACCCATCTACCAAATCAACTTTCCGGCGGTGAGCAGCAACGCGTGGCCATTGCCCGGGCCATCGTCGTTGATCCTGGGTTGATCGTCGCGGACGAACCAACCGGCGATCTCGATGCGAAGAATGCGGACGCGATCTTGACCCTGTTACAGCAACTGGGCAGAGAATTTCACAAAACTATCGTCATGGTCACTCACGATCCGCGCGCCGAGCATTATGTGGACCGCATCTTTCATCTCGACAAAGGAGTGCTAGTGGATGGGCATGCTCATACCGAGGTTGGAGCGCGCGCATGAGCACGTGGACGCTGGTGCGGCGCAACTTGGGCCGCAATCGCGTGCGTACGCTGCTGACGACGCTGGCTGTCGCGTTCGCCATTTTCCTGGTGTGCGCCGTGATGACGTTGCCGTCGGTGCGGGACGCAATTCTCTCGCGTTCGCTCAGCGGGTTGCGCCTGATCGTGCATCACAAGTACGGCATGTCCTTTAGCAACCTCCCTCTAGCCCACGCGCAGAAGATACGTGCACTGCCTCACGTGGCTGCGC
Organism: uncultured Enterobacteriaceae bacterium; assembly: GCA_964441775.1. GTDB lineage: Bacteria > Desulfobacterota > Binatia > Bin18 > Bin18 > SYOC01. The sequence goes on from CAYTVL010000054.1 coordinate 29,394, forward strand.
TGACTCACTGGACTTGGTTCGGCGGCGTCTATACGGAGCCGAAAGACTTCTTCGCCAATTACGCAGTCGATGCGGAAACATTTGCCGACACTTCAGACGAAGTAAAACCCGATCCGGTACTGCTGCAAACCTTTAAGCAAACCCGAGATGGAGCGTTGGTCGGCTCGCGCACGATGCGCAAATTCGGCTGGAAGATCGGCGATGAAGTCACGCTGCGTGATAGTCCCTGGTATGGCATGAGTCTCACTTTCAAGATTGTCGGCCAGCTTCCTGATATCAATGACCTCACTTCTACGCTTTTCCTCTTCCAGCGGCAATATTTTGAGGAAGCGATGAAGGCGCATGGTGATTCTGGCTGGGTAAGCATGCTGATCGCCAGAGTAGACAAGCCCGAGAATGTCACAGCAGTGATGACCGCCATCGACGACGAGTTTCGCAATTCGATGTTTCCCACCGCCACCGAGTCCGAACGCGCATTTATCGCGAATTTTCTCAACGCGTTTGCCAGCATCATTCAGATCGTAATGCTGGTCGGGTTTCTGGTGGTGGCCGCCATCGTCCTCATTGCCGCGAATACGGCGGCGATGAGCGTGCGAGAACGTGTCAACGAAGTTGCCGTTCTTAAAACCATCGGCTTTCGTCGCCGGGTGGTCTTTGCTCTCTTACTGGGAGAAGCGGTGCTGATGGCCGGGGTAGGCGGAACCTTAGGCGCGGGCCTAGCGTATGGGATTCTCAACGCCGGTAAACAAACCTGGGCGCCTTTTCTCGGTCCATTGGCGATGTTCATCATGCCGGTGTCGGTGCTGATTCAAGGACTCTTCCTTGCGCTCACCGTGGGCATTGTCGCTGGCGTCATCCCTGCTCGTGGGGCGGCCCGGTTGAATGTCGCTGCGGCGTTGCGACAAATTGCTTGAGACAGGCGGACAATGGCTATCCCTCTGAAATATAACATTCGCAACTTGTTTGTGCGGAAGGCCACGACCCTGGCTACCGCAGGCGGCATCGCCTTAGTCGTGATGGTCACTATCTTGCTGCTGTCACTCGTTACTGGGCTGCGCTGGATGCTGATCTCGACCGGCCACCCCGACAGACTGGTGGTGCTGCGAAAAGGGGCAAGCGCGGATGCAATGAGTTTCATCTCACGTGACGCAGTCCTGGCCCTCCGCTATTTGCCCGGCATCGCCCAAACTCCCGCCGGAGAGCCGTTAGTGTCGCCGGAGTTTATCTCTCAGCCCCAGCTTTTGACGAAGAAGGGGGAAAAAGAAATCGTCTTGGTGCGTGGACTCATGCCCACAGGCTTTCAGGTCTACAGCAACCTGCGTTTTGTGGCGGGGCGCGCCCCGCAGCCCTCTCTTGGGGAAGCAGCGGTAGGCGTGGCTGCGGCCGAACGCTATCAGGGCATTGGGTTGGGAGACACGCTGAAATTTTTCGATCGCAGTTGGAAAGTGGTTGGCCTCTTCACGGCAGACGGCTCGTCCTTTGAATCAGAGGTATGGATTGATGTTGGCGATTTATTCAAAAACAATGAGGTGCGTGGAAGTTCGAGTGTCCGTCTCCTGGTCGCGCCTGGAGCAGACCGCGACGCCCTGATTCAGCGTATTGCTGAAGACCCACGGATTTCTTTGGCGGCCAAGCCGGAAACAGCTTACTACGCTGAGCAGGCCGAAGGCGCTAAACTGTTGTATCTTCTCACCTCCGTGTTGGCGGTGATCATGGGAACAGGGGCCGTGTTTGGGGCCATGAATACTATGTTTGCGATGGTCACGCATCGCACAGCCGAGATTGGTACGCTACGGGCATTGGGATTCAGTCGCGGAGCGGTGTTGACCTCGTTCGTCAGCGAATCCCTGTGCTTGGCCTTGTTTGGGTATGCCGCGGGCGTCCTCTTTGGCCTTGGCGCGGTTGCTGCGGTCAACAGGTTCATGCGCGGCGTGGCGCTGCAACTCCCTTCATTTTCCACGGCAGTCGTGACGCTACGTTTCTCATCTGCTACGCTCTTACTCACCTTGGGGTTGGCGATCGTAATGGGCGCCATCGGCGGATTTTTTCCCGCCCGCCGTGCGGCGCGCCTTCGCGTCACCGAGGCCCTACGGAGAGCATAACGACGACAAAGGATGCTTGAGAATAAGACCGGGTTCCCCGTGCTTGCCCTTTCTTTTTCCCTATGACCACGACACCACCTTCCCCACCACCAATCAACCTGCACGCGCTTCGTATCAACCCCACGGACCGGCAACCACGCCAACGTCGGACGTTCTGGTGGGTGGGGCTCACGCTCGTGCTAGCGCTGCTCATTGGCGGCGCTAGCCTATGGTTGTATCAGATGACGCTCGGTCAGCCTCCGACCGTGCAAACGGCTGTCGTGCGGCGTATCAGCGCCGGGGTGCAGATGAACCACGTGCTGCTCTCAAGCGCCGGGTATGTGGTGACAGGGAATCGCTACATTTCCATCGGCGTACGTGTTCCTGGTCGCATCGACGTGTATGAGGTCCAAGAAGGCGACTTCGTGCGCAAAGGTAGCGTCCTCGTCCGCCTCGACGACCGCGACTACCAGGCGGCGTTGCGCAGAGCGCAGGCGAATTTAGCCTTGACCAAAGCCAATCTGCTGTTAAAAGGCAAACAAGTCGCCCGCATGCGGCAGCTTCGTGAACGTGGACTGATCTCCACAGATGCGCTTGATATTGCTGACAACGAGTACGCGGTCGCGGAAGCGACGGAGCATCAAGCTGAAGCCGAAGTTCTCTCGGCGCGCGTCAACCTTGACTATACCAAGCTCACTGCTCCAACCGATGGTCTCGTGCTCGCCAAGCTCAAAGAGGTCGGTGAGATCGCTGTCCCTGGCGGGTTCGCCGGAGCCGGAGACCTAATCCGCATCGCCAATCTCGACGATTTACGCGGCGAAGTCGATATTAACGAAGTGGACTTTCACCACGTCCACATGAACCAGCCGGTTGAAGTCGCGCCTGACGCCTACCCAGATCGGAAGTATCCGGCGCAGGTGGTGAAAATTTATCCGCAAGCGAATCGCCAGAAAGGCACGCTCAAAGTCGAGGTCAAATTTGCCAAAGGAGATGAGTACTTGCGACCAGACATGTCGGTGCGGATTAATTTCCTGGCCGACCAGACTCCTACTGAAAGCGCCGCGCCTCAAGTGTTGGCCCCAAAAGAGGCGCTGCGTCGAGACGGCGAGCAAGCGTTTGTCTGGACCGTGCAAAATAAAACTCTTGTCCACACGTTAGTCCAAGTAGGAAAAGAACTGGGCGACATGGTACAGATTCTCAATGGTCTGAACGGCGGCGAAACTGTCGTGGTGGCAGGCCCTGACTCCCTCCGCGAAGGGACGCGCGTGCAGACAACGGAGCAGATTTCTGCTCGTTAACCTTGCATTCGGCGTCGAAACAGTCCAAAAAGGAGTAAATTCGCTCTGCTCGGAGATGAGGGGTATCTGCATCTCCACGAAAGGAGGGTTGTTATGAAGGTCGGGATGTCTATTTTCATGCAGAACACCAATGACAAGTGGACGGACTACGAGGTCTATCAGAGTGATCTCAAGCTCGCCGACCTCGCCGAACCATTGGGATTCGATTCTATCTGGAGCGTTGAGCATCACTTCACACCGTACACGATGGTGCCGGACGTCCTCCAATTCCTCACTTACATGGCTGGCCGCACCAGCAAGATCGAACTGGGCTCGATGGTAGTCGTGTTGCCTTGGCATGACCCCGTTCGTGTCGCCGAACAGATCGCTATGCTCGACAATCTGTCGAAAGGCCGCCTCGTTATTGGCTTTGGTCGCGGCGCGGCGACGGTCGAGTACAACGGCTTTCGCGTCGCAATGGAAGAGTCGCGCGAGCGCTTTGTTGAAGCCGCCGAAGTTGTCCATAAAGCCCTCGCCAATGAACGTTTTGCCCACCAGGGGAAATACTTCCAGATTCCTGAGATGAGCATCCGTCCACGGCCGTTCTCACATCCGGAGAAACGACTGTATGGGGCTGCGGTCAGCCCAGATACAGCAGAGCGCATGGCCAAGCTCGGCCTTGGCGTGCTCGTTGCCATTCCCCTTTATGGCTGGGAGGCCCAAGCCAAAGACGTGCAGCGACATCATGAACTCTCCCGTCAGATGGGGCACGAACCAGTGCCGCCGATCACGTCGAGCTTCGTCTTTTGCGCCGAGACCGAGAAAGAGGCGCGTGCAGGCGCCCAGCAATGGATGGGCGGCTACTGGGGGTCAGCGGATGCGCACTACAAATTCTCTGACGGGCACTTGAAGAATGTGAAAGGCTACGAACACTATGGCACGATCGCCGATGCGGCCAAAACCACGACACCACAAGAGAGTGTTGACGGTTTCGTCAAACTGCAAGTAGCCGGGACGCCGGACCAATGTCTCGAACAGATCTACACTATGCAAGACTTAGTGGGGCTCGATCACTTCATTGCCGTGTTCAGTTACGGCGGTATGCCGCACGACGTCGCCGAGCGCAACCTGCGCTTGTTTGCTTCAGAAGTGATGCCCAAGCTGCAACGACAAGAAAGGAAAGCGGCTCCAGTGACGATCAGCGCCGCAGCGCAGGTACAGGCAAAGTAGTCTCTATCCGTCAGTGTAAGAGTGGCGGCAAACGAGTGGTGCTCTGAGAGCACCATTTTTGTATCGAAGGAGGATGGTATGACGCACAGAACTATCAGTCGTGGAGTGTTGGCAGGGATGTTGATTGGTACATTCGCTTTTGGCTTTGTGTGCGGTTCGGTCAGTCAGCAACGCGCAGACGCCCAAGTAAAAGAGCTAGGCGGCAGCTTACTCAAGGGGGCTGCGGGCTCAGGGGCGTTGGGCCCAGTCGGCGACCTCGGGACATCCATCATAGAAATGCAAGATCACGTCAGCGCCCTACAGAAGAATATCGACACGTTGAAGAAAGTGCAGGCAGCGTTGACCGGAAAGTAAACGCTGCTTTCCTCCTTTTCTTCTCTACTTCTTCAACTTAATTTTGGTTTGATCTTGCTCATGAACGTTTCCATCGTGCGGGCGCTGCTTTCAAACGATTGCGTGGACAGTTCCAAGATGAGATGTTGAACTCCTGCTTTTTGATAGGCTTTGACCCGCTCGGTCACGACCGCAAGATCGCCGCGTAACAAGTCGCGCCCTGGGCGGGGCGCGTACGTCAGCACATCTTGTGAGACGCCGTCGAGAAAGAGCGCCGCGCGCATGGAGACCATCGGCTCACCCGTACGTCCATACTTGGCCCAGAGCTTCTTGAGATGTTGGACGCCCTCGCTCATCTTCTCCGGAGGGAGATTGGTCGCATGCCAGCCGTCGCCAAACTCGGCGGCGCGTCGCCGCGCGCGAGCGCTGACGCCGCCCACCCACAACGGCAGATGGGGCTGAGCGGGCATGGGCGACACTTGCATGTCGTCAAAACAAGCGTATTGCCCGTGAAAGCTGACGGTCTGCTGCGTCCACATTGTCCGCATTAGACGAAGGTACTCATCGCTCAATTTGCCCCGCTCCGGATACGACACATTGAGCGCCGCAAACTCCTCCGTCATCCAACCGCCGCCCACGCCGACGATCAAGCGCCCGCCGGAAAGCTGATCAATCGTTGACAACATTTTCGCCAGCACCACGGGGTTGCGGTAGGGCAGAATCAGCACGCTGGTGCCCAATCTGACCCGGGGCACGAGTCCGGCCAGATGGCTCAAGAGCGCCACCGGCTCCAACATATTGTCACGGTAAATGAGATTCATCGTTCGCGGCACGATGACGTGATCCGTCACCCACACCGAGCCAAACCCCAGCTTCTCGGCATACTGCGCGTTCTCTATAATTTTTTGTACCTCGATAGCTTTTCCATAGTGAGGAATGCAAATCCCAAATTCCATAACGATCCTCCTTTTGCTTCTGGCTTATAGCGCATGGCCTATGGTAAGAGCTATAGGTGGAAAGGTAAACGCAGTGAACGCGAGAAATAAGGAGAGATTGTCATGGTGTTATCATGCCCGTTGACCGTTGCCGCCGCCCAGCTTGGACCGAGCTCCGCCACGAAAGCGCAGACCATCGAGCGCATGGTGACGCTGATGGAAGAAGCGGGCAAACAGGGGGTGGAACTGCTCTCGTTCCCTGAACTTTCGCTGACGCCTTATTTCGCTACGAAAGTGCATGCGAGCTACGATGAGTTCTTCGAGGAAGAAGTGCCGTCGCCCGAAACTTTGTCATTGTTTCGCGCCGCGCGTCGTACGGGCATCCATTTCGTGCTGCCATACGCTGAACGCGAGAACGGCAGATATTACAACAGCGCGGTCTTCGTGGCTCCAGACGGCACGATCCTGGGGAAGTATCGTAAAACGCACATCCCGGGTTGGGTGGAGCCGCGCTGGGAAGGACTCAACATTCTGGAGAAACGTTACTTTACGCCAGGCGACCTCGGCTTTCCGGTGGTTGCCCATCCGAAGGCGCGTGTAGGAGCGTTGATTTGTTACGACCGGCGCTTTTCCGAAAGCTACCGCGCGCTGACTTTAAGCGGCGCCGAGCTGCTGTGTGTTCCTTATAACACCCCCAGTTTCGGTCAACCAAAAGAGATCGGTCAAGAAACTTCGGAGATCATGCTGCGCGCCGGCGCTATGGAAAATCAGGTCTTTATCATCGCCATTGGTAAGGCTGGCGTCGAAGACGGCGCCGAATATATCGGCGGCAGCGAAATTATTGCGCCAAGCGGAAAGGTGCTGGCCAAAGCACAAACGGACGGCGATGAGCTCGTCGTTGCAACTATTGACGTGGACGAGATCGCCGCGTCACGCAAAAAATGGGATTTTCTGGCCGATCGCAGGCCGGATCAATATCAGCAATTAATCAAATAAAATAGGGGAAGCGTTTGACATCATGCCCCAGCTTATGGCATGGTGCCAACATGAGCGTTCATTCATACCACTAACCACCCAGAGGAGGGGCAATATGGCTGATTTTGATGTGCTTATCCAAGGAGGCACAGTCGTCGATGGCACCCGCACCCCGCGTTTCGTTGGGGATGTTGGGATAAAAGATGGAAAAGTTGCAAAGATCGCGCGCGAAGGCAAATTGAACCCGAGCGACGCGAAGAAAACCCTGGACGCGCACGGTTTGGTTGTGTGCCCAGGCTTCGTTGATCTCCACACTCATTACGATGCGCAGATCAACTGGGACCCCTACTGCACGCTGTCGAGCTGGCACGGCGTAACCTCGCTCGTGCTCGGCAACTGTGGTTTCGGATTCGCCCCCTGCGCCCCGGAGCTACGTGACCGCGCTATGCTCACCATGTCCCGCGTCGAAGCGATTCCATTTGAATCGATGAAGGCCGGCATGAAGTGGGATTGGGTGACTTTCCCAGACTGGCTCAACTTCCTTGATCGTACGCCTAAGGGCATTAACGCCCTGAGCTTTGTGCCTATCGCCCCGATCATGATCTGGGTCATGGGACTTGAGGCTGCCAAGAGCCGTTCAGCAACAGAAAAAGAAATGCAGGAAATGTGTCGCCTACTTGACGAAGCGCTGGATGCCGGCGGCTGCGGCTTCTCCGCGCAACGCCTCGGTAACGGATTCGTTTCCGTGCAACGCGACTATGACGGCACGCCGATGGTGACCGACACCATGGCCGACGAAGACGTGCTCTCCTTCGCCAAAGTGCTCGCCCGTCGCAAAGAGGGCTTCATCCAGCTGACGCAATCGAGTCCAGACTTCCAGAAGGACATGGACTTCTACGACAAGATAGCGGACGTGTCCGGTCGTCCGATTCTCTTCAATGCAACCGCCGTGCGTGATGATCGTCCGTCGCTCCATCGCCGCATCATGCGCTGGATCGAAAAGACCAATAAAGAAGGCCGCACGATTTACAACCAGACGGCGGTCATGCGCCAGGGCCTCTACTTCACTTATGGTGATATGAATCTGTTTGACGGCAGCGACGTGTGGCGTGAAGTCACGATGGGCACCCCGGCTGAACGGTTGCAGAAGATGCAGAACCCGGCGCTGCGGCAAGCGCTGGTCGCGGACTACGACACCGGCCACACCCCGATAGTGACCGGCTCGTTCAAGGAATTCAAGGTTGAATCTGTCGTTGACCCGAAGCTCCAGAAGTACGTAGGCAAAACAGTCGAAGAGATAGCCAAGATGGAGAATAAACATCCTGTCGATGCGATGCTCGACATCGCCGTGGCCGACAATCTCCAGACGGAGTTTGAAACCCCTGCTCGCAACACCCGTGCGGACTACACGGCGGAAATCATGGCGTCGGAATACAGCATTCCTGGCGTGTCGGACGGCGGCGCCCACACCAAGTTCATCACCATCGGCGCGTTCCCGACCGATATGATTTCCTGGATGGTGCGTGATGCCGGCATCATGAGTCTGGAAGAGGCGCACTATCGCCTGAGCGCTCTCCCGGCCAAATGCGCGGGCTTCCAAGATCGCGGGACTTTGGCCGAAGGCAAGCCGGCGGACGTGGTTGTCTACGATCTAGAAAACCTGAAACTCACCCCCGAGAAGCCCACCATCGTGCATGACTTCCCGGCCAACGAGTGGCGGCGGGTGCAGTATGCTGATGGCTATCGCTGGATCATGGTCAACGGTGAAGTGACCTTTGAAGACGGGAAGTGCACTGGCGCGACCCCGGGCCAATTGCTCCGGCACGGACGCGGCTAGGCTCTAACCCGCTTCAATGAACTGTAGCTGAGAAAACCCCTCCATCCCCCCTTTGCAAAGGGGGGCAGCGCAAAGCGCAGGGGGGATTTTCATGAGAGACTCAATCAATCTTTGAGAGAGTAGTTTACTCTCTCAAAACGTCCCCTCTCTTGCCTTACAACTTCGCCGACGGCGCCACCAACTTCTCCGCCAACCGTTCGATGTCTCTCTTCGCGCTCTTCGGATCGCTGGGAATCCCACCAGCAATCACTTGATGCACGCCGACATCGCGAAACTTCTTGACCGTGTCCATATCAATCGGGGAACCAATTCCAGGCGAAACAGCAAAGGTGAGTTTTTCGGGATCGCGCCCAGCAGCTTGCGCATATTTTTTCATTCGCGCGATCAACCCCGGCGCTGTATCCGGTGTGACGTTTACCCCGAACCACCCATCTCCCACTTCACCGACTCGCTTCAAGGCGGGGGTACTTTCGCCGCCGAAAATGATCGGCGGATGCGGCTTCTGCACCGGCTTGGGATACATGCGAACTTTGGGAAAGCTTAAGAACTCGCCTTTGAATTCGGGTTCTTCTTGCGTCCACAAGGCCTTCATCGCCGCCAGATACTCGCGTGTGCGTTCTGCACGCCGCTCCCAGGGCACGCCGACTGCCGTGAACTCTTCGGCCAACCAGCCGACGCCTACGCCAAGATCAAATCGTCCGCCGGACAATTTATCAAGGCTCGCTATTTCCTTGGCGGTTACCACAGGGCTACGCTCAGGAATGAGAGAAATGCCCGTGCCAAGTCGAATCTTTTTTGTTAGAGCAGCGGCATACGTCAATGTGACATAAGGGTCGAGAATATCGACCGTCGTATTCAGGCCCGGCAGGCGACCATCTTTGGAATACGGGTATTTCGAGGTGTACTGATCGAGCAGCACCACATGCTCGGGAGCCCACAGCGAGTGAAACCCGCACTGCTCAGCCGTCTGCGCCGAGAGCGCCACGACCTCAGGATCAGCGGCAGGACCAATGCCAATAGCAAAGAAGCCAATCTTCATACACGCCTCCTTTTGTTTACTTTGTACTCGTTACTCGTCGCTCTCGCCCTCGACCTTGAAGCGCGCCTCGCGCCCTTTGTCCGGTGTCGGGTCTTTGACCAGGCCATAAATTTGGCGACCTTCATGGTCTTCGGGAAGGTGCTCGGTAATCGGCATTCCGTCTGGCGCGACAAACAAGAGACAATGGCAGTATTTCCACTGTTTCATTTCGTCGCAGGCGCAGACCCACTCGCGGCTCCGCTCCAGCTCCGCCTTTTTGTCAGGGTAGAAATTACAGGGGCACAGGGGGCGCCCCACTTCATCGATATTGGCCGCAAGCCCTAAGATGACTGCTTCAGTCACTTCTTTCTCAGGATGGGGCGAAGTGCCGGTCTTCTCCCAATACTTCTGTACGTAGGCGCGCATGCGCTTCAGACTTTTTTCCGATGGTAGATTCGGCATAGCGTTACTCCAGTCATCGCTCCGACGGGGGCGGATTGCCTTCCGCTCGCGTCGGAGGTTTTCTGCTGTTTGTTCCTATGCCAAACTAGGTCCAAAGGAAAGGGGCAGAGGTCGTATGTCAGCACCCACCATTGTCGTCACCCGTGCGCTTCCAGACGAAGCGTTCAGCATTTTGCGAAACGTCGGCGAGCTCTTCCTTTGGGAGCCAGATATGATTATCCCTCGGCAAACACTGCTGCAGAACGTCCGCGCTGCGGATGCTCTGCTCTGCATGGTGACCGAGCGCATTGATGACGAACTCCTCGATCATGCTCCACAACTCAAGATCGTCGCCAACATGGCCGTTGGTTATGACAATGTGGACGTACCAGCGTTGACGCGAAGAGGCATACTCTTGACTAATACACCAAGCGTTCTCACGGAAACGACAGCAGACCTCGCCTTTGCCTTGCTGCTAGCCATTGCCCGTCGCCTCGGTGAAGGGGAACGGATCGTACGAGAAGGTCGTTGGGGCGCATGGAGCCCATTCGCTTTTCTGGGCCGCGATGTACATTACGCCACGCTTGGCATTATCGGCTTAGGGCGCATCGGCGCCGCAGTGGCGAAACGCGCTCAAGGATTCGACATGCGCGTCCTGTATACTAACCGAGGCCGCAATAGCGAAGCCGAAGCACAATTGGGCTGTACCAGAGTTGACCTCCCTACCCTCTTGCGTGAATCAGACTTTGTTCTTGTCCTCACACCGTTAAACGCAGAGACACGCGGACTGATTTCCACGCCCCAATTTCAACAAATGAAACGCACTGCCTGTCTCATCAACGCCGCGCGCGGACCGATCGTCGATGCGCAGGCGCTCTATTTGGCTTTACGAGATGGACTGATCGCCGGGGCAGCACTCGACGTGACGGACCCGGAACCGTTGCCGATGAGCGATCCGTTGCTCAAGCTCGACAACTGCCTCGTTGTGCCCCACATCGGCAGCGCCAGCATCGCCACTCGCACCCGCATGGCCACCCTCGCCGCCGAAAACATCGCCGCCTTTCTCTCCGGCCAGCGACCTCCCACGCCGGTGAACCCCGAGGTGTGGAGAGAGTCGGAGTAACCACGCCGCACATGGGCGGCAGTTGAGAGACCAACGCTCGGTGGTCTTGGGGGCAGCCGTACGCATCAAGGAGTATTTGAGATGAGCCGCAATCCCCTGAAATTGGACAAAGAAGAATTGCAAATTCTAGCTGATTTCGAACGTGGAGAGTTCGAGAGCATTGAAAATTTCCGTGCTGAAAAGCGGAATCTGGAAGCTGCTGCGAGGAAAACTTTCCAAAAGGAGAAACGCATTAACATTCGCATTTCTTCCCGAGACCTAGAGAAGCTGCAAAAGCGGGCCATTCTAGAAAGAATTCCGTACCAGACTTTGATTGCCA
>CAYTVL010000055.1:0-38662 GCA_964441775.1 uncultured Enterobacteriaceae bacterium
TCCACAGCACATTGCACGGCGTCGACCACACTGGCGAACTCGGCGAGAATGCTGTCGCCCGCCGTGTTAACGATGCGCCCATGATACTGGGCAATCAGGGCGTCCGTCACGCCTCGATACGCCGTCAACATCCGCAAGGTCGCCACCTCATCCTCGCCCATGAGCCGGCTGTAGCCTTGCACATCAGCGGCCAGAATGGCGGCCAGTTTGCGCGTGACTTCATGTTTCTCCTGGTGAGGCCCTGCCATGCCGCATTACTCCCGTGCGATTCGTAAAATAGAGGTTCTCACCGTATCGCTGAGGCGGAAACCTAAATCGGCTAATTTATTGAGCAAGGGTGCTATCGCTTGGAGATGTCCTTCTTGCTTGGCTCTCAGAAGCACTCCCATCGTGCCTGTGATGCGCAAGTTTTGCAGCTTGGCCACCTCTCGCGCCAAACGATCATCCAGAATTACCAAGCTCTCTGGCTCCTCCAAAGCCAAAGCGAGAACTTGCGCTTCTCCAGCCCCTAAGTCAGTAATGAGACCGATCAAAGCAGGAACGCGAATTGGGCGGACGAAGATCCAATCGTGCTCGGCAACATCGGGAGCATCTTCCCCTTGCTCTCGCCCAGCTTGGAGTTCTTCAACTACAGCCTCGGGTACGGTCACGCGTTGATACAGCTTCTGCAACAGGTCCAGACACCTCAGCCTATGAAGGTAAAACAAGGGGGAAGTATTGCTGATCACAAGATCAGGCATTGCGCAGATCCTGTGTGAGTTCTTCCTCTGTCAAGTTAAAAATAGCAACGCCATAGTGCACAAGCGTCTGGAGGAAACGCACTCGTGAAACACCGGCCAGTTCCGCTGCCCGTCCCGACGATAACTTCCCCAATTCATAAAGTTTGGCTGCTGCAGCCATACGAATTTCGCGAGAGAACTCTTCAGGAGATTCTTTGAGCGCCAGAAGGATCTGCTCTGGTACGTCGATCTGTATAGTCTGCATAACTACTTTCCTAGCTGACTACAGAGGATTAAGCGAGAGCGAAAAGCAGAAAAGGAAAGGGACAGGAAGTTCTTTTTTGCTCAGCCCTCAACACTTATTTGAGCCCCGCCTTGCGCAGGGCGGCAAGCATGCGCTCTAATACCGCTAAATCTTTATAGGGTGATATCAGCCTCCACCTCTCCAGAGAGAAATTGGGACTTATTTTCAGGACTTCTGCTACCTCAGCTCGGGCCTCCTCCTCCCGGCCCAACTCACCGTAGATGCCAGCCAGGCTCTGGTGGGCAGGCAGAAGATAGGGATTGCGGGTGAGGGCTTTCTTGTACGCTGCAATCGCCTCCTCGTACCGCCCCGTAGAGCGGTAGGCCTCGCCTAAGAAGAATAGGTAGAAAGGCGGATAATGAGGGTTGAGGCGCATCGCCTTCTCTATCAACCCGAGGGCTTCCTCCGGCCGGCCCGCAAATTTCAGAATATCCCCCAGCCACGTATAAGCCTCAGCGAAGTTGGCATCGAGGGCAATGGCCCGCTCTTCCTCGGCGATGGCCTTGTCATGCTGCTTCTTCCACAGATAGACAACGCCTAATGTCGCGTGAGCCTGGGCTAGGGAGTCATCCAGGGCTACGGCCCTTTGCACCAGTGCAAACGCCTGGTCCAGGGCCTGAGAGTCCTGACTCCATTGAAAGGCCCACTCTGCAAAGTAGGTCCAACCCAGGAAGGCGTACGCCTCCGCATACTGTGGGTCCAGCTCAAGGGCTTTCTCAAACATCTGCCGGGCCTGCGCATTGGCCTCTTGCGTGAAGCGATTAAAATGCTCCCTCCCGCGCAAGTAGTAGTCATAGGCCTCCAGGTTGTCCGTGGTCTTGCGCACCAGATACCCCTGCTCCCGCACCGTGAGCTGGAGTCTCAGCGTCGTCACGATCTTCCCTACGACTTCATCTTGCAGGGCAAAGATCTCCTGTAGGGGGCGGTCGTAACGCTCTGACCACAAGTGACCACCGGTGATGGCATCGATCAACTGTGCCGTGATCCGCACCTGGTTGTCCGCCTTGCGCACGCTACCCTCTAGCACATAGCGCACGCCAAGCTCTCTGCCGACGTCTTGGACTTTCACCGCTTTGCCTTTGTAGGTGAAGGCTGAGTTGCGCGCGATGACAAAGAGGCCGGAAATCTTCGAGAGCGCCGACGTCAGGTCTTCCGTGATGCCATCGCTAAAGTAGTCTTGCTTCGGGTCTTCACTCATGTTGACAAAGGGCAGCACGGCCAGAGAAGGTTTGTCGGGCAGGGGCAGCGCCGGAGGCTGCGCCTCCTGAGTGCGGATTTCGGAGTGCGGAATGCGAAAGAAAGAAAAAGGCGCATAGTGAACGACGGCAGTCACGCCTGCGATCAGTAGTCCAACGCCGATCCAATGCACGGAGCGCATCCTACTTTTCGTTGAACCTTGGACTTTGAACGTTGCACCCTCTTGGCCTTCAACTTTTGCCTTTTGATTTTTGCCTTTTGCCTTTTGCCTTTCCGACCCCTCCAACACCACCCGATACACCCGCACGGGCTCAGCAATGTTCTTCACCCGCTGCTCACCTAGGTCCTCACACTGCAGCGGCAGCTTGTGGCGAATCTGCTCGTACACATTTCCCGCCAGGCAAATGCCCCCGCCGTCAGCCAGGCTCTCTAAACGCGCCGCGATATTGACGCCGTCTCCATAAAGCTGCTCCCCCTCCACCATCACGTCGCCCAGGTTAATGCCCATGCGAAATTCCATGCGGCGGGACTCGGGTAATTCAGCGTTCTTTGTGTTCAGGGCGTGCTGAATGTCCACAGCACATTGCACGGCGTCGACCACACTGGCGAACTCGGCGAGAATGCTGTCGCCCGCCGTGTTAACGATGCGCCCATGATGTTGAGCAATCAGGGCGTCCGTCACGCCCCGGTACGCAGTCAACATTTGCAAAGTCGCCACCTCATCCTCGCCCATGAGCCGGCTATAGCCTTGCACATCGGCAGCCAGGATGGCGGCCAGTTTGCGGGTGATGTTCGACGATGAACCTGGAGAAGAGGATAACGTATTACTCATCGGACAGGATTATCCCGGGTGTCCAATCGGTTTGTCAAATAGAACCAGAAAATGACGGTTAAGACGTAATCTCAAGAACCTTTCCTACTTCCTGCAGGGTGGCCTTCCCTTCTTTGAGCTGGTGCTCCACTTCTTCCAGGAAGCGAATCGTTCGTCGATCGTAGTACCTCTCCCCACACGCTTGACAAACAAGAACTTGGATTGGCACGTAGACAATGTTGTTCTCAATCCTCAGTTCCTCCCTCACCGCTGTGACGAGAATGTCCTCTCCATGACAAACAAGACATTTCATTTTTTTCTCCTCCGGTAATCTTCCCAACGATCAGGGTCCGGGTGATAGACGGTAACGACCACGGCTCGATCTTCATCTTTGTCATAAGCACAGACCGCATGCAGCGGACGGCCAGCCTGCGTGAAGCCGAAGAGTAAGATACTGGGATAAGGCGTATCATCAGGATAGGTTTCAAGGACTTCTCCAACACAGACGGCTTCGTACAACTCCTGGTCGCTAATAGGGCCAAACTCCTCTTCTCGCATTTCACGCCGTGCATGACCGGAATACAGTACCTTCTCCAAGTCAAAACAACGGCGTAAAGTTTCGGGCCAATCCACTTATTCCTATCCTTTTTTCTGGCACTTTGATTTCTCGCGGCTCCTTATGAAACCTTCGCGAAAAGCCAACGATACACACTTCCGCCAATTGTCCCGTTTGCCAAGCATAACGAGCATAAATGCCGGGACCAATCTCATCCGCTTCTGCTTTGATCGATTTGTCGAAGATCAGCGACAACACATCTGCCTCATGATCATACGAGATGGAGATCGACTGGTTGCGGGTTTGCGATTTCCTCATTCTGCATTCCTCATTCCGTATTTACTTCAGCCCCGCTTTGCGCAGGGCGGCAAGCATGCGCTCTAATACCGCTGGATCCTTAAAGGGGAGCCGCTGCCTCAACACCTCCAGAGAGAAATTGGGACTTATTTTCAGGACTTCTACCACCTCAGCTCGGGCCTCCTCCTCCCGGCCTAACTCGCTGTAGATGGCAGCCAGGTGCTGGTGGGCAGGCAGATGATTGGGGTTGCGGGTGAGGGCTTTCTTATAGGCTGCAATCGCCTCCTCATACCGCCCCATCAAGTGGTAGGAGTGACCTAAGCTGAATAAGTAGACAGGCGGATAATGAGGGTTGAGGCGCATCGCCTTCTCTATCAACCCGATGGCTTCCTCGGGCCTCCCGGCAAAGTCCAGAATAGCCCCCAGCAACCAATAGCCGTCAGCATCGTTGGGATCGAGGGCAATAGCCCGCTCTGCCTCGGTGATGGCCTGGTCATGCTGCTTCTTCCACATAGAGACCCGGCCCAATGTATTGTGGGCCATGGGCAGGGAGTCATCCAGGGCCACAGCCTGTTGCGCTAACACCAACTCCCGCTCCAGGATCTGGGGGTCCTGACTCCATTGAAAGCCCCACTCCCGCTCGTAGGTCAAACCCAGGAAGGCGTACGCCTCCGCATACTGTGGGTCCAGCGCAAGGGCTTGCTCAAACATTTGCCGGGCCTGGGCATTCGTCTCTTGCGTCAAGCGATTAAAATGCTCCACCCCGCGCAAGTAGTCGTCATAGGCCGCCAGGTTGTCCGTGGTCTTGCGCACCAGAATCCCTTGCTCTTGCACTGTGAGCTGGAGTCTCAGCGTCGTCACGATCTTCTGTACGACTTCATCTTGCAGCGCAAAAATGCTTTTCAGCGGTCGATCATAGCGCTCGGACCACAGATGTTCTCCCGTTGTCCCGTCCACCAATTGCACGGTGATACGCACTTGGTTGTCAGCCTTACGCACGCTGCCTTCCAACACATACCGCACCCCCATCTCCTTGCTCATGTCTTGGACTTTCACCGCTTTGCCCTTGTACGTAAACGCCGAGTTGCGGGCGATGACAAAGAGGCTCGATATTTTGGAGAGATCGGCGGTAAGGTCTTCCGTAATCCCGTCGCTGAAATAGTCTTGCTTCGGGTCTTCACTCATGTTGACAAAGGGCGGAACGATAATGGAGGGTTTGTCGGGAAGGGGCAGCGCTGCTGGCGCGGCGTCAGTCCTGAGTGCTGAGTCCTGAGTGCTGAGGGGCGGACGTGGCAAATATCGCACCGCTATGATCGTTGCCGCGATGAGTAAGAGCCCCGCTGCCCATCGGTACGCAGAACGCAGCCGAGATTGCCGGTCGCCTCCTTCGACTTTGCTCAGGACAGGCTTCGACGGGCTCAGGGTGACCGGAGTTGGGGGCCGTTCGTGCTGAGCTTGTCGAAGCACGGCAGGGCTATCCGCA
The DNA here is from genome assembly GCA_964441775.1 of uncultured Enterobacteriaceae bacterium. Classification (GTDB taxonomy): domain Bacteria; phylum Desulfobacterota; class Binatia; order Bin18; family Bin18; genus SYOC01. The sequence continues at coordinate 5,368 of CAYTVL010000055.1, forward strand.
CCAGCCTCGGGGTCCAATACAATCCGCCACACCCGCACGGGTTCAGCAATGTTCTTCACCCGCTGCTCGCCGAGATCTTCACACCGCAGCGGCAGCTTGTGGCGAATTTGCTCGTACACATTCCCCGCGAAGCATATCCCGCCGCCATCCGCCACACTTTCTAACCGTGCGGCGATGTTGACCCCGTCACCATACAGTTGCTCGCCCTCCACCATCACATCGCCCAGGTTGATACCGATGCGAAATTCCATGCGGCGGGACTTGGGTAGCTCCTCATTTCTGACCTTCAAGGCCTGTTGTATCTCCACGGCGCACTGGACCGCGTCGACCACGCTGGCGAACTCGGCGAGAATGCTGTCGCCCGCCGTGTTAACGATGCGCCCATGATGTTGAGCAATCAGGGCGTCCGTCACGCCCCGGTACGCAGTCAACATTTGCAAAGTCGCCACCTCATCCTCGCCCATGAGCCGGCTATAGCCTTGCACATCGGCAGCCAGAATCGCGGCGAGCTTGCGTTTCACAACTTGCGTTTCCATCAGTTCTCCGGCGGCACAAGGGAGGCAAGCATGGTGACCAGGGCAGGGAGATCCTCTTGGAGAATACGCCAGACCTCCTGCGGATCTACGCGAAAATAGTCGTGCACGACGACGTCACGGAATCCCGCGACTTTTTTCCAAGGGATCTCCGGATGGAGAAAACGGAATTCATCGGAGAGTCGTTTCACGGCTTCGCCAACAATCGTCAGTTGACGAAGAATAGCATCCCGTTCGAGGCTTCTGGACAGAAACTCTTCTTCGCTCAAGCCTTCAGCGTACTCAAGCGCTTTTCGAGATGCTTGAAGCATGTCGAGTAACCACGCCGCATCACGCCACATAAATAGTTTCCATGTTCCCCAGAATGTGTTTACGGCGAATATAGTTCTCGCTGTTTTCCACCAGACGTTTTTCAACTAAGTCGACGCGGCGGCCGAATATCGCCTCTAGTTCTTCTTTCATATCCATCAGATCATAGAACCGCCACGCAGCATCAGGAGCGAATGACACCAATACGTCGATATCACTCTCTGGTCGGAAATCCTCGCGGAGCACGGAGCCGAAAAGCGCAAACTCACGTATCTTCCACCGTCGGCAGAAATCGGCGATCCGGTCTTCTGGTATCTGGAGATCATGATAACTAAGGGTCTTACTCATCGCCAAAATTATCCTACCAGGACTGAATCCTTGTCAATCGGCGCTATTCTCTTGCCGCCCGGTACCACACTCGCCCATCTTTGAGCGTGAGTTGCGTGACCAGCTTTTGCTCGCCAATCATGTGGTCCTGATCAGTATCCACAAAATCAAATTGCCCGCGTTCTAAACTAAACACGGCGACATCAGCAATCGAGCCGGGTTTGAGCGTGCCAATGTTGCCCGCTTCGCCGATAGCGCGCGCCGGGTTGGCGGTCGTGCGCAGAATCACATCTTCAAGGCTCATGCCCAGATTGAGTAGTTTTGACATCGTCGTCGGTAGGTCAAAGACCGGGCCACGGGTCGCGCTCGGGATGGACAGATCGGTCGCAATGGTGTCAGGCATGAAGCCTTTTTCTAACGCCATGCGCACGAACGGAAAGGTAAAGTGCATACGCCCGTGCGCGCAATCGAAGATCACCCCAGCTTTCTGCGCGTCCTGCACTTCGCGCAGAATTTCTTTTTTCTCTGGTCCCATGATGCCGTAGAGATAGCGATGGAAGCAGTGCGTGACGATGTCGCCAGGTTTCATAAACTCCAAAATCTTCGGCACCGGCAGCAAGGCGTCAGTGATATGCACCATCAAGGGAACGTCAGCGGCGTCCGCCGCCTGCCGCGCCAACCGCAGCGGCTCCGTGCCCGCCGAATCCGGCACCACGTTGTTGCTGAAGCGCAGCTTCACGCCGATGGCGAGATCACGATTATTTTGAATCGTTCGCGCACAGCCTTCGGGATCGGCATAGGCCAGGTGCATTAATTCACCGACCTGAAGATGAATGAGCCCCAACGCCGACAAATGAATAAAGCAGCGCAACCGCACCTGACAGCTATCCGCCACAAACTGCCGGAGGCCAGGGAAAGTTGCGGAACCAGAACTCCCGGCATCCACCAACGTGGTCACACCGCTGGCGGCGCAACGCGCATCGGTTTCATCGCCCATGTCGTGGGCATTAATGAAGGTATGAGCGTGGATATCGATTAGACCGGGACTGACAATCTTTCCGCTGACATCGATGACCCGCACTGACTCAGCAGCGGCAATGTCGGGCGCGACAGCAGCGATCTTCCTCTTGCTAATCGCCACATCGGCTTTCTGATGAAACGGCCAGCCTGGGTCAACAACGTCTCCCCCTTTGAGCAGCAGATCGTATGGCATTGCTTTCCCCTCCTTCATCATTGGCAATCGAGTCATTGAATCATCGGGCCATTGAATCATTGAGGACGGATAAAGACCAATTTCTCAATGGCTCAATCACTCAATGGCTCAATGCTAGAACTGATACGTCACTCTTACCACCGTTTCGTCCCGCCGCCGATAGAGCCCACCCAGGCCCCACGGCTCATCCACCTCTCCACCAAAGCCCGGCACGAAAAAATAACTCTGCGCCAGGCGCAGGATGAGTTTCGGAGTCACATAATAGTCTACAATCCAACCAAGCTGAGAACTATAGTGGTTCATGGGATCAAGTACAAAAAAGGCTGAGGGATACAGCGTACCTCTGAGATACACCGTGCTGGCCGCGATCGTCCCTACAGCCTCCCAATTCCGCACTTTGTCTTTCGGCGAGATCTGCCCCTGAAACCGCGAGGTTCCCGCGGGAATGTATTGCCAAAATAATTGCGTGGTCACAAAAAAAGTCGTGCGTCGGTTGAGGATGCGAATCCACGTAGGACGATCGAAGCCCACGAACGCCTGCCAGGCGTCGCTCTTCTTCACCCCAAGAAGCCCGCTCGGTTGCAGCACGTTATTGGCGTCAAGAATCAAAATCGGCTTGCGTTTGTCAGCAAACGGCTTGCCGAACTCATAGATCGTTTCCATGCGCCACACACCCTCGGTGTAATTGCTGTCAGCATAGCTGGCGGAAATCCCCACAGTGTGCACATACGGGTAATAGGCCTCCGCCGGTAGGACGCCCCGTTCCAGCGAGAGCGTATTCTGAGCTGCTTGGGTAAAAGCTGAGGCGCAAGGCACCGCGCCGAGACGACACAGGTTCTGTCCACGCAGGCTCGTCGTGTCCATCCCATCATCTTGCGCGATCCGTTGGTAGAGATAATTCAGCGTAACGGTCAATCCTTGCGGCGTGGTCGCGCCGAAGCGGATCCCGACCTGGCTATTTCCTCCAGGATTGTCAGCATAATGTCCATGTCTGCCGAGTACTGTCCCGTTGAGCAGCTTAAAATTTCCACCGGTGGGGCTGCCGGCAAGAAAATTCGTCGAGGGCGCGCCCCACGGACGCCCCGGCAGGAAACCAATCTTCACGGGTTTCCACTGTCCAGGCACCCAATAAGTTTCCAGAAACGAATCAATCAGCGGACCGATTGTGCCGAAGCTATAACTGCCTTTGATCGTCCAGTAGGGAATGCGCAGATCATCCCACGGCTCCATCCCCAAGCCGCCAGAATGCCAAGTGGTGTCGAGCGCATTCGTGCGGTCCAACATGCGCAGATTATCGGACTCGCCCCACACAATCATTTGCCGCCCGAGCCGTAACGTCAGCGGAATCTCCGCAAACTCAATATCGCTATATGCCTCGCGAAAAATACTCTCGAAACGCAAGGCTCGGGCCGCGCCCGGTGAAAGATCGGAGAGTTTTCCATCGCGCCGCGCCGCTCCCTTATAAGGGAAAACTTCTTGACGCGGGCCAGGCTGAAAATCGTAGACGCTGTCGTACACTCCGCGATACAACCCCACGAGGTGCGCGCGGCGAATCCATGGAAGCGAAAAGCGGCCAAAGGCTTGCCCGTCTTTGATCCAATCGTATTCCAACCTCAATCGCGCCACATTGCGTTGCTGAATGATCGACCATTTGTCGACATCAGGATGACGGAAAATTTGTTGCGTCTGTAAATTGCCGGACAAAGACAAATCACCGAAGGTGACATCGGCATGCACCTTGGGAGAAAAAATCAAAAGACAAAAGTAGAAAACACGGAAAAAACGCAAAGCGCAAAAAGGACTCAAGGAATGGCAATACCGTGGGCGATTTTTCATCATTCACTCTTCGTTGTCTTCATTTTTGCCTTTTGATTTTTGCAATTTGACTTTTGCCTTGCCATCATTACTGTCCGCGCGCCACGATCTTGTCTGGATTAAAAAAGTTGTCAGGTAACGAACCAGTATAAGAGACTTTCGACATAATCGTCATGCTCGCCATAGCCGTTTGATAGTCAATCATGGACTCGCCGATCCACACCGGGAATCGCACTTGCTCGTTGCCGGGGTTATACTTTGGATTGCCGTACAGCTCGAACAGGGTCTTCTCGTGTTTACCATCAGGGTCATAAAATAACACGTAGACAGGAGTAAACGTTTGACGGTCGATGTAAAGCACGCGTTTGCTGTACAGATGCCCCTTGGCCGTAGGTGTGCATTGGAGCATGAGCATATCCCGCACTTCCCACGGATCGACTGGATACCAATTGCCTCTCCCCCCAAACGTGGTTGCTTGCGCTTTCGCGCCCATAGGAGCCAATAACTGACGGGTTCCTAACAACTGCCACTGACAGGAACGGACGTAGCTCCAGTAACCAAAAAAATCTTCATTGAGGAAACCAGAATCATAGGACGCCTCGTCCAGCGTCACGATGATCTTGCGAATCTTACGGCTTGCAGGCGTGTACAGCCAGTTGTCGTCATTGTAGCGATCACGGTCGTAGCGCAGCTTCAAGGTCATTGTGTTTTTCAAATCAAACGGACTAAGCAAGATAGAAAACTCCTTGTAAAGGACTCCTTCTTTCTCCCAGCGATTCGGGTTGACGCCGTCGACTTGCGGACGGTGCATGCCGTAGGCCACCACATAATAGTTCTCGAATTCTCGTTCCGCCGCCCCGGACTCCGGTAAGAGCCGAAACGTGTTCCAGCTCTCCATGGTGTTGCCGAAGTCGCGATGCCGTAGGTTCCAGGCAGCCTTGAGTCCAGCTTGAGAGTCGTTCAGGTCAAAGGCAGGGAACGGCAACCCAGCAACATATCCCTCTAATTCTCCATCAGCGCCCAGCTTCACCTGATCTGCGTATCGCTTTGTCGCGTCGATGTACGCTTCGCTCACGGGCAGGTCAGTCGTCTCCTGAACGGCGAACGCCAGTTCTCCTGCCTTTACACGGTCAAGAATTTCCGGGGGCAGATACTCTTTCGCCGGTTCCCACGAATCTTTGGTGATCTGCGTCCCGGGAGAAAGTCCGCTTACGACGGGTTTCCTCTCCGCATAGGGATAAAAAGCCTGTTGGAGTACGGTCACAGGCAATTCGGCGCGAGCAGTCGTCCTTAGCAGCAGGACGAACGAGACGAACCCCATTGCTTTCCAGCCTCTGTGCATGAACCCCTCCGTCACGCAGAGTTAGAACTCATAGCTAAGTTCCCACCCGATGTTATCCCATTTATCATATTGGCCGAACGCACTGTCACGCCCCCCGCCGTCGTATGAGGTATAGATCAATCGCCCGGTAATGAAACGAGAAAACCGATACGAGACGACGAGTTTGCTCTTCGTCCCCTCGTAATGGCGTCCTGGAGCCCCCAGAAAAGGGAAGACAGTGATGCTCGCACGCAGTCGGTCGTGGGTGAAACGAAACGGTCGTTCAATATGGACCACCGGCAAGAGGTTCCATTCGTTGCTCGCGGTCGCTCCCCCAAAGCCGCTGCTGATGACGCTTTTCCGCCACCCAAGGGTAGTAAAGAGCGAAGGCTGCACGATGAAGGTCGTATTCTCCGGCAGCCCGAGTTCCAAGGCGATTGCGGCGCGAAGCGTATCACGATCGAGAAAGCCATTGCTCTCCCCACCTGCCAGCGCCGCAGCCTGCCGCCGTGCATCGGCGAACTTCACGTTCGTGCTGAGCAAGCCTTCTATGCGTAACACGTAAGGAAGGTCGCCAATCAGGGGCACATTTGACCATGTGGCGGCATAGTCTCCGGTCAAGCCGATATGGTGCAGTCGCGTATGTCGCGGCGTCAGGATGGGGCGGATCGTCGCATTCGCGTGATCAACCCCGGTGATGAAAAAATTGGGACTATCGTTCCACGCATAAAAGTAGATGAGGCCCCACGTCAGCGGGTCCATCGAGATGTCGAGCCGCATCCCATACTCATGATCACCAAAATGGCCAGTGTGTGGATGTTTGCGTTTGTTTACAACGGCGTCGAGCGGAGGAATCGACGGCGGAAACCACGGCGATCCCAACGCTGGCAAGCGATCTTGTTCAAAATTGGGGATGTAGAGCAATTGAAGAGAGTTGGCCCCGAAAAAATAGGTGGCGTTCGCCATCCAGGTAGGAATGCGGCGATATTCGTAGTCGCTTGCTTCGAGCTGCACCGATTCCCGCTGATCCATCGGGTTAATCACGTCGATGAAGCGGCCATCCATTTTACCCCAAGCAATCTGCTGCTTCCCTAGGACGACATCGAGGCTATGGGTGCGATAACTGACGAAGAGTTCCCGTACGATGCGCTCGAAATTGTGATAGTGCCGTGCGGTCTCGCTGTGACGCGGGGCGGACAAGCCCCCAGCGTGCTGCCAGTTGTACACCCCGTCGTAGAGGAAGTGATTGACGTTGGTGAGTTCCAGATTTTCTGTCAGTTGATAATGAAGTTCGATCTCCAACAAATTTTGTAGTTGCAGAAAACGAAAGTCTTTATCGCGAAAGCCGACCTTTTGATTCCGGTGCAGATTGATATCTGACCATTGACGAAAAAATCCCTTGAAGGTAAGCGCCGGAATCGCCTTCTCAAGTGGTTGGCTGACGTGATCGCCGATGGGATCAAAAATCGACAAGGCGCGGTCAGTACGCGACCAAGCCTCATTCAACATATTACCCGGACATAGCGCAGGCCACAGAAGGAACAGGGCAAAAGGCAGACAGCGGAGGAATATGCATACACTCATACATCGATCTCTTTCCTGGAGGTGAGGTAAACAACTGGTCAGTAATGAAAGAACTGGGACTGGCGTCGCTCTGGCCCAGTCCCACCAGTGAGATTATTGGCCGTTCTTTGGAGTCTCACTAAACACGAGTCGGCCTGCGGCTTCTTGCGCCTGCACACGCGCTTCGACCTCCGGGGCAAGCGTCACCTTGCGCTCCTCGGGGAATTTATCGCGATGCAAATGCGGCCGTAGGAAAAAATCCTCAGGCACTTTGACTGTGGCCTGTGTTTTCAAAGGCACGGGGAACCACACGCGACGCATAAAATCCGGATTGAAATAGATATCTGAATCTTTCTCCGTCCACTGCCGCGCACGATGGCCGTCATGCACGGAGTAGCCCATGAAGTCCATTTGCGCATTCCACCACACGGTAATCAAATTGTGATACCCGCGCTCTTTGAGGGCCGGATTGTAGAGCACGCCAAGACGAGTTTCCAGAGAAATCAGTTCACCCGTCGGACTGTAGGCTTCAGTACGCAAGGGATAGAAATAGTGCTGATCAAGCCAATAGAGAATACGTGGAGCATAGTAATCGCCCAGCCATTCTGGTTTGGCCTTGGCCTCGACGACGTAACAGGGCACTCCGCCTTCCGCTGTATAGTAAGGGTATTCCTTTCCCATCAGTTGCAAACTTTTTGCTGGCACATCAGTCAGCGACCCATCGCCGGCAGCAAGCGTAATGGTCTGGCGTGTGACCGGGAACCGCACCGTTTCGGTCAGCACATCCACACCAATGACCCGCCAGGAAAACTCCCACGCATCGCGTCCTAAAAAATCATCGAACGTCACGGGTTGGTCCGGAAAGCGGTCCTGGCGGCGTGGTTGCGGAAAACGCCGCACACGTCGCAGCACCGGCGAGTACCCGAACATATCCGCTTTGGTCGTCACTTGCTGATCAGTACGATGTTGCACCATAAGCAACTGATTGCCCAAATTTTCCGGAGGGGCCGTATCTTGTGAGAGCCACCGGGCAAACACTTCTCCAGGCTTCAACTTGAGATACCCCTCGAGCCCTTCGGGCTGGACATGCAACCCCAACACAATGGTCTTAGCGGTAGACAAGTAGCCAGTCGGCATCAGCGAACCGAAGTCCTCGATCTGGACGTGATTCCAGCGGGCCATGTGTGGGAATTCCATCGCGCGAATGCCCATTTCTTCAGCCGTATAGGGAGCCGAGAAGGGATAGGGTTTCGCGGGAAGATAGGGAAGCGCAGCATCGCGTGGAGTGTCCGTCCGCAGGTCGATATTCTGCCGCTCGGCGTCAGACAATTCGTTCAGATATTTCCACACACGAGAGTCAGCAGACACTGAAGGAGCGCCAGCGAAAAACAGCGTCAGCAAGAGCAACAAACTGTGAGCAACCTGGGGAAGCCGTGGCGTACGCCACGCTGCGAAATCGAGTACCAGCATCGATCGTCCTTTCGTATCCTAACGCACCCCAGAATATCCGCAGTCCCCAGCGTGATTTCCGGAGAGAGCAAAGAAAGCACACCGAGGTGCATCTCGCAAGGACGATCGGCGCCCAAGATGTTGAACGTTGAACCTGGAATATTGAACGTCGGTATTTTTTATTGCGCCATGTAACCGCCGTCGACTGGCATGGCATGACCCGTTACGAACGAGGCAGCGTCCGAGCATAACCACACAGCGGCCTCGGCGATCTCCTGCGGTTTTCCCAGTCGTCCACCAGGTTGGGCGGCGACCATTTTGTCCACGAAGCGTGAGACCTGCTCGCCCCCTGGCCCCCACAACATCGGCGTATCAATTGGTCCAGGACAGACCGCGTTGACGCGCACGCCGGACTTTGCGTACTCCAACGCCGCAGTCTTGGTGAGTCCAACCACGCCATGTTTGCTAGCGACATACGCCCCGCCGCGTCGTAGTCCGATCAATCCAGCATCGGAGGAAGTATTGACAATCGCTCCACCACCATTCTTGAGCATCTGGGCGATTTCATACTTCATGCACAGCCACACGCCGGTCAGGTTGACGGCGATGACCCGGTCCCAACTCTCTTCGGTGATGTCGATGATTGATTTATTCGGACCAGCCACCCCAGCGTTATTGTGGGCGCAATCCAGCCGCCCGTAGGTTTGTACCGCTTTGTTCACCAGCGCTTCGACTTCGGCAGCCTTCGACACATTCGACTGTACGAAGATGGCGTCGCCGCCAGCCCGCTTGATCAAGCTGACAGTCTCTTCACCACCTTCAACAGCAACATCGGACACCACTACCTTCGCCTCCTCTCTGGCAAACGCCAAAGCGGTAGCTCTACCAATCCCTGAACCAGATCCGGTCACTAATGCGACTTTTCCTGCGACTAATCCTGCCATAGTCAGTTTCTCCTTCGCTCTTTGTCTTAGTCCGGAGAGGCTTGGGGTGTCAAGCAATTCGGCTGAAACCCTCCTCTCTACCACTTATCCACATGCACGAGCTGCTTGAGCGGCAGTTTCGGCGTCTTCGATTTCTGCGGGCGCTCGGCGGGATAACCGATAGTGATTAAGCCAACCGGACGGACATGATCGGGAAGCGTGAGTAATTTGGCTACGGCTTCGGGATCGTACGAACCGACGAAACACGCGCCTAAGCCCTGTTCCACCGCACCTAACAAAATGAGCAGCGAGGCGAACGAGGTATCGACCAAACTGAAGAACGAGCCCCGCCCGCCGGATTTTCCTCCACGTTGCACATCTGCGCATGTCACGATCACTAGCGGCGCGGTCATGACCGAAATCTGCTTGCCCGTGGCGTCGGCCAGCTTGGCGCGTACATCCGGATTCTTCACAACGATAAATTCCCACGGCTGCAAATTACCGCCGCTGGGCGCGCGCACGGCATATTCGAGCAAGCGCTGGATTTTCTCTTCGGGCACGGGGTCGCTTTTATACGAGCGAATCATGGCGCGGCGTTTGACCACACCGGCAAAACTTTTGGGTGGCTTCTCCGGTGTGAGCGTTTCCGTTGCTTCGGAAAATCGTTCGCTGGCTTGCAGAGCCAGCGCCACGGCGGCGCTTTGCAGGACGCGACGGCGGGAGAGAGGCATAGAGTTCTTTCTAGGCGCTCGTCAAAATCACTCGGACAGAATACTATCGATTCACAAACCGCAAGTCGTTGCCGCTGCCGCTCTGCGTGTGCCCCAGGGGAATCTTCTTGATTAATTCAAACGACTCGGGGTTAAACACCGACAGTTCGTGCCAGTTGGCGCCACAGTAGAGCTTCTTGCCTTCGGGGTGCATGAATGGAGCAAAGAGCGTATTAGGCAAGGCGATCGACTTCTCCACTTTACGGGTCTGGGGGTCCACCCGCCACAAATTGTTGTAGCTGAAGTACGCCTTGTTGGTCTTAGGTTCTAACATGCCGGTGAGCACATAATTCTCAGCGGTAAACGGTTGCAGCTCGGTGATCTTCAATTCGGGGTTTTCCTGCTTGAGATCGAGCGAGGCGATGCCCAGCGTCATTTTGCCGGCGAACGCTTCCGTGGTCACGACGCCGAAAGACAACACATGGTCGTATTCTTGATATAAATTAAAAACCGGCAACCCGTCAGTGCGCGCAATGCCAGTCACGTTGCGATTCAGGACAGGGATCGTGTCTATTTGTTTGCCTTGCTCGGCGTCAAACACAGTAATGTCTTGGCCAACGCTAAAGGCATATAATCGCTTGCCGTCCTTTGATGACGCCATCGCCATGACCTGACGCGGCGCGGGAAAGGTGCGCAACGTCTTGTTAGCGTCAAGATCAATCACGCGGATGCGATTGTCCTCCGCCTCGTAACTGCCAACGCCTTTTTTCACCGGCATCTCATGGATGAACAAACGCGTGCCCTGCGCATTCACATCAATAGCCATCGTGCGCACGAGTTCGTTGTCATTCGAGAGTGGGAAACTCGTGACTTGCTTCCCTTCATCCAGGTCCACCATCGCCACCGACTGCGCTAGATTGTTAACGATGTACACATACTGCGGATGCGCTGGATTGGTGGCGATGTTCATCGCCGGCCCTTTGCCTTCCAAGGCAATGTCTTTGACGACCGTGTCCGTCTCAGTGTCAATAACAACAAGGTTATTCGGTTGAGTAGAAGCAAGGAGATACCATTTCGCCCAAGCGGACGAAGGCGAGGACCATACCATAAGAGCGGCCAGCGTGAGCGCGCATCGCAAGAAACGAGCCATTGTCTGTTTCACCACGTTCTTTCCCTCGCGCTACTGCACCTTCGGAAACACTACCTCAAAATTTTTCCAGTCTTCCTGGTTCATGCCAGAACAAGCCTTGGCCCACTCGGGAGCCGATTGCAAGCTGTCGGGGACTTGAGCGGGCCACCAACACATATTGGCGCAGCTCAACAGATCGGCTTCCATCGGCGCGCACATGCCGCTGGCGCCGCCCCACATGTTCGCCTCCCAGCCCGGGTTGAACACCGTCGAGCAACCGCCGGGCATGGCCATGCCGACGACATCTTCTTCAACCGCCTGAGCCTTTTCCACGAGTTCCGCTTTCTGATTCGCTGCTTTGAGGTGTTTCATAGCCTCACTCCTCTTTAATGTTCTTCGCACTTTCTGCTCAAGTAGTAGGTGAAACGGAATAAGGAGGCCACTCTTTTTCCATTTTTCGTCTTCCATCTCCCGCTTCACGTTTTACGTCAATTCCTTCGGCGCATCGCCTCGTCCGCGCAGGACAGAGGTCTCGATAAATCCAGGGTTCTCTTCCTGCAACTTCATGTACACGCCAATGCCGTACTCCGTCCACTCTCTGAGAAAATCGCAATAGTGCAGGTTGGGCAGAGCGGCGTCGCCAAATTGCGTGTAGGCTTCATGGTAACAACCACCGCCGCACAGCCCGCGAATCCAGCACGTCTGACACACCGGCTTATTGCCAAGGTGCGCGCCGTTAAGAAATTCATTCAAGCGATCGTACTGGAGCCCGTTTTTCACGTTCCCGTATTTATGCTCTTCCGAGCCGGGAAACCGGTGGCAAAGATAGACATCGCCGTTGCCATCGACATCGAGCAAGCCCAACCCGGCGCCGCAGGGAAACAGCTTGTTCGTCCCGGCGTGCAGGTCTGTCAGCATAGTGCTCAAGTTGGAAAAACCCGTGTACTGATTGTGCAGCGCCCGCTCGACATAGCGGGCGCCCAGCTCCTTGAATCCGTCTAAGACCGAACGGAGGTCCGTCGACGCCAACCCCTGCGCGTCGCCATTCTTGGCCGTCACCGGGGCAAAGCCCACCTCGAAAAATCCGAGTGCGGAAAGATGCTCATAAATACGCACGATCTCCACCGTGCCCCGCGTGAGTGTCACCCGCGCCACCACTGGACGCACGGTGTAGCGCTCCAGCAAGCGCTGCACACGCGGCAGCACTTGCGCATACGAACCACGCGGCTTGCCCGCGGCCGTCAGAAAAATGCGGCGTTTATCATGGAGGTCTTGAGGCCCATCCATACTGACAGTGATGCCAAAGCGATGCGCGTGCAAGAAATCGATAATTTCATCGGTCAACAATGTCCCATTGGTCGTCAGAGAAAAATCGACTTTCTTCCCAGCGGCTTGCCCTTGCTCTTCGGCGTAGGCGACGATCTGCCGCATGAGTTTGATATTGAGCAACGCCTCGCCGCCAAAGAAAATCAGATTCACCTCGCGATTGCCGCCGGCTTTGGCAAAGAGAAAATCCACGCTCGTGCGCGCGGTCTCCCACTCCATCTGCACCGGCGCCGGACCATACTTGGCGGCCTCTGGTTCGTAACAGTAGGTGCAATGCAGATTACATTTATTGGCGACATTGAGCACCAGTGACCCGACCGGAAAATGCGAGACGTCGAGGATAGGTTGCGTGCGCTGCGGCTGACGCTCAGTTGTGGTGAACACGTGCAGGTTCACCAGTTCCTGCACGGTCTCCGCAACCTCCTGGGCCGAGAAGCGGTCCGCCAGCTCCTGTGTTAGCAAAGCGAGGTCCGAACGCCGTTGCGCCTGGGCATAGGCCACGATCGCCTCAGCAACCGGGTCCATCACAAACAGCGACATGCTTTTGGCGGCGACCAGAATTTTTCTAGCGCCGTATGTCACGGCATGTGCGTTTTCAGGGTGAAAGTGGAGTTCCATAAATTTCCTTCAGTCATCAAGTCATCATGTCGTCAAGTCTTCAAGTCCGAATGTTATCAAGGCTCGACCGAATGACCTGAAGACTTGAGGACCTGACGACTATGGCCTTCATTCAATCGGCTGAAAGCTGAATTTCTCCGGCATCACCAACAGCGGCGCCCGCGCGCCAATCGGGCGTTTCGCGCCGCCGGGGGTGTACCAGGCTTCGACCCACACATCGCCAACATTATGCTCCATGCGTTCGCGTTTCGGATTGGGGCCGTCTTCGGCTGGGATAAACAGACCATTCTCGTCAACTTTGCCGACAAACTGGACATCGTCATCATTGTTGCGGACGACGTTTTCCTCGATATTCCATTTGACTGGAGCAACTCGCCCCAGCTTGATGTCGTCTTTCGTGCCTTTGAGGCCGTCCTTCCCATTCCCATAGCCAATGGCTTCAAACTGTTCCATCACTTTCCGGGCTTTGATGCCGCCGGGACGGGCAAACCCTTGCTCGGGCGCGAGCCGCAGGTAATCAACCGTCGCGTACACTTGGAGAGTCGCGTCCCCTTGGACTCCGCTGACTTTGATTTGCCGCGCCCCCACTCCCGCGTTCCCCTCCGTCATCACCTCGGCGATGATAGTATCGTCACCGTTGCGCGTGAGGGATTGCACCTTGACGCCGTCTCCGAATTGCAGGGCGCTGTCAGAGACGGCGGCGGGAAAGCTGGTTCCGAAGAGTTTCACCTTTTGTGTTTCTCCGGTTTTGAGCGCCGCTGGAATGATCGTCAAGAGTCGAGCAACATCTTTCTTTCGGTATAGAGTCTCATCCATTCCCAGATCGCCGAGTCCAGTCAGAAGGCGGCGACCACTCAACGTGGAGCCGTCTTCGCCGCCGAAGAAAATTTCTTGTTGCTTTTTACCATCAGCAAACTGCGCCACGCCGCGCCATTGGAAACCGGTATACACCACCGCCGTTGTCTTGCCCGACTCTTTTGAGCCGTCGGAGAATTCATGCGTGAACTCGCCTTCGTAGCGATCGTCGCCCAAGTCTTTGAGGGTGAGCTGGCCGGTGTACTCTCCGCCCTTGCCGGGATCGTGCCCCACGATTTTCCACGTCCCGGCATAATTCGGCTTCACGGCGGCTTGCCATTTGCTCCACGCCGATGACGAAAAAGGAAACTGCTTCACAATATAAGGAACCGCTTCCTTACTCGCATCCTCATACCAATAGTTGCTCAACAATCCCGAAGAGGCGGTGACGTTTTCGGTATTGGTGATCAGCGCCAGCTTCATATCGAGCACTTTCTTCCACGCCTCCGCCGTGCGGCGCTGCAACGCAATACGCGCATACGAATGACACTGCGTGCAGGAGCCTTGGACGATCTTGGGCAGGTCAGGTTGCGCGACATTGTTGTTCCGCTTTTCCAGCGCATATTGATAGGGCGCGACCTCAGCGGGAGCGAGACCATATTGATCACTTAGATACTTCACCAAGGCAGCGCCATCTTCGGGTTGCAAGTGCAGTCCATGCGTGCGAATCATGCGGTCGAGGGTCATCTCCCAACCTTCCGGCGTTTTTCGTGCGGACTCGATAGATTCCAGCTTGCCGCCTTGTTGAGAAGCATGACACATCGCGCAACGACTCTGAACCAAAGCCGCACCCGACGGCTCCGCACCCCAGCCTGGAGTCGTCCGCCAGCAGAGCATCACTCCGAGCAACGTCAGGGCGAGTCGCTGCATTTTTTCCCAAGCCGTGACGGTTGCTTTTCGTCTTCCCATGCCCACCTTACTCCTGCCAACAAAACTGTTGCTGCTTGGTCTGGTATTCTATACCCCGCACTTCCGCTGTCAAACGAACCCTCCTATAGACTTAGACAAAAGACACCCAGCAGACTGAGTCGCTCATGCCATCCCCTTCAGACCAACCTCCGCTCAATCAAGCCACGGGAGCAGGGGTGCGCATCGCGCTGATTGATAGCGGCATCAATCCACGTCACCCCTATGTCGGAGCAATCGCTGGCGGCGTGGCGTTGACGCTGCGGGAAGATGTCGCGGTGCACACCACGGACGATTACATCGATCGCCGTGGGCACGGGACTGCCCTCGCGGGCATCCTGCGAGCAAAAGCTCCTCGCGCGGAACTATACGCGGTCAAAATTTTCCGTGATCCACACACCCCCCATGATGAGCTCACCACGTCACTCGTCGTGCTTGAAGCGGGCCTCGGTTGGGCGCTTGCGCAGGGAATGCAGATCATCAACCTCAGTCTCGGCACGACGAATCCAGACCATCGCGAGCGGTTGCAAACACTGGTTGCGCAGGCCACGGCTCAGGGCGCGCTCCTGGTTGCTTCGTCTCCTCCTGGACAGACAGACATCTTGCCTGCCGCACTGCCAGGCGTTATCGGCGTTGCGGGTGACGATGTATGCGCTTGGGGAGAACACGACTACATTGAAGACGATCCGATTCCCCTCCGCGCTCATCCGCGACCGCGCCCCATTCCCGGCCTATCCCAGGAACGTAATTTTTACGGCCATAGTTGCGCCTCGGCTCACATCGCCGGCGCCTTGGCGCTGTGGGCGGAAGCCAGAACGATCCTTACCGTGCAGGAAGCGCTCGCTCACCTCAAGCACACCCGCCGCTCTCGACACGGAAGCCATTGACGAGGATCGAATCGCGCTCACTTCCTTCTATGAAAGGAAAATTGTATGCTACCCCCACTTCAGGAAGGGGGAAGTGAAGATGGCCTTGTTTCAGGAGTTTAAAAAATTTGCGGTTCAGGGGAATGTGATCGACCTCGCGGTCGGCATTATCATCGGCGCGGCATTCGGCAAAATTGTGTCGTCGCTTGTTGAAGATATCATCATGCCGCCTATTGGGCTGCTTTTGGGCAAAGTCGATTTTTCCAGCTTGTTCATTAGTTTGACCGGGATCCATTATGACAGCCTAGCTCAAGCCAAAGCGGCCGGGGCGCCGACGCTCAACATCGGTCTGTTTCTGAACACCATCATTAATTTTACGATCGTCGCCTTCGCCATTTTTCTCGTTGTTCAACAGATTAATCGCTTGAAAAGTCAACCTGCGCCTGCGCCTGCAGGTCCACCCCTCATCAAGGATTGTCCCTATTGCTGTTCGACAATCCCCATCAAAGCGACACGTTGTCCCAACTGCACCTCGGAAGTGAAGTGAATCCTCGCAGCATCTCACACAGACTCGTGCACAGCGCGAGGCCTCGGCAAGAAACACGTAGAGGCCTCCTTCTGTTGCTGTGGGTAGGGATTTTCTGGCTTGGCTCTGGCTACTCGACGCCTGTTCATTCCGCATGTGGAGAGGAAGTCTCGGTCACCACTCAAGAACTCGTGAGCGAAGAGCAAGCGTTACGCCAGACCGAGCAGACCGTCCGCGCCAGTCGCTCACGCCTACAGGCTGTCGATGCGGATTTGCGCAACCTGCTTGCCCATCCACCAGCAGACTTCGATCAAGCGCTGGCGCAGCAACTGGTAATACTGCGACGCGCAGAGGTAGAGCCCAAACGCCAAACCCTAGAAAACCTGCGCTCGCAACACGAAGAAGCGCGCCGCCAGTGGGAGCGCGGCCATCATCTTCTCTACCCGCAGTTAGCCGAGGCGCGCGCCGCCGTTCAAGCAAAAACGATGACGAACGAGGAGTACTGTCGCGTGCGAGAGACCTATCAGCAAGCGCTACGACTCTATTTGCAGGGCATGCAGAGCTATCGGCACGGCTTAGATCTCTACGCCCGCGCTTTAGACCTCTACGTTGATCAGTTTCTCACCCCTTACATTAAGGGCTTCACGGATCAGCAACAGTGGCAAAAGTTGCTTGCTCAATTGACGCAACACAACTTTTTGCATGAAATCCTTGTTCCTATGACCGCCAACGCCGTACGGAGCGCTCCGCCGGATATTCCACCCGAATAGCACGTCCTCCCCCCTCTGGAAAAAAGGGAGAGTCATCTTGTATGCTATAAGAAATAAGGAAGCGTTCAACGCACTTTAGTCATTAGGTGGTGGGGTGGGGGAACTCGTCATGGAAAAGGTCGCCCAAGTTTTACGTCAAGTGAGGGAGCAGCGAGGGCTGTCCCTAGAGGAGGCGGCGACAAGAGCCCGCCTTTCTCCAACTTACCTTGCTCTACTAGAGGAGCAGTCTCCTCCTGGGAAAAGACAGGAAATGTTCCTGTCGGACCCGTTGTATCTCATTCCGCATCTGCGCAGTTATGCGGACTTTCTCGGCCTCGATCCGAACTTCGCGGTAGCGCAATTCACTGAGGAACTTCAGGCGGCTCAGGAAAAAAGTAGAAAAAAAACGACAACCGCTCAGTCCGCTCAACTGTTGACCTCCTCACCGCATCGCTCCCGGGCGGTTTCCATTTCGATCATCCTTGCCTCAGTGTTGGTCACACTCGCTTTTATTGGACAGTATACTGATGTAAGAGGACGCGCCCCCACGCCCGCTCCTCCTCCTAGTCCGCTCGCGCCAACGGAGTCTTTTTCCGGCTCGCTTTCTCAACCGCTGCCTCCCCCCCAAGCCACAACTTCTCAGGCTCCGGAGGGGCCGCAAGGCGGCGCTTCATCTCCAGTGATGACTTCACAGCCCGCTCCTCCAGCAGCAACGGAAACTGTTCAGTCCCCAGCGCCTCAACCAGACTCCACCTCATCTTCTCCCGCAGCTCCCGCTCAGTTGGCAAAGAGTCCGGTCTCCACTTCTCCTCAGCCTGAAGCTGACCCTTCCCTCACCACCGTGCTTGCGCAGCAAGCGGCGCATACCTCATCACATCTCCTGCGCATACAAGCCAAGGAGACAACGTGGATTCGTATTTTTGCTGAAGGACAGACTAAAGAAATGATCTTACATCCTGGTCAGTCGGCGGCCTGGAATTCCGAGAACGCGTTCGAGCTGACTGTTGGAAACGCCGGAGGCGTCATGCTCAATCTCGACGGTCAAGAACTGCCGCCTTTGGGGAGATCCGGCCAGGTTATTCGCAATATGCACCTACCCTTTCCTCCCGCCGAGGGGCAGGGCTAGGAGAAGCCTCTAATTTGTCATGCGTCTTGCCGCTCCCATTCTTTTAACATTGTATAGATCGCTTTAGGCGAGGAAGACAGTTCGCCATACTGTCCCCGCCACACGATGCACCCGCGATCGAGAACCATCACCTCATCCTCCTCTTGTAGCGAAGACACTCGATGCGTAATGAAGAGTATAGTTTTTCCGGCCATCAGTATCTCCAACGCCGTGCGCACCTGCGCTTCGCTGGCGACATCAAGGCCAGACAGCGCTTCATCGAGCACGAGCATACGCGGTTGTTTGAGCACCGCCCGTGCTAAGGCAATTCGCTGCCTTTGCCCAGTGGAGAGTCGCGCGCCCCGCTCGCCCACCACGGTGTCATACCCCTGAGCAAGCGTGAGGATAAACTCGTGCAATCCCACCGTCTTTGCTGCGGCCATCACCTGTTCAATAGAAGCCTCCGGACTTGCATAACGTAAATTCTCTAAGAGCGATGCGTGAAACAGAGTGGGCTCATGACTCACCACTACAATCTGACTGCGAAGCCAGCACAGATCCAAATCCGACAACGGACAGCCGTCCAGCAAGATCACCCCATTTTGTGGTTCGTAGAATCGCGTCAACAGGTCCACAACGGTGGACTTTCCAACTCCACTGGCGCCGAGAATCGCGAGACGACTCCCAGCAGGAATACGGAAGCTAACGTCGACCAACAGCGGCTCGTTCGTTTCATACGCAAAAGAGACCCTGCGGAACTCAAGCTCACCCTTCACGACAGGCAATTGTCTCCCACCTTCGTAGGATTCTCGCAATTCTTGCCCAGCGTCGAGAAATTCAAAAATACGATCCAACGACACGCCTGCGCGCGCGAAGCGTAAATACAGATCCATGAGCGCTTGCAGGGGACTCAGCACACGCGATTGATACGCAGAAAAAGCAATCAGAGCCCCCACCGTCAGTTGCCCGTCAATCACAAGATATCCACCGTAGAGCGTGGTGAGCATGCCACTCAAAAAGGTAGTCGCTGAAGAGACTGAACTCGCCAGATAGCCCACCATCTCGAAGCGGGTCACCACCTGCACGAACCGCTCGCCCAGCACGCCGAGACGTCGCAGTTGCGCCTGTTCCACGGTAAAGAGTTTGATAAATTTAACAGAAGAAAGCGACTCAACTAGAAACGAAGCGATCGTCGCGTTGAGTTCCCGCACCCGCCGTGTTTCTTCCACCATGCGAGGACGCACTTTCATGACGCCGTACAATTGCAAGGGAACAACCACAAGACTAAGGAGAAGTAAACGCCAATCAAGCCAAAGCAAGAAGCCGACGGTGACCATGAGCACGAGCAGATTGGAGAGGAGCGCAAAAACCGTGTCGGTCAGCACCGCTTGCACTTCGCTGATATCCGTATTGAGGCGGGATAGGAGATCTCCCACCTGCGCGCGGGCGTGAAACCGCAATGACAGCGTTTGCAGGTGAGCAAAAAGATGTTGACGGAGAGCAAAGAGTATGCGAGCGGTCACTTGTGTATAGTAGTAACGGTTCACGGCGCCGACGCCGTACCCCAGTGCGGTAGCGAGGGTCATGGCGACGCACAGCAGGACAAGCAGCCGAAGGTTTTTCGCCAGTAACACATTGTCGATCAGCACTTTGGTAAACAACGGCCACAGCAAGCCAAGAGTTGTTCCTAAAAGTGACAAGAAAAAAACGGAGGTGAGACGAGCAACAAAGGGGGCGAGGAATGGCGCAAAGCGTCGCAACCGAGCCAGGGCAAGGCGAGAAAAGGCGGTCATCAGCGCTGCAATACGGGGAGGCGTCTCGCCCGCCCCAGTTTCCCAACATCTTTGTACCGACAACACTCAACCAGATGGTCATTCACCATCCCCGTCGCCTGCATAAACGCGTAGCAAATCGTGGAGCCGACGAATTTGAACCCGCGCTTGCTTAACGCTTTGCTCATCGCGTCAGACTCAACCGTGCGTGCAGGGATTTCGCGCAGGGTTTTCCAGACATTCTGTTTGACTTTCCCATCAACGAACCACCAGAGAAACTCGGCAAAGCTCCCGCCAGTCTCTCGTTGCAAAGTCAGCAGGGCTCGGGCGTTCTGAATCGTGGCGGCGATTTTCAAACGGTTGCGGACGATTCCTGGATTGGCCAGTAATTCAGCGACAGCGCGGTCATCAAATTGGGCGATCGTCGGAGCGTCGAACTGGGCAAACGCGGCGCGATAGTTGTCTCGTTTTTTCAAAATGGTCAGCCAGCTCAGTCCAGCCTGCGCCCCCTCCAGGATCAGCAGCTCAAAGAGCTTACGATCGTCAAACTCGGGGACCCCCCACTCGGTATCGTGATAGGCGATATACAACGGGTCTGTCGTCACCCAACCACAGCGTGTCAGCATCGCAGCGCCTCCGCCACCGTAGTGCACGATTTTCGCGGGGGAGACAAGGTCCTCGCCAGTCAGGGTTGACTTTCGCCCCGCGACTGGAAAGGATGCGGCCAGCAAGGCGCCACATGAACGACCCTCAGACCCCGTTGCCGTCAACCACTGATATTGTCATCACAGGCGGAGGCCCTGCCGGAGCGACAATTGCCCAGCTCCTCGCAGGGTTAGGGTTTCGCGTTGTTGTTTGTGAAAAACGTCGCTTCCCGCGCTACCAAGTTGGCGAATCGCTCACACCGCAAATTCTTCCCGTCCTTGATTTCCTAGGCGTCCGCGCACGCATTGAAGCCGCGGGGTTTCTGCAAATGGCTGGCCACACGGTGTGTTGGGGCAATGCCCAACCCCGCACTTCGTACTACAGCCCGGACCACACTCGACGCGGCTTTCAAGCTTGGCGAGAGGATTTCGATGCGTTGTTACTTGCACATGCGCGCGAAAACGGCGCGCGCGTTTTTGAGCAGTGCACGGTCAAAGACATAGAGTTGAGCGATAACGGCGTGACGGTGTTGACTTCTTCCGGCCCCGTCGCCGCTGAATTTTTCATCGACGCCAGTGGACGCGCCGGCATCTTTGCAAAACAAGGATTACGACAACGCGATCCGGTTTTTCAAACGCTCGCAATCACTGGCTACTGGCGCGGCGCCGCGGGGCCTGCGGGCCTCGATTTCGCTAACACCTTGTTAGAGACTTATGAGGATGGTCTGGTGTGGTCGGCGCCGTTACATAACGGCTTACGCAATGTCACGTTACAGATTGATTGGCAGCTTGGCAAACACATCCGGCGGTCGGGCCTGCGGACGTTCTATCACGCCCAACTGCCCCAGGCATCGTACATCAATCAATTCTTACGGCATGCCCAACTCGTCGCTCCGTTACGTGCGTTCGACGCCACCTGGCATACCGCTCATATGTTTGCCGGGGCGCGGTTTCTCTTGGTCGGCGACTCGGGCATGTTCATCGATCCCCTCTCTTCGGAAGGAGTCCACAAAGCGATGGCCTCGGCCATTACCGGCGCGGCAGTTGTCAACACGATCCTTCACCGTCCAGCAATGGCTTCACATGCAGTGAAGTTCTACGAAGAC
The DNA here is from genome assembly GCA_964441775.1 of uncultured Enterobacteriaceae bacterium. Classification (GTDB taxonomy): domain Bacteria; phylum Desulfobacterota; class Binatia; order Bin18; family Bin18; genus SYOC01. The sequence goes on from CAYTVL010000055.1 coordinate 27,133, forward strand.
AATCAGCAGTCGACCTACAACGCGTATTATCAACAGTCCGCGCAGTACTATCGCGAGGAACAACGCTGGCTGCATTCTCCTTTTTGGCGACAACGATCACAAGGCGAGTTCAATATTCAACGTTCCATGCTCAACGTTTCGGATGCAACAGCGTCAAGAACTCCGGGCAAGCACACGGCAATGTCCAACCGCACTGTGGTCTCTCATCTTTGCATAGCCCAGGAGGTCACGATCGAGCAGCGCCCCGTCATTGAAGGTCCGTTTGTTGAACTCCGCGAAGTCGTGATCGCGCCCCCGCATCCACGCGGCGTGCGATTCCTTGACAACATTTGCATCCCCGTACTGGTGCGGCTCGTAGAGCAACACCATGCGGTCGCGGATATTATGCGGGCGTATCTCGAACGTCCCGAAGGACGCCACTGCCCGCCTGAATCCATTCGTCAGATGCTGGCGCGGCTGTATCAAGAAGGCGTTCTCCTCTAGCTCGCTAGGAACCGAGCCGCGACCGTGAGGGAGCGGTTCCCGAGCCGCTTGCTGACGCGTGCGGCTCAGACCGCTGTTTTCGTGGGCGAGACGCCCGCGCCCTAGTCACTGTTTTGCGGCAGTCGATGGGGCCTGTTGGTGCCCCATTTGTAATTGCACGGCTTTTCCCACTAACGCCACCAAGCGATCAGTCTTTTCCGTCGGAAGCGTGTGCAGTGCACGTTGGATCAGGTCGCTGCTTTCGGCGATTTCCCGGTCGCTAGCCATCTGCCCTTTTCTTGCCAAAGTCAGGAAGCGCTGTTTTTCTTCGGGATGCAGATTTTGTAACGCCTCATCATACAACGCTCCAAGTTCTCGCTGTTCCTCAGGCGGAAGCAACCTCACGCCCTCTTGCGAGAGGCCGATGCCTCGACGAGCCGCCTCCGGTCCCTGCCCTTGCAACACGCTGAATCCCTCATCCGACTGCCGATAGAAATGCGCGCCAACTACTAGCAACAGGGCGGCGAGCACGAGTCCAATCACCAGCTTGGCGCCGGTGGTCATACTGGAGAAAAATTTTACGCTCATGCTATGGTTGTACGCGATCTCGAAACCAAAAGGTATGGCGACCTCTCCTCCCTCTGAACCATCGACACAGCAACCATTGCGTCTCCCCGAGTTTGTCGGTCGCGTCGCGGTGCTCGGAGGCTCAGGAGCAGATAAATCTCGACTCCTCGTTAGTCTGGCTTTGCGTCAGGTCCAGCAAAAAGGCGTGGTGTTGTGTCTCGACGGTCGCCGCCAAAAACAGACCGAAGTACAGTTCCGACTGCTGCTCCGGGGCGCGCAGAGCTATCATGCGCTTCCTCCCTCGGGAGAAGTCCCTAGCGAAATCGAAAGAACCATACTCAGTCGGCTGGGGCGCAGCTTTGCATCGCACCCACCGCTGCTGCTCCTCGACGGCGTACCGGAAACCTCGACTTGGGAACGGACGCTCTCTTTCTTGCTGAAAGCGGGTGTTGTCATCGTTGAATTACTCACCGACGCTGCCCAACTCACCTTTGGTCGTTACGACACCGTTCTTCTGCTCCGTGCGGACCAAGACACCGCCGAAACGTACAGCAAGGCGGTAGGACGACGAGCAAGCGCAGAAGCTATCCAAGGGCTTTTATCTGAAGAGGGACTATTGGTTCACTTAGCGCAAACGTATCGAGTGAAGTTACCCGACATCACTAGGGCATGAGGTGGACGGGAGCCAAAAGATTGTTCGGGGTCTGTGGAGATTCGTTTTCTTCTCGTCGTCTCCGATCACACTTGCGGCATTGTGAAATAGAAGATCGATCCCTCACCGGGGTGAGACTCCACCCAAATGCGCCCGCCGTGCTGCTCAATAATTTTCTTACAAATTGCCAGGCCAATGCCCGTGCCTGGAGATTGACTACGTGTGTGTAAACGCTGGAACACCTGAAAAATGCGCTCAGCTTGCTTGGGGTCGATACCAATGCCATTATCACGAACGGCAAACTGCCAATATCCATACACCTGCTGGGCCGACACATGAATACGCGGGGGCGTCTCGCCACAAAACTTGAGCGCGTTGCCAATCAAGTTCTGGAACACCAAACCGAGGCGAGTCGCATCGCCAGAAACGGTAGGCAAAGGCTCATAGGTGATCGTCCCCCCACACTCGGCAATCCGCAGTTGGAGCGCCTCTATCACCTGCATCAACAGGGCTTCGGTGTCCACGGCCTGAAACTCCGGCGTCTGCCCCACCCGGGTATAGGCTAGCAAGTCGGTGAGCATTTGCTGCATACGCTGGGCAGCGTCCGTGATAAAGGCCATAGACTCGTTTGCTGACGCATCGAGTTTACCCTGGGTCTCCTGCGCCAATAACTGCGCGAAACTCCCTATGGTGCGCAGGGGCTCATTGAGATCATGCGAAACGATATTAGCAAATTGCTGGAATTCCTCATTGGCTTGCTGTAGCTCGGTCAGTAAGCAATCTCGTTCTTTCTCCGTTCGCCGTCGCTCGGAGACGTCGCGGAAGACTAGAATGACGCCTAATAAGCGACCCTGAGCATCTCGGATAGGAGCGGCGCTGTCATCAATGGGGCAGGCGCTGCCGGTGCGACTAAGGAGCACGGTATGATTGGCCAAGCCGGCGACCCCGCCGGTGCGCAATACAATCTCGATGGGATTGTCCACTGGTTGACGCGTCTCTTCATTGACAATGTGGAACACTTCCGACAGCGGCTTTGCGGCAGCATTCGCCGTAGTCCATCCCGTCACCACCTCCGCCACCCGATTCAAAAAGGTGATCTCTCCGTAGGGGTCCGTGACAATAACGGCGTCGCCAATGCTCGCGAGCGTTACTTGGAAGAACTCCCGCTGCGCACGCTCCGCCTCCTCGGATTGTTGCAGGGCCTGGGTCCGCTCCTCAACCCGCAGTTCGAGTCTCGTGTTGAGCGCAGCCAACGCCTGCTCGGCCTGTCGGCGTTTGGTGAGATCTCGACTGATGAAGTACCCAGACAGCGCCACCAGCACGAAGGCCAACACATCACCGTAAAAAATGTCGGACAGGGTAGTGGAGGCGCTAGCTTCCGCTTGCTGTGTACGCTCTTTGAGCAACGCCCGTTCGACAGTCACCATATCTTGGACGACAGTCCGGACATTGTCCATAATTTGCTTACCCCGGTCGGTGCGCACGATTTGCAGCGCGGCTGCAAGTCCGGCGCGTCTCCGTACATCGATTGTCTCTTGCAGCTCGACCAGTCTCTGCGCAATCAGCGGCTCCAGTTTCGCAAGCCGCCGGTGCTGCTCCGGGTTGTCAGCGGTTAGGCGACGCAAGCTCCGCACCGTGCGATCCACCACATCGAGTGTGACGTGGTATGGCTCTAGATAGCGCTCCTCGCCGGTGAGGAGATAACCGCGCTGTCCGGTCTCAGCATCTGTCAATTCCGACAGCACTTGTTCAAGCGTCTCGATGACTTCGTGTGTATGGGCCACGAGCTGGCTGGTGTCGAGGAACACGCGGGTCGTCCGATAGGAGTCAATACTCAGCACGACAAGCAGCGTCAGCGCAAACCAGAAACCAAGAGAAATCTTGGCGGCCAAGGGAGTACGTTTCATGCCGGCGTCTTTCATCTTTCGTGTGCCACCACGACTGCGGCGGAGCGACAGGGGTCAGAAGGGCTACCGTCATGCCGCCCGCTTTGATGTGGGATGGAGTCTTGTCTCAAGTCTATCACTTATTGTGAAGGAGAATGCAGATCCGCAACCAGGTTTTGTTTCCACCCAGACGCGCAATGCAAAATGAAAGATTACGAGGAATCGAACTCTCTATTTTGCCTTGTCAACTTGACATTTTTAATTTTCCATTCTTCGTTCCGCTTCATCCCACCGCCAACCGCGCCCGTCGTCCCCAAAATTCCACGATCATTTGCACGAGGCTCAAATAATCCTCCAGTTTCACCGGTTTCACACAATAGGCCGCCGCGCCGAGCTCATAGAGACACCGTACTTCCGCGTCGGCCTGCGTGCTCGTCCAAATGACGATCGGAATGTGCCGCAGCGCGGGATCAGCCTTGCACTCGGTTAACACGTCGCGGCCATTTTTGTAAGGTAAATTCAAATCCAGCAGAATCAAGTCTGGCTTCCGCGCCTCAGCATACCCCCCTTCCCGGCGCACGAACGTCATGGCGCTCCGCCCGTCGGCGACAGTCGAAATTTTGTGAGCGGCATCATGGGTCCGAATTGCTTCTTCGATCAAGCGCGCATCCGCTGGGTTATCCTCAACAATCAGAATATGCATATCCGTTCCGCTCGCAAACCAATGAAAAATTCAAAATACAACGGAAGCGGTAATTCCCTGCTGTCTGTTTGTGTATTCTTCATTGTCTTCAAATTCGTCGTTCTTAATTCTTCACCTTCTCTTCGACGTCACCAATTGTGAACATCATAGTCACGCCGCCGCCCGGAGTCGGTTCCAGCCAGATGCCGCCGTCGTGACGTTCGACGATTTTCTTGCAGACCGCCAAACCCATGCCTGTGCCAGGGAAGCGATTGCGATCAAGTCGCCGAAAGAGCCCAAAGAGTTTGCCATACACCTGTGGGTCAATGCCAATGCCATGATCACGCACGGCAAAGCGCCATGCCCGCGTCTCACGCGTCGCCCACACATGCACCTGTGGCGGCGTACCCTCATGAAACTTGAGGGCATTGTCAATCAGTTCTTGAAAGATGAGCTGCAAGTGGGCAGGAACAGCGTCAAGGGTTGGCAACGGATCATGGGTGATAGCGGCGTTACTGGCCGAGATCGGCGTCCGCAATTGTTCAAGGGCGCGCTGGAGGACATCCTCACAGTTGGTTGCTCTCCGCTCCACGCCCGCCGCATCCACTTCCAGGTAATGCATGAGATCATTGAGTTGCGCCACCATGCGCTGGGCGGCTTCGACGATAAAGCCGACGTCCTCGGTTGTTGCGGCGTCAGGGGCGCCAGGGTAACGTTTCGCGAGCTTTTGAGAGTAGAGTCCCACCTGACGCACGGGCTCTTGCAGGTCATGGGCGGCAATGTACGCGATTTGTCGGAGATCGTCAGTGACGCGCTGGAGTTCCGTCTCCGCCCGCACCCGGTCCGAGATATCCATGCGACTCACCAGGACGCGGTCATACGACTCTCCACCCGACGGGAAGGTAATCGCGGTCAGCACGTGACGCCGTTCGCCCTGTAAGGTTTGCAGAACAGACTGGGCCTCGAAGTGGAAGCGGTCTTCAGTGAGCGCCAACAGTTCGTTCATGAACATGCTCTGCGTCTCCGGAAGAAAAATAGTGTGTAAGGACGTTAAGAGGGCGCCTTTGTCCGGGGCGCCGCACAGTCTGACAGCAGCCGCATTGACATCGAGCACGCGGACCCAGCCAATTGCCTGACAAACAAAGTCCGGATGATCAACGAAATATTGGCGAAAGTCCTGTACTCCTTGCCTGCGCAGTTCCTCCAACGCGGCGATGACGCGTGAGAAGTCTTCTTCCCAGATGGCGACCCCAGCGGCGCCAAAAATAGTGCGATACCGCACCTCACTTTCTACCAGCGCCGCCGTGCGCTCCTGAATTCGCTGTTCGAGCTCGACATTGAGAGCAGCAAGTTGTTGGTTGGCGGACGCCGTTTCCCACGCGCGCTGCCGCGCGAGTTGCGTCATGAAGGCTGTGTATGTCAAGACGCCGCCCAAGAGCAACCCCAGAGTCAGCACGACGGACGGCAGCGCGGAACGGTGCTGCGCCAAAATGCCTGGGCCTGGCCAGACCTGCACCTGCCACGTCACTCCCGGCAGCAAGAGGCGCGTGGTCTGCTGCCAGCCCTGCGCGGCGGGGCCTTCCTGCGGGACTCGCTGGTAGAAGGGCTGTCCTTCGGTCATCAGCGTCACGCCGTAGCCCGGGGCGATGTCGGCCAAAATCGTGTCCATCACCGTCTGCACGCGGCACACGCCGTTGAGCACCCCCTGGAACGCTTCCTCCACTAGGAGCGGCGCGACCAGGAGAAACCCTTGCCCACCTTGCGCCAGTTCGTAGATGGGCGACAGCAGCACAGTGCGCTGGGCTCGTGCAGCGTCCCGAGTGTGTTGCGCGGGATTGTCTCGCGCCGAGAAGCTCTGCACGGCTTCATTGCCCGCGAGCGGGACAACCCAACGGATGACCGCGTCGGCGTCCGCCCATGTCAGGGCTTGGAAGCCGGGGAAATCTCGCAGATAAGCAGCAGCATCGGCTTCCCATTCGGCTCGATTCGGCGGGTGCTGCTCCCAGCGCTCGCGCATTCGGTTGAGCCCTTGGATGCGCGCCTCAAAGCGCGCATCCAGTTCGTTAGTGACCTGCAGAGCGGCAAGCTGAGCTTCGTCGGTCAACGTTTGGTACTGCTGCACGAGCAACGCTCGCCACACCAGCAGCGCAAGCAGACAAACGACGACTCCGATGCCAACGGGCAGCCAGCGCGACGGTCCTTCGGGGGCAGTTCCACTTACGAATGACGCGCCGCGCTCTTGCTTTGCCAACCTGAAGCCTAGCGGTAAAAAAGCGTCGATCCAGGACGCGACTGAATTCCTTACTTCTTTCGCGCGCACGTCGGTTGCAGTGGAAAATTGCGGCCATTCCCCCTTCGATGTTGCGATAAGAGCATTCACTCAAAAATATTGTGATGCTGGACAGGAATTATGCAAGTAACCTTATGACGTTACGCTCGCTCTCAATTGCCGACGCATACAGGCGGAAAACGAACTTGTTTTGCTTAAAAAACAGCAACAGGTTGACACGGTGACCCCGTACTGCCAGGGATGCGCAACGGCATAGCAACGAAGAGAAATTCAGACCGTTTCTCCTCAGCGCAAGCGGCGACCAACCGTTCAGGATAGACATTATCGATCAGACACAGCCCCAGAAAAGGAATCCCTAGGTGAACGCCAAAATCGATCCCGTTATAGCCAACCGGATATTCATCCAGCATATCCCACGCGACCGCGGAGACATCGTGTTCGCGGAGCCATGCTAGACAGGCAATATGCAGACCGGGGCGTGCGTCGACCGCGAAACTCCGGGGAGAAATCGCAGTAGCAAGGCTGGTCTTCGCGGCCTCATACGCCTCTCGACCGCTGCGAATCACTACGACATCGCCAGGCTCGACCTTCACGCCAGCGCGGGCCGCAGCCGCATCCAGCTCGGGCGGCGTTACTGGTTTACCAATATCAACATATTTTTCTGTGCGCCCAGCCGCAACATCAAGTAGCACACCGCGAGTCACGACCCCGTCAAACCAGACATCCAGCGCGCCCCACTGGGCTCCGCCAAAACGAACATTTTCATCAAAGCTGCGGCCGTTATACAACTGGCCTTGATACTCGACATGACAAAGGGCGTCCATGTGCGTCACGGTGACCCCGTGATACACCAGACCGACATAGTCTACTGCCGCTTTGGAATTACCACGTCGGACGGGGCACAGCATGTGATAGTCCAACGTGGGCTGCGGCGTGAGATCCCGCGACAAGGACACCACGCGCCCGCGACGGGCTAGAGCAACAGCCGCTGCTTGCTTCTCCGGCGTAATCAGATTGAACGTGCCCCGTTGATCGTCGTTGCCCCAACGACCCCAATTATTGAGCTGCTTGAAATATCCCTCGACCTCAGCCTGTGTTGGTGGGTTCCAGTCCGCCATAGTGTGACCTCCTTTGACTTGGCATCCTGCTTAATAACGTCTTTTCCAGGTTAACTTTAGCGAAAATCGCTGTGCGAGCGACTCATAACGACGACGCACTTCTTCAACTTCTATTCCCAACTCTTTAGCAGCTCGGCGCACTCGCTCCTCGTCGATTTGGATCTGGGGATCTAAAAACGGGTCAAAATCATCAAAATCCCGGGAGAGGAGTTTGCGGTCCGTTTCGTCTTTGCATGTTCGCGACAATGCGCCGAGGGTTGCAGTCCGCACCTCTTCATCCTCGACGAACAAGCGCTTCATTAATGCTTCGACCGCCCGTGGACTCCCAATCTCGCTCAGGGCCTCTGCCGCCGTTTGCTGTATCTCGCGATCTCGGTCTTCCAAGCGTGTGAGCAAAGATTCAACGGCCCGCTCGTCTCCAATCTGGCCTAGGACCTGAATGGCTGCTTGCCGTATCTCATGGTCTGAATGCTCCAGGCGAGCAACAAGCGGGGCAACCGCCCGTTCGTCCTTGATGTTACCTAAGGCCCACGAGGCCGCTTGCCGCACCTCGGGCGCTTGGTCTTCCAGGCGTGCGAGCAAAGATTCAACGGCCCGTCCGTCTTCGATCTGGCTTAGGGCCTGAATTGCAGCTTGCTGTAGCTCACGGTCTGAATGATCCAGGTGTGTAATTAAGGGTCCAACGGATCGCGGGTCTTTGATCTCGCCTAAGGCTTCTGCTGCGGCTTGTCGCACCTCTTGGTCTTGATATTCTAACCAAATCAGCAAAGGCTCAACAGCACGAAGAGTACGTTCACGTTTTAAAATGAAGATCAGGAAACGGACAGCCTTAGGATCAGACATTACATTGTTAACAAAGGAAATAATACAGTCTAACTCTTTCTCTGAGGCCCGCCAGGCCTTTTCCTTCATTCCTTCATTATTTAGCCAAAATAAAGCCCAAGATGCCGCCATCGCCGCAGGTGCACTTCTTTCGAGCATAGCAAGTAACCCATCTACCAGTCCTGGCACAATATGGACCCTCCCCCTAAAAGCGAGATCCATAATTCCTAGAGTTGCGCCTATTGCTACTACTTCTTCGGCAGACGTAATTCGGGATACCTGTTCCGTCATCCACTTATGGACAGCAGTTTCGTCTTGTGGCACTAAAGCTGCAACAACCGTCGCGCAAAGGCTACCTACATTCCATCGGGTTACCAGGTCTCGATTACGGTACTCCTCAATGAGACAGAAACGCAACGTTTCCTCCCATCGAGATGCAGCCAATTCCATGGCAGCGCTCTCCAAACCCGTCGAAATATGCCCTCCACCATCGTTTGGTCCAACCTGTTTGGCGAATTCCCACAGTACTCTCTGTGCCACATCCTCGCTGGCATTCGGCTCATCGGCTAGGCATAGCGCGGCAAGGATCGCACGTAGTCGACCTGTAATTCTAATGTCTTCATTCTCTAGAGGTTTCAGGATAGACAGCAGAACACTATCTACATCGTCATCATTACAGGACGCCACGCACAGGCGCAGCGCCTCACGCCAATTTTCAGTCACCGTCACTTCTCTCTGCCCGAATCTAGGATCTTCCATTTCACCCGTGCGACTAGCCAGAGGAGCTACGTGATCAGCAAGGCTGCGCGAGCGATCCCGGCCCGGGAAACGTCCGTCGACCAAAGCCAAGCCCGCGAGATACTCCTGAAAGGTCAAGTGCCGGAACTCGAAGACAGGGACTGGTCTCCCGTTATGACGGACGTGACCGGCTTCCACTAGAATGCCAGTGCGGCGTTCTAACAACCGGAGAAATTCTTCGGGAGTGTGAGTGCGTACAGCGTGGATGTTCGGATATTCCTCTCGCATGCGCTCAAACAGTTGAAGAATTTCATCTTCCCGTAATTGCTGTACGCCGCGATCGCACATTAAGTAGGCAATATATTCAAGCTGCGGCACAGCCTCGCGATCATCGATCGGTGCATCCACTTCCTGGCGCCAATTCAGCAACACTTGGAGTGCTTGCCAATACAGTTCGGCCCGGCGGTTTGGTAGCTTGCCGACTTTGCGCTTCACCAGAGCCATTGTGGTCAGCAGCATGGGGTTGCCTGTCAGGCGTTCAATGCGATCCGTGCTATGGATGTCGTGAATCAATTCCTGCGTCGCTGTTTCCCGTCGTTCCGGTAATTCAGTGACGGCGCACCAACGGTGGGCGAAATCATCTTTATCTTCTTTCGACAGCTCGGCGACCGTTACATGCTCGAATCCTCGTCCTATGCGATAGCCCATTTCTCGATAGCCGACGATACGCGAGGTGGCAATGATTGGGGCGTCAGGATAGGCAACATGGATTTGTTCGAACTGTTGGCAGAAGCGGGTGCGTAGGGCTGGCTCGGTAATTTCATCGAGACCGTCTAGCAGAAGAAGGGCTTTCCCCCGAGCGAGCTTCTCTCTCAGAGCCATCTGCAGAGGAGAGGCTTCAGCTTCGGGTAGCTCTGCCTTACGCAGGGTATAGTACAGGATGTTTTCGAGTGAGCCATTGAGGCAGGACTGATCAAGGTCTCGACAGCGCACGATGATGGGTAGCCAATCTTCATCGGGAAGCGTGGCGACATCAGGGAGGTCTCGCCAATCCGGATCTTGTTTGAGGCGCAGCAGATATGCGGTAGCGATCCAGCGCAACATCGTGCTTTTGCCCGCACCCGGATCGCCCAAGACGACCAACCTCCGGGCTTTTGCTAGCCGCTGACCTACAGGGACTCGGGAATTCTGGTCCTCCGATTCGATGCCGTCTGCCCCGGCTCGGAAAGACACGCTGCGTCGAACAGCGCTGCGGCGTTTTTCGATGGCTTCAAGTTCTGCTTCACCCGCTTTCGTGTCAGTAGTAACCTCTATCCGCACCCGCAGCGCTACATACAAACGCCGCAACTCCAATTGCCGGGTAGCAATATGGCGGTCGTTCTCAGGCAGATTCGCCAGATCAACGATATCGCACGACTTGAGAGCTAATTCACGATAGCGTTGCTCCAGTGCTGGCCCAAGCCCCACGTGTCCAGCATCCGAGTCGAGAGGGTAATACTCCTTTAAAGAAGCAATCAATTCCTGTGTCGCCTTTGCAGGGTCTTGCCAATAGAGAGCAACCTTCCCATCGAGAGAAAGTTGCTGCATGTATGCTCTCTGCTCCATCTGTACGGCGAAGATGCGGACTTGTTGATGCCGTCGCGCCGTATTGACGATGAGATGCGCCCAGCCGGTGCCTAAAGCGTTCACCGTCCCACACAGTACCACCGGCCCACCAGCGCTCAACACCTTTGAGGCTTCCTCAGTAACGGACTCTCCAACCAGGACTGTCCCACGGTGAGAAATTTCATATCCAGCCTCGCGGATAGGCCCCGCCAGTTGCTCGGCCAGTGCTTCTTCTCCCTCGGCATGCGCGATTAAAACTTGCCACTTCATTTTATTGACCTGATCGCGCGAAGAAGTTCGGCAATTCCTTTTGACCAATCTTTCACCAGATCCGCATATTTGACATCAGCAAGAATCGCCGGCGGTCCCCCACCCGTCAGTAGCACTGGGAGAAGCTTGACTCTATGACCATCAAGCTGTCGCGCGAGGGCGGACATCCATTCTCGACCCATCCACGGAGAAGTGACGCCAGATGAGGCATAGCAGACAACCACGTAGGTTGCCCCTTCCAACCCTTCACTCATACGTTCGATGATCGAATCCCCCAAGCTAATGTTCCATTCGTCGAGCCAGACTTGATGGCCAGACTTACGGAGTTCATTAGCAAGCCGCTCGGCTTCCTGATCATCACTTTTACGATGGCTGATAAAAACATGTAAGGTAGGGGCGGAGCGCGTTACCGTTTCCGGCACGTTTCGAGCCACCCCC
>CAYTVL010000056.1:0-34512 GCA_964441775.1 uncultured Enterobacteriaceae bacterium
CCAAGCCCTTTCGCTTTGCTTGCTCGTGTTGACTCAAATCTCTGCCCCTGAAAGGAAGGCCGCCCCCCCTGCGCCGCTCGGGGAGTTAAGAACAGTATCTACATCGGGCAGCAGCTCTGTAGCTTCAGCGAAGAGGTTGTCAAAACGACTGAGCCGGAAGAGTCTGGTCGCGCCGTTACGCTGCTGGTGCCCCGTACACCGGCAACCACACCCGGAAGGTCGAGCCCTGCCCCACCGTGCTTTCAACCGTCACGTGTCCCCCCAGTACGTCCACCAAGCGCTGCACGATATGCAGCCCCAGCCCACTGCCGCTATAGCGCCGCGTATCCGAGCCATCCAGCTGCCGAAACGGTTCGAAGATCCACGCTTGTGCCTCCACCGGAATCCCAATCCCCGTATCGGTAACGCAGAATTCGATACCGCCCTCCTGCTCGGCGGCGACCAGTGTCACGCTCCCGCTGGGGGTGAACTTCACGGCGTTGCTGAGCAGATTCTTGAGAATCACTTTGAGCTTCCCCGCATCCGTGTACATCACCGGCAAATCGGGCGCGACCACCCAGCCCCAGATCAAGCCAGACTGCTCCCAGAGTCCGTAGGTTTCCGCGCGAAGCTCCGCGAAAAAGGTGGGGATCGAGACCGCCTGTACATCCACCGGCAACCGTCCGGCTTCCAACCGGTTCAAATCCAACACCATGCTGATCAGTTCACATAATCCCCGCGTGTTACGATCGAGGCGCTGTAGCATATCGATTTGTGGCGGCGACAACTCTCCAGCGGCGCCATCCAGGAGCATATCGGTGTAGCCCACAATCACACCGAGCGGGGTGCGCAGCTCATGGGACATGGTGGCCAGAAACTCGCTCTTAAGACGGTCGGCGGCTTCGGCCGCTTCCTTGGCCTGCCGTAAGACCCCTTCGGCTCGGTGCTGTTCGGTGACATCACGAAAGACCAGCACCGAGCCGTACACCTGGCCGTCCTGGCCGCGAATCGGCGATCCACTGTCGGCAATGGGCACTTCCCGGCCATCCCGTGTCAGCAGCGCGGTATGGTTGGCTAACCCGACGGTTACCCCTTCCCCTAACACCTTGTTCACGGGATTCTCTGCGGGCTGCCGGGTGTGCTCATGGATAATGCGGAACACCTCCGGCAGCGGGTGGCCAAGGACCTCCTGGAGAGGCCAGCCGGTGAGGCCTTCCGCCACGGGATTGAGAAAGGTAATCCGCGCGGCCGCGTCGGTGGCAATCACGGCGTCCCCAATACTGGCGAGGGTAACATGCAGTAAATCCCGCTCCTGCTGGAGGGTCTGCTCACTCTGGCGCAGACTTTCCTCCGCCTGCTTACGAGCGGTGATATCAGTGAAGAGAATGGCCACGGTGCGAGCCGCCGGGGGGCCAACACGGAACGCATGGACGTCGTACCAATGCTGGAGCTGCGCGGCCTGGTGTTCGAAGCGGCAGGATTCCCCCGTCACCGCCACCTGCTCATAGGTCGTGAACCAGTACTCTTCGTGCAGTGGGGCGATGGCCCGCATACGTTTTCCTACCGCCTCAGGAATGCCGGTCAGGCGGGCGAACGCGGGATTGACGAGCAGAAAGCGATAATCGAGCGGCTGGTCTTGCGTCTCCTCTAACACCTCGACGACGCAGAAGCCTTCGTTCATGGAGTCAAACAGCAAACGGTAGTTTTCTTCGGATTCGCGCAGGGTCGCTTCCGCCTCGTGGCGCGCGCCAGTGAGGACACTCATGATGAGGGCGATCCCCAGAAAGACGGCCAAGCGATTCAGCTCTTCGGGGCTCGCCGCGAAGACCGCGGCACCGGAGGGAAACAGCAGCCAGAGACTGAACGCTAGCGCTACCACCGTCGCACACACGCCGGGGCCCATGTCGCCTCGCCAGCGGCTGACCATGACCGCGGCAAACAGCCACGCAAACGGCATCGGCCGCATGAGCGGCCACAGCCATAGGGTTACCAGCCCGGCCAGCAGAACTGACCCTACTGCTACGCCATAGTCGAACCAGAAAACAGCGCGCCTGCGCGCTTTCGTCATAGCGCCTCCTTACCGTAGTGCGCTCTGCACCGCTCTCGTGGAACAGCCTGCCGTTGGACGTCTCCTGGTTCTTCCGCAACGACGGCGGGCGCGAGGAGAAGCACTGATGAGTTGCCCCTGCTCACCGTTTTACGTCGTCTTCCGTCCTTCCTCACTGCAAGTGCTTACGCATCTCCTTGTTTTGTAGCATACCTCCGGTAGGCGAATGCAAATAGCGGAGAGAGTAAGGCATCCATGCCCGGTCTCTCGGTCATCCCTGCCTTATTTATCCCAACCGGTGTAAAAACTTCTGTTTTTTCGCAATCCTCTTTCAGGCGCCGCATGTGCTCACGGAAAGCGATTTATGGATCTCATACTCGGTCTTGTGGGAGTACTTGGCCTCCTGATCATGCTTGTCATGCTTCTCCGTTCAGACGAGCACCCCCAAGAGACCGTATCACGACCTTCTTTAGGCGCCACAGCTCATCGGCCTCAGCGAGATCCGGATCTCTCGAGTTCGCAAGCACTCCAACCTCCCTCAACGATCGACGCCGCTCTATAAAGTGGGCGCAAGACATTCTCGCCTCACCGCAGCGGTATGTCATCCTTGATACAGAGACAACCGGATTAGGCAAAACGGCAGAAGTGATTCAGATCGCACTGCTCGATCCGACTGGGCGCGTATTATTTGACACCTTTGTTCGCCCGTTGAAACGGAAGAGCATCCCATCCGACGCCGCACGAGTCCACGGTATCACCATGAAGATCCTTAAGAACGCACCAAGCTATCCAGAGATCGCTGATCAACTCGTTTCTCTTATTCAGCATCGGACCGTTATTGCCTACAACGCCGAGTGTGATGCTCGGTTATTGCGGCAAACAGCCGAGCGCAACGGCGGGGCCATACCCACGGAGCGATGGGAATGCGCCATGCTGCACTACGCCCAATTTTACGGGGAATGGAATGACGATCATGGGAATTATCGCTGGCAAAAATTGCCGGGCGGCAACCACTCAGCTCTTGGCGATTGTCAAGCAGTATTGGCAGTGCTCCAGAAGATGGCTGAAGGTTAAAATGGATACACTCCCTGATTTATTAGTCGTCGCGCTAATAATCTGTGCCTACATGTTCCCTTGGATCGTGGCGATAGCTCGGGGCATCATCAGCAGAACGCCATCGGCGTGCTCAATCTCTTGCTCGGCTGGACCGGACTTGGTTGGGTCGCGGCTTTAGTATGGGCGGCCATGGCGGTGCGGGAGGATCTGAAGAAGCCGAAGCCGCAATGGTCGTGAGCGAGGTTATGACCATGCCGCTCAGCAGAATGAAAAAGTCGCCTCACGTGGGCGGCTCTGGTAATCGAAACTCACTTGCTGTGTCGCAGCGGCTACTAAAACCATAGCAATCTCACTGTGAGTAACGTTGGGGCCACGATTAACAGCAAGTATCGACGGTGTTTTTGACCTTGCCAAAGAGCGCATTTATGGAAGTCCCGAGGCCCGCATTCTTGACCGCGACCCAGAAACCGAGCACGACGAGCCCGAGAATCAACGAATATTCCGTCATTCCCTGCCCTTCTTCTTCTTTCACTAAGCGAGTAAGTAATTCCATCCGTCAGTCCTCCAGCGTTTTAATTTTCTGCCATAAGTGGAATTGACAGTTGCTCGAACAGGGCACGGTTCATGCCAACTGTGGAGTCTTCATAACTCCTTTAAATACGTCAATTTTATGCTTTCTATGTCAGTGGATTGTGTCACCTTTGGCAAAAGGAATGACGGGTATGACAAAGGGCAAAAGGAAGAGCACTGCTCCCTGTCACGCTAAAACAAGGGAAAAGGATTTTAGCGTGACACAAACCACCACCCCTTTCCCTGCCTGCACCGGCGCCGTAGTGTGCGGCCAGTGCAATATAGTGAGCAGGGTCCGCAACTATTGGTCTGCAGATAAGGAAACAGTTCAGTTTAGGATATGCCTTTTACGAATGGGTTTACTAATAGTAAGCAATTACAGCGGCATTTTGTGGATCATGGCACCGAATTTGGGGCAGTTACTGCAGAGGAATACGAAGCTCTTGCAGATAGTTTCTTAGGCGGACAATTACGAGAAGGAGTTCGAGAATGCAAAAGGCAACGTGGAGATATGATCAGGTTTGATCCTAAAACCGATGAGTTTGGAGTATTGTCGAATACATTAGAAATTCGCACCTATTTTAAGCCGGTGCCATGTGTAAAGCTGAAAATACCTCATAGTAAGAAATGTCACGGCCTCGCAACAAACCTGCTATATTTCCAAGTGGAGTGTCGAAAAATATGAAATATCCCTGCCCAGTGTGTGGCTATTATATGGAAGATCCCCCAAGAGATTATAATATCTGTCCATCTTGCGGCACTGAATTTGGCTACCATGATGCGGGTAGAACACATGAAGAGCTTAGAAATATATGGATAAAATCAGGAGCAGAATGGTGGAGCCCAGTTGATAGAAAACCAGAGAGATGGAACGCTTATATTCAACTCCTTCGAGCAGGATTGAATGTAGAGGTGACTGCTTCCTTATCTGAAGACCATTCTTCTTCAAGAAAATTTCCTTTCACCCATGAAGATCTTCAAACCAAAAAATCAGAGCCAAACTGGGGTTACTCTATAAGGGTTCCGCTACAGGATGCTTATGCCTAAGCTTCTTTTATTCATCGGCTGTGAAAAGGTCATTATTTCTCAGCATGACAATACTGTATCGGTTATTAATATTTTGCAACAGCTTCAGATTGGTATGCCAGCTGAGGCCGAAATTCTTGAGCAAGCCGCCATACCATTGCGTTGGTGCGGTTTTTCCATGTGGTATAGACAACCAGAAGACGAAGGAAAACGGTATAATCAAGAAGTTGTACTTTATGCCCCTGATGGTTCCAATTTAGTATCAGCAAGAACTTCATTTGAGATGCAACATCTTACAGAACGAATTGTATCAGAATTTACTAATTTCCCCATTAAACAATTTGGCTCATCTATCCTTAAGCTCTATCTTGAAGAGAATGAGGAAGAAAAAAAAGAAGTTGCACAATTCCCACTAGAAATCTCCCGAGGAATGGTGAAAGCCAACTAGAAAGCATTATTGGGAGCTTCTATTTTCCGGCTCTAGGTCTTCAGCAGCACATTAAGACTCTCAATGTCCTCCCCTTCACCCCACCGCGTCTTCCTCTACGCCCGCGCCAGCTCAGACGAGCAAAAGCGCAAGGGATTAAGCGTCCCCGCCCAGCTCAAAGCGCTGCGTCAATGGGCCGCGCAAGGTCTATAAAAACAAACTCTGATCCGACAGGAAAGCTGGGAAGCGGCTGATGGATGATTACCACCCGTTGTTCATCGTCTCATCACAGGAAGTGATTGTTCATCCTGACTCACCAGTCGTATGCTGCCTCACGCAATCGACGATCTCGAAGAGCTCCTCTATCAACTTTCGCCACGCAGGATGCTTTCAAGGGTTTTTGGTCAAGTTCCGATCAATAATCTTTTTCTCCACTCCTTCTTGCTCCAGGAGGGCGCTATCCCAATCGTCCAGATATTCCTGGAGCAATACGAGCCGTTTCTGTAATGGGTCCGTCATTGTTTGAGGGAAGAGCACGACTTCTTCCACAAGAACAGCAACAACGGCCTTGCATCTTTTTACCCCCCGCCGAATTGGCTCTCTTACATTGGCCACTGCCTGTGCCGTTGGCCAATGTGTAACAAAGTTTAAATATGCAGCTTCAAAACGAGGTAGAATCTCCTGTACGAAATCAATATTGTTTGCGCCAAATTCCTCTACTAATCTCTCAGTTTCTTTCTCCGCGGCCTCTACATAGCGCTTACTTTCTTTTTCGGTATACGCCACGACTTCCGGCTCGGTGGCTTGGAGTAATTGGAGGTTTCAGCTCTTCACGAAAAGTAGCGAGAGTGTATAGCGGGTCGCTAGATCTCCTAGGCTTCTTTTTCATACTCGTTTCCTTCGAGTTGCTCCTGCTTGGGAAGGAAGAGGCCAGGGCGGGCAGGAAAACACCGCCTTTTCGGGTCGCGATTCCCTAGGCCCTTCGAGGCGAGAGTATTTTACTTTCTCTCTCAGTTTAGGGCCACCGCTTCCTTTCGTTTTCGGTTGCGCCTGGGTTGCGGGTTGTGCTACAGTTTGCGCGATTTTGCAAAGGAACCTCAACGCTGGAGCCCGCTAAATCCTTGGAAGATCACGCAAAGGAGGAACATCACATGAAGTTTGGTCTCATGTATGAAATTCAGATTCCAGAGCCGCACTATCCCGGCATCGTGCAGGACACGTACAAACAGGTCATCGCACAGGTCATGCTTGCCGAAGAGATGGGGTTCGAGCATTTCTGGACAGTTGAGCACCACTTCTTGACCGAGTTTTCCTATTGTCCGGCGCCGGAAGTTCTCTATGGCGCGATCTCGCAACGAACGAGTAAGATTCGTATCGGCCACGCTGTTGCCTTGTTGCCGCCGCAGTACAATCATCCCATTCGGGTGGCGGAACGCGCCGCCGTCCTCGATATTCTGAGCGACGGACGTTGCGAACTCGGCACTGGTCGGTCCACCACGCTCATCGAAATGGGCGGCTTCAATATCAATCCGGAAGAAACCAAAGCGATGTGGGAAGAAGCCGTTTCTATGATCCCTCGTATGTGGATGGAAGATCCCTTCTCGCACGAAGGCCGCTTCTTCAAAGTGCCTCCCCGCTCGGTGATTCCCAAGCCTGTGCAAAAGCCGCATCCCCCGCTGTGGGTAGCCTGTGCCCAACCCGATAGCTTCACGGCGGCGGGACAAAAAGGGTTAGGCGCCTTGTGTTTCAACATCGGTCAACCGGAAGAGCTGACCCGTCGCGTCAATCTCTATCGAGAAGCCATTCAACAAGCGCAACCGGTCGGTGCCTTCGTGAACAATCAAGTTGCGGCGCTCGGCATCATTCATTGCGCGGAGACTGATCAACAGGCGCGCGAGGTAGGCGGACCCGGCGGCATGTGGTTCCTCAATAAATCGCTCCAGCTCTATCGTCCTTGGCAAGAACAGGGCGTGAAAATTCCCGATTCCTACAAATTCGCTATAGGCGCCTTGCAAGGGGAACGCAGCGGCAAGTCCCTCGACGACCTGATTGAAGGCGGCATGTTCTGCATGGGAAACCCAGATACTTGCATTAACATCTTAAAGAAATACGAAGCCGCCGGCATCGACCAGGTGCTGTGTTTCATGCAGTTCGGTGGGATTCCGCACCAAAAGATCATGGATTCGCTCCGGCTGTTCGGCAAATATGTGATTCCGTATTTCCGTCCGCAATAACTGGGGAACTTGCTTCCGAGATAGGCTGGGAGAAAGTGCAGCCCAGCCTATGACTCTTTGGCAAAAGCTTTCCTCTTGCAAAGTTGCTCGATCTACACACTCTGCGCCCCTCACGTTCGCAGATCGTCCAGAAACTCTGATTCGTGATTGACATTGGTAACAAGTAAATAGTCGATGTTGCAGAGCAACTAGACCCTTCGGTCTCAACGCGTCTTTCTTCGGGGTACGGTGATTTACGCTTTCCAGTCGTCGCCCGGCATGATTCGGCGCATGAATTCATCGAATAGTGGCGCTGTAAACGCAGTGTCGCCGTGGCTTGGGCTCCAGACCATGCCCTTCGCGATCAACTGGTTCCGTGTCGGCCCCAGCGAGGTCACTTTGCGATCAAGTTTTTCTGCAATGTCACCCGAACGATGAGGCCCAGGGTCGAGCTCGGCCATCGCCCGTAGGTATCTTTTCTCGACTGGTGTAAGTCGGTCGAACCTCACGCGAAAGAAACTTTCATCAAGAGCCGCAACCGCAGTGCGGCTCTCGTGCTTGCCTTCGATCAGGCGAATGTAGAGGGCGTCAATTTCGGAATCGTAGCTAATTCTCATGGCTCGTCTGCAAGACAGACTCATTTTGCATAAGGGCTCGCGCGTGCGTAATCTCGCGCTTGCCTACCGCACGCACCTGCGATGCTTCCACAGTCACCACTGCGGCGGTCTTGCCTTCGAGAGTCGTGAACTCCACTTCATAAGCGCCGCCGTCCCGATAGATATGCACCACTGTTCCCACATCGCCCGCCTCCAACCCGATGGAAGGGACGGGCGCCTTCAGTACCACTCGATCATGTTCCTTGATCATATTGTCTCTCACTCCTCATACGGATAAGCCGTGACCAGTCGTGGCATGTCCGCGCCGCGCTCCACAATCCAAACGGTTTGCACCATCTCCACTCTACCGCTCGGCGATTCAATTTTGCCAACCATAACATATTTTTGACCGTGAGGAGATTCCAAGCTTTGCGTCACCGTCGCCTCGCGCGCTAATTTGCGAAACGCCGCCGCCAATGTCTCCCACCTATCATGTTGAAACCCGAGCCCTTCGAAAAACTGTGCTTTGCCTCCGTTGTCGGGATGACCCACGTTGAGCAGGTAGCTAACGATCTTGTCACGCTCCACCACTGTATTGTCGGCGTTGGGCAATTTCATCGCTGCGAGCGGTCCTCCACCAGTTTGATTTCTTCGGGGGTCAAGTCGTAGAGCTTGTAAACAAGACGGTCAATCTCCTGCTCCAACGCTTGCACTTTTTCCTGAGCTCGCACATCATCCAGATAGTCATCCGAGGCTGTGACAACCATTATATGATCAACGAGTTTCACAAAGGGCTCTTGTTGATGAGGCGGAACGGTTTTGATAGGAAGTCCTTTCAATTTTGAGAGCTTAACCTGCGGGAAAACCCTTCCTAACTCTTGGACTATATTTGTGTACAAGTAGCGTAGATATGTCGAGTTGAGGAGGGCAAGTAGATACTTCAGTTTGAATTTTCGTGCATATTGCTGTCTGAGCACACCAGCCTGTAGTGTGTTGGCAAACCAGATTTGTTCACCCAAGAATGCCCCGACAAAAAATGAACTGGTTTGTCGCCATACGATTTTCTCTGGCAGCTCAAAAACTTCTTTGTTGAAGTAAACAAGTTCGTTCTCTTTTAACAGGGTTCGAAAATTGTGGCGAAAGAATTGCTTTTTACTGAAATCAATGCGCCAACCACCGCGATACAACTCACTACCGGTAATGTAGAGAATATCCTGAGGATGCTCTCTCTTACCCATATAGAACAAACGCTCCCTCAGGTCATTTCCTCCCTTCTTGGAAAGGCCTACATTGATTCTCTGGTACTTAATCCCACAGTCCTTTAATTCTAGTATTTCAGCCAACTCCTCTTCACCAGCCTGCCTCATACGCAACTTATCCGTGAAGACAAAATCTGGAGCATTCAGGAAGGCAGTTTGATTAATAAAGGTTGGAGTAACAAACTGTAAGTCTCCAGTGAACTTACTGTTCTTGGCAACATTCCGCATTCTCAAAGGTATGCTACCCATATTGTTTTGCTGAGCGATCACGATACAAGTAGGAACAACGACAGTCTCAAACACTTCTTCACCCAAGTTCATTGTTTCTATCGAGCAGAGAATAGAAATCCTGTGGGATTGTCTGCCGCTTCTCTGCTGGGTCACCGGGTTTGAGAATCTTGACGGCAGCCAGAAAATCCAGCTCGGCGGAGTCGGCTGCGCCTTGCCGGGTCAGGTAGAATTTGTCGAGTCGGCCCTGGCGGAAGTAGGTTAGCAACGACGGGAACTGTTTGACCACGGCGTCCGGCGCAGTTTGGAGAAGTCGGGTGGACCGGGCCTTCTTCGGCAGACGTTTGATGCGGGCAAAAAGCTCTGGGTTATTATCGCGGACTTCTCGAATCTCAGTGAGATACTCTAGTTCGCTCTCCTCCTCTTCATCCTCGCCAGTAATGGTCTTCTTAGAGTTGAGCTTGGCGAACAAATCGTGTGATTTGACTTCCTCGCCCTCTGTCAACAGCCGTGCGTCCGCACCAAGCATTTCGATGAAGGCGTGAATCTTCGCCTCGGCTGCCTCCCTGAGCTTGATGAGGTCGTTGCTCTCCTCGGTAGGAAAGAAGTTGTAAGTGTGGATGGTGTCGAACTTGGTGTCCACGCTGTTCACACGCCCGACACGCTGGATGAGACGGGTCGGATTCCAAGGAATGTCGTAATTGATGACGATGTTCGAGCGATGGAGATTGACGCCTTCGGATAGGACCTCGGTACTCACGAGGATTCGGTAATCGTCACGAGGGTGAAAGGCGTTGGCGTCGAAATTCGCAATCACGTCTCTATGAGCCTCTTCGCTCGATTGCCCCATGAATAGAATGACCTTCGGCTCGACATCCTCGCGGATTTTCTCGGCCAATTACTCAGCTGTTTCCTTCGACTCGGTGAAGATAATCAGCTTCCCTTTCTTTAGCTCGGGCCGCGAGTCGAGGACTTCACGGAATGCTTTCCATTTTGGATCGCGCCCGATCTTCGCCCAGAGTTCCTGAGTGTTGCGAAGAATTTTGGAATCATTCTTGAGGTCACGCTCGAAATCGGCCGAGAAATCTTTTGCGCTCAGCCTTTCGGCTTTGTCCTCTTCCAGTAGGCGCTCAATTGCTTCCTGGTTATCTTCCTCAAGCGCTTCGAAGATTTTGTTGCTGTGCTCTCTGCTGATGTAAACATTACCCTTGTGAAATTCGTCAATCACACGTTCGTACGAGTGAATAAACCGGCCGAGGGTCAAGCGGAACGCGCGGAAGCTACTCTCAAGGCGTTTGATCATAAGGATTTTCATGAACTTGGCCAGGTTGCGCTGACCCTGGAGTTCCTGCTCAGCCCTCTTCCCCTCGTAATACGTGAGCGGTTTGTAACGCGCGTATTTGAATTCTGAAACCAGCAGACGAATTGTTTCGTTGAAAATTTCGTTTTCCTGCTTGCTGAACTTGTAGAAGAGAGGTTCGGGGTCTTTGACCTCGGGAAACTTCAGTCCCTGTTGTTTCATGTCCTCGCCGTAGTACCGCTCGATCTCGGTTCTCGTTCGATGGATCATGAGGAACTTGAGAACCTTCTCGCGGGTCGCCTTGGCGTTGGCCTGAACGGTCTGGAAGTAAAGTTCACGGTCGTTTTGTCTGTCCAAGCCTTTGAGTTTTGCTTCCAGACCTGCAAAGAATGCTTCAAGGTTGTGCAAGTTAGGAATGGTGCTTGCCTTGCCGTTTTGAAAGAGCTTGACCTGGCTGAGAATATCTCGCGGCGAGTTGTTCAGAGGGGTGGCTGAGACAAGGATCACGCGCTTGCCCCGACAAATTTGAGCGAGGGCTTCGTAGCTTTGCATGCTCTCCGTGCGGAAACGATGCGACTCGTCGATGAAGATATTCGTGTACTTGGAAATGTCGCGTTTCAGAAGATCGTCAAGCTTGCCGATTGACTCAAAGTCTGTTTGCCGAACCTGAAAGTCACTGAACACGTTGGGCCATGAGCCTCTTTTGTCTCGATCTAGCAAGTTCGGCGGGGCGATGACCAAATGGCGACCGTCGAGCTGCTGGGCCAAAAGGGCAGCCATGTATGTCTTCCCCAAGCCAACGACATCGGAGAGAAAGGTGCCACCATACTCATCGAGCACCTTGCGTGCGTTGAGAACCGCCTCTTCTTGATATTTCAGCTTCTTGAAACCAACCGGGACGTACATGTCCTCCAGTTCTGAAGGACGGTTGAGTTCATTGCGAAAATACTCGTACAAGAATTTGAGATAGAGCTCGTAGGGGGTGACTTGGGCGTAGGGTGACTTGGGCGTAGGGTGACTTGTTGGTGATGGTATCTTCGTAAGGTTTGGAAACATCCACCGCGACGGCCCAGAGTTCGTTGAACTTGCCGATGGCGAAGTCGTAATCGGAGCGGTTCTTGAGTTCGACATTAAACTCTAGATTGTCCTGGAGCCCCGCCTGGGTCAGGTTGCTGGAGCCGGTTATCACGCGCCCTTTATCCCTGTCGCCTTCAGCGAACGTCATGATGTAGACTTTCGCGTGGAGGTTTTCTGAGGGGTAGGCTTTGATTTCGAGTTTACCTGATCGCACCCACTCGACAAAGTTGAGAACGCCCGTTTCAATCTCAGCACTGTCGGCTGATCTCTCCAGTTCGCTCAACACATCTTTGGAAACCTGCTCTTGTGCCGACGCATGGGACTTTAGAGTTAACTCGCCTTGTTCTTTGGCTTTCTGGAGGAGTTCGTAAGCCGTGCGGTCTGTTTGAAGGCCGACCAGAATGCGGATCTTCTCAACCTTCTCCAAGAATGGATAGAGTTTGTAAAAGCCGCTAATGAAGAAGTACCCCACTAGGCAATCGAAATAGCGCGTATTATTTCCGAGCAAGATACCGAAACGATCACGCAAACTTTTGCCGGGTTCATTCGTAATGAAGGTCAGGTCAGATGACATTGTGCGGAGTCTCCCTCTTGTTTCTCGTTAAATTGAATTCGACGATGGCTTGGCAACTCTCTCTTTGGTTTCGGGATCGGCGTTCGTGATCGGCGTGACGAACGCAGCCCGGCGACGAGGTGCAAGAATCTGCTGGGTCGGCTGCCCGCTGTCGTCGAGTTCCCAATAACGAGCCGGGTATCCGTAAGGAGAATTGAGGATCGGATGGTCGAAAAATGCGTTGGACATTAGATGCGGCCCCTATAATCTCTAACAATCCTAAAGGGACTTTCTACAACTCCACGATGTTCTCGCTAGAGTACTTGATCTCCCTATTCCCAGGCAACAAACGCCTCCCCCTTGCGGATTTGTTCGATCCACACCCGTTGGGCTCCGAGCGCGTGCAGGTGAGAATGTTCTGGACCCTCGAGCGCGAAGACCGGCTTGCCCCAGGCCAGCACTTCATCGCACAACTGCTCCAGTCTTCCTTTCGGCGTCGCGTGCGCGATCAACACTACGTCGGCTAAAGCGGCGACAAACGCATTGCGCGTTAAGGCGCGCTGCGTCGTCGTATGTTTCTGCGCTTCGGGAATAGCGGAGAGCAGCAACAGACGTTCTTCCGCTAACGCAGTTTTCCACTCGATTGACAATCGCAAGCGTTCAACGCTCCGCGCTGGGCAAATGATAACAGAAGATCGCTCTTGCAAAAGCGTAGCTAAACACTCCTTCTCCAGCGGCGAATGAAACCCGCTAATTACCGTCGCTCCAACTCGGCTGAGAGCCTGGGCTAGATCATACGTCTGTAAGATTACGGCTTCGGAACATTGCACGGAGCAAAATAAGGCCACGAGCGGTCGACGATGAAGAAGCGCCAGATTCCCTCGCACCGTCAAAGAAGCCGGGGCTTGTCCGGCGAGATGCAGGTACAGCGCGGCAGGGTAAGCGGGCTCGCCTTTCTTGATAAGCATCGGCTCGAACATAGGTGAAGAGAAATCACAAGAGACTGTTCTGAGTCAAGAAGAACAGGTACATTCTAGCAGTATGGCTGCGCCGCTGCACGATCAACAGGTGGAATTGAAGCTAGCGCGTTTGCGCGATGCGCAACGCATTGCGCTGATGTCCCGCGATTTGGTCGAGTTCGGTTTGCCGTGGTCTTGGACAGCGAGACGAGTCGCCGCCCACATCCACTCTTCTAAGAGTAACGTTTTGACAGCGTGGACTGATGGTCATCTCATTGGTTTTGCGATCATGCAGTATTTCGATGAGCACGCGCATTTGAATTTGCTCGGTGTTGCTCCGGTGTATCGACGCTTCGGCGTCGGACGCCGTCTCATTGAGTGGCTAGAAGAAACTGCTCTTGTCGGCGGGATGTTCAGCGTGCACTTGGAAGTTCGCGCCGGGCAAATGGGCTCGCGCGCGTTTTATCGCCGCCTGGGTTATCAAGAAGACAAGTATCTGCCCGGCTACTACAGCGGACGTGAAGCCGCGGTCAGAATGACCCATGATTTACGGCGTTCCTGACTCATTGGCCCGGTCCATAGTTTGTGGCTTCAATGGCAGGGAGACAAGGAAGGCGCAATGGACCTCAATCAGATTCTTCAGTTGATTCCCGACTATCAAGAGTTTCTGATGCTCGAAGAGTTGCAGCAAAGTTCCGCGCGGCTGGTCGATGAGTTCCCACAAGTAGCGCGACTGGACGTGATCGGCGCGTCCACTGATGGGCGACCGATCGAATTGCTCAGCATCGGTCAAGGAAAACGGACGGTGCTCTTCCTCGGAGCCCCCCATCCCAACGAGCCGATCGGCGTGCTGACGTTAGAGTTCTTGAGTCGGCTCCTTTGCGAAAGGGTGGACCTGCACGAGGAGTTAGATTGTACGTTTCTGATCGTGAAGGCGTCTGATCCCGATGGCTTGGCGCTGAACGAGAGTTGGTTCAAAGGCGCGTTTTCTCCATTAAAATACGCGCTGAATTACTACCGTCCCCCGCAGGATGAACAGGTGGAGTGGGGTTTCCCCATTCAGTACAAAACGCTGCACTTCACCACGCCGCCAGCGGAAACGCAGGCCGTCATGCGGATCATGGAGCAACACAGACCGGACTTCCTCTTTAGTCTCCACAACGCCAGTTTTTGCGGCGTCTATTTCTATCTTTCGCGTGCTCTTCCGGCGCTTTTTCCGCAGCTGCATCAGCTCGTTGCGGGTCAAGGATTGCCTCTTCATAGCGGTGAACCGGAAGTGCCCTACATCCAAGCGTGGGACCGGGCTATCTATCCGCTGTTTGGCGCGCAGGAAGGGTACGATTTTCTCGAAAAGAATCTCGGGGAGGACCCTGCACCGTTTTTCTCCACTGGAACCAGCTCGGACGATTATCTGAAAAAGCTCGTTCCTCAGGCTCTCTCGCTTATCTGTGAACTGCCGTATTTCACGGATGCTGCGCTGGAGGATAATGCGCTCGCAGGCGTCTCCCGACGAGCAGCAATGGCCGAGGGCATGCGTCGCACCGAAGCAACGGTGGGGATTCTCGAAACCCACTTTCGTGCGTTGCACGATCGTCTTGCGCAGCATCGCCTCTTTCGGTCCGTGGCTGAATATCTGCGCAGAACACCGAAGCGACTCGCTGCGCAACGCAACTCGCTTGCGGAGCCCATCTATGCCCAGGAAGCTACCCACGCTCAAGCGTTTGATGCTCGGGTCTGTCGCAGTTTTCACTGCTTGCTTTACTTAGGTGAATTGTATCGACTGGCGCAAGAGATTGGTGAGGCGGGTAGGGCGCAGGAGATGCGGGCGCATATCGCCGAACGTCTGATGCAGATTGAGGCTGAGAGCGCCATCGAGATTCTTCCATTAAAAAAACTGGTGGCGATTCAAGTCGGGAGCAGCTTGCTCCCTCTTGCCGCGACAATTAACGATTAAACATGGTAAAGAGACGCTGACCGATCACGCCGACGAGAGGGGGAAGTAAGAAACTGGGAATTGCCCGGGCCGCCGCAAACGGCCAGCCGAGGAACGGCGCTTCCCACGAGAACAAGCGTGTTGGAGAGAGTAGAGACTTTGCCGTGATAAACGTCACCAACGGACCGACGCCAACACCCTGGCTAAACAATGAGGCGGCAATAGGAAACACCACGTAGGGGCCGCCGGGCATGGCCAGTCCGATAAACCAACCGATACAGATGCCTTTCCAGCCCGACTGCTCCCCCATCCATTTAACCAGGAACTCACGAGGCACCAGCACGTCGAAGAAGCCTGCTAGGCAAAATCCCAGTAGCAGAGGAAGCCACACGTCCTGCAACAATCCCCAGGTGGTCTGCAGCCCACGCAGCGGTAAGTCCGGGCTTTTCATGTATGCCAAGATGATCATTAGGAGTGTCAAACCGCCCATGACCCAGATGGAGGAATCCACGCCTTTCTTTCCCTTCCGCCGCCCTGGTGGACCGGCTGGACTTATTGGCTTTGATGTGATCCCTGATTCGGCAGGTTTGCTCATAAGCGGGCCAACAAGCGTTCACTATTTTTCTGATCGCGATAGACCAGCGGCGCCTCGCCTTGTTCCGCAGCCACGATCGCTTCGACAACGACGTCGTGTCGTGGCGACAGATGGCAAACCGGATCAGTCGCCGCTGCATCTCCGGTCAACAAAAACGCCTGACAGCGGCAGCCGCCGAAATCTTTCTCTTTTTGTGGACAACTGCGACACGGCTCTTGCATCCACGCATCGCCACGGAAGGCGTTGAGCGCCGACGATTCTCGCCAGATCGTCGTCAGGGGTTGTTGCTTCACGTTGTCAAAGTGTAGACCCGGCAGCGTGTGGGCCGCATGGCAAGGCAGCACTTCGCCGGTGGGCGTGATGCACATGTAGGTACGCGCCCAGCCGCCCATGCAGGGTTTGGGCTCTTTGGTCAGATAGTCTACCTGCACGAAGACGATTTCCATCGTGCCGCGATAGCGATCCCGCGCTTCCAGGGCGATACGCGCCGCCTCATCGCGTTGCGTTTTCGTGGGCAACAGCGCATTCCGATTCTCTAGGGCCCACGAATAATACTGACTGTTGGCAAGTTCGAGTCGCTGGGCGCCGAGCTCTAAGCCGAGAGCAATGAGTTCTGGGACATGCTCGATGTTGTAGTGATGGACCACCACATTGAGCGTGAGTGGAAGCCCCAGTTTCTTAATAAAACGAGCGACCTCTAACTTCTTGTCATACGAGCGCACCCCGGCGATCAACTCCGCTGTGTCCCGATCGGTGTCTTGTATGCTCAACTGCACGTGGTCGAGACCGTTGTCGCAAAATTCTCGCAAGCGATCTTCGGTCAGCAAGGTGCCGCCGGTGATGAGATTCGTATACAAGTCACATTGGCGGGCGTGACGAATGAGCGCGGATAAATCTTTACGGACCACCGGCTCACCGCCGGAAAGATGAAGTTGCACGACGCCTAGTTCGGCAGCTTCGGAAAACACGCGCTGCCATTGCTCGGTGCTTAATTCGGTCTGCGCCAACTGCAAATTAATCGGATTCGAGCAATAGGGACAGCGCAGCGGACAGCGATAGGTCAACTCAGCAACAAGGGTATAGGGACGTGGGGCAGCCATAACCGTTTAGATCTCCAGTAACCCACGGGTATGTAAGCGATTGAGGAGCGCCGTCACTTCAGTGGTAATCACGTTGCGATCCGCGCCGGTAAACTGGACGACGAGTTCATCCACAATCTGCTCGACGTGACGTTCTCCGTTGCACAGCTTCAGGATGGCCGTGGCGCTGTCATTAAGCAGCATGGCGGCTTCGGGAAAAACGAGCATATTGCGTTTTTCTACATTGTCCCAACGCAACCGTGCTTTGGCTGCGAGTCGTGGTCGAGCATCTACCGGAAGGTCAGCCATACGACAATTCTCACTTTCCCCACAACGGCGGCGGCAAGCCTGGAGTCACATAAGCAAAATGCACGGCGTCGAGCAGACTCCACAAGATATGGCACTTGGTGGTCAGCACCTTCACGATGCTTTCTTGCTGTTCGCGGGTTTTGCAGTGCGTCAAGACGTACTCAAGGCCGAATTCCACATCGCGTGGGGCTTGAATGAGACGCGAGCGGAAGTATTCAAGCCCTTCTTTTTTCACCCAGGGATAGTGGGTTTCAAAGGCTGGGAGTCGCAGCGCCATCAAGGTCGGCGCGAAGAGTTCAGTGAGCGACGAGCCGACGGCTTCGACCAAAGAATGCGTCTGCACCAGCGTGAGATACGCATCTACAGCGAAACGAACCGCCGGTAGCACGAAACGGAAATTTTCTACATCTTCACGCGGTAAACCAGCGGCTTCTCCTAACACGAGCCACTTGTGAATTCCGCCAGGCTCTTGGCCCGGCGCGCCATCGTGGTCAATGATGCGTTGAATCCATGCGCGTCGTTCGGTCGAGGTGGTCATCTTGGCCATAATCACCGAGTCTTTTTTGGGAATCATGGCTTGATAGTAAAAGCGATTTTCGATCCACGCTTGCAGTTGCCGCTTGGTGAGTTTTCCCTCGTGCATGAGCACATGAAACGGGTGCTTATCGTGATACCCTTTCTCTCCCACGGCGCGTAGCCGTCGCGTAAACTCTTCACGGCTCCATAAAGCTTGACTCCCGCTTGTGCTCATAACGTGTTCTTTCTCCCTCACCAGTGCGTATGCCAAGGTTTACACTTGGAGTTCCATACCATCAAACGCGACTTCCCAACCTGCCTCTGCCACGTGTTGCCGCTCCGGCGAATCTTCAATCAGTAACGGGTTGGTGTTGTTCAAGTGCGTATAAATTTTTCGTGGACGATGTAGACTTGATAACTGCACGAGGCTACCCTCGGGACCATGAATTGGGACGTGTCCCATCGATAGCGATGTTTTCTGTGAAAGTCCCACCACGACCAGCTCGTCGTCAGACCAACACGTCCCATCAAAAAAGAAGCAGTCGCAGATTGCCAACATCGTCATCACAGCGCTATCAATGTGCTTGATCGCAGGCAGATAGACAAGAGACCGTCCGCTCACCGCATCGGTAATCTTGTAGGCGATAGTCGCCTCGTCCCATTCCGTTACCAGACCGGTCAGATAGGCTGGCGGTTTGCCGGGAACAGGAAACGCTTCATACAGCAGCCCGCTGCTCTTGCCGTCGATGCCGATGATCTCTTGCTGCTCGGCTGGTTTAACAATTTTCCATAGACTGCGTGTTGGCTCGCGAAACAGACCGCGAAAGACCGCGTTGCTGTCGAGCACCCATTGTTGCACTTGTGAAGTTGAATAGAGACAGAGCGGTTGAGATTCGCGCACCGACAGAAGACCAGTGATGTGGTCGATTTCCGCATTGGTCAGTAAAATCGCTTGAATAGGCGTGTCGCGCGGCTCGGTTCGTGGAGCAAGACAGGGAGAAGCACTGATTTGTTGGCGAATATCCGGACTGGCGTTCAACAGATACCAGCGATCACCATCAGCACTCAGAGCGAGTGAAGATTGCGTGCGCGCTGTGGCCCGGATCGCACCTGAGCGAAAATTTTTACAATTCGGACAATTACAATTCCATTGCGGGAAGCCACCGCCGGCTCCTGACCCTAACACTGTAACGTGCAAGCCGCGCTCCTACGAAGAGCATAGTGGGGAGACGAAAACGTGTGAAGATGATGGAGAGACGAGCTTTTCTTTTGTGTGAAAGAGCAGCTCGTCTGAGAAAAAGTGGAAAAACAACTTATTCGGCGACGAAAATGTACGAGCTGACTTCGGCATCCATCCGTACTTCGACGACTTCTGGGGTTGTCCATGTCATGCGCGAATTACCTCCTTCCAAATTTTGGCTCTACAGATTATATGGCAAGCATCTGTTTGTCCATACTTATAGGATAACATAATGAACGTACAGATTTTTGGTGTCAAGAAGTGTGCGGACACGCGCAAAGCCGAACGATTCTTTAAAGAACGCGGCATTCGCTTCCAGTTTGTCGATCTGATCGAAAAAGGGCTATCGAAAGGCGAGCTGCGCTCGGTCGCGGCCAAGGTTCCTCTAGACCAATTACTCGATCGTTCCAGCCCTCGATTCTCCGCCAAAGGACTAGCCCACGCCTGGCTCGACGCGAACAAGATCGAGAGTTTGCTTCTAGAAGACCCGTTGCTCTTACGCACCCCAGTCGTTCGCAACGGTAAAGAGGCGACCGTGGGATATTGCCCGGAGGTGTGGAAGAGTTGGCAGGCCTGAGTGACCGTGGCGTTTCATTGCGTAAAGCAGGGCTAAAATTCACAATTAGAGTTTTTCAAGAACGGACGGGGCTATCGGTTTGTCGCCCTGCTCACCGCCACCCAACCCGTAGCCAGTAGTCAGCATTCAATAGTTAGTAGCCAAGAAGAAGAAAGGCAAAAGGCAAAAATTGAAAACAGTCCAGCGCCTACATGCTCCTGGCTATTTACAAAGCTTGCGGTGGTCGCGGTGTGTGCTGATGGGCCTGGCCCTGACCGTACATTATCTCTCACGTCCGACTCTCAGCACTCGAAACTGATTTATGCCAGCGGCTCGGGTGCGTGCGGAATTTCTTTCCACTGATCGGGGTCGTGCCCATAGATGATCGTGGCGCCTTGTTTGTCGCGCAGATCGCGCAGTTTCCCCAGAGACTTGTACATCTCCGCCTCGTCGTACGCGACTGACGGTAGTAAATCCTCGTCCATGTTCGTCTTCGTGTAACAGGCGTCGCCGGTAAGCACGACCTCGCTTCCTTTGGTGACGCGAATGCAGAGAGATTGGTGCCCCGGCGTGTGGCCATGTGTCGGAATAATCACCAGCGAGCCGTCGCCAAAGATGTCATGTTCGCCGTCGACTTCTTGGTAATTGAGCTTGTGGTCGAAGTCTTTGCGATCAAAGAGCGCCTTCTTGCGTAATTGGGGATCACGCGCGGCGTGCATTTCATTTTTTTGCACGAAGATGGTTGAATCGGGGAAAAACTCGTTGCCGCCGCAGTGGTCAAAGTGAAAATGTGAGTTGATCACATACTTCACATCCTTGGGCGTGAGCTGAAACTTCGAGAGCTGGGTGACGATTTCTTCTCCAGGCTTGGTGCGACTGACGAACATCTTCGAGATCTCACCCAGCCGTCCAAAGGGATCCTCAATTGCTTGACAATGCACTCCAGTATCGAATACGACATTGCCTTTGGGGTGCGTGATCAAGTAGCTGGGAACGGGAATGATAAACTTCTGCCCCTTGGCCCGATTGGGAAAGAACAGGGTGGTGTCAAACTCCAGAAATCCACAGGGCATAGAAAAGATTTGTAACATGAGAACTCCCTCCTTTTGCTTGCGCTGATGGCGGATCGCAAAAACCTACTGACCCACGATGTCAGGAACGAGTCCAGACGTCCAGCGCCTCCCGTAAGAGAGAAAAAGCCGGCCTGCAATTCGCACTTCCGGGAACAATCACAAAGCATGGTGCTTTCTCCCTGCATTTGCAAAAATAGGGCGTGGCATCGAGGTTGCTCACTCCATCCCTGTGAAGAGAGGATTGAGGATGAACGCCGTGTGCCACTATCGGCTTGTCCGACAGTGCAAGTGAACTACACGGTTAGCAAGCTAACAGTGGCGCAGCAAAATCTAAATCGTAGGGTGTTCTGCATATAGGTGCTCTTTGCCCGCAGACCAGGAAGTGTGTTTCCGTGCTCACAAGTTGTCATGACATCACCGTCGACGCCCTCGTCGGGCAGTTCGCTGTTGATCTGCTGCATGGACTGTCCACCCACGAGGCGGCGGAGCGGCTGGCGCGGGACGGCGCCAACGCGCTGAAGAAAGCGGAAGCCTCTTCGCCCTGGACTCTCCTCGCGGGTCAATTCCGTAGCCTGGTGATTTGGGTGTTGATCGCTGCGGCTTTGGTCTCCGCCGTGCTTGGCGAGACGATCGACGGGGTGGCGATCATTGCCATTGTCGTGTTGAACGCGATGATGGGCTTTTTCCAAGAATATCGTGCGGAACGAGCCGCCGCCGCCTTAGCGCGCCTCAGTGCGCCTCGTGCGAAGGTCCTGCGCGACGGCCAAGCCGCCGTGATTGCCGCTGGGGATGTCGTGCAAGGCGATGTCTTGCTTGTTGAGGCTGGGGATTTGGTGGCCGCCGATGCGCGCCTTATTGAAGCGTCTGCGTTGCGCGCCAACGAGGCCGCCCTCACCGGCGAATCTCAGCCCGTAGAAAAACACACCGGTGTCTGCGCCCCAGAAACCCCGTTGGCGGATCGCGCCAATATGATTTTTCTAGGCACGAGCATTGTGGGCGGCTCTGGTCGCGCGTTGGTGGTTGCTACCGCGATGGCCACCGAAGTCGGCCACATCGCCGAGTTGCTGCGCACGGCGACCAGCGACGAAACTCCTTTGCAGAAACGTCTTGATGTTGTTGCTCGTCGTTTACTCTGGGCGTGTCTCGGCATTGTGGCCGTGGTCTTCGCCCTAGGTTTGGTGCGCGCCATCCCGTTGTTTGAACTCTTTCTTGGCGCGGTCAGTCTCGCCGTTGCCGCGATTCCGGAAGGGCTGCCTGCCGTGGTGACCGTGGCGCTCACGCTTGGCATGCAACGCATGGCGCAACGCAAGGCCCTGGTGCGTCGTCTTCCAGCGGTCGAAACCTTGGGCTGTGCACAGGTGATCTGTAGCGACAAGACCGGCACCCTCACCGTCGGGGAAATGACAGCGCGCAAGCTGGTGACCAGCGAGCGCATTTTTACTGTCAGCGGAGAAGGGTACACGACGGACGGAATGTTTTTTGCCGACGGCGCCGAAGTCCAACTCAGAGATGACGCTTCGCTTTCCGCGCTTCTCCATGCTACGGCAGCCTGTAATGACGCCGAGCTGGCGCAACAAGACGGCCGCCCCCCCATTGTCGGCGATCCCACAGAAAGCGCATTGCTGGTCGCAGCAGCAAAAGGCGGGCTGCTGCGCGGCAGCGTCGAATCCGAAGCCCCTCGACTTCATACCATTCCCTTCGATTCTGACCGTAAGCGCATGACGGTGGTCCGGCGCCGCGACCAGCAAATGTGGGCCTTCACCAAGGGAGCGCCCGAGGTGATGTTGGAGCGCTGCACTCATATCCGCACCAACCGGGGCACAGAGGTGCTGACCAAAAGCGACCGCGCCCGTATGCTGGAGGCTTGCACGTCGATGGCGAATGAAGCTCTGCGGGTGCTTGCCTTGGCCGAGCGACAGTTGGAAACATTCGCCGCCGCTGAAATTGCGCCCGGCAATGACGAGATCGAGCAGGGGTTGACGTTGTTGGGGCTGATTGGTTTGCAAGACCCGCCGCGAGCCGAAGCGCGAGAAGCCATCGCACGCTGCAAGCGCGCGGGCATTCGTGCGGTGATGATTACGGGTGATCATCCCGACACGGCAACCGCCATTGCTCGTGAGCTGGGCATGCTTGAGCGCGGCAGTGAAGTCGTCACCGGAAGTGAACTTGAACGGATGAATGAGGAAATGCTCCGTCAGCGTGTGCAGCGGATCGCCGTGTATGCGCGGGTCACCGCTGCGCACAAGCTCCGCATCGTGCGCGCCTGGAAGGCTCAAGGCGCAGTGGTGGCTATGACCGGCGATGGGGTGAATGACGCCCCGGCGCTCAAGGAAGCCTCCATTGGCGTGGCGATGGGCGTCTCCGGAACGGAAGTGACCAAAGAAGCAGCGGACCTCATCATCGCCGACGATAATTTCACTTCGATCGTGGCGGCAGTCGAAGAAGGACGCGGGATCTACGACAATATCGCTGAGACCTTGGGCTACTTGTTGGCTGGTAATTCAGGAGAACTGATTGTGATGTTGATGGCAGGCCTCGTGGGCTGGCCGCTGCCGTTGCTGCCGATTCACTTGCTGTGGATCAATCTGGTGACGGATGGACTGCCGGCGTTGGCGCTCGCCACCGATCCGATTGAGCCAGACGTGCTCAGTCGTCCACCGCGACGGCAGGACGCGCAGTTGATTGACCGCGCCTTTCTCTGGCGTATTGTCTTGATTGGCTGCTTGACTGCTAGCGCCGCCCTTGTTGCGTTTGCTTATGCGTTTTACGCTGACAACAGCATTGACGACGCACGAAACGCCGCTTTCTCCGTACTGGTGATTGCCGAATTACTCCGTTCTTTTGGTGCGCGCAGTGAAACTCGGACCATTATGCAAGTGGGGCTCTTCTCGAACATGCGGCTCTTCGTCATTGTGGTTATCAGTTTCGTGTTGCAATTGTGGATTCATCACTCGCCGGTCTTGGAACGATTTTTTGACACGAAGCCGATTTCTTTTCTTCAGAGTCTCACTTGGGTTGCGTTGGGTTCCGTGCCTCTGATTGTGCTTGAAGTGAGCAAGGCCGTACGGCAGTCGCAGCTCAGACGTTCGTAAAGCAGTGCAGGGCGGTTTCTGTCACAAAACGACAGCCAGTTTGAGCAACGGCGTTCTTCAGCGGACGACCGGCAATCCGGCCTCCTGCCATGCGGTCATGCCGCCAGCGAGGACTCTGATAGCCCGAAAACCGTTCCGTCGCAGGAGCTCTGCCGCTCTGACCGAGCGGCCTTCCTTGTTTCAAACCAGGACGACGGTGCGGGCGCGGTGAGTTTGCAACTCGTCAACCTTGGTGTCGAGTTCGGGTAGGGGGTGTAAGACCGCCTCGGCAATGTGGCCCCGTGCCCCGACGAACTCATCCGGGTTCCGCACGTCGATCACCAGCGGTGACTCGCTTTGCGAGAGCAACGTCTGGAGTTGCTGTGGAGCCATTTTCCCCGGCGGTCGCCAACGTCGGATGAGCAAGAGAAGCCACGTGGAGCCACCCAAGAGGCTGACAAAAACGAATAGAGAGAACAGATGAATCTTCATCTGGTATTCCTTTTTCACACGGGAGCTGGGCGTGCGCCGGCAAACGGGGTGTGGCCGGCGTTCCCCTGAAACGGCAACCGCAAAAGCTGGCCAAGATGGAGCGGTGTGGGGTATTCCTTGAGGCCAATCTCCATCCCTAATTGCCCGAGTACTGGCTGGGCGCGGTAGGTGCCGCAGAGCCGATCCCACCAGGACACCGAAAAGCCAAAGTTTGAGTTCGTCTCGATCTCACGCGTTGAGTGATGGATGCGGTGCATGTCCGGAGTCACGATGGCCCAACGCAGCCAGTGATCAATGGGCTCCGCAATCGCCACGTTGCCGTGGTTGAAAACCGACGAAGTGTTCAGGATGATCTCAAAGGCGACCGCCGCCCACGGCGGTGCGCCGAGCAAGACAACCAGCGCGACTTTGAGGCTGAGGGACAGGAAGATCTCAATAGGGTGGAAACGCAAGCCTGTGGTTGCGTCGAATCCGAGGTCGGCATGATGGACGCGATGCAAGCGCCACAGCACTGGCACGGCATGCATTATCACGTGCTGCAGGTACACCGCGAAGTCGAGGACGAGTACGGTGACGACTGCGGCCGCCCATGTTGGCAGTGTCGACCAGTGCAGCACTCCCATCCCCCGCTCTGCCGCGAACACGGCGGCTGCGTAGGCTGCTCCTCCCACTGTGATGCGCACGAGAACCGCATTGAGAAATATCAGGCCAAGATTAGTTATCCAACGTTCACGACGCGGGTAGGGGAGCAATCGGCGGGGACGGAAAAATTCCCACAGGCTCATTACGGTGAAGACGCTAAGAAACACACTCAAGCGAATCAGGAGTTCCATACTCACGTCCTTCTAGA
Source organism: uncultured Enterobacteriaceae bacterium (assembly GCA_964441775.1). Classification (GTDB taxonomy): domain Bacteria; phylum Desulfobacterota; class Binatia; order Bin18; family Bin18; genus SYOC01. The sequence goes on from CAYTVL010000056.1 coordinate 25,005, forward strand.
AGGCCTTTTCGCCCGTAACGATGGGAAGACCGAGCGCACGCCAGTCCGTCACGCCGTCCTCTAGTCGCGCCACCCGAAAGCCGTGTTTCTGGAGCAGCTTGACCGCCTGCACAGCGAGCACGCAGTAGGGCCCACGGCAGTACGCGACGATGTCCTGGTCACGCGGGAGGTCCGCGAGACGGTCTTGTAGCTCGTGCAGCGGCAGTGACATGGCGCCGGCGATATGTCCCGACTGATATTCTTCAGTCGGACGAACATCTAATACGGTAACCAAGCCCTTACGGGCGCGCGCCAGGAGCGCTTTGCGATCAACCGGCTCCAACGTATCACTGTTTGTGAAGAATTGCCGGGTAATCTGGTCAAGTTCGGCCAGTCGACTGGCGGCCAGAACCCGCAGCGAACGGAAGAAATCTGCGACCGCTTCGTCTGCGAGACGATAACGGACAAACACGCCTTCTTTCTCCGCTTCGATGAGTCGGGCCGCTCGCAGAATCTGCAAATGTCGCGAAGTATTTGCCACCGCGAGATGCACTTCCCGCGCCAAGTTCTCCACCGTGCGCGGTCCTTGGCTTAAGAGATCCAGAAGTTCTAGCCGTTGGGGGCTGGCTACCGACTTACCAATGCGAGCCAGTTGCTCGTACACCCGATCTTTGAACACGCGCTTCGGGTTCTTCATCGTTATCCTCTATTATTCAATGAAATAATTGAATAATAGACCCGAAAAAACTTCCGTCAAGGAGAGCAGAGAAAAATCTATTCTCCCCAACGTGAGGGTCTTCCCGCCCTCTGCTTCCCTACTATTGTCGGAATCAACTCACTCTGCTTACGCGGCTTTGGCTGGAACCGGGCGGTGGTAATCACGGATTTCTTTGATTTTGCCGTCCACGATGTCTATGACCTCGGCTCCGATCGCTTCCACGATCTTTCCCTCTCGCGGACGGGTGCCGCGAAACAACGATTCCGCCATCCCCCGACCGTCATTGCCGGTGCATGACCGCAAGTCACAGCGGCCGTCGGGAAAGAGCGCAAAGCTGGTCTCGTATGAGCGCCGCACCGCGTCGCGACCCTCAAACCGCCGCCCTTCCGTGTCCACAATCAGAGGGTCGTTGTGAAAGCAGGCCATCACACCCTCGATATCATGACGGTTGAACGCGTCAAAATAGCGTTGAATGAGTTGTTCTTCCGATGTCATCGTCATGTTCCTCTCTTGTCGATTCAATACTCCTATTTAAGAAGCTCTAGCGAATGATATACCTCATGCGCCATCTAATGGCCCCCCTGTCGTTTTGTCCAGGACCAACCAGCGAACGGCAGCCCGGTCTCGGTTCGATAGCCGCTGGAGAGGCTTTGTACCTTTCCGGCGCCGTCAGCAAGCACGAAGGTGGGCGTGCCATGAACGCCATAGGCAAGGAACGCTTTGCGAAACTCGTCTATGGCGACAATGGTTGGAAAGGGATCGTGGTGCTTCTCGAAAAAAGCGTCGAGTTGCGCCGCCGGTTCGTCTGTGATGGCGACCACTGGCACGCCGCTCTCCTGCTCGAATGCGACCACTTCGGGGAGAGACGCTTTGCAGGGCCCACACCAGGTGGCCCAGAAAAATAAGAGATACTTTCCTCCACCCTGCGAGAGTGCGACAGGGAGAGTTCCGCGATAGGGTTTGAGATCACGCAGTTGCGGCATCTCGCTGCCGATTTGGGGCGGCCCTGGCAACGAGGACCACTTGATGGGATATCGTTGCGGGGTGAGCGTCAGACTGAGCGATTGCTCGCCCCGCTGGACCTGAAGCGGCACCGCTTTGCCGACCGGCGCTGTCATCACCCACTCGCGGATCTGTTGCGGCTCGGTAAAAGGAGCGTCCGGAGGCCCGAGAATGATATCTCCTGCTTCGAGCCCTGCTTGTTGCGCCGGCGAGTTCGGATAGACGGCCAGGACCGTGCTTGCGCCCTTGTTCAGACCAAATTGCTCGCGCGTGGCTTGACTAACCTGCTTGAAGTTAATACCCATCCAACTGGGTAATACCGTTTCAATGAGTCTGCGGTCCTCGTCATACGAAGGAAAAGATTCCGGAGGAGTCGGTGAAGTCTTCTCTCCATGTAGCTCGCCCAACGTCAAGGCTTCACACGTCCGTAGGCTTTCGTAGGTTTTCCGTTGTTCGGTAGTCTCCTGTTGTTGCAGGTACACTCGTCCGGCAATGCTGGTGAGAATCGTGCGCATGCGCAGCACCATGCCGAGACGAACCTGCATCCGATAGTGCGCATTGGCGGCGCTCTCCGCTTTTTCCCGCAGCACTCGCAGCCGTTCATTGATCGTGATATTGGCATGAGTGAACTCTCTCAGCTCGGCGAGCAGGGTGTGCGTCAGCAGACCTCGCTCTTGCGTGGCCAACGAGTTGAGGGCTTTGTCATCCAGGCGCTCCCGCCAGCTCGATTGCTGGGTTGAGAATCGCTCTAGGTTTTCAACAGCCAGGGCCTGGAGCGTGGAGTCCCAGGCTTTGCTGTAGGTCAAAAACTGCTCGGCAAGATCAGGTAGTATTTTCGCTTGTTCTTGGAGTTCCTGTAAAGAACGGGGACTGAACGAGCCGGAAGCCTGTCCAATCCGATCAAGCAGGCGAATCTCGGGTTCCCAGGTTCCGGCCTCGCGCCACGCGGGCACGAGCAGTTCATTGATCAGTGCATCGAGAGGCTGCCCCTGTTTTCGGGCCTCTTTCTCTAGCAGTTGTTCCAGGTACACATCTGAAGTTTTCTGTGGAACGTCAGGCGTCAGGTCGGAGACGAGCACCTGGTCATGCGCTTCGGAGAAGGTGTCTCCCGTCGCTAAATTTTCGATGAACGCAAAGGAGTGGCCGACGTTGTCCCTGTCTCGATTCTCCGGATAGCAGCCGTAAGCCTGGCGATCCGGGGTCGATGAAAAAAACCCGCACATGTTGCCGGTCGGAAGCCCGCGATTGACGCCCGGATAGATCAGGTTTGCGAACGAGCCGGAGAAGCATTGCGACATCAGCACAACGACACGCACACGCGGACTGAGACGCGTGAACATCTGCCGTAACTCATTCACGGAGAGCGCTTCTTTATCGCCCCAGAGCACGATGCGATTGTTCGTTAGATCGTCGGCATTCTTGGTTCCGTGATCGGTCACGTAAAAGAGCAACGTGTCTCCCGGGCGCAGGTGTTTAGCAGCGTCCTCGAACCATTGACGCAGCGCTGCCCGAGTCGCAGGCTGGAGCGTGAATCCGTCGATGGTGGAGTTCTCGAAGCGGATTTGTGGCTGCAACGATTGCTCAAGCCGCGTGCCTTCCAAGAGCCAAAAGTCCGCTTCGTGTTGGGGCTCGCGCACGGCAAAATCCGCTTTGGGGTCGGCGCCATCCGCGTTGAAAATCGTGATATCGGTCGGCGCAACCCCAGCGCGGCGCAAGACCTCAAGCATTCGCTTGATATGCAAGACATGTGAATAATAGTTGCTGGATGGTTGCCCGCCGCCGTTGAGTAACACCACTCGCAGACGCGGATGCAAGTTGGTGAGTTCCAATGTCGCCGCAAACGGGGCAGGGCCGCGAGTAACCCCCAAGATAATGACAACAGGGATGAGCAGCGTCAGCAATCTGTGGGACCAGTAGGTGGGTTCGGCTCGATCAGGCATGCTCAGCTCCTTCTTTTTTTATCTGCTGATCGTCTCCCTCCTACCATTGATCACAAGGTAATGCTTGTACTGTTCAGGACCGAAGGGCTACAAAAGTTCGGACGCCGCCGTCTGGGCACGATGCTGTCGCAAGCGCTCTTTGAGAAATTGTCCCGCTCAGGTAGTATGCCTGCATTATGAGCACCACCCGATCACCACTGCTGGAGTTCCCTTGCTACTTCCCCCTCAAGGTTATAGGCCACAATGTTGAAGAGTTTGAAATTCAAGTGATGAAGATCGTGCGACGACACGTCACGGAAGCGGACACCAGCCGTTGTACGCGACGATTGAGCGCCGGTAACAAATATCTCGCGCTCACTATCTCCTTCATGGCCCAGAGCCAAGAACAGCTCGAGGCCTTGTATACGGAACTGCATCGTCTTGAGCTGGTGAAAGTGACGCTCTAAAGATCGTCGAACGAACCGCCACGGCCTTTACCTGCAGCGAAGCGCGCCGCGCCGCTTTTGGCTTCCGCCCGCAGCGGGTGAATCCCTTCACGTCCTTCGTTTTTTAAGGCTTCAACGAGGTCGAGATCCCATTGTTTGTAGGCCGACATCCGATCCGTCTTCATACAGAGCTGCGGAAAACGAGCGATCTCGTGCGCGAGTTTTTGCGCTTCTGTTCGCGCGGTTCCTTTGGGAGCGATGCGATTATACAAGCCCATCGCCAGCGCTTCTTGCGCCCCGACCGCGCGGCCAGTTAGAATCAAATCCAGGGCGCGCCCCATGCCGATGAGACGCGGCAAACGCACCGTACCGCCATCAATCAGCGGCACGCCCCAGCGCCGACAAAACACACCGACTTGCGCGTCCTCCTCCATCACTCGCAAATCACACCAGAGCGCCAACTCTAAACCGCCAGCCACCGCGTAGCCATCAATGGCCGCAATAACTGGTTTGCTCAAGAGCATACGGCTGGGGCCCATGGGACCGTCGCCTTCGGGATCAAAATGACCAACGCCTTGTCCATTGGCCACGGACTTGAGATCATATCCGGCGCAGAACGTGCCATTGTCGCCACAGAACACGCTAACATACGCGTCAGAATCATCCTCGAAAGCCTGAAACGCCGCGCGTAATTCCAGTGCTGTGGCGTGATCAACCGCATTGCGCACTTCCGGGCGATTCATGATAACCGTCGTCACGTGTCCATCTTTTTCCACACGGACCGGCATAGGTTCCTCTTTCTCTACTTTTCGATGGCAATGCGCCAGCCGCCGGCGATTTCATCGATGGAGACAATCGCATATCCTTCCGCCTCAGCAGCGCGGGGCATGTCCCGGCGGCCTTTGGGGTCATTGATCAACACTTCTAAAATGTCACCACGTTCGAGATCTTCCAGACGTATCTTTGCCTTCGCCCAATTCAACGGGCATTTGACGCCATACAGGTCAATGCGCTCGGTCTTTCCGGTCATGGTGTCATCCATAGCAGAACGGCGGCAAGCTGTCAGCGAGCAATATTTGGCAAATTGAGGAAGTGGCTGAGGAAACACTTATTATAATGATCGAAATAATGATCGAAAGACGGCTAGTCATCCTCTCCCTCTATTCGCTACAATAACGCAGGGGAAATATTATGAGTCACCTCCTTGAAATACCAGACACGTTGTACATTGCTTTGAAGGAAGCAGCCGACGCCAACGGCCTTAACCCAGTTGAATGGATCGCTGCCCAGCTTCCCCAAACCCAAACGACGAAAGGATCAGAAGTCGGACAAGTCGACAGTCCTAAAACACTGGCAGATCTTTTTGTCGGTCGGGTGGGGCGCATTCGCAACGGTGGTAAGGAACATTTGTCCGAGGAATGCGGAGCAAAGTTTGCTGACTATCTGGAAGAAAAGCGGAAAGCAGGGCATCTGTGATTCTATGCGATACTGGTCCACTGGTTGCGTTAGTGGATCGTGACGATGCAGCCCATGTTCGTTGTGCGGCTGCGTTGAGTACACTTCCGGCCAGTCCCCTGCTGACCACTTGGCCGTGTTTAGTAGAAGCGATGTATCTGTTATGGCGCGCAGGTGGTTTGCCTGCTCAGGAAGAACTGTGGAACTATTTGGCAGATGGGTTAGTCATGCTGCATACGCCAGAAGTCGGAGAATGGAAACGGATGCGTGAGTTGATGCGCCAGTACCACGACACCCCAATGGACTTGGCCGATGCCTCACTGGTAGTCGCGGCCGAGCGACTGAACCTCAGGCGCATCTTTACTATCGATAGTCACTTCCATGTTTACCGAGTAAACGGAGTGCAGGCATTTGAGGTCGTTCCGTAGGCATTGCCGTGTTGTTGTGGATGAAAAATCGAGACGATCAAACACGTCAGGGGAAATGTGATGCAACCTTGCCCTTCATGTAGGAACGAATTGTCCGAACGAGGATTCCATTGTTCTTCCTGTGGAGTGCAGGCGCGATGTAGGGGATGCAAGGAAATTCTCGATCTTGGTGCACGGTTTTGCGTTAATTGTGGTGTGCCTCGGTGAGGCAGGGCTGCATCACGAGCGCAGTGATAAAGATGGCGTTACAGATTCAGGATATAACATTGTAGAATTTGAAGAAGATACCAAGAGCCGTCGTTTCCGCGCCAAAGTCTCTGATCGAGCTATCGATAGTATCAGTGCTCCTTTGTCTTTCATTCTTGAGCGGCGCATGGGAGTAGAAATCAAACGAGGGCGGCAACGATTGATGGACTCAGATGTAATTGTTGATGACAAGCAGCTTACCTTGCCAGGCCTCGATACGGAAGCTATCGCCGAGAAAGAACAAGGAGAGCTAAACGCTGCCGAGTCAAATGAGAGAAAATCTTTTTCTGCGGACTCAGAAGCGAATCAGTTAAAAGAAATTTTCCGATCCACTAAACCAGACTGCAAGAGATTGGTACACTGCGTAACTCCGTGTGCTTAGTTCTCTGCCTGGCGGTCACTCGCTGGGCTATGAGACAACACTCCTGGAGAGGGCCTAATACGGGCTTTAGCCCGTGTTAGGAGGTAACCTGGCTGCTTCATGGCTGGGTGGAAGCGAGCACACAGTCCGTGCTGAAGTGTACCAATGTCATGCACTTCGGTTTAGTGACAACAAGCTGAAGTTAGACAATCCACACCTTAAGCAAAGCAGCCAAAGGGATTTTGTGCAACGTCTTTCCGTTCTGTTTCTCCATGCCTACGAATTGAAAGGGCGAGAAGCTGTACCTCGTTCTGAACTGGACGAAGTACTGACTGATGCAAAAGTCTATGATGGTAACGCACGAACGTGGATTGCAAAGTCTGACCTCCTCTCTCGGGATGGCCATTTGATAGGGCTAAACGCTCCTGGGCGAGAGCGCGCTAAAGAGGTACTGCGGCAGGTATTCGACTCTAACTTTGAAACGAAGTGGACGTTTGGTTCTGGGTCAAGGGTTCGTGCAGGTAAGGGAAACAGAAAAAAAGAGGAGGAAGATGCGGGGCAGACAGGAGGTGCCCCATCTCGTGGGCGTCGCCAAAAAGGAACCTCCTATGTTGCTTGGGTTAAGAAGCTAATTGATGAAGGATTTTTCAAGAGGGAGCGTACGGGGCAAGACGTAGTGGTCGAGTTGGAGAGGCGAGGACATAAGTTTACATTGGGACGTATTAATGACGCGCTTGTGAGGTCTACGAAAACCGATGTTCTCTCTCGGGACAAGAACGCATCCGGAGACTGGGTCTATCAGAACAAGTAAGAGACATGAAGCCTGAAGAAGCCAAAGCTGTCATTGAGGATCTCTTGAGACAATGTCAGGCTATCTGCGACGTTGCCAAGACAGCTATAAAAAATAAAAAGTCATTGTCAGGCAATAACTTCTACGGAAATAAATTTCACGATTCACTCATTGCCCTTTCACAAGCTGAAACTCGACTAACAAGCCTCATTGCTGCCGCCAATCTAGAAGCAAGTGAATCAGCTATGCTTAGTTCCTGTATAGAGATTATAAAATCCTCTACGGCCAAATCCATTCGACGTATAGAAGCACTGAAGCAAGTCCGCTTGATTTGCCAATCCGAACTTCTTCCTCATCTGGCAAGTATGACGGCTGATCCAATTCCTGAAACGGAGCAAGTGCTTCCTATAACCGTCGTTCAGAGCACGCGCGGGTACATTGAAAAAGTCGTTCAGCAAGCGAACGGTTGCTATGAGCATCAATGGTATGACGCATGCGCAGTAATGATTCGAAGGCTTGTAGAAACACTCATCATTGAACTGTACGAAGCGAAGGGAAAGGCTGCCGAGATTCAAGATAATAGCAGCAACTTCTTTATGTTGGGTGATCTGGTAGACAGAATAATAGGTGATAAAACTTGGAACCTAAGTCGAGAGACGAAACAGACGCTTCCCTTCCTTAAAAGTCTGGGCGACCGGTCTGCCCATAACCGACGCTACCTTGCTAAGAAAGCTGACATTGACAAGCTCTTACATGGACTCCGCATCGTGGCAGACGACTTACTCCATATATCCAGCTTAAAATGAAAATTCGGTTAAAACGGCCACAACCCGCTGAGAACGCCGCCTAGCAACGGTTGCGGAGCGTGGGAAGAGGCCCGCGCGAAATGTCGGCGTCGCACGGGGCGCGATGCAGCGATTCTCTGAACAGCGGCCTGAGGTCTCGGGTCATGCCGAGAGTTGACGGTGATGCGCACGCGCCCAACCCCACGCCGTTCGAGTCCTATTCGTCGCGCTGCTCCGCGTGAGAGATCAATCGCTCGGCCTCGCACATAAGGGCCGCGATCGTTAATGCGCACGCGCACGGATTTGCCAGTCGCGAGGTTCGTCACTGTCACGTGACTGCCCAACGGGAGAGTCCGATGAGCTGCGGTCAACTCTTGGGACTCAAAACGTTCCCCGCTGGCGGTTGGTCGACCTTGAAATCCCGGGCCATACCATGACGCGACTACCACTTGTGACGGCGAGGTTGATGAAGTTGTCGGAGCACTTGGTGCTGGCGGCAAAGGATGGCGAACCGTAGGGGTACAGCCACTCATGCCGCATCCTACCAATGCGCTTATCAACATCAGCGTACTCAACCCGCGCGCCTGAGTCGCTGTGCACCACCACGTCATGTTTCGCTAAACCTACTGGATAACAAAAATATCTCAACATGCCGTTCTGTGTAGTCAAGCGCCACGGTGCATTTCTAGTAGCTGACGACTACCTGCTTTTCCGTTATGCTTAGATCCTGCTGAAAACTGAGAGCAGGGGAGGGATGTGGTGAACGACGAAAGTTATCCTTCGACCTTTACGCTAGAGCGGGAAACGGAGAGCCAGCGCCCACGACGGTTCCTTATCGACTACGAGCAGGAGCTGAATCCTTCGCAGTATGAAGCGGCGGTCACCCACGAAGGCTCGCTGCTGGTCCTTGCCGGCGCCGGCAGTGGTAAGACCCGTACGTTGGTCTATCGCGTGGCGCGTATGGTCGAGGAAGGCATTGATCCTGCCGCGATTCTTTTGTTGACCTTTACCCGTCGCGCCGCCGAGGAAATGCTCGAACGCGCTGGAGCACTTATTGGAGCCCAGTGTGAAAAGGTCAACGGCGGCACATTTCATTCGTTCGCCAACACCGTGTTGCGTCGTTATGGTTCGTACTTGGGTATTCCTAACTCATTCACCATTCTTGACCGCAGCGATTCTGAAGACGCTGTCAACCTGATTCGCAGCCGCTTTGGCTTGGAGAAAAAAGAGCGGCGCTTTCCTCGCAAACAGACCCTCGTCGAAATCGTCAGTCTGGCGGCGAACAAGCTGTGCAGTGTGGCCGAAGTCCTCGACGAACAGTTTCCTCATCTCTTTTCCGAGTTGGAGGATATCATCCGCATCGATCAACACTATCGCGC
>CAYTVL010000057.1:0-31633 GCA_964441775.1 uncultured Enterobacteriaceae bacterium
GCCCGCTCCATGTCAATAAAGTCAATAATGATCAGCCCGCCAATATTGCGCAGCCGCAGTTGCTCGACCACCGCTTTGGCCGCCTCCAGGTTCGTCTGGAGCATGGTTTCTTCTTGATCTTTTTTCCCAACGAAGCGGCCAGTGTTCACGTCGATGGCCGTGAGCGCTTCGGTGTGATCGATGACGATATGTCCGCCGGATTTGAGGTAGACGCGACGATCCAGCGCTTTGGCGATTTGTGATTCGATATTGTAATGATCGAAGATGGCCTCGGGTCGTTCGTGCAGCTTCACCCGACTGGCGAGGCGCGGCAAGAAAGCTGAAACAAACTCCTTGACGCGTTCATAATCCGGCTGCGAGTCTATAATGACTTCATGAATGTCAGCGCTAAACAGGTCTCGAATAATGCGCAAGCTGACATCCATATCATCGTGCAAGAGCGTCGGCGCACTGGTAGACTCGGCTTTTTGGGCAATGCCGCCCCACAGCTTGAGCAGGAATCGCATGTCGTCCTGCATTTCTTTTTTGGTGAGCCCTTCGCACGCCGTGCGCACGATGAACCCGCCTTCGGGTGGACGCAGTTCTTGCACGATGTCGCGCAGCCGTTTGCGCTCCTTGGGGTCGGCGATGCGACGGGAGACACCGATATGGCCCACTGTAGGCGTGTAAACGAGGTGTCGCCCCGGCAGCGAAATATGCGAGGTCAACCGACAGCCCTTGGTGCCAATAGGCTCCTTCGTGACTTGCACGAGAATCTCTTGATTCTTCTTGATCCGGTCTTCTAACGGAGTGTGGTGGGTAAACCGCTCTCGGCGACCACGACGACCGGAGTCTTTCCGTTTGCCGTTCTTCTCCACTGGCGAAGTCACTTCAAGTGAGTCTTCGTCGGGAATGTCGTCGACCGACAATTCCTCCTGTTCGTCAGGTTCGCCTCGCTCGTCAGGTTCGTCTTCTTCGAAGAATCCAGAAGGAAGCGGGCCACCGAACAAATCCGACGCGTGAATGAAGCCGGCTTTTTCGAGCCCGATTTCGACAAACGCGGCTTGCATGCCGGGAAGCACGCGGGCCACGCGACCTTTGTACAGGTTCCCGGCGATGTTGCGCTGTTGAGCGCGTTCAATATGAATCTCGGCAAGAGTGTTATCTTCAAGAAACGCGACTCTTGCTTCTTGGGGAGTTGAATTGATGATAATCCGTTGACGCACGTACGATACTATGAAGCCGCATGAACAAGCGGCAGGGTTGCCTCCGCTTCATCTGTGCTAGGAAGCTTTGACGCAGCGACAGCATGAAACAGGGTCTGAATTTTTGTTAAGCGTATGATCTTGGCTTCCTCTGGCGTGAGCCCTAAAAGCGCGGCGACAAAGTCGTGAGGCTTGATCGTCCCCGCCGTAGACACGCGAAGTTCAAGCATGAGCGTGCGGGGCGCGGTCAAGGCGGCGCGACTCACAAACTGTTTGGCGTCGACGATCTTTCCACCGCTGCGCGTGTGCTTGTGCATCGGTACGCTGGCGGCCGCATGATACGCGCTCAGTCGCTCCGCGATCCACTCCAGGTCTCGTTTGTCACCTGGTAAAGAATCGAGAGCCACGGCGTACCGGAAGGCTTGAATACTGGCGTCAATACTTAACGCGCGCAGATCGATGGCTTCCGTCCACTGGACGTGGAAACCCCGAGGCAATTCCGCATTGAGCCTGGCGCCGACTTCGTCTGCGGGCAAGTGCTCGCTCAGTTCAAGATCGATGAATTCTTCTTCACTTTCGACGCTCATGGGGAGCGCCGGTCCAAAGCTTAATCGCGGCAGCGGATGAAAGCCTTGGCTGTAGGCGATGGGCAACCGGGCCCGTCTCACTGCGCGTGAGAACAGCGTGGCGACTTCCTTCGCGCCCAAGAAGCGCGCTTCCTCCAGTTTGCTGTACATGACGCGGATGCGCAAAACTGCTGGCTTTTTCTCTCCTTGGCTGACCGCAATGGTGTTGGGGTCGCCGGCCAGCCAGTTCTCGGCATTGGCAGAGACTTGGACACTTGAGTCCTGAGTGCTGAGTTCTGAGTGCTGAGTCCTGAGTGCTGAGTCCTGAGTGCTGAGTCCTGAGTGCTGAGTCGAAAATTGGAGAGCGTCAGATTTGCGACTTGCGACTTGCGACTTTTTCTCCTGGATAGTCTGCCACTGCCGCGTGCCCCACTCTGCCTGTTCGGGAAGAACCGTCGTGGCCCAGGCGTTGACCTGAGCGCCGCGATGTTCTGCACCTTTGGCGCCATTCAGATGGTAGGTGACATTGCGCACGGTCTTGAAATCGCACGCCCCGCAGTACGAACAGCGTTCCACGCTACAGTCCGGCGTTAGAGTGGCGGCAAAGGCTTTGGCCAAATCCCGCTGCAGCCACTTCTTGCTCACTCCGCTATCCAGATGATCCCACGGCAAGGGCTCGTCGAGCAAACGACGACGCAGATAAAAGTGCGGATTGACGCCATGCTCGGCAAACGCCTGCTGCCAGAGGTCGAGCCGACATTGATCCGTCCAGCCGTCGAAGCGACAACCGAGCCGATAGGCCGTGAGCAGCGGCCCCGCGAGCCGTCGGTCGCCACGAGCGAAAACGCCTTCGAGAAACGACGAACGCGCATCGTGCCACTTGAATTGAATGCCGTGCCGTCGCAGGGTTTTGCGCAGCAGTTCTTGGCGCGCCTCAGTTTCTTCCAAACTCACCTGCTCCGCCCATTGAAACGGCGTGTGCGGCTTGGGCACGAAAGTTGACACACTGGCGGTGACTTGCCGCTTGTGTTTGCCGGCGGCAGATACTTTACGGCTCAAGTCAACAATACCAAGCAGATCCTCTTCGGTTTCGGTGGGAAGACCAAGCATGAAGTAGAGCTTCACGCTTTTCCATCCCAATCCGAACAGCATGCCAGCGGCTTCGATCAGCTCTTCCTCTTTGTACTCTTTCTGGATGACATCGCGTAGTCGTTGCGAGCCTGCTTCCGGAGCCAGCGTGAAACCGGTTTTGCGCACGCGGCGGATTTCTTCGAGAATGTGCGGCGAGAGCGCATCGACCCGAGTTGAGGGGAGTGAGACTGACACCCTGAGCCCTGCGAACTTGTTCATAATGTCCCGCAACAACGGGTTTACGCAACTGTAGTCGCCCGTGCTCAAGCTCAACAACGAGACCTCTTCATAGCCGCTTTGAGCGACCAAGCGTTCAATCTGTTGTTGGAGCGCTCGTGGGTCCCGCTCGCGCAGAGGGCGGTAGATATAACCCGCTTGACAAAAGCGACAGCCGCGCACACAGCCGCGCATCACTTCGGCAGCGATACGATCGTGCACAATACTGACATTGGGCACGACTTGAGACTTGATCGGCGGAATTGAATTGAGGTCACGAACAACCCGTTTTTCCACGACCGCGTACTCGGGATCATGCGGTCGGATAGCCGCCAGTGCGCCATTTTCGGCGCACTCCATAGAAAAGAACGCCGGTACATAAACGCCCGGAATACGACTCAAGGCTTTGAGCAGCGCGTGGCGATCTTTTTTGTCCCACGCAAGATACGCATCACAGATATCGAAGACAGCTTCTTCCCCATCACCGAGGAGAAACGCGTCGATAAAGTCTGCGATCGGTTCGGGATGAAACGCGCAGGGTCCACCCGCAATCACGAGCGGATGACTCTCGTTCCGGTCTCGGGCATGCAGAGGAATCCCTCCGAGGTCCAGCATCATCAAGATGTTGGTGTAGGTCAGTTCGTATTGGAGGCTAAAGCCAATAATATCGAAGTCAGACAACGGCGTGCAGGTCTCCAGAGACGCCAGCGACAACTGGTTGCGCCGGAGTTGCGCTTCCATGTCGACCCACGGAGCATAGACGCGCTCTGCCTGAATCTCCTGGCTCCCGTTCAAAAGGTCGTAAAGAATCTGTAATCCCAAGTGAGACTGGGCGATCTCATAGACCTCAGGAAACGCCAGGGCAAAACGCAGGTGCACTTGTTCTGGAGCTTTGAGTACAGTTCCTCGTTCACCGCCTGTGTAACGCGCCGGCTGCTCGACTAACGGAAGGATAGTGGCGTATGCTTGGCGGAGCGTTGTCACGCGAAAAACTTCCTTGTACGAAACACAAAGGCAAACATATAGGAATGTTCAGGGGATACGCAAGAAGCGGATGCATTTCGGATGCATAACAATTTCTTGGTAAAAGTATTTTCAGCTCTCCCTGGATTCCAGCTTTCGCTGGAATGACGGCTCTGCCTTGTTCGTCATTCCGGGCAAGGCCGCAGGCCGCGACCCGGAATCCAGGATGTTATTATGCCCTTTCTCTCCGCTTTCCTTGCGCTCAGTTCGTTTCCTCCTTACGATAAGAAACACTTAGCGGCGTTTTTTATGTGTCTCATGGTGCGTTACGTACTGTGTCTTTGCTTGTGGCTCGTATTGTACTCTGCCTGTGCAGCGCAAGAAGAAGAGCCCGTGTTCAGCAACGAAGACGCACTCACCGACCCGGAAGCGCGGGCCTGGGCGGATTCTCCAACGCATCTTGCCACAGCCTATTGGCGAGTGACCGTGACCATGGCTCTCGCCAAAGCTCCTCCAAACAGCCACGTACAGATGTTGCTCCCGCTATCTGATGGACGCCAGAGTGTGTTGGCGCGGCGGGCAAGCGTCAACGGCGCGGCGTATCGAGAAGAGGCGGACGGGTTGAACCTCTGGGGACATTGGGTCGTGCGCACCGAAGACCACCCGCCCTCGCAGATCGCTTATGAGTACACCGTCCAAATCGCCGACGCCAGCGCCGTGTTGCCGCCACTGCCCTTCCCGCAACCTCCGAGCACGCCGGAGTTGCAGCGCTACTTGGCCCCGTCGCCGCTCATCCAGAGCACGACATCTCTGGTACAAAACCGCGCCAGACGACTGATCCCGAAGAAGTCGACTCGGGGGCCAACTACCGTAGAACAAGTGACGCGGGCTTTGTACACATACGTCGCCAGCCTCTCCGGAACACAGAGCAGCGAGAGTAAAAGCGATGCGTTGACCGTCATTACTTCAGGGAGTGGAAGCCGCGTCGGAAAAACGCGCGCCCTAGTGGCGTTGCTCCGATCGGTTGGCATTCCTGCGCGCATCGTCGGCGGGATTCGCCTCGGCGACACGGCCAAAAAACGCACGACCATCTCGTGGGTAGAAGCAATGATAGGAGAGGCATGGGTTCCCTTGGACCCAACCGGCGGCTACTTCGCCTGGTTACCCAATACCTACCTCGCGTTGTATCGCAATGATTTGCCGCTCCTCATTCACACGAAACACGTGCCGGTGGAATATGCATTCACGATCCGCCAGCTCACTCGCAGTGAAGCGCTGGCGGCGGACCAAGCCAACAGACTATCGAACCGCGCGCGTCGCCGGGGGGCTCGGTACGAGAGCGAGCATATCCACACCATCGCCGCGTACGTAGATCATCCTGTTGCCAATGTCGTGTTCATCAACGACCGCGCCATCCCGCAGGGAGTGATTGACCAGATTCTAGCGGCGGCCCAGAGGGAGCAGATCAACGTCGCGTTGCTCAGCGCCGATTTCGAGTCCAGTTATTTTCGTGAACACTATTTACAGTCGCTTGTCAGTGACAACCTGACGCTCATCAGAGAAGCCAATCTTTTGCTTATCAATACGCAAGATACGGTTGGCCTCTATGCTCTCATCAAGCAAGGGGAGACCGGCGTCCAATTCAAAGATCTGCATATCGTCATCGCCGGAGAATTTGCCTGGTCGGTCGGACGAGTGTTGGGGGCGGTTGCGTTGCGCTTGCTGAAACCAAAGGAATTGGTGTTGGCCCGTCAAGAAACGGACCTGCTGCGCTTGTGGGAAATTGCTCGTTCGTCCACACACGACAAAGCGCCGCTCGTGGACAGCTTAGCGCGGCTCCATGCACAAGCTGAGGCGCTTACCACTGAAACCATCGCGCAATTGTCGTGGTGGCGTTGGAAAGTCGTCAAGTTGTGGATGTTAGCCGTCCAATCCTTGGTGCCGCTGCCGGCGTTAAATCTGATCTTGGTGCTGCCGTTAATTGCGTTTTTTCTCGTCATTATTCGCAATGTAATTGGGTTAGACACCTTCGGTACTTTTTCGCCGATGTTGCTATCCTTAGCTTTCTTAACGACAGGGATCGGCTGGGGCTTGGTCGTGTTCGGGATCATCGTGGGGTTAGGCTCCGGGCTACGGCTTGTACTGCAGCGCTTACGACTACATTTAGTATCACGGGTGGCGATTCTCATTGCCGTGGTGGCGGTAAGCATGGTGGGGCTCACGGTCGTTGGGGCCACCTTGGGTATTGGCGCGTTACTGCACGCCAGCGTTTTCCCGATGGTCATCATGGCCAACACCATCGAAAACTTCACGAACACTCAGCTCGAACGAGGAACCGGCGAAGCGCTCCGTTTGACCCGCAACACACTCTTGGTGGCGATCTGTTCGTATGTGGGCATCGAATGGACAGGGTTGAAACCGCTGGTGTTGACCTTTCCAGAACTCCTCGTTGGCGTCATTGTGGTGGAATTGCTGCTCGGACGCTGGCGTGGGCTCCGCTTGGTTGAGTACGTGCGCTTCTACGGATTAACGCACCGAACCGAGGCTGCGTCCCCGGCGGCAGTGCGGAAAGCGTCCATCGGATAATGCGAAAGCTCCAGTGGCTTTCTCAGCAAGTGCTGGGGATCAATCGACGCAACCACGAGTTGATCGCCCGATACAACCCACGCGCATTTTTTCAAATTGTTGACCACAAGGTTAAGACCAAAGAGGCGCTGGCGGCGCTCGACATCCCAATCGTGGACACTTTTGCAGTCTACCGCTTGCAGCGCGACCTTCGCCGCTTTGCCGAAGAATCCCGCACTTGGCGCGAATTTGTCATCAAGCCTGCGCAAGGAGCTGGAGGAGAAGGTGTTGTCATTATCACCGAACGACGAGGCGAGGCGTTGTTGACCTCCTCCGGGCAAACACTGTCGGTGCGCCAAGTAGAGAGCCACTTGTCGGATATTCTTGGCGGCGTCTTTTCCCTGAACCAACGCTATGACGAAGCCCTGATTGAACGACGCGTGCGCACGCACCCATTGCTGGCGCAGTTGAGTTTTTATGGCCTCCCTGATATCCGCGTTTTGCTGCTGCATGGGGCGCCGGCGATGGCGATGTTGCGTTTAGCAACACAGAAATCGCGTGGTCGCGCCAATCTCCATCTTGGAGGTATTGGCGTCGGCGTCGATCTACAGTCGGGCCGAACCGTCTCTGCTATTGCCGGTAAACGTTGGACCACCATCCATCCGGATACCGATCATCCCCTCATCGACGTGAAAATCCCCGATTGGGAGGCAGTGCTGTTCATTGCCGCACGGTGCGCCGATGCTGTCGCTCTCGGTTACCTCGGAGTTGACGTGGTGTTGGATGCGGAACGAGGTCCGTTAGTTTTAGAGTTGAATGCCCGGCCTGGGCTCTCGATCCAACTGGCAAACCGACGTGGGCTACGCCCGTTAGTGGATGCGATCGAACAACAAGTGCGCCCCGGTTTATCGGTTGCGGAACGCGTGCAGCTCGGTCAGCGTCTTGCACAGCTCAATCAGAGCATCTGAGCTTGGCGTTTTATCGTCCGAGTAGTCTGGCAATTGATAGGTATCGGAAGAGGCTGGCGGCGACACCGTTTTCTCAGGTACAATCCAGCCGAGATACAAATAGAGGAACGTTATGCAGCAACATACGGAAACTTCTCTTCCGACCACGTCTTCTGCGCGAGTGTCTGAGTCAGCCCAACACGTGATTTTGTACGACATTAGTTGGGAAACCTACGAACGTCTGCTCGCCGAGCACCAGGATAGTAGCGGCACGCACTTCACTTACGACCAAGGGAGGCTGGAAATCATGGTGCTCTCTGGAAAGCATGAGTCGGTAAAACACACCTTGTCCGTTTTGATCGAAGTGCTAGCGGAAGAGCTAAACATTGATGTGTATGGCTTCGGCTCAACCACCTTCAAACGTGCGGATCTCGGGCGTGGTTTTGAGCCCGATGCCTGTTTTTATATTCAGCACGAGGCGCTGGTCAGAGGAAAAGAGGAACTCGACTTAACCATTGACCCACCACCGGACCTGATCATTGAGATCGACATCACCAGTCCCTCGCTGAATAAATTCCCCCTCTTTGCAGCTTTGGGCATTCCGGAAGTCTGGCGCTACGACGGGGCGCAGGTGAGGATCTTCAGGCTTGAGGGTGAAGCGTATCAGGAGCAAGCAGAAAGTACGGTGTTGCCAAAAGTTACAGGCGAAGTCTTGACCCGGTTCCTTGCGGAAGACAAACAGTTCAAGCGCACGGCTTGGCTGCGTCGCGTGCGTGAGTGGGTGAGGCAAGCTAAGGGAGAGTAACCATTGGGCAAATTACCGGAGGCGTCGGTGAGTAGAAAGATCTACTCAGGCTCACGCGGTTCAGTCAGCAGTCGGATGCCGTTCACGATCTCCCGTACGCGCCGAGCCGACAAGGCGCCGATTTTTTCCTCCAATTGAGTCTTATCGACAGTGAAGATTTGCGAGACATTCACCACGCTCTGTTTCGGGAGGTTTGCTTCTTTCGGCTTGAGCAGTATGTTGCCTGGCGCTGAGACACGCTGGAGGTTGGAGGTCAGTGCACAGACAACCACAGTATTGATCCGGCTACGGTTGAAGAGATTATTCTGGATAACTACGTGCGGATGGCGATACGCCGGCTCAGAACCTGACGGGCCGTCAAGGTCGATCCAGAAAATATCGCCCTGATGGATTACCATTCGCCTTCGACAATCCGTCGATGCTGCCGACGCATACGGCGGCGGAGCGCCGCTTCAGCCGGATCTGGAGCGCCCTCGTATGCTTCGTTGATCCGCTGCAAAAGTCGTTGACTCTGATGCCGACGCACGAACTCTTCCACCGCTAGCGCAAATATGCAACTGCGCGAAACGTTCATCTTTGCTGCTAACGCCTCGACTTGGTCAAACAACGGCTTATGTAAAGAGATCGCGGTCTTGACGCTTGCCATATAGTTATACCGTTATTCCTACCAGCAGAATGGATCGTCGAGAGTGCACAGTCAATACGGAGGAGCCAGACCCGTGGCCTTGGTGAATCTCCTCTGTCCCATGAGCGGTCAGTACCAGTGCGATCGTGCGGATGATAGCTTCCCATCTGCTTGAAGACCGCTAAGAGATCATTTCTTTCCCGCTCGGCCACGATGCGGTGAATGACAGCGCTTAGCTCGTCTTCATTGCGCCTCTTAAGAAGGCGGGCCAGGCTTTCTTCTACACTCGTTGCTGGTTCGAGATGTTGAAGGGAAGCCGCCAAGTCTTCACTGATGTGAGCCATAAAGTCCTTGATAAAAGAGTAAATCGATCACCTGGAGGCGTTTCGCTTTGAATTTAGAGACAGGTATGGATTGCATCGGACTTCCCCTGTGTGGACGTCAGAACGACCATAGGGTTCTGGATAACGGCAGTCAACCTTTCCAAGAGTACGTAGCCAGCAGAGAGAGACCTGTTGCATTGCAAGACCTGACCCCCTATTATTCTGCTTAAAGGCGGGATTGATTTGGGAGCCCAGGACACGCACAAGGGGACACCTCCGGCAACGGCGACGGCCTCTGTGCGTTGCCCCGGCGCTCAGGTGACCGTTCTATTTCACGGTCACGGTCATGCACTCGCTCTCTAATACCGTAGTCCCATCGGTAGTGAACACCTGGAAGACCACATCGAACTTGACGCCAGAAATAAAGGGCGCACCACGGTGGAATTGAAAATGCGTTGCACCTGCTCCGCCCTCGGAGGTTGTGAGAGTCACTCCGGCGTTCGTTAGATAGGTCCCCGTGCAATTACCGTCTGGGACAAGATCAGGGGCGCGTCGGACGAAAAACGTAGTGTTTGGTGCTGTATCGTGGACCATGATCGTAATTTCAGCCGCAAACGTTCCCTGGTCTGCCGACGTCGGTGAAATGTTCACACGCCCCAACCCTATGCCATTAATGGCCGTCAATTCGCTTTGGGCGCCTTCTTCAGCTTGAGTAATCCCCCTGTTCACAAGCATACTCGTCATCAATGTCAACAGAGCGATCAAGCGGAAAAGCCGCAACCGTGAGAACTGTACTGCTTTCATTTCG
Source organism: uncultured Enterobacteriaceae bacterium (assembly GCA_964441775.1). Lineage (GTDB taxonomy): Bacteria > Desulfobacterota > Binatia > Bin18 > Bin18 > SYOC01. The sequence continues at coordinate 10,134 of CAYTVL010000057.1, forward strand.
CGTCTCCTTCTGAAAAGTGTGCGATTCGCCAGGACTCGCACGAATAGTTGTCAGTAAGCGCTAATGTACTCGTCCTTCTCACTCGCTTAGTCACCATCCTGCCCGTCTCTTTCACTCCCCGCAAACTTTATCGTGCCAGCGAACGTGCTGGTCGGGCTGCCGAAGAAGCCTTTGCCGGGGGGACTAGCCGGCGGCGCCAGTGCAATGAACTGAAAGGTCTCGACGGCGGTCCCGGTTGCCCCGGCAAACCGGCCCGTCCCGCCGCTGACGTTAAAGGTGGCCTGCCCCCTTTCTACGCCTGTGGTCGGGTCAAAGCAGGCGTGGCTGGTAACACTGGGACTAAGGTGCAAGAAGAGTTGCTCCGTGGTCGCGGCGAAGCTCAACGCAACATCTATCCCGACAAAGACGAATTCTACGCCGCTGCCGCCACCCGGCAGCGGACACGTCTGGCCGTCCGCTGGAGCTTCGCCCACAACCTGGGCAGTATACGGGCCCAGCGTACTCTTGCCCGCAGTGGTGCAAGAATGTCCTGGCGTGCCGGTATAGCTAAAGTCGTCTTTGTTGATACAGGTGCCTACAGAGCTTGCACGAAATGGTGTTGCTCCCGCTTCTCCGCTGCCAACGGCAATGGCCAGCAACAGCACGAGCGCTATACTCACGAGGAACGACCGTGTCTTCATACCTCCTCCTTTATCGGTTGTGTGCACACTCGCTCCCCTGTCCCGTGGTGATCCACCGTGGTGTGGTCCCACCACGGGGTCTTCGCTCTCTTGCGAAGGGCGGAGCGGTGTGGAGCAAATGCGGACAGAATGGTGTTGCTACTCTCCAGCTTCTTCCCTTGCGGCTCGCTATGGTGCGACAAGCAAATGACCTCACCTCCTTTGTTGCTGTTGTTGCGTGAGGATATGCGCAATGAAGGCCAACAATTCGTCCAGCGAGACGAACTGCGCAGCTTGCCCAGAGAGGACATGTTCCACTCGTCCTTCGATCTGACCCTGCGCGATGTTCGTGCTCGTGCGGAAGTGCACGACGAACGCCCAATGCATGGACAGCGGAGCGTTTGCTGGTTGCTGCGGCGACATACACAAGCCCTGTTCCCACCTCTCTCTTGCACTTGTACCGACGCTGTGTCAGGAGAGTATGAACATGGGGAGAAAAAGTCATGGGAAAACTCTGAGATTTGTCTGAGATTACTCTAAGATGTGCGAGGCAATGAAAATGGCGCCAGAACAGCTACTTAGCTTTGGTCTCTATCGGCTGGACCTCCACACCGGACAGGTCTGGCGGGGCAAACAGGAAGTGAGGTTGACGCGGAAGGCCGCCTCTGTGCTGTGCTACTTAGTGGAGCGAGGCGGGCAGGTGGTAACCAAGGAGGAGCTGTTTAGGGCCGTGTGGCCAGGGACGGTGGTCAGTGATGCGGCGTTGACGGCGTGCATCAAAGAGCTGCGCAAGGCTTTACGAGATGTCGCGCAAGCATCACGGTACATCGAGACGGCCCACCGGCGCGGGTTTCGGTTCATTGCCCCACTCGCCACCATCATCCCGCCAGACCAAAGTCTACAGTCCAAAGTCCAAAGTCAACATGCCGCACTGCGTATTCCGCATGCCGCACCCGCGCTTGTGGGGCGAGAGACGGAATTAGCCCAACTGCACCACTGGTTCGACACAGCCCTGCGCGGGGAACGCCAGCTCGTCTTCGTCACCGGCGAGCCGGGGATTGGCAAGACGACCCTGGTCGAAGCCTTTCTCGCCTCGCTGGCGGCCGACGAACAGGTCTGGAGTGCGCGCGGGCAGTGCATCGATCACTACGGCGCGGGGGAGGCGTATCTACCGATCTTCACGGCCCTGGGGCGGCTGTGTCAGGAGTCTGGAGGGCAGCAGCTGCGCGCGATCTTGGCGCAGTATGCCCCCACGTGGTGCCTCCAACTGCCTGCCCTGCTCACCAATAGTGATCTCGAAGCGCTGCACCGTAAGACGGCGGGGGCAACGCGGGAGCGCATGCTCCGAGAGCTGGCGGAAGCAATCGAAGTGGCGACGAGAGCGCGGCCCTTGGTGCTGGTGCTTGAAGACCTGCACTGGAGCGACATGTCCACGCTGGACTGGCTGGCGCTTGTGGCGCGGCGGGCAGAGCCGGCGCGACTGTTGGTGATCGGGACCTATCGGCCAGTGGAGGTGCTGGCGCGCGAGCATCCGCTCAAGGGGATGAAGCAGGAATTGCAGATACACGGGCGCTGCCAGGAGCTGGCGTTGGACTTTCTGCGCGAAGTGCATGTGTCCGAGTATCTGACGATGCGATTCGCTGGAGGGGCGCAGCTTGCCGCGCTCCTCCGACGTTTAGCGCGGGTGATTCACCAACGCACGGATGGCAACCCGCTGTTCATGGTCAACATGGTGGAGCATTGGCTGTCACAAGATGTGCTGGTACAGCAGGAGGGGCAGTGGATCTTGAAGAAAGAGGAACCCGCAGCCGCAGTCCCGGAGACTCTTCGGCAGATGATCGAGCAGCGGCTGGCGCAGGTGAGTCCCGCAGAGCGTGCAGTCTTAGAAGTGGCCAGCGTGGCCGGAGCAGAGTTCTCAGTCGCGGCAGTAGCAGTAGGCATTAGAACAGAGGTAGAGGCGGTGGAGGAGCAGTGTGCAGAGTTGGCGCGGCGGGAACTCTTCTTGCGGGCGAGTGGCACGGCCGAATGGCCAGACGGAACTTTAGCAGCGCGGTATGGCTTTCTCCACACTCTCTATCAAGAGGTACTCTACGACCGCATCCCAGCAGGGCGGCGGCAGCGTCTACATCGGCAGATTGGCGAGCGAGAAGAACACGCGTATGGCGACCGAGCCAGAGAGATTGCTACGGAACTGGCGGTGCACTTTGAGCGAGGGCGGGAGTATGGCAAAGCCGTGCAGTATCTACAGTACGCAGGCGAGAATGCCCTGCGACGCTCGGCCAATCAAGAGGCGACTAGTCTACTGAGCAGAGGGCTGGAGCTACTCAAGACGCTTCCGGACACTCCTGAGCGCCTCCACCAAGAACTCCCGCTACAACATGCCTTGGGCACGCCGCTCATGGCGACTAAGGGGATTGCGGCTCCAGAGGTGGGAAAAACCTATGCCCGGGCGCGAGAGCTCTGTCTGCAGGTGGGAGAGACTCCTCAGCTCCTCCAGGTGCTGCGAGGACTGTGGGGATTTTATCTCATGCGGGCGGAGTTCCAAACTGCGCGGGAACTGGGGAACCAACTCCTCACCTTAGCCCAGAACGTACAAAACCCAGCGCTCCTCCTACAGGCCCACCAGGCGCTGGGGCAGACCTTGTCTCCTCTTGGAGAGCTAATCCCTGCCCGAGCACACCTAGAGCAGAGCCCTGCCCTCCATGACCCCCAAAAGGGCAGCTCCTATGTCTTCAGTATCATGCCCTTCAGGGTGAGCTGCCTAAACATCGAGGCCTCGGTCCTATGGTTGCTTGGCTATCCAGACCAGGCCCTAAAGAGAAGCCACGAAGCTCTCATCCTGGCTCAGGAGTCGTCTCACCCCTTTAGCCTGGCCATGGCCCTAATCCTGGCTGGCTGGCAACATCAGTACCGCCGGGAGGGGCAAGCAGCCCAAAAGCGGGCGGAAGCGGTGATTGCACTCTCGACCGAGCAGGGGTTTGCGCAGTTTTTGGCGTTGGGGACTATCCAGCGAGGCTGGGCGCTGGCCGCGCAGGGACAAGGAGAAGAAGGGATTGTGCAGATGCGTCAAGGCTTGGCTGCCGTTCGGGCCACGAGGGAAGAGCTGTTCCTGCCGTTTCATCTTGCCCTGCCGGTCGAGGCGTATGGAAAAGGAGGACAGGCTGAAGAAGGGCTGAGCGCTTTGGCCGAGGCGTTGGACTTGGTGCAGAAAACTGGGGAGCGTTGGTATGAGGCGGAGCTGTATCGGCTGAAAGGGGAACTTCTGCTTATACAGAATGGCAAAAATCAAAGGGGAAAAATCAAAAATGATGCGCCCTGAGCAGGCTGTCCGCTTGCCAAATAACGAGCTTCTGCGTAAATGACGACGAAACTTCCGCATGCAAGTCACGAGCGTTTATGAATGGGCCCTGGCGTCAATTTATTGAAGGTGAACTCTTCTCCGAAGACGATGCGCCTTGGCGTGACGATCCCGCTTATAAGTTGTTGCTACAATTTACTGGATTACGCGATAGCGTTGGAGGACAGGTCGCACCCGCACTCTTGCAGGCCATTGGTCTGGTGCAAGCGCTGGCTCGGGTCAACTTGTTAGATTTGGTGCGGAACCGCAGACCGGCGCAGGGGCTGAGCCTTGGCTTCGGCATGAATGTCATGGAGCCGTACGATCTGCTCCGCGTCTTTGAATTGGACTGTGTGCATGGTTACGAGTGGATCGGGGAACATATCATCGAAGCAGCACAGAGTTTCTCCGCGCTCCAACGCTTGGACCCCGCGCTTCCGTCCCGCCTTCGTCTACACCATGGCGCGATGAGCGATCTCAACGCTTTAGGGAATCAATCCATTCGCGTAATTTATGTCGCTAACGTGTTCAATCCCGAGATTCCTATGACGCCGGAGACCTTTACCCGCACCGTCGCTGAGGCGCTCCGCGTGCTAGAGCCTGAAGGTGTAGTGTTGAGCCGTGGCTCCTCAGGGATCTTTGAGGAAGCTTTGGCTCCACAAGGGCGGATGTTATTGCAGACGCCGCTGATCTCGGTATTTCAACGCCGCTGATCAGCTTTGCGCTCTCTTTAGAAACGCGCTACAAACGCCAGGACAAGAACGCTATTCGAGGAGGAACCTGGATTCATGGGGAACCTACCGCTTGAGGGATTGAAAGTCGTCGACATCGCCGTGCTCTTTGCTTCGCCGACGATCTCGCAAAATATGGGAGACTTTGGCGCCGAGGTGATTAAAGTCGAGCATCCGAAGTCAGGCGATAGTTTGCGATCGTTGGGCGCTGTGAAGAACGGCATTCCGCTTTGGTGGAAAATCACCAATCGCAACAAGCGCTGCGTCACCCTAGATCTGGGAAAACCCGAAGGCCAGGAGATTTTCAAAAAGCTGATTGCCGACGCCGATGTCCTCACGGAAAATTTTCGCCCAGGCACGATGGAGAAATGGGGGCTCGGATGGGAAGTGCTGCACGCTCTGAATCCGCGCCTCGTGTTCGTACGGGTGTCTGGCTTTGGTCAGACCGGACCCTACAAAGATAAGCCTGGGTTTGGCACGTTGGCCGAGGCGATGAGTGGGTTTGCTTATATCACGGGCCAGCCGGATGGACCGCCGACACTGCCGGGCACGGGTCTGGCTGACGCCGTTGCTGGTCAGCTTGGCACCTGGGCCACGATGATGGCACTGTACGAACGCGATCACAAAAGCGGCAAAGGCCAATACATTGATCTCAGTGTGCTGGAGCCATTGTTCACGATCCTCGGCGATCAAGCCATTACCTACGATCAACTCGGCGCCGTGCAGCAGCGCACCGGTAATCGCGTGCCATCAATCGGCGCGCCGCGCAATATCTATAAGACGAAAGACGGACGCTGGCTGGCGCTCTCGGCCAACGCCCCGGCTATCGCTGCTCGTGTGTTCGCGGCGATTGGGCAACCGGACCTCATCAATGATCCACGCTTCAAAGATAATCGCGCCCGCATCGTCAACATCAACGAAGTAGACAGGATTGTCGGCGACTGGATTGCAGAGCAAACGGCGGAGGCGGCGCTGAAGAAATTCGACGAATACGAATGCGCCTGCGCCCCGGTCTACAGTATCGCCGACATTTTCACCGACCCGCACTTTCAGGCGCGCGACGTCGTCACCACCGTGCAGGACCCTGACCTGGGACCAGTGCGGATGCAGAACGTCTTTCCGAAGTTGTCACGGACTCCTGGACAAATTCGTTGGCCCGGGCCGACTCATATGGGACAGCACAATGAAGAAATCTACTATGACAAGTTGGGGCTGTCGAAAGAACGGCTGGCGGAGTTGAAGGAGAAGGGAGTGATCTGATTGAGAAAAAGAATCGGAGAAGCGGAGACGGGGAGAATTGGAGAAAAAATCAAGAAAAGATCCTCTTTCCCGATTCCCCGTTTCTCCTATTCTTACCCTCGCGTGCCAATGGTTTAGTAGGATCCAAAAAGGAGAAAGCTATGTCCCGTCTACGTCGCAGTCTATTATTTGTTCCCGCCAGCAGCGAAAAATTCTTTGCCAAGGCGCAGGGATCCGCAGCCGACACACTCATTTTCGATCTCGAAGATGCAGTGGCGCCGGAGCGCAAACCGGCGGCGCGGGAAACGATGAAAGAGGTGCTGCAGGACCAGGGTTTCGCACGTTTTGAGCGCACCGTCCGCATTAACGCCCTCGATACTCCTTACTTTCTCGACGACGTGCTCGCAATGGTGGAGGCGGGGGCGGATGGACTCGTGGTTCCAAAGACCAACTCTGCTGAGAGCATCCAATTTGTCGATCGTTTAGTGTCGTTAGCGGAGCAACGTTGTGGCCGGGCGTCGGGGTCGGTTGTACTCGTGCCGTTGATCGAGCAGCCGGAAGCGATTGGCAACGCCTTTACTATCGCCAAAGCGACAACGCGCATTGCCGGCATCGCTTTTGGTCATGGCGATTTTTCTCTCTCAATGGGAATCAAGGCCGCCCCCTCAACCGAAGGCGTGGTGTTCCACGCGCGCTGTCAAGTAGTCATGGCCGCGAAGACTGCCGGCATTACACCGATCGACAACGTGTTTCTCGACATTCCCAATCTCGAAGGATTGGCGGTCGAAACCCGTCAAGGCAAACAACTTGGTTACGAAGGTAAAGCCTGTATCCATCCCAATCAGGTCGAGCCGGTGAACGCAATTTACACGCCGACACAAGAAGAAGTGGACTATGCCCGTGAGCTGGTCGCGGCATTCGAGCAAGCGGTCGCCGAGGGGAAAGGAGCAGTGGCGTTTCGAGGCCGCATGATTGATGGTCCGATTGCTGACATCGAAAAGATCGTGCTAGAGCGGGCGCGCAAAGCGGGAACGGCGTAGGCGTATGAATGAAACTTGGCAACATGGCTTCGCCCACGTCAACGGCGTTCGTTTACACTATGTCACGCAGGGGCAAGGACCGCTCCTCATTCTCTTGCACGGGTTCCCCGAGTTTTGGTACTCCTGGCGACATCAAATTCCGGTGCTGGCTCAACAATTCCGCGTGGTCGCCCCAGACCTCCGGGGCTATAACGAGAGTGACAAACCGGTCGGCGTCGCGAATTACCGGGTGGATACGCTGACTGCTGATGTCATGGCCTTGATTCGCGCGTTCGGCGAAGAGAAGGCCGTCATTGTTGGCCACGATTGGGGTGGCGGCGTGGCCTGGGCTTTTGCCGCGCATTATCCACAAGCGACCGAACGGTTGGTGGTGATGAACTGTCCCCATCCGGGACCATTTCAAAAACATCTACGCTCAAACCGTCGCCAACTTCGTCGCAGTTGGTACATGTTCTTTTTCCAGATTCCCTGGCTGCCGGAGTGGGGCATTCGCTTGAATGCACGACGATTCGTCGAGCAAGCATTTCGTGGCATGGCCATTCGCAAGGACGCGTTTCCAGATGAAGAGCTGCGTTGTTATGAAGAAGCACTGAAAAAACCCGGCGCTTTGACGGCGGCGATCAATTACTATCGGGCGGCGTTCCGAGAAACGCTACGGCATGGGGAACAACTGTTTCCGCAAATTACCTGCCCCACGCTGCTTATTTGGGGCGAAGAAGATATTGCTCTCGGCAAAGAGCTCACGTATGGCATGGAGCCCTATTTCAACAATCACTTCGAGATCAAATACATTCCCCAGTGTAGCCACTGGGTGCAGCAAGAGCAGCCGGAGTTGGTGAACCAATATCTACTGGATTTTCTCAACCCGAAGTAGCGACAAGTAAGGCGGTCCGTGCAGGAGATAAATTAAACAACACCTTCGGCGCGCAAACAGGAGACTTCTGCGAGCGAGTAACCAAGGACCGAGGTCAAGATCTCGTCGGTGTGTTCGCCAAGCAACGGTGGGGGAGCCTGCGACACAACTGGAGAGTCCGAAAGTTTGAGCGGTGAGCCGACGAGACGAACTGCTCCGGCGGAAGGGTGAGGTACGGTCCAGACCATATCTCGCGCCAGCACTTGCGGGTCGGCAAAGACGTAGTCAAGCGGTTGCACTGGACCACAGGGCACTCCGGCCTGCGCAATCTCGCGCAGCCAGAACGTTGCTTCTCGTGTCACGAAAACCTTTTGCAACGTCGAGATCACCAGTTCCCGATGCTGCACCCGGGCTGGATTCGTCGCGAAACGGACATCGTTGGCCAGCTCGGGGCTCCGTAAGACGTCGCAAAGTTTCCGCCATTGTCCATCATTGCCTACTGCTAGACAAAAGAAACTATCCTTCGCCTGGAACGTTTGATAGGGGACGATCGTCGGATGAGCATTGCCGAACCGCTGTGGTCGTTGGCCGGAGACGAGATAATTACTTGCCACATTAGCTAGCCAGGCAACTTGCGCATCGAGCAGGGAAATATCGATCGCTTGTCCGCGACCGGTCTTTGTCCGCGCCAATAAAGCGGCCTGGATGGCGTTGGCGGCGAAGAGCCCAGCAGTAATATCAACGACGGCGACTCCCACTTTCATGGGCTCGCCATCAGTCTCGCCGGTGATGCTCATGACCCCACCCCGTCCTTGAATAATGAAATCGTAACCAGGTAAATCTTTATCAGGACCATTTTGGCCGTAGCCCGTAATCGAGCAGTACACCAAAGCAGGATTGAGCGTCTTTAGTTGATCGTACCCCAACCCTAGCGCCGCCAGTTCCCCAACTTTGAAGTTCTCGACGAACACATCGCTGAGACAAGCGAGACGCCGCACGATTTCTTGACCGGTAGGAGCCTTGAGGTTGATCGTGATACTTTTCTTGTTGCGATTCGCACACAGATAATAGGCGCTCTCGCCGCCAAGAAAAGGCGGACCCCAGGCGCGCGTATCATCTCCGCTCCCTGGACGCTCAACTTTGATGACCTCAGCGCCAAGGTCACCCAACATCATGGTGCAATATGGTCCCGCCAGCACGCGCGAGAGATCGAGAATACGGAAGCCTTCGAGTGGAGCGGTCACCAGGATTGATTAGCAGGTGCAAGGAGCAAAGGGTAGAGTCATCCGTGGAGAGCGGAGTCTCAAGAGAAAAGCAGAAAGGCGAATAGCCAACCGAAGGCGGTGCGCCAAGAAAAAAGACAAAGCCAAGAGCGTCGCGTGTACGCGCCCTTGACCTCATCTGATGGGCGCGGTCTTATTTCGATTCGCCAGAAGACGAAGATTCCGTGCTGGCCTTTTTCTTGCTGTGGGAATGGTGGGAATGCTTTTTGGCTTTCTTCTTCGTCGTCGCATGAGTCGCGCTACTTCCCGAAGCCCCCTCTTCCGCGTAGGTCATGGGAGCAAGCGTCAGACTCGCGCCAATAAGCCCCACCGCCATCAGAGTCCACATACGTTTCATAACCACACCTCCAACTGTTGTTGAGGGGAGCAACAAAGGGAGCCCCCGTTTCCCTATCTGCTCAATACTTTTGAGGCTCGCTTCTACAAAAAGAGCGAACCCCCTTTTTGTCAGAAAGATATTATCTCTGACATAGGCCAGCAGTCAAATCGTCATCGCAACATTGATATCGTCAATCAGAAAGAAACTCGCTCCACGGACACTTGCCTGTGAAACCCGAAGATCAGGACAAGTCCGGCGGCACTAAGTTGCGCTTGATCCGCTTCTTCCCGCCCCACCCTTCATTGATCGGCACGAGAAAATCCAAGCGAATAATCTTTTCGGTGAATTTCCACTCGCCGTTGACGCGCAGCAACGTATCTTCGTAGTAACCAGCCACGGTAATCGATTCGCCCTTGAGATCACCCACGGCGTCGAAATAACTTTTCGAGGTGGCGGTGTCGCTCTTGAGAGTAATCACCTGATTGTGAATGAGATGGCGCAAGACTTCCATGCGATTTTGCAGATAGACATCGTACCACTGCTGCACCGCAGACTTGTCAGCATATTTTTTCCCCGGTGCTAAGATGAGCGTGCTAGGGTCGTGAAACAGCGCCATGACATCGGAAAGCGTCCCTTTATCGACAGCCCAACAATATCGATGGACGAGGTCACGGATTTGCTCTCGGTCAAGCAGTTCTTTTAGCAGGATCGACGTCTCAGTATTCACGGCTGCTCCCGGTCCATTTGATCGCCTAATTCCGCAATGCCCTGGTAGAACAATTTGAGCGCGGTCAAGGCCAGCTTCATGCCATCGATAATCTCATGGTGCGTGCGCTCGTCATGAACATGGCGAGTAATGGGCTCCCACACTCGCCGCCCGGCGTGGTCGTCATCGGCCTTCGTGTGATAAGAGAAGAAAAAGACTTGCTCATCTGTCAAGCCAAACGTTTGCTTCCAGGCCGCCGCCTGGAAATTATGGTGCGGCATCGCCGTGATAATGAACTCATCCACGGAACTCCCCAGCCATCCCGCAATCCAGTGACGGGTGCGCGCGATGTTCTCCCACACATGGAAGGACACCTCGACAAGTGGGACCGGTTTGGTCGTGTTCATCTGTTCGTCAGTCAGACCAACATTGCGGCCCATCTGCCACAGAATAGAGGTGTGAGGCTGGGCAATCTGGTCATCAAAGACCAGTTCTTCACGCATCTGGCCGATGGTTTTCCGCACCACCGCAAGATCAGGGCAACGGCTCAACCAGGCGGGGCGAATCACGGCGCTGTACAGTCGATTGCGCGGGATATGCTGGAGCAGATAAGCGCGGCCACGGCCTTTGGTCAGCGGTTCTGAAAGCCAAGGAATTTCCGCCGCCATTTTCAGTGAGTACTCACAGATTTCGTCGATGATGGAAGAAGTGTTGCTCGGCATAATGACAGTCCTATACTTATATCCACGTAACACGCACCACACATGACATGTTTCGTGTTACGTGATGCATGAGAGCAGCGCTGGCGGTAGTAGTTACACGATTGGATCATACGGAAACACATCCGTCGTCACATCGAGTTTGTAGAAAGAATGCTTGAACGCAGCAGGGATCACCTCAGCGATTTTTTCCGCAGTCCACCCTTCCGCATCAGCGATCTGCCGAATCGGACGGGGTTGCGAAAAGAGAATAATCTCCTTCGCGCGCACGCCAAAAATTTGGCCGCTGATTTCTTGCGCCGCATCACTGGCCAAGAAGGTCACCAACGGGGCGATCATGGCGGGGTTCATCTTTTTGAGTTTCTCCACCCGTCGCTTTTGCACCTCAGTCTCGGTCGGAATCGTGCCAATCATGCGGGTCCACGCAAACGGCGCAATGCAATTGACCGTGGCCCCATATCGCCCCATATCCAATGCGGCGGCCTTGGTGAGACCCACGATTCCCATCTTAGCTGCGGCATAGTTGGCCTGTCCGTAGTTGCCGATCAGACCGGAGGTCGAGGTAATGTTGATGATGCGTCCACTCTTCTGCTGGCGCATGTGCGGCGCGGCGGCGCGCGTGCAAGCGAATGAGCCTTTGAGGTGGACGTTGATGACTGCATCCCACTCTTCTTCGCTCATGTTGAAGATCATGCGGTCGCGCAGAATACCGGCATTGTTGACAACAATATCAATACGTCCAAACTTCTCCAGCGCAGCGCCGATAATTTTTTCTCCGCCGGCCAGACTCGCCACGGAATCGTAGTTGGCAACAGCAGCGCCACCGGCAGCCGCGATCTCGGCAACCACCTTGTCAGCAGGAGCACTATCGCGCCCTTCCCCTGCCGAACTGCCGCCAATATCATTCACAACGACTTTCGCGCCTTCTTGCGCCAGCAATAGGGCAATGCCTCTGCCGATACCACCGCCAGCACCAGTCACGACGGCCGCTTTGTCTTTGAGCATCATAGCGTCACCCTCATTTCTGCTCTTCTAGGCTGAGCGCGCCGGAGGGGCATTGCTTGATGGCCTGTTTCAGCGCTTCAACGCTCGCCCCAGCAACATTGATCCACGGGTTTTTATTGACATCAAAAACCTGCGGCAGCCCCTGTACACATTTCCCCGCGTGAATGCAGACTTTTTCATCGTAACGGACAGTGACCTTATCATTGCTGAATTCTTGCATGGCTCTCTCCTTTTTGAATCATTGATTTATCGGGTCATTAAGAAACTCAACTCCAGTATGCTCACTACCCAGATGCAGTCTTTCACTGGCGCAATGACTCAATCGCTCAATTATCCTATGGTTGCCCCAATACCGCCACACATGACACCGCCCCTGGCCCGCCAACATTGTGCACCAATCCAAGCTTGGGGTCTTTGACCTGGCGGGGTCCGGACTGACCGCGTAGTTGCGTGACAATTTCATAGACCATGCGCACCCCGCTGGCGCCAATGGGATGACCAAAGGATTTGAGCCCGCCGCTGGGATTAATAGGGATATCGCCGTTCAGCGCCGTGCGTCCCTCTTCGATGAGCTTGGCGCCTTCGCCCTTCTTCGCGAAGCCCAGGTCCTCATAATTGGTAATTTCGGTCCAGGTAAAGCAGTCATGCACCTCGGCCACGTCGATCTCTTTCAGCGGGTCGGTGATACCCGCCATTGCGTATGCTTGCGCCGCAGCCTGCTGCGTGGCGCGGAACCCGAGATAATCATACGTGGGATCCATGAACGGTCGCCCGCTGGTCACTGACAGTCCCACGCCTTTGACCAGCATGTAGTCGTCACGATACTTCTTGGCCAAGTCAGCACGGCAGACAATCGCCGCTGCGGCGCCATCCGTGGTCGGGCAACAGTCATACAGCCCAAATGGATACGCCACGATAGGCGCAGTGAGCACTTCTTCCGGAGTCACTTTTCTCTGAATGTGCGCCTTGGGGTTCAACGAACCGTTGTAATGATTCTTCACCGAGACTTTAGCGAGTGTTTCCCGCGTCAAGCCGTAGGTGTGCATGTAGCGCGTTGCGGCGAGCGCGAACAGACCAGGCGCGGTAGAACCGTCGTTGTGATACGGATGCACGCCCTCGCGAGCGAGCCCGCGACCGGGGCGATCTTTGTACTTTTCCACTCCTAAGACGAGAGCAGTGTCATAGATACCGGAGGCCACAGCCAGGACCGCATGGCGAAACGCATCGGTGCCGGTGGCGCAGAAGTTTTCTACACGAGAAATAGGTTTATCGTAAAGACGCAGCGCATCGCCAAGCGAGACTGCGGCTTTGCCATGCCCTTGCGCCGGAGAATAGGTTCCAAGCCACGCGGCGTCGATTTCTTCTGGAGTGATCTTTGCGTCGTTAAAAGCTGCAAACGCAGCTTCGACAGCCATCTCCTCATAGCCTTGATCGAAATTATCGCCAAATTTAATGCACCCGACACCGATGACCGCAACCTGGTCCTTAATCGAGTGAGCCATGACAGCCTCCTTCCCTGGCAACAAAGAGTTTCGTACTTCGACAAGCTCAGCACGAACGGAGAATTCTCCACAGCGTCAGCGTCAAAGCCGTTCACCCTGAGCTTGTCGAAGGGTGAGCACGGAGTTTTCCAGCAGCTCGATAAAACGGTTTCGTTTCCAGCTTATACGAGGACAAATTTCTGGACAATTGCAATCCGAGCTTCCTCAGCGAGCGGGTCGGCATTTCCAATAATAGTGGTGCATAGTTGGTCCTTCTTTACGGCGGCGCAGCGTTAGGACTACTTCATCACCAACCCGCACATCCTCGGGATCAACGTCAGTCATTTGGATATAGAGCCGCCCGCCTTGGTTGACGTCGACTACCGCCATAATGGTCGGCGAGTCGGCAGCCACATAAAGATGATCGCGCGTAAAAGTAAAGATCTGTCCACTTCGTTCCAATGGCACTTCCTGCAAGGAGTCATGATTCCGGCAAGCAATACAGACCCGTGCGATGGGATACTGTCGCGTCCCACAGCGCATACACTGCGTGCCATAGAGGCGCACGTTTTGCTTCTCTTCCTTGGCGAGGAAGACGTTTGATAACTCCGGTCCCTCTTCATTCTCAGCGTAGTACTCGCGCATCTTCTTGAAGATTTGATACGAAGGATACAAACGTTTCTCACTGAGGTGCTCAGACACTGAGTGAGTGAGCGAACGTTTGTTGATCTCATCCGTCACGCGCAAGAGAAAACCGTCAGCGCCTTCGCCATAGGCAAGCAGTAAAAGACGATCACCAGGCTTGGCCGTCTCCAGGGCCGCCGCCAACAAGAAGAACGGGGCCGCACTCCCACAAGCCCCGATGTCTTGAAAAAGAGGATTCTGGATTTGCGCGTCTTGGAATCCCAGTTTCTTCGCCGCATTCACATGGGCGCGGCCATCGGGAGAAGGCAGGATAATTTTCGTACAATCGGCTGCTGTCACTTGGTGTTTTTGCAGGAGAGCGCTTCCCACGGCAACCAAGCTGGCCTGATACCCTCGTTCAGTAGCAAAGCGCGACGATTGGGTCTGGATAAAACCGTCGGTGTCTCGACGCCATTCATCAAGAAAATCATCAGAGCGCGACGCAGCACCAAGGATTTCTGCGATCACACCTTCACGGCCCAGCAAGACAGCACTGCCAGCATCGCCAAACCATTCTTCATCACTCTCGCCGGGCTGTCCATCGCGCACGTCGCCAGCCGCAACCAGCACGCGCGAGAGCCGACCGCTCTGCATGGCGTCCATACCCACGCGCAGGGCCGAGGTCGCCGCGCGCAGGCTACCAGAAAAATCCACCGTCTCACATTCGGATGGTAAATCACACGCCGCTGCCATGAAACTCGCAGAAGAGCGCTGCCAGAACGGGGCGGAAGTTGATGCAAAATAGAAACCGTCGATTCCGGCTTTCCCCTTTTCTTCAACGCAACGTAGCGCGGCTTCGAGACCGAGGGTTAACGCATCTTCATCAAAATAGATGGCCGCTCGTTCGCCCTTGCCCGCGCGTCTCGCCCAGGCTTGACCAATCTTCTCCCGTTCGAGACGACAAAAGGGCGCGTGATAGCCACAACTGGTGATGCCAATCATCTGTGATTTCTCCATTGTAAAGATTGCATCAATGAATCAATCCCGCGAGCCGCGCTCGCTCCAGGATCGTACGCGCACGGGTTAAATGCGGCACGTCGACCATCTGCCCTTTGAAGCTAAACGCCATTCTCCCAGCCTTCTGATTTTCCTCGAATGCGGCGAGCAATTCTCGACTCTCGGCAATATCTTCAGGAGAAGGCGAGAAGATTTCGTTGACCACTTCGACCTGACTTGGATGAATGGTGATCTTGCCGGTGAAGCCCATCCACGCGCCTTCGAGACAGTCGCGGCGCAATCCCTCAATGTCCTTGATGTCAACAAAGACGGTATCCAGCGGCTGCACGTTCGCCGCCGTGGCCGCCAGCAACGTCATGATCCGCGCGTAGCGGAACACTTCGAGGAACTGACCATTTTCATCGCGATTCCTGCGCGCTCCAATTGAGGCCGATAAATCTTCCGCGCCCCACGACAGCGAATCCACCCGAGGACACACGCCAAAATCACGGATGTTGAGGAGCCCCTGCGGGGTCTCCGTCGCCAGCACCACCAGTTTCACTTCACCGGGCGGATGGCCGTATTCACGTTCCATGCGCGAGATGATCGTGTCGATCTTGAGTAGATCATCCTTCGTGCGCACCTTCGGCACCAGATACGAATCCGGCTTTCCTCGCATCGTCACCTCGAGGTCTTTCACGCCCCACGGCGTGTCCAAAGGATTCATCCGCACCATGCGTTCCTGACGGCCAAAGTTGACGTCCTTGAGCCAGCGGGTCACGACCTCGCGCGCGGAATCTTTATTCTCCGGCGTCACGGCGTCTTCAAGATCGAGCACCAGCGAGTCGGCCGGCAGCGCCAGCGACTTCTGCAACATTTTTTCATTGGCGCCAGGCACGAAATGCACGGCGCGACGCAAGCGGGACATAAACACCTCACAAATTAAAAATTGTGAATTAAGAATTATGTAATGAGGGAATTCTGCATTTTTTCTCTCAAATTCTTAATTTTTCATTCTTAACTCTTCTTCCGCATCATTCCCGCACGGCGGCAACGCATCACTACTTCTCCGCGTTGATTGGTGGCGCGATGCTCGAAGACGACGACGCCCCACTGTGGGCGCGATTTGGACTCGCGTTTCTCCACCACTTCAGTTTCGGCGTAGATGGTGTCGCCAATGAAGACTGGTTTAGGAAATTCAACTTTTTCAAAACCAAGATTGCCTACTGTAGTGCCAAGCGTCGTGTCGGCCACCGACACGCCTACCGCCAAGCCCAGGGTGAAGATGCTGTTCACCAGGCGCTGGCCAAACTCAGCGTTCTTGGAAAACTCTGCGTCGAGATGCAACGGCTGCATGTTAAGAGTGAGGGTGGAAAACAAAAGATTATCGGTCTCGGTGACCGTCCGTCCGGGCTGATGTTTGTAGACCTGCCCAACTTCCAATTCATCGAAATATTTACCGGCCATAGCACTCCTCCTTCAGCAGCAGTTGTCAGCGCATGCTGGTGAAAGAGTGCTTATCACTTCCGTGGTAGGCTTGCTAGCGCGAGCACCACGGAGCTTGCCTGGCGTTCTCGTCCGTCGTTGCGCTCGCGTCAGGGCTCAGAGTTTATCGGGTGGATTCGGATTTTTTCTTGATTCCCGTTCGCTGCTTGAGCGTACATCAAACACGCTTCCTTCTGCTCCCGGAGTAAAAGCAAAGGAGAAATTTTTTGCAGCCATGGCCTCGGTAATCAGCCGGTCCAGGTCCTCATCCGTATGGGCTGGATCGTGATGAAACGATACAAGATGTTTTGCTTTCACTAACGTCGCAAAAGCCAACGCCTGGTCGAGAGAACTGTGACCCCAGCCGACACACTTGCGATACTCCGCGCTGCTATACTGGGCGTCGTGAATAAGGAGATCGGCCTCCGCCGCTAATGAGAAACCTGACGTCCACTCACCAGCCGCCGGAAACCGCGCTACGCCGAGAGCCGGTTCATGGTCGGTCAAATAAGAAAGTACTCCGTGCGGCGATGCGATGCGATAGCCGACGGTTGGGCCAGGGTGGCAAATCAGTGACGAAGAAACGCGAAATTCTCCAATGGTGAAATCTTCGCAGGGAGCCTCATGCAAAAAGAGTTGGCAGGGCAGTTCTCGTAATCGGACTGGGAAGAGAGGAGGAGAGAGATAACGCGTGAGCCGTTGCCCAAGATGAAGCGTGGGACTGGCGGGTCCCCAGATGTGCACCTCAGCGGCAGGATTGTACAGAGGGGCAAAGAAGCCTAATCCTTGTAGATGATCCATGTGCAGATGGGTCAGCAAGATGTCTACACGGCGCAAGGAGGAAGGGAGCGTCATACCGAGCCGGCGGATGCCTGTGCCGGCGTCAAGGACAAGAATGGCGTCAGGCTTCTCCCCACGGACCTCTACACAAGCGGTATTGCCGCCATAGCGTGCTGTTTCTGCCCCTGGCGACGCCAGCGAACCACGAGTTCCCCACAGCGTAACTTTCATGAGGCTTTGACCTCCCAGAAAATAGCCATCGCCCCCAGGTTACCTCCAGCTTGACCGATCAAGGGAAAAGCGGTGATCTCGAGGTGCCGGCGCACGTGATCCCATCCTTGGAGCCATATATCGCAATGCATCGGCCGCTGTTCGCTCAAGGCGGTCATGAGGGGCCGCGCCTCCGGGGGAAGCGGCGTTCCCTCTTCGTCCGTCACGATCAAGGCCGGCACCCATTCCTCTGCGGCAATTTCACCCGTTTCCTCAAAGCGCCTTCCGAGAATGAGCTCAGCCGGCTCATTGTAGAAGAGGAGCGTGCCCACAGGATCAACAATGATAATCGGCATGGCGAGATAGCTGGCGAGTTGTCGAGTCAGAATGACTTCGATTTCTTTCTGTGCCATAGCAGCGCCCCCTGTCTCTTACGCCAACGGTCCCCCCGGCCGCAATTGACCTCTGCGTCTCCAAACAGCCTTACTTCACAAATTATTGCAAGCTCCCCCTTACCCCCTTCTCGTAGAAGGCAAAACCCCGATGAGGTTACAAACGGGAGGTCTGCTGAGCATTACTGATCCGATCACGCTCGGCCACCAGCGCACGAATGCAGGGAATCAGCTCTTTGCCGAACTCTTCAGCATCAGTGAAAGGATCGAACCCGCGAATCAGCACTCCGCGCACTCCCAAGTCGTAATAGGCCGCAATACTCTCTGCGACTTGTTCCGGCGTCCCAACGAGTGCGGTGGTATTGCCGCTGGCTCCGGAGACTTTGACGAGGCCCATCCATAACCGCTCGTCATAGACTTCCTTTTCGTCAGCCAGTTGCAGGAGTCGACGGCTGAACTCCGCCTCCATCGCCACGGGCAGTTTCTGCGGAGCCTGCTCCAGTTGCGCGAGAATGCCCCGCGCTTTATCCCAAGCAGCGCCTTCCGTAGCGGCGATGATGGGACGAAAGGAAATGTTGAAACGCGGCTGACGATCATATTGAACCGCCTCAGCGCGGATACGTTCCATCATGGTGCGGATATCAGCGCGCGGCTCGCCAAACAGAGCGTACACATCGGCATGTCTCGCGCCCACATGCACCGCAGCATCGGAAGCGCCGCCGAAGTAGATCGGCACGTGCGGCTGTTGCGCAGAGCGCACTTCGGAAAATGCTTTCTTCACATTGTAGAATTTTCCCTCAAAGTCGAACGGCTTCTCCGACGTCCAGATGCGGCGCATAATGGCCAGATACTCGTCAGTCCGCGCATAGCGTTCATCATGGCCAAGCCAATCACCGTCACGGTGTTGCTCGGCATCAGCGCCGCCGGAAATAATATGCAGCCACAAGCGACCATCAGTGAGGTTATCAAACGTCGCCGCCGTGCGCGCCGCCAGAGTCGGCATGACAAAACCAGGACGATGAGCAACCAGAAATTTGAGATGGTCCGTGTGGGCCGCTGCGTACTGGGCAATTTGAAACCCTTCGGCGGAAGAAGACGTGTAGCCCACCAGCACGGCGTCGAAACCCGATTGCTCATGCACTTGCGAGAAGCGACACACATAGTCGCGATCGATGCCGCCGCCGATCACATGCACCGTCGCCCCACCTGCTGGCGGCGCGACACCGATCATTCCAAGGATATTGATAGGCATAGGGGGTCTCCTCTAGAGGCAAGGAAATGGAATTCAAGACGTAATCTCAAGAACCTTCCCTACTTCTTGCAGGGCGGCCTTTCCTTCTTTGAGCTGTTGCTCCACCTCTTCAAGGAGGCGAATCGTTCGTCGATCGTAGTACCTCTCTCCGCATGTTCGGCAGACAGGAATCTGGATTGGCATGTAGACAATGTTGTTCTCAATCCTTAGTTCTTCCCTCACCGCTGTGACGAGAATGTCCTCTCCATGACAAACAAGACATTTCATTTTTTTCTCCTCCGGTAATCTTCCCAACGATCAGGGTCCGGGTGATAGACGGTAACGACCACGGCTCGATCTTCATCTTTGTCATAAGCACAGACCGCATGCAGCGGACGGCCAGCCTGCGTGAAGCCGAAGAGTAAGATACTGGGATAAGGCGTATCATCAGGATAGGTTTCAAGGACTTCTCCAACACAGACGGCTTCGTACAACTCCTGGTCGCTAATAGGGCCAAACTTCTCTTCTCGCATTTCACGTCTTGCATGACCGGAATACAGTACCTTCTCCAAGTCGAAGCAACGGCGTATAGTTTCAGGCCAATCCACCTCTATTACCCTACTCAGCTTCAGCTCTCACTTCAGCCCCACTTTGCGCAGGGCGGCAATCATGCGCTCATTTGCCGCTGGATCTTTGAAGGGGTTAATCTGCCGCAACACCTCCAGCGAGTACTTGGGATTGATCCGCAGGACTTCTGCTACCTCCGCCCGAGCCTCCTCCTCCCGGCCCAACTCGCTGTAGATGACAGCCAGGTTGACGTGGGCAGGCAGAAGAGCGGGATTGCCGGTGAGGGCTCTCTTGAAAGCTGCAATCGCCTCCTCATTTCGCCCCATCAACCTGTAGTCAGTGCCTAAGAAGAATAAGTAGGCAGGCGGATAATGGGAGTTGAGGCGCATCGCCTTCTCTATCAACCTGAGGGCTTCCTCCGGCCGGCCCGTAAATTTCAGAGTCTCCCCCAGCCACGTATAAGCCTCAGCGAAGTTGGCATCGAGGGCAATGGCCCGCTCTTCCTCGGCGATGGCCTTGTCATGCTGCTTCTTCCACAGATAGACAACGCCTAATGTCGCGTGAGCCTGGGCTAGGGAGTCATCCAGGGCTACGGCCCTTTGCACCAGTGCAAACGCCTGGTCCAGGGCCTGAGAGTCCTGACTCCATTGAAAGGCCCACTCTGCAAAGTAGGTCCAACCCAGGAAGGCGTACGCCTCCGCATACTGTGGGTCCAGCTCAAGGGCTTTCTCAAACATCTGCCGGGCCTGCGCATTGGCCTCTTGCGTGAAGCGATTAAAATGCTCCCTCCCGCGCAAGTAGTCGTCATAGGCCGCCAGGTTGTCCGTGGTCTTGCGCACCAGAATCCCTTGCTCTTGCACTGTGAGCTGGAGTCTCAGCGTCGTCACGATCTTCTGTACGACTTCATCTTGCAGCGCAAAAATGCTTTTCAGCGGTCGATCATAGCGCTCGGACCACAGATGTTCTCCCGTTGTCCCGTCCACCAATTGCACGGTGATACGCACTTGGTTGTCAGCCTTACGCACGCTGCCTTCCAACACATACCGCACCCCCATCTCCTTGCTCATGTCTTGGACTTTCACCGCTTTGCCCTTGTACGTAAACGCCGAGTTGCGGGCGATGACAAAGAGGCTCGATATTTTGGAGAGATCGGCGGTAAGGTCTTCCGTAATCCCGTCGCTGAAATAGTCTTGCTTCGGGTCTTCACTCATGTTGACAAAGGGCGGAACGATAATGGAGGGTTTGTCGGGAAGGGGCAGCGCTGCTGGCGCGGCGTCAGTCCTGAGTGCTGAGTCCTGAGTGCTGAGGGGCGGACGCGGCAAATATCGCACCGCTATGATCGTTGCCGCGATGAGGAAGAGCCCCACTGTCCACCGATACGCAGAACGCAGCCGAGATTGCCGGTCGCCCTTCGACGGGCTCAGGGTGACCGGAGTTGGGGGCCGTTCGTGCTGAGCTTGTCGAAGCACGGCAGGGCTATCCGCACCAGCCTCGGGGTCCAATACAATCCGCCACACCCGCACGGGTTCAGCAATGTTCTTCACCCGCTGCTCGCCGAGATCTTCACACCGCAGCGGCAGCTTGTGACGAATCTGCTCGTACACATTCCCCGCCAGGCAAATGCCCCCGCCATCAGCCAAGCTCTCTAACCGTGCGGCGATGTTGACCCCATCGCCATACAGTTGCTCGCCCTCTACCATCACGTCGCCCAAGTTGATGCCGATGCGAAACTCCATGCGGCGGGACTCGGGTAATTCAGCGTTCTTTGTGTTCAGATCGTGCTGGATATCCACAGCACATTGCACGGCGTCGACCACACTGGCGAACTCGGCGAGAATGCTGT
>CAYTVL010000058.1:0-31084 GCA_964441775.1 uncultured Enterobacteriaceae bacterium
GGCCGCTGCCTTACAATATCAACAGGAATTTCGGTTAGCGGCGTAGCGTGCCA
This sequence comes from uncultured Enterobacteriaceae bacterium, assembly GCA_964441775.1. Lineage (GTDB taxonomy): Bacteria > Desulfobacterota > Binatia > Bin18 > Bin18 > SYOC01. Next base: position 54 of record CAYTVL010000058.1, read on the forward strand.
CGCACCGTGAGGAAGAACGTAGGCACCCCGTTCCTGTTGGGCTGGTGCTGACGATGCACGAGATACCGACCAAGGTGGGTCACCGTGGTGGCATGGAGAGGAACAAGCCGGGACTTGCGGAACTTGCTCTGCCGGATGTGCAGATAGGGAATGTCCGCATCTAAACACACGTCGGCCATCTGTAACCGGAGGGCTTCTCCGACGCGGAGGCCGGTACTGGCCAAGAGACCTAACAGTGTGTGATACGTGAGCGGAGTGAAGGCAGAGCGTGTGGGCAAGTGTTCCGCGGCTTGCAGCAGCGCAGTCAGTTCTGCAGGAGAGAAGATATAGGGCTGAGAGCGTCGTGGACTGGTCAATAGGCCATGAGCGGGCAGTGCAATCTCCGGAAACGTCGCTTTGGCATAGGTCAGAAAGCCGCCCACGGCGCGTAAGCGGGCGGCCTGTGTGGTCACGGCGTGTGGCTGCCCATCGCCACACGCCCAGGTAAACACCACATGGGCCGGCAACGGACCTGGAGGCAACGTTATCTCCAGAAAGTGAAGAAACTCAAGTAAGAGGGAACGCACGGCGCGTGTCGAGAAACCCAATGCTTCCCGCACGGCGAGATAACGATTGAGAATCGGCATCAGCTCGGAGGCTCTCATTGGACACCTCCCGGCCACGGCAGGCCAATCGTCGCTAACGTCGGCAGATCGAGCTTGGCGTAGATGGTCGTCGTTTGCAGCGATTGATGGCCAAGGACATCCGCAACCGTTTTGAAGCTCACGCCGTGTTGGACTAAGTGTGAGGCCACGGTGTGGCGAAACGCGTGGGCGCCACTGGCCTGGGTCGTTACTCCTGTACGACGTATCGCCAGTCGGATGATCTTGGCAATCGCGGAAGAGCAGTGGAGGGGAGCAAACGGCGCACGATGGTGGAGAAAGATCTGACGATGGGCACTGACGGGGCGTCCCTCTGTGATATAGGCAGCTAAGGCGGTCCCAACTTCGTGAGCTAACGGCAAGTGGCGGACGCGATGCGACTTGGTGGAATGAATGTGGAGACACCCCTCACTCCACTGCACATCGTCGAGACGCAGATCGACCACTTCGCGGGCCCGCAGGCCGAGACGCGCACACAAGAGCAGGATGGCATGGTTCCGTAGCCCCGAGGCTGTCCCGTCTTGCATCACTGCGAGGAGTTGAGCGATCTCCTCACGAGAGAAGTGCCTCGGGACAGACGCATGGGACCATTCCCGAGGCGTCAGAATGGCCGCATCCACGTCTTTGGCGACTGCACCTTCTACAACCAGAAAGCGCACGAGTGCATGCAGCGCCGTGCCGGGGCCTTTCCTGCCGCCGCCACGCCGGTGTTGGGCTTCGTGGCGCACAAACTCGCTGAGTTCTTCAGCCCGAAGCGTCGACCAGTCCACGGTCTCAACGCGCCCGGTGGTCACGAGAAAACGACGGACAAACCGCAGATATCCTCGACACGTCAGTGGGGCGAGATGACGCACCTGGTGGAGGTGGACGGCGAAGCGGTGGAGCCAGAGTTCACTAGCGGTGAGCGGTGGAGGAGCAACTGGTGGAGCAATCACCCCTTGGACGCGCAAGAACGTGAGAAACCGTGGCAACACTGCTGCAGCATGCGGCGAGCCCCCGTGAGGACATGCTCGTAGCGGGCGGCGTCCGAGTTGGGTCAGATACTGCACAACGTCCCGCTCGGTGACTGCAGGAAGTGGGAGTGATTGCCCCTGCAGCCAATGACCAAACGCATCAACACCCCGCAGTTGCTGGCAAATCGTGTGGCGGGCGTACCGTTGCTGGTGGAGGAAGGCGGCAAAGTCCTCAAGGTGGGGACCTGTTGGGCTTTCCGCAAAACGTGCGAGGACTGATGGACGAGAAAAAAACGTGGTGAGCATACTGTTCTCCTTTCTGCCTGGGTGGCAGGCCCTGGAGCAGCGCTCACCGGATTATGCCGCATGCGTCAAGCACGAGCGTGCAGATCAGCAGCATCAGTTGGAGCCTTGGTGGTCATCAATCAGTTTCTCTCGGCATAATCCGAAATGCGGCATTAACCTGTAGATGCCGCGAGCGGCATCTACAGGTATCTCGGCTGAACCTGAATGTGGGCCTATTTAGAAATCTCTCAAACTTTTTTTAGTAGGGAGAACCTAAGAACGCAGGCGTTTCTCTTGACATTCTCTTATCATTTTCTCTATAAGGATTGAGCCTATATTCGTGTCTCAAACCGAAATCAGAGACGAGTTTCTGTCAGTCTCGTATGTCGGCGTCTTCTACCTGCTTCCTCCGCTTTTTCCTGCTCCTCTTCATCATTCCCATCGCACAAGGGGGAGAGATGACAAAATTTACATCCTTGTCGCAGCTCCACAAAGCTATTCTGTGTCTCATCAATACCAGCGCCCTTCTTTGTAGCGTGCTGTCCTCGCCCACCAAGGGAGTTTGAGAAGTTATCTTGTGCTACGTTAAAAAAATGCTTTTGTAGGGAGCTTCACGTGACGAGACTATCTATTTTCCTGGGAAATTTGCGAAGTATTGTCACTGAAAGTGTGGCTACCGACGCCAAAAATGCCCTGGTGCCATACAACTTCACAAACTCCTCCAGTGGCATTGTCGTCGACGATCGTACGATGCGAGCCGGTCCATACGGATGTTCAGGGAGATCGTCATGTTTCTGAAGAAATCCCCTCTTTTCATTTTCGTAGCTCCGTGGATCGTACTTGCCACTCTCGTATTTGCACAAACCACTAGTCCAGAGCGGGAATGCCAGCAAAATCGGCTTAACTGCAACAGGGCTTGTCGGAATCATAACAAAGATCGATACGTTGAGTGTGTTGAGTTCTGCGAACGACAATATGCGGAATGTCTACGGCGTCAAGGAATAAGGATACCTGGGGAGTGATCCCCTGACCAACCGTAATTTTTCGATGAGGATTCCTAAAATATGAAACCTTTCGTTGTTTCTTTCACAGTCCTACTGATGGTTCTCTCGCTACCTTTTGACCTCGGTGCTGACTGTCAAAAAGATCGGCGCAATTGTGCGGCGCAATGTTCCAATATGGCAGCTGAGGACATGCCCAGCTGCCTGGATAAATGCGGTGTTCTCTTTGTCTGCGACGACCCCACCTCGAAGACTCCTGAACGGCCTTCAAGAGTATCTCCTGAGATACCAGCAGACCAAGGCCCGACATCCTCACCGCCCGGGATAGAAACAGAATGAGAAATTTCCAGGCCCTTCCCTTGAGCGTGAGGAAGTTCGTGAGCAGGTTGAAGCAGCTCCCGGAACCCTCTCTTCTGGCTCCTGACTCCGAGGAGTGGCATCAGCAAACTGAGGAATGTTCAAAGACTATCCGTCAAGTACTTCTGTCTCTGATTGGAGCTTGTCTTTTTTGTCTAGTCACGTTAGGACAGACGGACGTTATCCTTTTAGAGGGAGGATCAACAGTTAATATCCCTTTTACCGAAGTTTACGTCGCTCCAGTTACTTTTCTACGGATTGGTCCACTCGTGTTGATCGGACTAACTTTGTACTTACACGTCCTTGTTGAGCATTGGATATCCCTAAACAGAGTACAATACCGAAATCCCCGGGATCTTGGGGTTTTTCCCCCGATTCCCAATATAGATATTACCGGTTCAAAACTTCTGTCTTGGTTTCTCCTTTACTGGATGGTCCCCCTGGTCTTGGGATTGTTTACTTGGAGGGCTGCACCTGAACAATCTGGTGCTTTCCTCTTTGTTCTTTCTCTTACCGCCTTCACTTTCGGCATCTTGATATTACTGCAAGCTCGCCTGTTTTATGCCTCCAATAACGGGCGGAATATGACCATGACCCTAGTCTTCTGCTTAGCTTTGATTTCAACTTGTCTGTTGACCCCTGTTCTCCTGGGATCTCATTTTAGATCGCTGAACCTGAGTGGAACTAACTTGCGAGAGAAAGATCTTCGTGACGCTTATCTCCCGGGTGTGATCTTATCTCGCGCCTATCTTACGGGAGCCAAACTGCAACGAGCAAATCTAGAGGGAGCAGATCTGACAGGGGCTATCTTGAATGAGGCTCACATGGCCCGAGCGAAATTACGTGGAGCGAAATTAGAAAAAGCTTTTCTCAATGATGCTGAGCTAGGGAATGCCTCCCTACTCGAAGCTGTTATGAACGGAGCTGACTTACGAAGAGCAAAACTCAAAGTTGCGATGATGAGCGAAGCACACTTGGAACATGCTAATCTGAGTAACGCTGAGCTGGACTATGCCTTCTTATCTATGGCTTACCTGAATTGCGCAACACTGAATCTAACCAAACTGACATCTGCTCTTCTAGCCAATGCTCATCTGAGAGACGCTGATCTTAGGGAGGCGGATCTCAGTAGAGCGGATCTCACTGATGCAGATCTCAGTGGAGCGAATCTCGGTGGAGCGGATCTCAGTGACGCGGATCTCAGTGGAGCGAATCTCGGTGGAGCGGATCTCAGTGACGCAATGCATCTCACCATAGGACAAATCCAATTGGCGAAAAAAGACGGTGATACTATGCTCCCAGCTGCGCTGGGGCCATCGCGACAGCGTCTGTCACCAGATCTTTTACAAAAGCAAGAACGCGAGCGGGATAACCGCTGTAAGGAGGTCGCACAATCGAGGTAATACAGCTTTAATAGGATGGGTCGTCCCTTCACTCCTCACATGAGGGTGGTGTTAGACAAGCCGACCTACGCTCAGCACCGTGCGCAGCTCCCACGACTTCGCCTGTTGTGGCGGGCAAGGGCGATTCCTTTCAGAACACGCGCCTTGGCCTAGGCGGTGGAGGTTGAATCTTTTTGCTTGTTGCCCTTTGCCTTTTGCCTTTCCTTCTGCAAGAGCAGCTCTCCTTTGAGCCGATACACTTCCGCTTCGTAGAAACGTTCACCGCTTTTCTCCACTCCCATCAGCGCCTCGGCGAGGGTGGCCAAGCCGTCCTCTATCCGCCCCGCTTTCCCATAAGCCTCGGCCAGCAGAGCAAGAAAGTAGGTTCGCATATACTCTGCTCCCATGGCCTGGTAGGCGGCCAAGCCTTGCCGCATCTGCGCAATGCCTTCCGCTCCGTGCCCCTGCTCAGCCAAGGCCCAGCCCCGCAGGATCGTTCCACTGACTACCCAGTACGGAAACCCCAGCTCGGTCGCGAGGGTAATGGCGGCCTCGGCCTGCTCATGGGTCAGACGCCCTTCCCGGCGGAACTGATGAAACCAGGCCGCAAAGCCCAAGGCAGCAGCCAAACTGTGGGGGTGAGCTAACTCTCTCGCCAAGGTCACTGCCTCCTGGCTGCGCTGCAGACCCTGGTCCGGAGAGCCCAGCCCCCAGAGGACCCAGGCCGCATAGGCGAGGCCAAACACTCCGGGGTCGAGTCCATAGAGGAAGGCGTGTGAGCGATGGTACTGGGGGTCATACAGGGCAATCCCCTGTTCTAGGTGCGCTTGGGCAGAAGCCAACTCGCCCAGATGGAACACAGTGGCGCCGAGCGCCCGGTGGGCCTCCACGAGCAGCTCCGGCTGTTGCCCGCGCCGGGCCAGGGCCAGCAGCTGCGCCCCCAGCTCCCGCGCGGTCGGAAACTGCCCGCCGATATGATAAAACGTCCGCAGTCCAAAGAGGACACGAAAGAGCTGCGGCGTCTCGCCCAGCTGCTGGCACAGTTCCCGCGCCCGGGTATACGCGCTTTCCACTTCCGGGGCCGTAGGGCCCTTGACGGCGAGCAAAGCTGGGCCGAGGGTGATCCGCACGTCTAGTTCCTGCTGGGTGCGGGCAGGGGTGTCGGGCAGGGGTGTGAGCAACTCCAATCCCTTACTGAGGAGCGTGAGGGCTTCCTGATGCGCAGCGCGGCGCATGGCCGTCTGCCCCGCTTGGTGGAGATACTGGACGGCCTGCGGATAGTCCCGTCCTCGCTCAAAGTGCATCGCGAGCTCAGTGGCAATCTCTCCCGCCCGCGCCCCATAGGCCAGCACTCCCCGCTCGCCGATCCGGCGATGCCACTGCGCTCGTTGGGCGGCGGGCACCCGCTCGTAGAGCAGCTCGTGATACACCGCGTGCAGAAACGCGTAGCGGGTGGTCACCGTCTTATCGGGCCACTCCGCCGCGCTGAGGGCGCGCACGAACTGGCGGCGGCGGGCCAAGACGGCACAGAGGTGTTCCACCTCCTCCACCGGGGCTGCGAGTCCAGCCGCCACCGCCGCCGCCGAAAACTCGGCGCCGGCGACACTGGCTGCTTCCAGCACCTGCTGCTCTGCTGGACTCAACCGCTCTACCTGTTGCTCCATCATCTGTTGGATAGTATCTGGTATGGCGATAGGCCCTGCGGCCGTGTCGTTAAGTACGAGTTCCTGCCCCGTGGCCCTCAACAGGCCACGGGAGAGCATCTCCTCCACGATGGTGACGAAGAAAAGGGGATTGCCATCCGTGCGCTGAGCCAGCATGTGCACCAAAGACGCCGAGGCCTGCTGCCCAGGAAAGCGCGCGGCCAGATACGCTGCCACCGCGCCTGCAGGCAACAGCTCCAGCACGAGTTCCTGGCACTGGCCGTGCAGTTGCAGTTCCTGGGTGACGCGGCGGAGTGGATGGTCCCGCAGAATGACGTCTGTGGGCCGATAGGTGCCGATCACCAACAGCCGCGCCGGCTGTCGGCGCCGGGCGACAAAGGCCAGGAAATCCAGCGTGGCGTAATCACTCCAGTGGAGGTCCTCCAGCACTAGCACGAGCGGCTGCGCGGCGGTCAGGTGCTCCACCGCCTCGGCCAACTCGCGCAGCATCCGCTCCCGGGTCGCGCCCAGAATGCGCCGTTGGAGCGCCTCCTGCTCCGCGGTGGTCAACAGGGTCGGCAGCTGGGCCAACCAGGTAGGCGCGTGCTGCGCGAGCAGCGCCTGGAAGCGCTCGTGGTCTGGCTCCTGATATAACTGTCCGAGGGCCGTCAGCACCGGCAGGTAGGCTTCGCCCGCCCCGAAGTGCTCGATGCACTGCCCCTGCCCGAGCCAGCAGCCGTGCGGGCGCACGCTCCGCTCCAGAAACGCCTCGACCAGCGTGGTCTTGCCAATGCCCGCTTCCCCGGTCACCCACACCACCTGGCGTGCGCCCCCGAGCGCCTGCGTGCACCAGTCCTGGAGTTGCCGGAGTTCGGCCTCCCGGCCCACGAGCAGCGGAGGACCGAGCGCGTGAGGGCTGGGCGCGCGTAACGACGTGACGGCGCGCGCGGTGTCGGCGGAGCAATCGTCACCAGGTGTATCTGCGGTGGTGACCGTCACGGTCCCTAGGAAGCGATAGCCGCGCCGGGCCACCGTGGCAATGAATCGGGGCGCCTCCGCGTTCTCCTCCAGCACGCTTCGCAGTTCATGGATGTAGCTTTTAAGCACCGCCGCACTGACGACGGTCTCCGGCCAGACGGCGTGCAACAGTTCCGCTTTGGGGACGAGGCGGCCCGCCTGTTCCACCAAATACCGCAGCACCGCAAACGGTTTGGGGCGGAGCGGCACCCGCTGCGGCCCGCGCCACAGACATTCATTCACGAGATCGAGTCGATACGCCTCGAAGCATAGGGAGGCTGTAGAAGGCATACACCCCTCCTTGGATGGACTTGGCGCCTGGAGAAAAAGACACTGCCTCCCACGGCGCCACTCTCTTTCTCCCTGGGCGCACACAGCGAGAGAAAACACCAGATCAGATAGCAGATTTGGCTGTGGTATTCTATCGTTGTCGATCAGGCGTCCCCGGAGGACCGCAGAGGAGGAAGGAACAGGACCGCCAAGGTCTCCCTCAATCGCCATCAAGCGAGTCTTTTGCCTCGCCATAGAGTCATCCTGAGCCCAGTGAGCCCTTCAGATACACGCTTACACGCTGCACTTGAGCTGGTCGAAGGAGGCTGCGCTGCTGGCTCAGCATGACAGCTGGGAGGCACCTGGTGAAACACACGCGAAATCTCGCAACAGTGGAGGGAAAATGCCGGCGTCCTGCTGCCCACGCCGTGTGAGGGGCTCCCAGCAGGGGCTTCTCCTTCTCTTGGGTTCTCGTTTGTGTGCGCTTGTACAGCAGCGTAACAACTGAGGGAACAAACTGTGCACGGTGTCTGCACACGAGCACCCTTTGCCCTTCCAGGTGGTGCTCGTGCAGAGCAGACGGCTGGTGTGCTGCCGCCATTGACCTCAACACAAGCAGTGTCTTCGCTCACACAAGGAGAGCGTGAGGGAAGAGTTGAAATTGCGACGGCGGGTCCTCCCGGTTGCACGCGACTCCGACCTGACCGAAATTTCACCAAAACACTACCAAAACTTTACCGTTGCAGGGGAGCGTTGAGCGTCTGCGTCTGCTAGAAGAAGGAGGTATCAGAGAGGTGCTGACACAGTGAGTGTATCTTTCCATGGATACTGAAGGGAGGACCGCTATGGCACAAGAGGAGCCCGAGCTCGTGCGTCGCCGGGCGTTCATCGTACAGTTCCGCGCGGAAACCGACCTCGCTCAGGCACGCTGTGCCGGCCGGGTGGAGCATGTAGTCTCGGGCCAGGCCACGCATTTCCAATCACTGGAGGAGCTTCTAGCGTTTCTCTCGCGCGTCTTGACGGCCGTACGCGCGCAGCCGCCCCCGGCGACGTAGAAGGAACAGAACTGGACAAATTCGTAATCGTTCACAGCCCGGACTGATAGACCAAGGAGGACGCAGTAAAAGAATAAGGACGGTTTTTCGTCTTCTTTTCATGCGATCTCGGGAAGAAAAATGCTTAGCTATGCACCAGGCTCGAGGTATCAACTCCACGCAATCTCGTCATCATAAGGCAGGGTGCCAGGCTAAAACGAAAGGAGCCAAGTATGACGAACTTCTATGCGGGCCTTTGGATTTCGGGCACCGATGCGAACTACTACTCCCTCGGGCACGATCTGGCGAGCTTTACCGCTCTTGCGACCGAGCGGCACGAGCAAAGCCTCGCCCTTATTGGGCTTCGTACGTACAAGCCTGAAACGATGCGGCTATGGGCGGGCATCTGGCGCGCGGGCACCGACGCGAACTACTTCTCGGTCGACAAGGATATCGCGTCGTTCACTGACCTCGCGGCCCAACGCCACAAGGAGAACCTGCGCTTGGTGGACATCGAGACCTACGTCGAGAACGGTCAGCGGCTATGGGCGGGCATCTGGCGCGCGGGCACCGACGCGAACTACTTCTCGGTTGACAAGGACATCCACAGCTTCATCGATCTCGCGACGCAGCGCCACGGGCAAGGTCTTAGGCTCACGTGCGTGCGCACGTATGGCTCGGGCGCGGGTCGCAGATGGGCGGGCATCTGGCGCGCGGGCACCGACGCGAACTACTTCTCGGTCGACAAGGACCTCCATAGCTTCATCGATCTCGCGACGCAGCGCCACCAGCAGAATCTCTGCCTCGTCGACCTCGAGACGTACGAGGAGGGTGGGCAACGTCTGTGGGCAGGTGTATGGCGTGCGGGCACAGAGGCCAACTACTTCAACGTGCAGCTCGACGAGGAAAAGCTCCTGGGGCTCGCGCACGAACGGCACAAGAAGCAGCTCGCGCTCATCGGCCTCTGCGTCTACCCCACGCCGGCCGACCCCAAGGCGTTTAACCAGGTCGTGATGCCGGCTAGGTACCAGACAGACGACGGGAAGACGCAGACGAACAATGGCTATATTTACGGCATCCAGAGCACGGCGAACCATTGCGAGGGGCTCCCCGGCACGTGCGGCGCGCCTGGGCCCGGCGCGGTCGTCCTCTACCGCTGGCCCGTGGACGTCGAGGGCGCGACAAGGTACGCGCGCATCTCCTCGATTAGCGTGCCCGATCAGTTCCTCACGCTGCCGTTCAACGACACGGGCGTGAAGCGCTTGGGTATCTGGAGGTACGGCGACGGCGGCTGGCACCACGGCGGAGACTATGGGAAGGGCGGGCCCACGTTCCAGGTCAAGGCCGCAGCGCCCGGGCGCGTCCTCTTCACCGGATACGACGCATGGTCCGGGAACACGGTGGTGATGAGCCATGATGTGGACGGGCAGCAGGACGCCTATCGCACGATCTACATGCACATGCGCAATGGGGCCACCGCGGACTGCGCGGCCGCGTGGAACGTCTCCGTACCACTCGTACAATCGTTCAACAACTCGCAGCAGCTCGCGGATTACCAGAAGCACCTCACGGACACGGGATGCACCCAGAACTCGGCGCAACGCAACCCGGACCCCGCGTACTGGGGAGACGATACACAGAAGATCGAGCAGGCCCTGCTCATGAAGATGCTTCCCGCGGGCGCTGTCCTCGGATGGGCCGGCTGCACGGGTCCTGGAGGGCAAGGCAAACCAGGCGGGCCCAACACGCACCTCCACATGTTCTGGGCGCGGCGCGATCCTGCGGACAACCGTTGGTACTTCTTCGATCCGTACGGTATCTATGCGCGGCCCGAGCACTACCCCGCGGGCGTTACCGACGCCATCCCGACAGCATACCTCCGCTATCCGGTTGCGTGGAAGGGCGGTCGGCCCCAGTACTCGGCTTGAGGAAGCGGGCGCGAGGCTTAGGACTACGGGACAAAACTCCTCCAGTCTGGCAAACCGTCAACGTGTCATTGCGAGGGGAGCGAAGCAATCTTTGCTTTAGGTTTTCGATTCTTGCGAGATTGCTTCGTCGTCTACGACTCCTCGCAATGACAGGCTCCTTGATTTCCGTTCGTGGGTTTTGTCTCAAAGTCCTTATGCTCGTCATGACGCACCCCTGGGGCGACATTTTAGACCTTCGCAAACCGGGATCAGAAGCAGTGCGCAACGTTGCAGGGTCCCTTGTCGCGGATTTCAGGACTTGTCCCCCGTCAACGGTGACGAAGAGTCAGACTCTGTGAGGATACCCCATGGCCGAGGAACAACGCCGCAACGGCGATCAAAAGCAAACGACAGCTGAAGCGTCCCCCGTGTCGCCTCCGACCCTTTCACTGCCCAAAGGCGGCGGAGCGATTCGCGGCATGGGCGAGAAGTTCGCCGCCAATCCCGTCACCGGCACCGGCTCGATGACGGTCCCGATTTTCACCTCACTGGGACGCTCGGGCTTTGGCCCGCAGTTCTCGCTGTCCTACGACTCCGGCGCGGGCAATGGACCGTTCGGGTTCGGCTGGAGCCTCTCCGTTCCTTCCATCACGCGCAAGATCGATAAGGGGCTTCCTCAGTACCAGGATGCCGAAGAGTCTGACATCTTCCTCCTCTCCGGCGCGGAAGACTTAGTGCCGGTATTCAAGACGAATCCGGCAACCGGCGAATTCGTTCAGGACGCCAAAGGAAACTTTGTTTACGATGAATCTCCACGCGATGGTTATCTCGTGCGCCAGTACCGTCCGTGCATCGAGGGACTCTTCGCGCGCATCGAACGCTGGACCAGCCAGAGTACTGGCGACGTCTATTGGCGCTCGATCTCCAAGGACAACATCACCACCCTCTACGGCAAAGACGAGAATGCACGGATTGCCGATCCAGATGACCCCTCGCGCATCTTTAGCTGGCTGATCTGCCAGAGCTATGACGACAAAGGCAACGCCATCGTGTACACCTACGCTGCCGAAAATTCGGCTCAAGTCAGTCTGGAGCAGCCGCAGGAGTGCAACCGCGGCGATGCGAACAGCACACTGCGCACTGCTCAGCGCTATCTGAAACGTACCCGGTACGGCAACCGCACGCCCAATCGCGACGCCGCTAAGTGGCAAGCCACCGACCCGGCTGCGCTTCCCAACGAGACCTGGATGTTCGAGGTCGTTTTTGATTATGGGGAAGGGCACTATCAGGAGCAGCCGCCGGATGCGAACGGCAACATCTTTACGCAAGCTACAAGTAGTCTACCGTCGGGGGCTTCCTGGCCTGTCCGTCAGGACCCGTTCTCTACCTACCGCGCCGGCTTCGAGGTGCGCACCTATCGCCTGTGTCAGCGCGTCCTGATGTTTCATCACTTTCCCGGCGAGGCAGGCGTGGGATCGGACTGCCTCGTGCGTGCGACAGAGTTTACCTATAGTCAGAGTCCCATCGCGTCGTTCATCACGCAGGTGACGCAATCGGGCTACGTGCGCCAGCCAGGGGGGAATTATGTCAAGAAGTCTCTGCCTCCACTCTCATTTGCCTATAGCCAAGCGATGATAAGCGCAGATGTCCGTGACGTCGACCCAGAGAGCCTCCAGAATCTACCTGCCGGGGCGGACGGTGCGCACTACCAGTGGCTCGATTTAGACGGCGAAGGATTGCAGGGTGTCCTCGCGGAACAGGACGATGGCTGGTACTACAAGCGCAATGTCAGTCCCTTGTCGTTCACCGTCGTGGCCGGACAGCCCACGTCGAGTGCCCACTTCGATCCGGTAACGGAAGTTGCCACCCTCCCCTCCTTCGCGGAGACGCTGGCCCAGCGCCATCAGTTCCTGGATCTGGCGGGAGATGGCCAGCTCGATTGCGTGGTGCTCGAACGGCCCGTGGCAGGGTTCTTCGAGCGGACCCAAGAGCAGGACTGGGAGGCGTTCAAGCCTCTGCCGTCGCTGCCCAATCTTGACTGGAGTGAACCGAACCTTCGCTTTGTTGATCTTACCGGCGACGGTCACGCCGATATTTTGATCACTGAGGAGGACGCTCTAGTCTGGCATCCGGCGTTGGAGGAAGAGGGCTTTGGCGAGGCGATTCGCGTGCGCGTGCCGCGCGATGAAGAAACAGGTCCGGTGGTCGCCTTTGCCGACGCCACGCAAGCTATTTTTCTTGCGGACCTTTCCGGCGATGGCCTCACCGACATCGTGCGCATCCGCAACGGCGAAGTGTGCTACTGGCCGAATCTCGGCTACGGTCGCTTTGGCGCCAAAGTCACCATGGACAACTCCCCGTGGTTCGACGCGCAGGATCAGTTCGATCAGAAACGCCTCCGTTTAGCCGATATTGATGGATCGGGGACGACCGACATCATCTATTTGCACCGTGACGGCGTCGATATGTATCGCAATCAATGCGGCAATGGATGGAGTGAGGTCGAGCGGCTGTCAAGCTTCCCGCTGGTTGACAATGTCTCATCGGTGCAGGCGGTGGACCTACTCGGCAACGGGACGGCGTGCCTGGTCTGGACGTCTCCACTCCCCGGCGACACCCGTCGGCCCATGCGTTACATCGATCTCATGGGTGGGCGGAAGCCACACCTGCTAATCGGAGCCACGAACAATCTGGGGGCGGAGACTCGCGTGCACTACGCACCCTCCACCAAGTTCTACTTGGCCGATAAGCTCTCCGATACGCCCTGGGTGACAAAACTTCCTTTCCCCGTGCATGTGGTGGAACGAGTCGAAACCTTCGACTGGATCAGCCGCAATCACTTTGTCACCCGCTACGCCTACCACCATGGCTACTTTGATGGCGTCGAGCGGGAGTTCCGCGGCTTTGGGTTGGTCGAGCAGTTCGACACTGAGGAATTCGCTGTCCTCACAGGTGGTGATTCTCCCCTGGCTCTCGCTAACAGAGGACAGGATGCGGAGAACTCTGCCGCGAATCTCGACGCTGCTTCCCACGTGCCGCCGGTCTGTACCAAGACCTGGTTTCACACGGGGGCGTATGTGGGCGGCGACAATATCTCACAGCACTTCGCGCACGAGTATTATCGAGAACCCAATCGCAGTGAGACGGAACTGGCAGCAACGTTGCTCGATGACACGGTGCTGCCGGTCGGTCTGTCTGCTGATGAAGAACGCGAAGCCTGCCGGGCTCTGAAGGGCTCAATGTTGCGCCAGGAGGTATATGCGCTCGATGGCGCCGGGAGCCCAGCATATCCTTATGGCCATCCATACGCCGTTACTGAGCAGAACTTGACCATCCGTGTGCTGCAACGGCAAGGGACGAACCGCCACGCCGTCTTTTTTACTCACGCACGCGAAGCTCTCAACTATCATTACGAGCGCAACCCCGCCGATCCGCGCATTGGCCATGCGTTGACGCTGGAAGTGGACGAATTCGGCAACGTCTTGAAGTCCGTTGCCATTGGCTACGGTCGCACGCAGTCTGACCTGCCCGAAGACCGCGACCAGAAGAAGCAGACGCAGCCCCTGCTGACCTATACCGAGAGCAGCGTCACCAACGCCATCGCTATGGCCGACGATTACCGCACGACGCTACCGGCTGAAATCCGCACCTTCGAGCTGACCAGCTATACACCGACAGGACCTGTAGGGCGCTTCGAGGCCCCCGACTTCGTTCGGCCCGATCCTCATGACGCTAAGCACCTGGTCCACGTCTTCGATAGCGAAATCCACTATGAGCAGCAACCAACCAGCGGTAAACAACGCCGTCTGATCGAACACGTGCGCACGCTCTACCGCAAAGATGACCTGACGGCGCTTCTCGGTCTCGGCCAACTAGAGCCGCTGGCCTTGGGTGGCGAGAGTTATAAGCTCGCTTTCACACCGGGGCTATTGGCGCAGGTCTTCCAGCGCAACGGGCAGTCACTGTTGCCGAACCCCGCCGGTGTACTTGGCGGTCAAGACGCCGACAGAGGCGGATACCTAGACTTGGATGGGGATGGCCGCTGGTGGATTCCGTCAGGGCAGGTATTCTATTCACTGGATAGGAGCGACGCCGCAGCCCAAGAACTCGCCTTTACCCGCTCGCATTTCTTCTTGCCGCATCGTTATCGAGACCCGTTCGGTGCGACCACAACGGTTCGCTACGACACGTATGACTTGCTCGTGCTGGAGACCGAAGACCCACTGCAGAACAAAGTCACAGCTGGTGAGCGCGATGCTACAAATAAGGTTACGCCTGCTATCGACTATCGCATGCTTCAACCTAAACTCGTCACCGACCCTAACGGCAACCGTGCGGCAGTCGCTTTTGATACGCTCGGCATGGTTGTAGCGACTACGGTGATGGGGAAGGAAACCGAGCCAGACGGCATCACCAAAGGTGACTTGCTTGAAGACTTCGTCGCCGACCCGCTGCTCAGTGATTTGCAAGACTTCGTCGCCGACCCGCGGACCCAGGCTTCTTCACTGCTGGGTAAAGCGACCACCCGCATCGTCTACGACCTGGAGCGCTACCGACGCGCCGGCCAGCCACCCTTTGCCGCTACGCTGGCGCGCGAAACGCACTTCCACGACCCTGGTGGAGATCAGACCAAGATCCAAATCAGCTTTTCCTACTCGGACGGCTTCGGGCGCGAGATCCAGAAGAAGATTCAGGCCGAAGCGGGCGATGCGCCGCAACGCCAACCCAATGTACAACTGGCCGCCGGCGATATCCGCCCCGGTGACCTGGTGCGCGACGCGCAGAGTAAGCCGGTGCAGGCCAACACGCTGGCCCGCTGGGTCGGCTCAGGCCGCACGGTGTTTAACAACAAGGGCAAACCAGTCAGGCAGTACGAACCTTTCTTCAGCGTCACGCATCTATACGAACCCGAGCGCGAAATGACCGACACCGGCGTCACCTCAGTGCTGTTCTATGACCCGGTTGAGCGCGTCGTCGCCACCTTGCACCCGTACCACACCTATGAGAAGGTCGTCTTCGACCCGTGGCAGCAGGAGAGCTGGGACGTGAATGACACCGTCCTGCAAGCCGACCCTGCGCAAGATCCAGATGTCGGTGACTTCCTCCGCCGCCTGCCAAACACGGAATACTCTCCCACCTGGAACGAGGCGCGTAAGAACAGTCAGCTTGGCCCCGAAGAGGAATCGGCCGCCGTGAAAGCCGCTGCGCACGCCAACACGCCAAGCGTTGCACACTTCGACACCCTGGGCCGCACCTTTCTCACGGTCGCGAATAACGGCAAGGACACGGACGGCAACGAAGTGTTGTTCGTGTCCCGCGTCGATCTGGACATCGAAGGTAACCACCGAAAGGTCATCGACGCGAAAGACCGCACAGTGATGACGTATGACTACGACATGCTGAGCAACAGAATCCATCAAGCCAGCATGGAGGCCGGTGAGCGCTGGTTGCTAAACGATGTCGCGGGCAAACCGATCCGCGCCTGGGATAGCCGCGGGCATACATTCAGAACTGAGTATGATGATCTGCGGCGGCCGGTACAATCTTTCGTCACAGGCGCAGACCCGCAGGACCCGGCGCGGGAAATTCTGTACGCACGTACTGTCTATGGCGAAGGGCTAGGAGCCGCGCTCAATCACCGAGGGCGGGTCTATCAGATCTTCGACAGTGCAGGTGTTGTCACCAACGAAGCTTACGATATCAAGGGCAATCTGCTGCACAGCACGCGCGAGCTGTTGCCCGATTATAGGGACGCGGTCGATTGGCAGCAGAACCCCACGCCCAACGACGGCTCGTTTACCACGACCACGGAATACGACGCTCTCAACCGTCCGACCGCTGTTACCACACCGGACAACAGCACCTATCACCCGACTTACAACGAGGCAAATCTACTAGACAAGGTGGAGGTGAATCTGCGCGGTGCGGCGGCCACGCCGTTCGTCACTAACATTGATTACAACGCCAAGGGCCAACGCACCCTCATCCATTACGCCAATGGCGCCGAGACCACCTACGAGTACGACCCGTTGACCTTCCGGCTGACTCGCCTGCGCACGACACGCTTTGCTGGATTGAATGGCCTGGCGTCTCAACTCTTCAAGGACCTGACCGTCGTTCAGGACCTGCGCTACACGTACGACCCGGCTGGTAACATTACGGGTATCGCCGATGATGCACTACAAGTGATTTTCTACAACAACGAGCGCATCGAGCCGGTTTGCGAATACACTTACGATGCCATCTATCGCCTGATTGACGCCACGGGGCGCGAGCATATCGGCCAGACGACTTTCGATTTCAATCCGCCCAACGGCAACTTTCGTGACTACCCGTTGATTGGACTCCACGCCAATCCGAACGACCTTCAAGCCGTTCGCAACTATACGGAACACTATCAGTACGACGAGGTCGGTAACTTCCTGCACTTAATCCATCAGGCCCAGAACGCCAATTGGACGCGCGATTATAACTACAACGAACTGAGTCTCGTTGAACCAGGGAAGATCAACAACCGCCTGAGCAACACCGTGGTTGGCGGCACGACGGAGACCTACACCTACGACGCCCACGGCAATATAACTTCTATGCCGCACCTTCCAACGATGGAATGGGATTGCAAGGATCAGTTACACGCCACGCAGCAGCAGGTGGTGAACAATGCGCCGGGTGAAAAGTCTTATTACGTGTACGACGCGACAGGTCAGCGTGTCCGCAAGGTCACCGAAAGCGCGAGCGGCACGAAAACGAAGGAACGAATCTATCTCGGCGGCTTTGAGCTGTACCGCGAGTACAGCGGCATCTCTAAAACATTGGAGCGTGAGACGCTGCACATCATGGACGACAAGCGGCGCATCGCATTCGTCGAAACCAAGACCGTTGACGCTCAATCCCCAATCTCTAACCCTCAACCCCTCATTCGCTATCAACTTGATAATCATCTCGGCTCGGCGTGCCTTGAACTCGATGACAGCGGTGCAGTGATTTCATACGAAGAGTATCACCCATACGGCAGCACGTCCTATCAAGGTGGTCATAGCATTGCCGAAGCGAGCCTCAAGCGCTATCGCTACACGGGCAAAGAGCGAGATGAGGAGACCGGATTGTACTACCACGGTGCGAGGTATTACGCACCATGGTTGGGGAGGTGGACGAGCTGTGATCCGGCGGGGTTAATCGATGGCTCCAACTTGTATCGCTACTCTCGAGACAACCCAGTTAATCTGTACGATCCTAATGGAACGGATGCGAGCGAATACGACATGCGGCAGGAGGACAAGGAAATACTCGGTAAATTGCAATTAGGCTCGAGTGTTCCCCCCCAACTGCAGTACCGATTGAATGAGCAGGTTCTGGCGCAAACAAACGAAGAATTAAGGAAGGAAATAAAGATCCTTGATCCTGATACCCTTTCGGAGGCGCACTTTGATCCAAAGAGAACTGAGCAAGTGGTGAGAGACATGGAGGCGACGCTGCCGAAAACAAAAACACTTGACTATCAGGCTGACCGTGCGGCGGCATGGGCTAAATTTGTAATGGAGCAGGAAGATTACAGAAAAACTCAGGAAGAACTACTGAAGGAAGCCGGGCTCCAGAAGGAGTTGCCCAGCGGTGCAGCAGCATTCCTTCCTCTCTACGGTCCTGGCAAGAGCAGCTATGTACACTTTGCCCATGGTAACTATGGACGCGGGATAGTTTACGGGGCTTTAGCCATTTCGGACGTTTTCTTGGTTAAGTCGTTGGTACTTAGCGGGGGGAGACTCTTAGGAAAAGGATTCGGAATTGCTCTAGCGGGGGAGGCCCAGAGGTCCGTGGCAACCGGAGCGCTGGAAGTCAGCTCGGGATCAGTGAGAGTTGGATTGGCCGATACGAAGGCAACTGCAGTGTTGATTTCGGGCCAACAAACGATGAATGCATCGAATGCAGAGACTCGTCTCTTTCTGGAAAGTTTAAGTCAAGAAGCGGAAGTCTCCGTATCGCGGACCCCTTATGGGAAGATGATACAGCAAGGAACAGCAACGAGTGTTGGCGTTGAAGGAGGCCCTTCCGTAATATCAACGCTCCACACTCATCCCACCTCGGGGGTGGCACTGTTTTCTCAGTCTGACGTCGCTACCTTCGCTAGCGCAGGTTACGGAGGCAGTACAAAGCACGCCGTACTTGGACTGAAATGGCCAAATGCTGCGCGCATTCTCGCACTCGAAGGAGCAGAGCCCGCGCTTGATGTCGTAAAGACAACGGTTACTCAAAAGCGTGTGCTGACCCGCGCTTGGACAAAGGTAGAACTTAGTTTCTAATGCGCGCAAGGTGGTTGAACTCGTTGAGTTCTCGTAGGGCAGATGACTCGGAAATTGTAAGGCGAATTAGCGAAATGCACGTAAGGCGGGAATTGTAGGGCAGATTAGCCCGTGCAGGGCGCAATAGCATGAGGATCGTGTGCGACATAGAAAGCGGTGAGTATCCAAATTTGGCTGACGGCATATGCCGTATTGTAGCCCCCGCAGCATGGGGTAAATGCGATGAAACCCAACAACCAACAGCACGATGTGTCGATGGCAGTGGTTGGAGTGAATGCTGGGGTTCACAAAGCTCGCCGCAATTTACGATTGCACGATTTCAGACGAGCGATGTAGTGGCTGAATCAATGCGTTGTTGATGGGTCGACGTAGCGTGAAGAGCCTATTTCTTCACTATCAATCTAACGGAAAAGTAACAAACTGTGCTAGTAGATCACGTGGATATCTGCCTGCTGGAGGGGAATTATGAAACTCCAAGGTAGCGACCTATCTACCGAGATGCGAGGCGCTGATGTTGCGCTGCTGCATAAAGAACTCGGGCAACTAGGCTTTACCATTTCTGCTGCGGAGACGCAGGCGACAGTATTCGGCGCTGACACAGCACAGGCTGTGATACAGTTTCAGCAGACCCATCAGCTCCCAACTTCCGGTGTGGTGGACGCACAGACTGCCGCGCTGATCAATCAGGAAATCGATAAGCTGCAGCCATCACCGTCACCTAGACTACCGGTTACGCCTCAGCCCTTTACCGTCCGGGGGCAGGTGCGGTGGGCAGACGGCAGGCCTCTTGTCGGTGCTGAAGTCCAGGCCGTTGACAGAGATGTCCGCGGCGAAGAGCAACTTGGCAAAACACGGACTGGCAGCGACGGACGCTACGAGATCCGTTACGCGTCCAATCGGTTCTCTCGCGCCGAGAAGAACAGCGCCGACCTTGTCGTTCGCGTCACGAACACGGCGGGTACCGTAGTGGCCAACTCGCCCGTCCTCTTCAACGCCCCAGCGGAAGCGATCGTGGACCACGTCGTGAGCCAGACCGCCGCAGGTATGGTTTCGGAATACGACCGACTCACCACCGAACTGCAACCACTCTTAGTCAATGTGAGCCCTACCGGGAGCCGGGAGCCGACGCTCATAGACCGACTGGCGAATCTGAAGGACGACGAGATCGATTTCCTCACCAACGAGACCGGCATTGAGCGGCAGAAACTGGTCTTCCTGACGACCGCAGCCGTGTTAGAGAAACAAGCGGTGCAGCACAGCTTCCATATACCCGCAGCAGTGTTCTATGGGTTGGCGCGTGAAGGCGTGTCCATCAATCTGGCGGCGCTCGGCTTGCTAAGCCAGCAGAAGTGTAGCGATGCTCTCGAAAAGGCGCTAAACGATAACCTCATCCCAGCTGCACTGCGCCACTCTCTTCCCACTCTGCTCGCGCAACTCCGGCAACTGGCAGTGCAAGAAACACTGCAAACACCTCCAGCAGTCGGCAGACCTGCTCTAAGCCAACTGCTTGGCACAGTCCTGACCGCGCCAAGCCAGCAAGCGGCCTTTCTGACCGCATATGCCAACCATGGCGATCAACCCATCGAAGACTTTTGGCAGAACTTGCGCGCGCAGCCGCAGTTCGCCCAGCACGTGGACAGTTTGCAACTCGCCTTGCAGTTGGGGGTGCTCACGCAGAACCACCTACCACTCATTCAGGAGCTGCGAAAGACGTTCAAAGTTAAATCTCCGCGCGACCTGGTCAAATTTGAAGCTGCTACCTGGACGAACCTCGTCAATGAACACACGATTGGCCTCCCACCGGATATTCCTGGGAATACGCCGGAAGAGCAGACGGCCAATTACGTGAACGGCATACTGAGCCTGCTGCACGCCGCGTTTCCTACCGACACTATCGCGCAAGTCGTCGCGACGACGCCGAATGTCAATCTCGATGATCCGACACGACAAGCGGTTTCGCAGTTCTTCCGCAACGCCCCCGACTTTGATGTCCGCTCGATGCGGGTGGATGCTTACATTGCCGACCACGCGGCGACAGTCTTCAACGGCATTGCCGCTGCGGACCAAGCCAAAGTGACTAATCACGTTAAGCGCCTGCAGCGTCTGTTTCAGGTGAGCGCGAGCGCGGAGACCCTGACCGCGCTGCTGGGGACAGACCTCGACTCCGCTCATGCAATCGCGCAGGTTCCGCGCACGTCATTCGTGGCCCAGTATCAAGCCAAGCTCGGTGGTGAACAGCAGGCACTGGCGCTGTACCAGCGTGCCGTCGCCGTGCATGCCCGCTCGCTGCATACGTATGTGTTGCTCAACGACGCCTTAACCGGCGTGAGCCCACGGGCGGTGAGCGGAAATGGAGGAGCCAACGGTAATACTCAACATGCAATCCATCCCCTGGTCCTTCCGCTGGGTGCTGCCGGCGGAAATGGGCAGAGCACCGAGGATGTGGTCGCCAAGCATCTTCCGAATTACGCGGAATTGTTCGGTGGTCTGGACATGTGTGATTGTCAGCACTGCCGCTCAGTGTTGAGCCCGGCGGCGTATTTTGTTGACTTGCTTGAGTTTCTGCGCCACTCGACGCCCAATGCTGCAAGCAATACGCCGCTCGACATTCTCCTCGGCCGCCGTCCCGACCTGGAGCATCTCCAACTCACCTGCGAGAATACCAACACCACGCTGCCGTACGTCGACCTTGTGAACGAAGTGCTGGAAGGCTACGTTGCGCTGGGCCACCCCGACGCCTCCGCGGCGCATAATACGGGCGATGCCACCGCGCAGGAACTCGACGCCAATCCACAGTACACCATTAGTGAAGCGTACAAGGTGCTCGATCAGGCGGTCTATCCGTTCACGCTGCCCTTCAACCAACCGGTCGCGGTGGCGCGCGTGTATTTCGAACATCTTGGCAGTAGTCGCTATGAGGTACTGAACGCGTTCCGCAAGGACAATGCGGATTCGACCATACACGCTATAAACGTTGAATACCTCAAGATCGCAACAGAAGAATCCCAAGTCCTGATTGGCAAGAATACTGATGGGACCGACGCGCCGGTACGTCAGTTTTACGGCTACGATACCGATAATGTCGTCCGCAACAACACGCAGAAGCTCTGGAAGGACTGGTTGGCGGACGTGCTTGAGTTTCTCCCGCGGACGGGCATCGCCTATACCGACCTGGTCGAGCTGCTCAAGACGCGCTTCATCAATCCCGCTTACCCACAGGGCGAAGCACTCGATCTGTTCCAGCGTATTCCATTCAGCTTTGCCACCCTCACCGCGCTCGTGCAGAACCATTTTGCTAATCCTGATCCGAAAATCCTCGTCGCCTTGGAACAAGCAAAGATCAAGCTGCAAGAGTTGATTGACTGGTCGCATGTGAATTTCCCAAAAGTGGCAGAGGTGATCGTACTCGACGCGCCGGACTCCAAGTGTGATTTGGAGGGAACGCGCTTGCAGTATCTCGACGGAAGGTTACTCGACGATCCCGCGCTGAGTAAGCTGCACCGTTTCATTCGGTTGTGGCGTAAGCTGGGCTGGAGCCTGACCGACCTCGACCGCGCGCTCGTGGCGTTGCAGACAGCCGACATTACGTCGGGCGTGTTGAATCAACTGTCGCAAATCAAGCAGTTGCAGGACGACTTGAATGCCGCAAATCTCCAGGTCCTCTTGAGCCTGTGGGCACCGATCGATACGCACGGCGACGACTCGCTCTACAAAAAACTCTTCCTCAGCAAAGCCGCGCAGCGAATTGACCCGGACTTTCAGCCGAACCAGGATGGTTCTGTCCTGACTGCTGCGCAAGGATTAAAGATCTCAGACCACGTTCCCACCATCCTCGCCACTTTGCGTGTCAGCGAGGCCGATCTATCAACCATCCGAATAGATGCCGGCCTGGTTGATGATCTCACAGCGAATCCGCCACAATTTGCTCCACTAACACTCCCCACTGTGTCGGCTCTCTACCGCTACGCCGCGCTGGCGCACACCCTGAGGTTGCGCATTAATGACCTGGTTGCGCTCAAGACGCTCTCGGGCATCAACCCGTTCGCCACGCCCGACCAAACGATACAGTTTGTGACGGTTGTCCGTAAAGTGCAGCAGTCGGGCTTTGCGGTCGCGCAGTTGAACTACCTTTACCGCCACCTCATGGCGCCGCCGGTGAACCTCGCGCCGCAGCCCACCGCCGTTTTGCTCCTCGCTAAGACGCTGCGCGACGGATTGACCAAGATCGTACAGGACAATGTTCTTGTGCCCGATTCGACGGGCGATGTGACGCGCACCAAGCTCTCACTGCTGTTTGACAGCGCGGTTGTGGACCAGACCATCGCGATGATCAATGGTAGCGCCCTGTACACAGCCCCGCTCGACGTGCTGCCAGCTAATATCGTTTTTCCTGATACGCTCAAGAATAAGATCAGCTATGACCCGAGTGTGAAACTGTTGCGCTTCAAAGGTGCCATGACTACGGCAGAGCAGAGCGCGCTACTCGCTGTGGCCACTGACAATGCCTACCAAGCGGCCATCAGCAATTTGTTCCGGCAGCCAGGTACCTATATCCAGAACACGCTCTCCGGTTTTTTGGCGGATGTCGCAGACGCAGAAAAGAATCTGCTGCGTGATCTGCCTTCGCTCGATCAGGATCTCAACCCCGTGCTGCTCGATCAGCATGGCAGCCCCACCACGGATCCCGCGCAAATGACCGCTACGGCAATTGCCAATAAATTCGCCTATGTGCTTACGCGCCTGCTGCCCTACGTACGCGACCAGCTCAGTCACGCTTTCGTCAAACAGACACTTGTTGACGCATTCAAGCTCGACGGTGCCTTAGCGCAGCTCCTGCTGGAAAGTGTATTGCAATCCACGGCCGATCCAACCCAGCCCGCGATGGCTGATCTGCTAGCGCTTACCACGGCTGGACTGACCGGCAGTTATTTCCCTTCGACTGCTCTCTCTGGTGTGCCGACCGTACGGACCGACGCTGCTATTGCCTTCGATGGCAATGCAACAGCGC
Source organism: uncultured Enterobacteriaceae bacterium (assembly GCA_964441775.1). Classification (GTDB taxonomy): domain Bacteria; phylum Desulfobacterota; class Binatia; order Bin18; family Bin18; genus SYOC01. Next base: position 23,849 of record CAYTVL010000058.1, read on the forward strand.
CTGAGACGACCGTTCCTTCCGGCACCGGAAGCGCGCGGTGGAGTGGCATGTTGCTTGCGCCGAATAATGGTGATTTTACATTTTCCGTGCGCGCGGGCGGCAGCGTTCAACTGTGGGTGGGCGATAGCGGGCAACCGCTTGCGCTTCAACCCGATCCGTCCACCAATGAACTCGTGAGCGCGCCAATTGGGCTCAAGGCCAATCAGCTCTACAACTTGCGCCTGGAGGTCACGCAGCTCCCATCACAAAACCCTGCTGTGGAATTGCGCTGGCAGAGCGCCACAACGCCCAAGGCGATTATCCCTGCCGACAATCTCTATCCCCGTGCGCTGCTCGACACTCTGACTCGCACCTTGACGCGGCTGCACAAAGCCGCGCTGATTATCACCATCTTCAACCTGACTGCTGCGGAAGTCGCATATATATCCAACTCAGTCCATAAAGACGACTTTGACGGCTTTGACCTCAACGCGCTGCCGCTGGCACGCGACGCTGCCACTGCCACACAGATTGATCAACAGGCGGTGGCGCGCTTCACATGGTGGCGGCGCGTAAGCGATCTGGTGACGCTGCGCAACAGCCTGCCACGGGGCGAAGTCAATCTGATTGACGTATTTGCTGCTAATTCACTCGACGATGCGAAGAATAAACTTACGCAGGCGACGGGCTGGGACGCGCCGGTCATCGAGGCGCTCGTCGGCGCGGGTGGTTTCACTCTCAGTGCAGCGGATTTCAAGAAGGAAATCGCGCTCCTGCGACTGCAAAACGCCATGCGCCTTATCAAACGGCTGGGGGTCTTGGCGGAGCAGCTCTTCGCTTGGGCTAAGCTCGATGCCGATTTCGTTCAATTAAGCGAGATAGCGCAGGACCTCAAAAAGACCGTGCACGCTAAGTACGATGAGGAGACCTGGCTAACTATCGCCAAGCCGCTGAACGACACGTTGCGTGAGCGTCAGCGAGACGCGCTCGTCGCCTATCTTTTACCCCGCCTCGGCATGACGGATTCGAATCAGCTCTTTGAATATTTCTTGATTGACGTAGACATGAGTGCCTGTATGGAAACGTCGCGCATCAAGCAGGCAATTTCGTCAGTGCAGCTTTTCGTGCAACGGTGCTTGATCAACCTAGAGCAACGCGACGACCAACCTGCCCTGAACGTCAGCCCTTCGGCGATCGATGCTGAGCAATGGGAATGGATGAAACACTATCGCGTGTGGGAAGCCAACCGCAAGGTCTTTCTCTATCCCGAGAATTGGATTGAGCCGGAATTGCGCGATAACAAAAGTCCCTTCTTCAAGGAGCTGGAGTCCGAGCTGCTGCAGAACAACCTGACAACGAGCGCCGCTGAAACTGCCTTTCTAAATTATTTAGAAAAACTAGAGCAGGTGGCCCGGCTCGAGATCCGCGCCATGTATTGGCAAAACAAAGATCCCGAGACCCTCGAGAATGTGAATATCTTGCATGTCTTCGGTCGTACTTTCAACACACCACTTGTTTACTTTTATCGGCGGCTACTCAACAACACGACTTGGACCGCATGGGAAAAGATACAGCTCGATATTGAGAGTGAGCATTTGATCCCTGTTATCTGGAATCGACGCCTGTACCTCTTTTGGCCCCAGTTCACGAAGCAAGTGGAGGCGACAGGAGGTCCTCCTTCCATTACGATTAAGCATGACGAAGACAGTAACGTCCCCACTTCACCTCCTCGGCAGTATTACGACATTAAGCTAGCGTGGAGTGAGTACAAAGACGGCAAATGGTCACCCAAGCAAATATCATCCGATTCACTAACGGCATCTAATCCGCCTCATCTCGCTGACAAGCTTCCGGACCTCGCTAAGTACGCGTTCAAAGCTACGATTACCGAGGATGGAAGCCTGTCGATTCGCTTGTTCGCAGACTCCGATATCGCAGCACCGGAGCTTGCGCCTAGTTGGCCAGTCGGATTGATGATTGGCGAATTTCTATTCCCGAGGTGTGGCAGGCCTTACGCGAACAGGCTCCCGAATCTTCCCGATAATTTGATTCCAGCGGAAAACAGCGTGCCGGACTTCATGGGTGCCGCGGCAAAGTTGTCGTATGCACCTCTAACGATGATTACTGGAGACTATGGAGATCAACCGTTACCGGCCATACCACCAAAGACTCCGGACCACGATGATCTGCCGACGCTAGAGCAGACACCAGGCATTTATCACTTGATGTACCCGCATCAGTTCGCTCAGTTCGTGCTTCAAGCCCCGTTCTCCTATGAAGATGAGCGCAAAACTTACGTTATTACACCTTATTTTGCAGCCGACGGAATCAAGCAAGTACAAAATGGAAACCGCGTCAGTATCCGCGGCGGCGAGTTGCAATCCGTCACCACCGCGACTGCAGACAACACCACTTGGGCGAACAAAGATGCCACAGTGCGATACAACTGGGTGTCACAGGTGGTGGTAAATAGATATTCGCTCCATCTTAAATTCTCAACCCACTATCACCCTTACGTCTGCGATTTTATCAAGGCCCTGAGACGAGGTGGGCTTGGCGAATTACTAACCGTCGACAACCAGAGACTTAATGACGACGTCAAGAGCATAGTGATCGATGCGAAGGGGGTGCCGCAACCCGTGTTTTTATCCGCGTTCTTACAGGACTATCGACCAACAAGCCGGGTCGATCCAAACTATCCACGAGAGGAAGTCGATTTCGGTTTCAACGGAAGCTATTCACTGTACAACTGGGAACTCTTCTTTCACGCTCCTATGTTCATCGCTACGCGTCTAAGCAAAAACCAGCGCTTTTCGGAAGCAATGAAATGGTTTCACTACATTTTCAATCCAACGACTGACACGCCAAATGAGTCCGCGCCAGCGCGCTATTGGAGGGTGCTGCCGTTCAAAACCACGGAACAGGAACGTATTGACGAACTGCTCACGCTTCTCGCCACGAATGACAGCATGCTGGATGCGCAGCAGCGGGAGAAGAAACAGCAACTAATAAAGCAATGGAACGAGCTGAAGGACCACCCATTCCAGCCCCACCTGATCGCCCGCTCGCGTCTAAGCGCCTACCAGAAAAATATATTCATGAAACACCTTGACAATCTGATCGCGTGGGGCGATCACTTGTACCGCCAGGGTACAATCGAAGCCATCAATGAGGCCACTCAGTATTACGTGTTGGCGGCCGATCTACTCGGTCCGCGTCCACAGCGCCTGCCTGCCCGTGGCAAGGTCGCGCCGGAAACGTACACCGATCTCAAGGGTAAGCTCGACGCATTCTCAAATGCGCTGGTATTGCTGGAAAACGAGTTTCCCTTTAGCGGTAGCGTGTCGTCTGACCCGAAGAGCGAGAGCGGCGGGCTGCTTGGTGTGGGCCCGACGCTGTACTTCTGTGTCCCCCAGAACGATAAACTGTTGGGCTACTGGGACACCGTCGCCGACCGCCTGTTCAAGATTCGCCACTGCATGAACATTGAGGGAGTCGTGCGCCAGTTGCCATTGTTCGAGCCGCCGATTGATCCAGCACTTCTGGTACAGGCCGCCGCGCAGGGGGTAGATCTAAGCAGCGTATTGAGCGACCTCAACGCGCCGCTACCGTATTACCGCTTCAGCTACGTGCTGCAGAAGGCGCTTGAGATGTGCGCAGAAGTGAAAGCGTTAGGCGGGGCGCTGCTCTCCGCTTTGGAAAAGAAGGACGCCGAAGATCTCGCGCTGCTACGCGCAACCCACGAAACAAATATTCTAAAAATGATGGAGGATGTTAAACAAAAGGCTCAAGAAGAGGCGAGCGACCAAATAGAGGTGTTAAATAAGTCTCGACTGAACGCCACAGGCAAATATACGTACTACCAAACTCTGCTTGGTTCCTCGGCAAACGTGCCGGAGCCTGGTACGAATATTCCACAACCACCTGTACAGCCGGAGTTTGCACAGGATGCCGAAGGGGGACTCCCTTTGCTGCAGCCGGAGCAGCATGAGTTGGACCGTATGGTTGAGGCAAATAACGTTCAAATTAGCGCCGGGGCTGCCGAGTCTCTTGCTAACGTATTTCACATACTTCCGGACCTGTACGTTCAGGCGGCGCCGTGGGGTGTCGGTATGAAAACGGAGGTTTTTGGCGGCGATAAGTTAGGTGCGGCTTCCAGCGCGGTCGCTCGTGGACTTACGACAATTTCGTCCCACCTCTCCATGGAGGCGTCAAAAGCAAGCAGGATGGGAAGTCACTTTAGGGCTCAGCATGAACGGCTGCAGCAAAGCAATATCGCGGCTGGCGAGATCATGCAGATCGACCAGCAAATCACTGCCGCCAATGTTCGTTATCAGATCGCTACACAAGATCTGAACGTTCATCGACAGCAAATGCAGGACGCGAAGGACATCGAAGATTTTCTGAGCTTCAAGAAATACACCACACAGGAACTGTACGCCTGGATGCGAGACGAGCTATCGGCGACCTATTTCCAGTGCTATCAGATGGCCTACGACCTCGCGAAGAAGGCGGAGCGCGCCTTCCGTTTCGAGCGTGGCATGACCGAGTCTAACTTCATCCAGTTCGGTTACTGGGATAGCCTCCAGAAGGGCTTGCTTGCGGGCGAGCGGCTGTACCTCGCGCTCAAGCAGATGGAGCGTGCGTACCTCGAGCAGAACAAGCGCGAGTACGAAATCACCAAACACATCTCTTTGGTGCTCTACGATCCGTTGGCGCTGATTCGGCTAAAAGAGACGGGGCAATGCGAGATCGAACTCCCCGAAGCGCTGTTCGACGCGGACTACCCCGGCCACTACATGCGGCGCATCAAGAGCGTCAGCCTGACCATCCCGTGCGTGGTCGGTCCCTACACCAGTATCAACTGCACACTGACGCTCCTCCGCAACAAGACGCGGATCAATAGCGTGGTCGGCAGCCAATACAGCGAGGATGTGGACAATGGTGATGACCGCTTTGTCACCAATTTCGCCGCGATGCAGTCTATCGCAACTAGCCACGCGCAGAACGACAACGGCATGTTCGAGCTGAACTTCCATGATGAACGCTATTTGCCATTTGAAGGAGCAGGGGCGGTCAGTCGGTGGCGACTAGAGCTTAATGCCGTGTTCCGACAGTTCGATTACGAGACGATCTCGGACGTCATTCTGCAGCTTCGCTACACGGCCCGCGAGGGGGGCGAACGACTGAAGCAGGCGGCGATCAAAGCACTCACAAGTGCGCTGCAAGACGATGCCGGTTTGCCACTCATGGAGCCCGGCAAAGGGTACCACTAACACGGCTGTTCAGCCTGCGCCACGAGTTCTCCACAGAATGGCAAAAGCTGACCCGTGCGCCAGCGTCTAGCGAGCCGGACCCCGTTGCGCGCTCCGTGGATCTCGGGATCGTAAAAGCGCGGTTCCCGTTCTATCTCGGAGCCGCAACTCTGCAACCGAATTCTGTCGCGGCAGTGGCCGTCCCAAAAGCCGGGAAGCAACTTGCAAATTTCTCGTTGGTGCTTACGACCATGCAGAACGATCCGAATCCGCTCGCATTGACGTTGCAACCTCATCCGCTGTTTGGGACTGCCCTGTTTGCGAAAAGCTCGGATGGCACAACGTTGGCGCAGATCGAGACCGATCCTACAAAAACCTGGCAGGTCGCACTCACCCTGGACAAGAGCGCCATGCAGGAGCTGAGTAACAACCTCCAGGATGTGTTTCTGGTTGTCTGCTATGTTGCAACGTTTCCGACTCCGGTGTAGACGGGGGGGCTGTTTCGCAGGCGAAGGGAGTTTGTGAAGTTGCCTGGTGCTTCGGGTGAAGTGGGACGAGGTGAGAGTTGTCACTATCAGTAATGGAATAGCGATTCATCATGCTGCTTTCTTCAAGTAGGCACTTAGCACTTCCGTAGCCCTCACCACGGCGCGGGCCTTCTCATGTGTCGACGCTTGCGTCGGTCGATACCGGGGCACGAGTGGACGCAGTTTCACCATCCCCTGGTGGAGAGCGTGAAAGGCCTCAAAGCTCTCCAAAAACCGCTGGCCGGTGTGAACAGTTCTGAGCCCCCGGGTGCCGCGGAGTCGGTCGCGGGTGGGGACATGACTACGCTCAATGGGTTGAGTGGTGTAGCCGCGACAGCGATGCAAGCCCGTGCGCACATGACGGGCCAACGGGATGACCGTGGCTACCGCTTTCACATACGGCTGGTGATGGTCAGTGATTACTTGGCGAGGCGTTACGCTCGTACGGGCGAGTGCTTGGCGAAAAAACGCCTCCGCACTGGCCCGATCGCGTTTGTCCCGCAGGAGCACATCAATGACCTGCCCATGCTCATCGACCGCGCGATACGAGTAACGCGATTCTCGGTGAAATAGTCTACGCAATCAAAGACTTATAGAGTGAATAGGCCAGTAAACAACCCAGTAAGTGAATAGGGAGCGCATGCGCCGCGCGATGGGTGGTGCGGACGGCCCCAAAAGCGCACTTGAGGAAGTCAAACAGTTCTTCCACGCGGTGGCGCAATCGTAGGCAGGCGAGCTGAAAGGGACTGGTGAGGTGGCGCATATTCTTGCGGGTCGGCGTGAGCAGATAGACGCGTCGCTGCGCTAAGTCGTAGGCTTTGGCTTTGGAGAGATACCCGCCATCGCCCACCACGATCCCCTCTTGCATCCAGCGCGTAAGCGGCTCAAGGAGTCTGCGATCATCGACCGTGGCGGTGGTGAGATCGAAGCCACACAGCCGTCCCGCCTCGTCACACTGGACATGGAGTTTGAACCCGTACCACCAACCCATCCCATTCTTAGACTTGCGGGCCCAGGGCCGAAAGGTGCGATGCTGACGTACACGGGCAATATGGCATACCGCAATGGCCGTCGAATCTTGCAGCACGATGGGATAACGTCCTTGGGCTTGGCGATTGCGATGGAGCCACAACGCCAGCACCGCGCGCAGCTCCACACTGTAGCGGTTCGTGGCCTCCACGAACTTACTGTACGCCCCCAGCATCGGGAACTCTTGTCGATGGTACGTCTGCACGTGAAAATAGAGTTTGGCCTTGTCCGTCAGCCCCCGCCAGGCCCCCCAGACCATGATCGTCAGGACTTCAGCCGCACTGAGCAGAGGCGTCCCGCCCCGGGGGTCGCGTGGCAGGTGTTTGGTCTGCAGTTGCGGGCGCAACGCCTTGAGATCGTCATCAATGGCCGCATAGAGCTTGAGCAAGGTGGGTCAAGTCTCTCTTTTCCTGGGAAATTAGGCAGCAGACGCGGCACTCCTCCGG
>CAYTVL010000059.1:0-30947 GCA_964441775.1 uncultured Enterobacteriaceae bacterium
TCCTGACTATTATCGCTGGACGCAGTGGATCTTTCTCAAGCTGTACGAGCGTGGCCTAGCGTACATGGCCGAAGTGCCGGTCAACTGGTGCCCCGCTCTGGGAACCGTTTTAGCGAATGAAGAAGTAATTGATGGGAAAAGCGAACGCGGCGGCTACGAGGTGATTCGTAAGCCCATGCGTCAGTGGATGCTGCGCATCACCACGTATGCCGAGCGCTTGCTCGCAGGCTTGGACCAGCTCGACTGGCCGGAGAGTGTGAAAGAGATGCAGCGCAACTGGATCGGTCGTAGCGAAGGCGCGCGCATCCGCTTTCACCTGTGCGCGCCGGACGGGACGCTGCTCCCCGGAAATGATGCGTTCTTTGACGTGTTTACTACCAGGCCGGACACGCTCTTCGGCGCAACCTATTGCGTGTTGGCTCCTGAGCATTCGCTTATTGATCGCGTCACCACAGCCGCGCGACGAGCAGCGGTCGAGTCCTATCGGCAGGAAGCGCTGCGCAAGTCCGATTTAGCGCGAACCGAACTCGTCAAAGAAAAGACCGGGGTCGATACTGGCGGATACGTATTGAATCCGGTGACAGGAAAACCCGTCCCCATTTGGGTGGCGGATTACGTGCTGATTACCTACGGCACGGGCGCGATCATGGCTGTGCCGGGCGGCGATCAGCGTGACTGGGAATTTGCGCGTCGCTTTGGGTTATCAATCATCGAGGTTGTCAAAGGCGGGGATATGGAGAAGGAAGCCTACGTCGGTGACGGTCCGCACGTCAACTCCAGCTTCCTTGATGGCCTCAATGTCGCTGACGCGAAAAAAATGATGATCGCTTGGCTCAACGAACACGGACATGGCGAGGGCACGGTCACATACAAACTGCGCGATTGGCTGTTTAGCCGTCAGCGCTATTGGGGTGAGCCCTTTCCGGTGATCCATGTTGATGGTCAGCCGCAGCCGCTCGATCCCAACGATTTACCGCTGCTCTTACCTGATGTTGAGAGCTTCAGACCGACTGGGACCGGAGAGCCGCCACTGGCCGCCGTGCGAGATTGGGTGGAAACGACTGACCCGAAGACGGGAAAACCGGCGCTTCGCGAGACCAACACCATGCCCCAATGGGCGGGAAGCTGTTGGTACTTCCTCCGCTTTGTTGATCCCCAGAATGCTAAGCGTCCTTGGGATGCAGACAAGGAACGCTACTGGATGCCGGTGGACCTCTACGTCGGCGGCGTCGAGCACGCCGTGCTGCATCTGCTGTATTCGCGCTTCTGGCATCAAGTGCTCTATGATTGTGGTCTGGTTTCCACCCCCGAGCCTTTTCAACGATTGGTGAACCAGGGCATGATCCTGGGGTTCAGCTATCGTTTTTACGAAGACAACACTGGCCGACGCTATTCATTCCATGACGTACGAAAAGTATGGCAGGACGGAGCCGAGGAGCCGACGTATACATTGGCGACAAATCCTACTGTGGAGCTGTCCGTGCGATACATACCGGTGGAGGGGGTGCTGTGGCAAGATGAGAAGCCCTACCATCCTGATGAGCCGGGGCTTGAGCTGGAGCCCCAGCAAGACAAGATGTCCAAGTCGCGCGGCAACGTGGTGAACCCTGACGCCGTGGTGGCGGAATATGGCGCCGATGCGCTACGCTGCTACGAGATGTTCATGGGTCCGCTGGAGCAGGTGAAGCCTTGGAATACGCGCTCGGTGGCTGGAGTGTCGCGCTTCTTGTCGCGGGTCTGGTCGTTGATTGTCGATGAAAATGATAAGCTCCGCCCGCAGATTGTGAGCGACGCGGTGGACCCGAAAGCGTATCTGACGCGGCAGTATCACAAGAAAATCAAAAAAGTGACGGACGATCTCGACGGGATGCGCTTCAACACAGCCTTGAGCGCATTGATGGAATTTGTCAACGATGCACACAAAGCTGAACGATTGCCGCGCGCCTTGATCGAAGGGCTCGTGCTAGCCCTCGCACCGTTTGCCCCGCATGTGGCGGAAGAGTTGTGGCAGCGACTTGGTCATGCTGCTTCTCTTGCCTATGAGACGTGGCCGGCCTACGACCCGGAATTAGTGAAAGATGACACGGTGACGGTGGCCGTGCAGGTGAACGGCAAGCTGCGGGCGACCATTGATGTTGCTGCCGAGGCCGATCAAGCGGCGACTTTAGCGGCCGCGCGCACCCATGATAAGGTGTCCGTGCATATTGAAGGAAAGACCATCCGGCGCGAAGTGGTCATTCCGGGAAAACTCGTCAATTTTGTGGTGGCGTAACCATGAAGTTCCGCGTTCCACGTTCCACGTTCCACGTTCAGAGAGTGAAGGGGAGTGAGCTTCTTTCGTGTGTTCTCCTTTGTCGCACTTTTACCTTTTGCCTTTTGCTTTTTGCCTTTTTGTCCTCCTCCTGCGGTTATCATTTTGCAAGCTATGGAAAACTGCCGGAGAATATCCAGCGAGTCAGCTTTGCCGAGGTGGAGAATGAGACGTTGCAGGTTGGTCTCGAAAAGGACTTGCAGATGGCGATGGAGCGTGAATTTCACCGGCGCGGTGTGGCGATCGCAGACGATGGGGAAGGAATTGTCTCGGTGGTGCTACGCGGTTTCACCGTGCGGCCCGTCTCGTTCAGTGGAAAGGATCAAGAGCTTGAGTACGTGGTCCTTATGACGATTAACGTTGTACTCACTCTCCGTGATTCCGGCAAGGTCGTGTGGAAATCCGGCAATTTGCGGCTGAGTTCTGAATCGAGCGCCATTCCCCAAGTGGGCGTGACAACGTCACCGGAGTTTCAACGCGGCACGCTCGATGCGAAAGACCTGCGCGAGTTTACCAACATCCAGTATTCTGAAACGCAAAAGCGCATAGCGATCGAGAATCTTTTTGCCACGGCGGCGCGCTCAGTCTATGATAGTTTGACAAACAATGTCAGCTTCTAAAGTATTTCACACGATGCAGATCGCTTCTCTCCTGAAAAGGGCAAGAGAGAGGAGTGCATCACTCCTCGTGATCCGCCGCGTTAAGAAAAGGCGCAAGTGTTTGAGGAGGAAGCTAAGGACCTTGAGACAAAACCCAAGTGCAGTTCCGTAATTCTTTGTCATATCAAGCGATATGGCGGACGCAGAGAGGTTTTGTCCTATAGTCCTAAGCCGGGGAAGCAGCGCTCGTGCTTTTGTGAACGACCCGAGCAAGCCGAGCAACACGACGGGCCGCAGTGTTGGGATGGAGCACTCTCTTACGCCCAGCTTTCTGTAAAGCCTTGGCTGCGGAATGCAGTTGGGTTTCCGCCGCTGCCCTATCTCCACTATCGACGGCAGTTTGGACTTTTTTCATCAAGGTTTTTAAGCGTGATTTGGTTGCTTGATTCTGCGCGTGCCGCTTCAAGTTTTGTTGATAGCGTTTCTCTTCAGAAGATGCCACTCTTCAGTCTCCTTTCAGTTCTCCGCTTTCTAGCATGATGACCCGGGACGATCAACGTCGGCTGGACGCTTCTCCTGGGTTGCTCACGGTGGAGAAGGAAGAGCAGGCGATTCTCCGCGCGACCGGGCAGATCGGCTTTTTTACCGTGCTCAGTCGGCTGACCGGCTTACTGCGGGATGTGGTGATTGGCGCGGTCTTCGGCGTGGGCATGCAAACAGACGCTTTTTTCGTGGCGTTTCGCATTCCTAATCTTTTACGCCGGGTGGTGGGAGAAGGAGCAGCGACGGCGGCGATTGTCCCGGTGTTGAGCGAGTATCTGGCGCGTCGCTCGCGCGCTGAGGCGATGGAGGTGGTGCGGTCGCTCTGGGGAGTGGGGATCGTTGTCCTCTTGCTCAGCACCGTCATTGGTTTCTTCTGTATCACGCCCATCGTCCACGTCTGCGCTCCTGGGTTCACCGGCGCCAAACTTGAGCTGACGGTGAGACTGGCGCGCCTCATGTTTTTCTACGTGTTCTGCATTGGCGGAGTCGCGCTGACGATGGGCGTGCTGCATGCGCTGCGTCATTTTGCCGCGCCGGCCTTTGCGCCGGTGTTGCTGAATGTTTCCATCATCTCCTGTACGCTTTGGCTCTCTCGTGTTCTCACCAAACCCGCCCTGAGCCTCGCCTATGGAGTCGTGCTGGGCGGGATGTGTCAGCTTGCCTGGCAGATCTTTCCCCTTATCCGGCTGAGGGCTCCGCTGCTGCCCCGCTGGCAGCCTGGGCATCCAGCCATCAAACGTATGGTCACGTTGTCGCTGCCGCTCTTTCTTGGGGCCAGTATTTATCAAGTCAATCAGATTATCAGCACTCTGTTCGCCTCCCTGTTGGCTGAAGGGAGCGTTTCCGCGCTGTGGTATGCCTCGCGACTGTTTGAGTTTCCGGTTGGCGTCTTTGTTGCTGCGTTAGGCTCAGCCGTGCTGCCCAGTCTCGCTGTGCAGGCGCAACAAGACAATCATGGGCAACTGCGGGACCAGCTCTCGTTCGCTTTGCGCCTGATGAACTTGGTGACTTTACCTGCGGCAGTGGGATTGATTGTGCTTGCGGAGCCGCTTTCGTCGGTGTTGTTTTTTCACGGAGCCTTCGGCGCTGGAGCGGTGCAAGAGATTGCTGCAGCGCTGCGGGGGTATGCCGTGGGGTTATGGGTTGTGGGCGCGACCCGCATCCTGTCCGCCGGTTTATATGCGCTGCAAGATACGCATACGCCGGTGTTGAGCAGCGCTGTTTCTTTCCTTGCCAAGCTCGGTTTGAGCTTCATGTTGATGGGCGACGTGACTCTGCATGCTGACGCCGGGGCCTTGGCGCACATGGTTGCGGCGGTGAGTGCGACTGTGCGCCTTGAAAACTGGGGCGCGCCTGGTCTGGCGTTAGCGACTTCTCTGTCCATTTTCGTGAGCTTTCTCGTGCAAGCGATCATTTTGTCTCGTCGGCTCGTCGGCTTTCCTTGGGCGATCTGGTGGTCATCTTTGCAGTGGAGCTTGGCTGGCTGTGTTGTAATGGCGTTGCCGCTGTGGTGGATCGCTGGACGAATTCCTTGGGTGGGGACACAAGTGTCTTTCACGACGCGTAGCGTCGTGCTTGCGGTTGCGATTGTGGTGGGTTTCCTGAGTTATCTCTCTGTAGCTTGGCGAGGCGGAGAGAATGAATTCCGCACCTTGGCGACGTTGTTACCCCAACGCGCGCTTCGCTTCTTCCCACAGCGTCTCCAGCCGCGCGGGTGAGGTCTGATGAATGTCTTCTCCGTGCTGTTCGAGCGTCGCCTCAATGTGACGGAAGCGATTGTTGAAACGTTTCCCTGCTTTGCGCAGCGCGGTTTCGGCGTCGATGCTGAGATGTCGCGCCAAATTGGTGAGCGCGAACAGCAAGTCTCCAAGTTCATGTTCTTGCCGGTCAGTAGTCTGAGAATCGAGCGTCGCTTCGAGTTCTCCCATTTCCTCTTCAACTTTGTGAAAAACCTCGACTGCCGAGGCCCAATCGAAACCAACCCGAGACGCTTTCTCTCCCAAGCGTTGCGCTTGGATGAGCGCCGGGGCGCTTTGCGGAACGCCCGCCAAGACGGAACGATCCGCTTTCCCGGCTTTTTCCTGAGCTTTAATCTTCACCCAGTTTTGCACGACTTCGCTGGCGTCTTGCACTTTGACATCGCCAAACACATGCGGATGCCGGCGGACTAATTTGTCGGCAATGGCTTGGGCCACATCTTCAATAGTAAACTCACCCGCCTCGGCCATCAGTTGCGAATGGAAAACGATTTGTAAGAGTAAATCTCCCAATTCTTCTTTGAATGCCGGCAAGTCCTTGGCCTCTAGAGCGTCCAGCACCTCGTAGGTCTCTTCTACGAGATAGGGCTTCAGTGAGTCTGGAGTCTGCTCGCGGTCCCACGGACAGCCAGTAGGGCTGCGTAACGTCGCCATGATTTCCACGAGTCGAGCGAAAGCGGGATGTGAATGCTGTGCCATGCTCTTGGGGATAAGGGAAAAGTGTAGGGTGAGCAAGAGAGGGATGTTCCGCTTGTTCCTGAGTCGCCGATAAAGTAAAGAAGTCCTATGCATTGCCCAAGTTGTGGAACTGAAAATCCGACAGGGACCAATTTCTGCGAGGAATGCGGAGCCCAATTGGCGCGGCTGTGTCCAAGTTGCAGTCATGAATTGCGACCCACGGCGAAGTTCTGCGGCAACTGCGGCGCGGCGCTCTCGCAACAGTCTAGTGTTCAGAGTCTAGAGTCTAGAATCCTAAAGGATTCGGTCCCTTCGACTCTAGATCCTAGACGTCAGCCCCTAGACACTGCCGCCGAACGTCGTCAACTCACTGTAATGTTCTGCGATTTGGTGGGCTCTACGGCGTTGTCGACCCAACTTGATCCTGAGGATTACCACACGGTCGTACAGCGGTATCATCAGACTTGCGAGGCGGTGATTCAGCGCTATGACGGCTTTGTCCCCCAGCATCTCGGTGATGGACTGCTGGTCTACTTTGGCTATCCCACAGCGCATGAAGATGATGCCCAGCGAGCGCTGCGCACGGCTTTAGATATCGTCGAAGCGATTCGGGGTCTGTCTTTTTCGACTATCCAGTTACCGCACCCGTTGCAAGTGCGCATTGGGATTCACACCGGACTGGTGGTGATTGGCGAGATTGGCAGCAGCGAGAAGCGCGAGATGCTGGCGTTGGGCGAGACGCCTAATCTCGCCGCGCGCGTACAAGGGGTGGCTGAGCCCAACACCGTGGCTATGAGTGCCGTGACACATCGGCTGGTGCAGGGCTTGTTTGAATGTCAGGAGTTGGGCCCCCAGGAGCTGAAAGGGTTCGCTACGCCGGTGGCCGTGTACCGTGTGATCGGGGAGAGTACAGCGCAGAATCGCTTTGAGGCGGAGGTGAACAAGGGGTTGACGCCGTTGGTAGGGCGTGAGTTGGAAGTGGGGCTGTTGCGCGAGCGGTGGGAGCGGGTCAAAGCGGGTGCAGGGCAGGTGGTGCTGCTGAGTGGTGAACCTGGCATTGGCAAATCCCGCCTCGTGCAGGTGCTTAGGACTAGGGGACAAAACCTTCCTGTACTTTCTACATTGTTCGTTTTGACAAGTACTTACAGAACTGTACTTGGGTTTTGTCTCATGGTCCTTAAAGAGCAGGTGACGCAGGAGAGGGCCACTCGGGTACAGCTACGCTGTGCCGCCTACCATCAACACAGCGCGTATCATCCCATTCTTGAGCATTTGCAACGACTCTTGGGTTTGACTGCGCACGACTCGGCGCAAAGCAAGCTTGAGAAGCTGAGGCAGACACTTGCTGGCTATCGCTTCCCACAGCCGGAGACGTTGTCGTTGTTAGCAGCGTTTCTGTCGTTGCCGCATCCTGAGCAGGTCCCACCGTTATCAATGAGCCCGCAAAAACAGAAGGAGAAGACCCAGGCCGCCATTGTGGCGTGGTTGGTGGAGGAGGCGGAGCGAGCCCTGGTGTACTGTGTGTGGGAGGATGTCCACTGGGCCGACCCTTCCACTTTGGAGGTGTTGACGCTGCTGGTGGCGCAGGTCCCGGCGACACGTCTGTTGGTGCTGGCGACCTGTCGTCCGGAATTTACCCCGCCGTGGGGCTCACATTCATACCTCACACAACTGACGCTCAGCCGTCTGAGTCACGCGCAGGTAGAGGCCATGGTCGCAGAGGTAGCGGCAGACACGCTGTTGCCTGCCGAGGTCATCGAGCAGATTCAACGCAAGACCGATGGCGTACCGCTCTTTGTGGAGGAGTTGACCAAGATGGTGCTGGAGTCGGGATTTGACGGAGGGGCGCAGCCTGCTGCGTCCCTACAACTGGCGATTCCGGCCACGTTGCAGGATGCGCTGAGGGCGCGGCTGGATCGGTTAGCGCCGGTGCGAGAGATTGCCCAGATGGGCGCGGTGCTGGGGCGAGAGTTCTCCTATGAACTACTCCAGGCGCTCTCGCCGCTGACCGAGGAGCGCTTGCAGCAAGGACTGGGGCAATTAGTGGAGACCGAGCTGGTGTATCAGCGAGGGCTGCCGCCCCAGGCGATATACACCTTCAAACATGCACTGATTCAAGACACGGCCTATCAATCGTTACTGAAGAGCCGACGCCAGCAACTGCACCTGCAAATCGCTCAGATCTTGCCCGAGCGCTTTCCCGCGACACAAGAAACCCAACCGGAATTGCTGGCCCATCATTACACCGAAGCAGGGCTCGTGGCCCAGGCCATTCCCTATTGGCAAAAGGCGGGACAGCGGGCGGCTCAACGCTCGGCTAATGCAGAAGCGGAGAATCATCTGCAGACTGCATTGCGGCTGCTTGCGACTTTACCCGATACTCTGGAACGCGCCCAACAGGAACTTACGCTACAAATCGCCTTGAGCAGCGCTTTGGCGGCCACTAAGGGTTATGGAGCTTCAGAAGTAGAGAACGCCTACATCAGGGCGAGAGAACTCTGTCGGCAGCTGGGTGAAACTCCTCAGCTCTTCTCGGTGTTACGGGGACTGACAATATTTTACGGGGTTCGAGCGGAGCATCGGACGGCTCGAGAATTGGCTGAAGCGTGTTTGCATCTGGCTCGAAACACAAGAGACCCAGCCTTCCTTATCGAAGCTCATTATGCTCTAGGTAATAACTTCTTCTACCTTGGAGAATTTGCTTTGGCTCGGGAGCACTTTGAGCAATGTCTGGCCCTTTATGATCCCCAGCAGCATCATACTAGTGCTTTCCTTTATGGACAGGATACCGGGATAGCATGTGCATTTCGCGCCTCCTGGGTTTTTCATTTGCTGGGCTATCCGGACCAAGCACTAAAGCTGAACCGTGAGACGATGGCTTTGGCCAAAGAATTATCCCACTTCCATAGCTTGGCTTATGCCCTGAACTCTGCCGCAAGTCTCTACCAGTACCGCCAAGAAAACCAAGCGGCTCAAGAGCAGGCAGACGAGGCGATAACTCTCTCGACTGAACGAGGATTTCTGCTGTGGGTGGCATGGGGAAGCATGATCCGAGGATGGGCATTAGCTGGACAAGGACGGGGGACGGAGGGAGTTAGACAAATTCGTGAAGGGTTGGCTACTTTTCAAGCCACAGGAGCAGAGACCTCTCGACATTATATTCTCGCCCTCCTAGCCGAGGCGCTCGGAAAAGCTGGCCAAATTGAAGAGGGCCTCAGTAGACTGGACGAGGCGTTGGCGATGGTGAACAAAACTGGAGAACGTTTCTACGAAGCCGAGCTGTATCGGCTGAAAGGGGAGCTCCTGCTGGCGCAGGCGAGAGAATTGGGAGATTGAGTCATCGCGTGATTGAGTCATTGGAGCATTTCTTGAGAGAAAGAAGGATTAAGAGTGTGTTATGAAGGCCGAACGTCGGGAAGATATCTTCGAAGAAATTCGGCAGCTCAAGCGCCGTTTGTCGATCGTCGAGCGGAAAGCGGCAGCGCTGCAAAAACCAAAGCCGACTTCAGTACGAAAGGCTTTTCGGCGCAAATATCCTCATATCCATATTGCTCCACAGTTGTTCAACCTAGTAGGAATCGATCCTCCATTGAGTCTTGCCGAAGAAAAAAGAGAACTGCGTGACGTCATTGTTGACCAGTTTGACAAGCAATGAAGATTCTGGTGGATGTTAACGTGTTCGAGGACGTTTTTCGCCTCCGGCAGGGCTGGGAGGCGAGCCTGATGGTCCTTAACGATGTGAGGAATACGCAGGCTGCCGGATACGTCTCTGCTCTTACTCCGCCCATTCTCTATTTCTTTCGTCGCAGAACACGGGGAGAAAAGGCTGCTCGTCAAGCGGTGCAAAAGATTCTTCAGGGCTTTACCGTCGTGTCGTTGACAGAAGAAGCAATCGAAAGGGCCTATGCCACGGTCCTTCCCGATTTTGAAGATGCTCTACAACTCGAAGCAGCAAAGGCGGCAGACGTGGAGGCTGTCGTGACCCGTAACAAGAAACATTTTCGCCAGAAGGATGTCCGAGTGCTGACGCCCGAGGAATTTGTCGAACAGCAAAGCGCAGCGACCAACCCAAATTAGCGGACGCTGTAACCCTGTGTATGAAAATTTCATGAAGCTTGCCCCAGCACCCGCTCCGTCGTGCGAAAATGTAACTTTGCCACTTGCCCTAACGTGTCGCTGCCGTGGCGCTGGACGAATGCTCGCGCGGTGTGGACGACTTGATCGCTAGCGCCTTTTGGCAACGGGACGCCATAGCGTGCGCTCAAATCTTGCAGACGCCGTAAAAATTCAGCGCGGGCAATAATTGAAGCGGCGGCGACGGCAATCTCTTCTTCTGCTCGCGGCTTCTGAAGCAACGTGA
This sequence comes from uncultured Enterobacteriaceae bacterium, assembly GCA_964441775.1. Classification (GTDB taxonomy): domain Bacteria; phylum Desulfobacterota; class Binatia; order Bin18; family Bin18; genus SYOC01. Next base: position 10,249 of record CAYTVL010000059.1, read on the forward strand.
CTTCCCGTCCTTTCGCCATCAACGCGTTTTTGAGGAACCGCTCATCGCCAAACTGATCGGCGATGACCCGGGTACACGCGACTTTCTCTAGTAAGTTTTCGATCGCGCGTGCGTGCCCCCAGGCCAACAACTTGTTCAAATTCTTGAATGATGCGTGCAAGCTATTGTAGCGCTCAGGACCGATCACTACGACCGTAAAAGGGCAAAGCCCGCGGATGTGTTCGGCAAGCGCTGCTGCTTTCTTGTCCGTAACAGCTTTGCTGTCCCGCACCCCAGCGTCGCGCAGCAGTTCTTCTTGCTCAGAAGAGACGTACACACCGGCAATCACGAGCGGACCGAAGTAGTCACCTTTGCCGGACTCGTCAATCCCGATTTGCCCGTTCACTATTGTTGTCATGTTTGTACGGGCGCGTGTAAAGTAGAAGTAGGAGCCCGGGGCTCGTCAAGAATCACAACGCTATGCCCTCGAATCGTTAGACATCCTTTCGCGTAAAGCTGGATGGCGTGCGCATAGATGCGGTGCTCTTGGACGAGAATGCGCGCGCTGAGCGTGTCTTCGGTGTCGTCTGGATAGACCGGAACCGCTGCTTGCACGATGATCGGTCCGTGGTCCATTTCTTCATCGACAAAATGGACTGTCGCTCCGGCGATGCGCACGCCGCGCTCCAGGGCCTGGCGTTGCGCGTGCGTTCCTGGAAACGCTGGCAGCAAGGCCGGATGAATGTTCATGATGCGTTGCGGAAAGGCGCGAATGAAAAACGGCGAGAGCAAGCGCATGAATCCAGCGAGGACAACCAGCGTCACTCCATAGGTATTCAGCATGTTGACGAGTTCCGCTTCAAAGGCTTCACGTGAAGAGAAATCTTTGTGTGAAATCACCACAGCAGGGAGTCCATGCTGTCGAGCACGTTCAAGTCCATAGGCGTCGGCTCGGTTGCTAATTACAACTGTGATCGTCGCGGAGAGTTCTTTGCGCTCTATCGCGTCGATGATGGCCTGGAGATTCGTACCGCTGCCGGACAGCAACACTCCAATGGGAAGAGGGCGAGTCATGCTCTGAGATGTACCACGGAAAAGGCGAGGCGTAAAATGTGACGACTAGGCGGGCTGGACGCGTTGTCGTATAGTGTGGGTCAGTTCGTGATCGCAACCGAGAAGGGGAGCACGTATGGCGATCAGTGTGTATGCGATTACCTCCAGTTTTATTGCCGAAATTGGCGATGTGGATTTGTCCCAACCGTTGAGCCCCGCTGAGGTGGCTGAGATCAAGCAGGCGTTTTGGGACTATGGGGTCCTGATCTTTCCCGGGCAGAACCTGACGAACGGGCAGCACCTCGCCTTTGCCGAATATATCGGACCGCTGGAGTCGAATCTCTTTCGGGTAAACCCAAACGCCAAGTTCCGGCTGGATCAGACTCCCGACTTAATTGACGTCTCCAATCTCACATTGAACAATGAGATTTGGGGAGCCGAGAGTCGCATGCGCCAATTTAACCTTGGCAATAGGTTATGGCACACTGATAGCTCGTTTAAATATCTCCCGGCTCGCGCTTCGCTCCTCTATGCTGTGGAGATTCCGCCGGTTGGCGGGCACACGGAATTCGCTGACCTACGTGGAGCCTACGACGCGCTGCCGGAGTCGATGAAACGGCGACTCGAAGGACTGGTGGCCGAGCATTCACTGGCCTATTCCCGTGCAAAGACGGGCTTCGCCGATTTTACCGAAGCCGAGCAGACCACTCTGCCGCCGGTGCCGCAGGTGATCGTACGCACGATTCCCGAGAACGGGCGCAAGTCGTTGTATATTGCCTCACATGCTGGGCGGATTCGTGGCATGTCAGAAGAGGAAGGTCGCGCTCTGTTGGACGAACTGATGGCGCACGCGACGCAACGGCAGTTCGTGTATACGCATCGGTGGTGCGTGCGCGACCTCGTCATGTGGGACAATCGTTGCACCATGCATCGTGGCGCGGACTACGACGACCTGCGCTGGCGGCGCGAAATGCATCGCGCGACTGTCTCTGATATCGCCAATACCTGCGAGCAAGAGCACTTGACGCCTACCAGTGCATGATTGCAAGACCTGACCCCCAATGTTCATTCCCCCAATGTTCACATCCAATGTCTACAGCCCCGGAAGTTTGGGAGTGTCCCGCCAGGCACTCCGGGAACAAATCGCCTCTAGATAAGCGCGGACGTGGGGGAAAGCGCCGAAGTTGAATCCAGCTTTGTCCAGGACGTTAAAGGTTGGACCATAATCGCAATCAGCAAGCGAGAAGTCGGCGCCGAGCATCCAAGTGTGGGTGGCGAGGTGACGATCCACAATGCCGATTGGATCGACTAACGCCTGTTCGCCATGCGCGATCGCCGTTTCATCAGGCGTCCCGCCTCGCAACTTGACGGCAATCCGATTGAAGGCCACCTCGGTGGCGGGCGGCGAAATCGTACTCGTGAGGAAAAAGAGCCAGCGCAAGGCGTCGGCTCGACCAGCCAGCGAAGTTGGCCACAGCCTCCCGGTTTTTTCACCGAGATAGGCCAGGATCGCATGCGATTCCCACAGCGTCAGATCTCCATCGACGAGCACAGGAACGCGGCCACATGGATTCAGTGCGAGGAATTCGGCTGAGCGTTGTTCGCGCTTGATCAAATCAACCGGGATGGTCTCGCATTCAATACCGAGCTCGTTCAGCGCAAAACGAATCTTCTGGGGATTGGGTGATGGAAAATAGTAGAGTTGCATGACGTACCTCCCAAGGAAACGTTGATACAGTTTTGTTGCGATTTGGATGATTCTTTGTCGCTCTTATGGTAGGGCATCTTCTTGTTGGGTTACGTCGAGTGCGCGCGGCAACGGCGGCAGTACATAGAGTTTCATCACTTCCTCCGTTAGCGAATTTTCACGAGCAGCCGCTTAGAGTTCAAGCGGCTGCACCGATGTGGGATTGATAACGTCCGAGGACGATGTCCCATCCACCTTCATAACTCTTCCGTGCGTTGCGGGTCTTTTCATCGAGCTCCCAGCCGCTGTGTTCGAGCTCGACCCGGGTGCCTCCACCTTCGGCATGGAAGTGCACTGCAACCTGCGTCTCGCTGTCCCAACTTGGTGCTCGCCAGGTGAAGGCCACGAAGGTTGGCGGTTGATACGCGGTCACCCGGCCAATGTCGAATTCGGTCCCGTCGACCGCTCGCTCATAAAAGCGCCCGCCGACGCGGCCTTCCAAGAACAGTTTCGTTCCCTCGCCCCCAAAGCCTCCTGGCCACCATTGGCTAATCTCTTCACAGAACACTTTGAAGGAAGTCTCCGGTGGGCGTTCCACCCTGATCGACTTGCGAATCGTCATGTGCTTTTTCCTTTCTGCTCCACCTGTCGCTTAAAGGCCGCGAGAGCACGATCCCAGAACTGCCCCATAACTTCGAGCTGGGCGATCAGCTCTCGAATCGCTTCCCCTCCTTGCGGAGCTAACTCATAGAGCTGCTCGCGTCCGCGTTTCGTAGCTTGGATCAATCCTGCTTGTTTAAGTAAACGAGTATGTTTACAGACCGCTGGGCGACTGATAGCAAATCCGGTGGCCAGGACGCTGGCCCGGCAGGGCTGAGTTGCAAGGCGTTGGAGCAGGGCGCGCCGGGTTGGATCGGCGAGTGCTGCCAGAGTAGTATCCATATTCATGACCCAACACGTAACTCATAGGTTACATATTGTCAAGCAGTCTTGGCCTCCTTCACTTGGGATGCTTTTCATGACGACTTATGTGCTAACGTTTCCACGTGCGTCTCGTGCTTGACACCAACGTCTTTATCTCAGCGATTTTGAGTAAACGGGGTGCAAGCCGGGTCATTTTGCGCCGTTGTCTACAAGGAATTGATGAACCGTTGATGGGGCAAGCCTTGTTTTCCGAACATGAATCATTACTTGAACGAACGGAAGTGTGGGCTAAAGCTCCCATTTCTCGACAAGAACGTGAAACACTGTGGCAAGCTTACTTGAGCGTTTGTCAGTGGGTGCGAGTCTATTATTTATGGCGACCGAATCTCCCTGATGAGGCCGATAATCATCTCGTTGCACTAGCATTAGCTGGCGGGGCAGAGTATCTTTTAACGCATAATGTTCGGGACTTTGCCAGGCCGGAGCTTCGCTTTCCACACTTGCGAATCCGCACCCCGAGTCAATTTTTACGAGAAGGACCCGAAGCATGACGACTCTAACGATTCGCTTACCAGAAGACAAACACCAACGCCTCCGCGAATTAGCGCGGCGGCGGGGCATCAGCCTTAACCGATTGATAGACGAGTTGTCTACTATCGCTCTGGTTGAGCATGACGTGGAAACGCGCTTTCATGCATTGGTGGCCAAAGGGTCGCCCCAGGCTGGATTGCGGATTCTGGAAAAACTCGATCGCGCTCACAGCAAGAAGGCACGATAGGCAAGTCATGAATGCAAGATCTGACTCTCAATATTGCTTTCTCTCACTGGCCACTTCTATCTCTAAGTGCTCCAACTGCTTCTAATGCCGCTCGGTTAACAGTCGCGCCAACAGGATAGTCTTGAGAAAATACCAATGCCAGTTTCAGAATTCCCATTTTGGGAAAGTCTGGAAAAGATTTACTTGCTATATCAATTGGTCTGTCTGCCGCGCGGAAAACAGATGTGCCCTCTTCTATCCTTCCAGCTTCTTCCTCTTCTCTATCTTCTCTCAAGCCCCGAAGTAGAAACAGTAGTGAGCCAGCCATGTCGTCAGCCTCTGTCAAATTGCCCCATTCATAACGGACCACGCTGGTGAGTACCTGGTCGGTGAATTGTTGTGGCTGACTAGGTGCCCAGAGCTGTGCATGTTTACATAGTTCATCTATTATGAGCGACCACAAATAAAGATTTGCAGCTAATACTACTAATATCTGGTCCTCGTCGGGTGACTCTTCTTTGACAACATCCCAGATCTTCGCTGTTTTCTTATGAACGAAACCCCCTATCTCTTTGACCAGAGAATCCACGCCTTTATGTCGTTGAATGGGTTCTCGTTTTCCAAAAAGTCTTTCGCGGAGGGACATACCTTCCTCCAAATATTGTAAAACTCGAATTTTACCAATTGGGAGAGCGAACTGTGGTTAGGTCGCAAATCTTTTGCCAAAGAAGGAACCCTATACGAACCTGTTGAAAGCGATTGGCGCATTGTTGCTAACAAAAATTCCAAGTGGTTTGTTCTCTCTAAAAATGTTTGCAATTTTCCAAGTTTCGAGATGCAAACGTATTTGCGCTTCGTCGTTGTCGCTCAGAAAATCTTCTCCTACCTTTAACAGGAGCAGGTCTTTTCCAGCGCGAATGCGAAATGTCTGTGCCCCCCTGTCGAAATCGTATTTCTCGTCGATCGTGGCACCCTTGAATTCGCCGGATAAGTAATTTCGTACGACGTTGAGTTTCGCTTCTTCCATCTGAAATTGTCCTCTGTGAGAGTTGTGGCCCCTAATAATATCGTAAAATTCCCCAGATGCTGCGCGCAGAGTGAATTGTGTCCTATTTTGCGATTTCAGTCTATGCATTCCTTACTATATCGAGTGCTAGCGAACCCGCGGTCTTGGTGGAACCTCACCGCAAGACCGCGCGCGCCAGGGTGAAGACATCAACGGCGGCGGCCCCGCTGCGACGCAAGACCCGAGCGCATTCGTTGAGGGTCGAGCCTGACGTGTACACATCATCAATAAGTAATAGAGTTGCCCCTTGGAGCTGCGCTGGGGCAGATACAGCGAAGGCTCCACGGACGTTTGTTCGCCTCTCTTTTTCGTTGAGTTGGGTTTGGGGCGCGGTCGGTCGTATACGTTCCAAGAGAAAGGGGTTCACTTGGTTCTGTTTTTTCCGGCCAATCGTTTGAGCCAGCAGCAAGGATTGATTGAACCCTCGCCAGCGTAACCGTTCGATATGCAGAGGCACTGGAATAATGAAGTCATAATGTTCTGCAAACGGGCAGTTGTCCGCCGCTAGGGTTGCCAACAGTTTCCCCGTGCTGAGTCGACGCTGATACTTGAAGTGCTGGATCGCTTCACTGAGCGGCTGCGGAGTAGAGCCGCCAGCCTGATACAACGCCCACGCCCGTGCCTGACGAAAGGCGGGAGGTTGGTGAGCACAGCGGGAGCAAAGATGATCAGGTCCAATTGTCGTCGTGAACGGAAGGCCGCAACAGGGACATAACGGAGACTCGACCTGATGGATGAATGGTTGACAGGAATCGCAAAAATACTGTTGTGAATCGACCTCTGCCCGGCAACCGAGACAGCGGTGTGGATACAACACTGTCAAAAAGGCGGAGAGAAAGGAACGCATGTTGCCAGCTCGCAATGCTGTCCTGTTGTGAAGATTCACGCGATTTCTGCCGATGATACAGGTATGAAAGCGTATTTCAAAGGACTTGTCTTGGGTAGTCTGCTCATGTATTGGTACCTCAACTTCAGCGCGAGCTTTCTTGCGGGATTCCAGCACTGGGTTGCGGCCGGGCGGTAGCATCCGCCGCGCTTTTCCGCTGAGTCAGCTCCAACATCTCGCCGATGTGGCGTCGTTTTCGAGATGGGTTGAAGCCGAGAAAGGAGCTGGTCATGGCAACAGAGGGAAGCGTGGAGGGAAGAAAGCAACGCCCTATTATTGAATTTCTTCATCTACCATCTGCCCCGGGAGAGAAACCCTATTTAGCTGGCTATCGGTGCCAAGCCTGTGGGGCGTCTTACCTCGGCGAAGGTCGGGTTGGCTGTAGCAAATGCACGTCGACCGAACCACTCCAAGCGGTCCGGTTGAGTGATCGGGGCACGTTGTATGTCTACTCGATTGTGCACCAATCTGTACCTGGCGTGCCGGTCCCGTACGTATCCGCCATTGTTGACCTACCTGAAGGCGTCAGTGTTCGCTGTAACCTTATCGATGTCGAACCGGACCCAGCCAAACTTCCCTTCGGCATGCCCCTGGAAATGGTCACGCGCAAAGTGCGCGAGCGCAAAGAAAAGAACGCCGAAGGCGTAGAAGAAAGCATCGACATCATTGCTTTCTTTTTCAAGCCAAGTCAGAATTGATGCTGTCTCAGCGAATAACAAAGGAGGCCTCCTATGAGAGACGTATATGTGCTCGGCGTGGGCATGATTAAATTTGGCCGCTACCCCGATAAAGATGTGCCGCAACTGGGCGCTGAGGCGGCAGTGCTGGCGCTGAAAGACGCGGGCCTGTCTATTAAAGATGTTGAAATGTTTGTCTGCGGCAATCTCTTCCAGGCCAATGCGATGAACGCGCAGCGGATTCTGCAACAGATCGGCCAGACTGGTATCCCCGCGCTTAATGTCTCGAATGCATGCGCCACTGGCTCAACGGCGTTCCGTGAAGCCTATATCGGTGTTGCTTCCGGAATGTACGATGTCACAATGGCTGTCGGTGTGGAACAGATGGGAAAAATGGGTCTCCTCGGCGGCGGCGCGCGCAGCGGCGGTGAGAGTGTCGAAGGCGTACTCGGTAGTGGCTTGATGCCAGCGGTGTTTGGTCAGGCGGGCGTGGAGCACATGCGCAAATATGGCACCACGCTGGAGCAATTTGCGAAAGTCTCGGTGAAGAATCATAAGCATTCCGTGCATAATCCTTTGTCACAATACCGTGTCGAAGTGAATTTGAATGATGTGGTGAACGGCCGCATGGTGGCGTACCCTAACACGCTCTACATGTGTTGCCCCACGGGTGATGGCGCGGCAGCCTCCATTCTTGTGTCTGCTGAGAAGGCCAGACAATTGACGAGCAAACCGATTAAAGTGGCCTGTTCCGTGCTGACATCTGATCCGTACACCGAGCGCGACTTGACGATGCCGGACGTGAACACCCTGACGCGGAATGCGGCGAAGCAAGCCTACGAAAAAGCCGGGCTCGGCCCCAAAGATCTGAATCTTGTCGAACTGCATGACTGTTTTGCGACGGCGGAACTCTTGCACTACGAGAACCTCGGGCTCTGTGGGGAAGGAGAAGCCGGGAGAATGGTCGACGAAAACCGCACGGCGGTCGGGGGCGATATTCCGGTCAATGCGAGTGGCGGGTTGTTATCAAAGGGGCATCCGCTCGGCGCGACTGGCGTGGCGAATATCTATGAAGTGGTGACGCACCTACGTGGTCAAGCTGGCGCACGACAAGTCGAAGGAGCAAAAGTGGGGATGGCGCACGTGATTGGACTTGGCTCCGCGTGCACTATTCATATTTTGACCGCGTAAGTTGGCGGAATCTTACGGACCTGACATGCGGGGGGTGGCTCGTGCAAGAGTCAGCCCCCGCCGCATTTGTGGATCACGAGCAAGCAAGACCGAGGTGTAAAGGAAATAGGAGTCATGGAACTGCCAATCGTCAAACGGCTCAAAAAAGATCTCGATGAGCTGTATCATGAACTCAACGTGCGGATCCCGAAAGATTTGCAGGAAGCTGCAGCCCACGGCGACCTCAGCGAGAATGCTGAATATGAGGCCGCCCGCTCGCGCCAAGACTTCGTGCGTGCGCGTATTGCGCAACTCGAAGAACGGATGCGTCAGTTATCTCTTTACAATTTGTCCAGTATTCCCAAGGATGTGGTTGCCTACGGCAGTCGCGTGACGCTGGAAAAGGTTGATGACGGAGCGACGATGGAGTATCATATCGTCTTTCCCGAAGAGGTTGATCCTGCGGCTGGGCACATTTCCCTGCATTCTCCCATTGGGCAAGCTCTCTTGCGCAAAGCGGTTGGGGACGAAGTGGAAGTTGTGACTCCGCAAGGAAAGCAAACCTACGAAATCATCGGGCTGTTGACCTTGCACGATCTGTCAGCGGAGACTGAGGCGTAGGCGCCAAAGAGCGGCCCGCCTCTTGCGCGCGGACGCAGGATTGTCTAGTGTAGAAACGAGGTGAGAAGAAAAGTGGGCGGTTGCCCACTTTTTTTTTCAGGAATGCAAACAAGGATCCAAGAGATTATTCGACAATTTGAAGCTCTGGCTACGCCTATTGTAGAAGAAGAGGGGATGGAACTGTGGGCCGCCGACCTCCGTCAAGAGAATGGTCCGTGGGTTCTGCGCCTTATGGTGGAGCGTGGAGGAGGCGCGGCATTGGAAGACCTCACACGAGTGCATCGGCAGCTGAGCGATTTGTTGGATATTCATGACATCGTGCCGTGGCGTTACACGTTGGAAGTCTCCTCTCCTGGCATCAATCGTCCTCTTCTTCGTCTTGACCACTACCAACGCTACGTAAACCAACGTGTTCGTATTCAGAGTCGGAGCTTGCACAGTGACCGACGCATGTTTGTAGGGCTGCTTTCTCAAGTGGAAGACGATCGAGTGTGTATTGTGGATGGGGATGTTGGGGCTGTGTGGATACCTTTGGACGATGTGAAAAAGGCGACCGTTGAGTACGAATTCCCTTCTCCTGGGATAAAAAGGAAAGGCGCGCAGCGTTAAGCAAGAGGACAAGCTATGCAGTCAGACCTCAATCGCGTTATTGAACAAGTCAGTAAAGAAAAGGGGATGGACCGCAGCGTTATTGTCGAAGCGTTGGAAAGCGCCATGCTTTCTGCGGCAAAGCGCACATTTGGACAAAAACGCATTGAAGCAAAATTTAATCAGGACATTGGCGAGGTAGAGCTGTTCGAGATCAAGACCGTTGTGGGAAAAGTTGAAAATCCAGAGACGGAGATTGATCTTGACACCGCGCGCAAATCGATTGACCCGGACGCGGAAGTTGACGACGAATTGCTCAGTAAGCTGCCGGCGGCGGCGTTTGGTCGAATTGCGGCGCAGGTGGCCAAACAAAGTGTGATTCAAAAAGTCAGGGAAGCCGAGCGCGAACTCATCTACAATGAATTCAAGAACCGTAAAGGCGAATTGTTTTCGGGTATTGTCCAACGGGTAGAGAAAAAGAATATTATTGTGAACCTGGGGCGCACGGATGCGATTTTGCCGGAAAAAGAACAGATTCCTTGGGAGCGGTATCGGCAAGGGGATCGTATCCGTGCGTATATTGTCGATGTGGAAATGACGCACAAGGGGCCGCAGATTATTCTCTCCCGCACCCATCCTGGCTTCTTGATCAAGCTCTTTGAACAAGAAGCGCCAGAGGTATATGAAGGGATTGTTGAAATTAAGGCGGCGGCGCGTGAACCTGGGAGTCGAGCAAAGATCGCCGTGCATTCGACAGATGCAGATGTGGACCCGGTGGGCGCCTGTGTCGGGATGAAAGGGACACGCGTCCAGTCCGTCGTGCAAGAGTTACGTGGGGAACGGGTTGATATCGTGCCCTGGACGCCGGATTGGGCGGAATATGTCTGCCGTGCTCTGCAGCCGGCGAAGGTGTCAAAGATCATTTTGGATGAAGACGAACATGCGATGGAAGTGATTGTGCCGGACGATCAGTTGTCGCTGGCAATTGGGAAGAAAGGCCAGAATGTCCGACTGGCGTCGCGGTTAACCGGATGGAAACTGGATGTGCGTTCGGAGGCTGAAGTTGAAGTGGAGCATACCAAATCACTTGCGCAACTGACTGCCGTGCCTGGCGTGAGCAATATGACGGCGGAATTGCTGTACCAGAATGGCTTTAAGTCCCCCGTTGATGTGGCTGAGGCGGACCTCGAAACGTTACTGGACGTTGAAGGTATTGGAGCAGAAAAGGCGGAAGCGATTCTCCTCGCCGCACGTGAACATCTCGATACGCTTGCTCATCCAGAAGCCCAAGTAAAGAGAGAAGATGGGGATGGAGCGGAGGTCGAGCAGCCATTGGTTGAGGAGCCCGCTGAAACAATACAGGAGAGAACGTGAGGAAGATGGGGCCTATTCGTATGTGTATAGGCTGCGGCGAGCGAGAGGTGCAGCGTGCCTTATTGCGCTTCTCTTTGGGGGAAGACGGAATGTTGAAAGCGGGCGCGGGGCGCGGACGCAGCGGATACTTACATCCTCGCGGGAAATGTTTGCAGGCTTTTGCGAAAGCGAGACCCGGGTTTGTGCGTTCCTTACGAGCCGTCGTATCGCAAGACCTACGGGCACAATACATTGCTCAACTTGAATGTAACCCCACGGTGTTATCGTAGAAGGTAAGGTGCTATGCCACGCAAGCGTGTTCACGAACTGGCGAAGGAATTGGGAATGGACGCCCGTCATTTGCTCGCCAGGCTGGAGGAATTAGGGGTTCACGGAAAAAAAGCGCAAAGCACGCTCACCGAACAAGAAATTGCACTCGTGCAGCCTGAAGCCGCCCAACGCGAGGTCGTCCAACCTATGGTGGGGCAAGAACGGCTCGTTCCGGGAGAGGTAGTGACAGAAGTAGATCAAACGAACGATCATGTGATCACCGTGCAAAAAGGAGTCCTGGAAAGCCGGATCAGTACAAATATCATTCGCCGCCGAGCGACGCGCACGGTCCTCCATGAGGAAGAAACTCCTCCGACAGAATTTCCTGGAGAAAAAGTAGAAGAGGCCGTTGCCGAAGCTTCGCCTTCGGTTCCTGAACCCTTTACTTCTTCAACTACGGCAGAAGCGCCGTTTAATTTCCCCGTTGTTGAACCGATAACCGTGGCCCCTGAGGTTCCGCTTGATCTTCCTCAGATCGTCGAATCAGAAGAATCCTCTCTTCCCGTTGGACTCCGAGAAGAGGCCCTGCCCGTGCTTCCTGAAACACCGTCTGCGCCGCCGACTTCCGTGCGTGAGGAAGAAGAAGCGCCAGCTTCTGTGTCTGTGGAGGACACGGAGCCTCTCGTTGTCGCACCTCCCACGACTTCCACCCCGATACAGAAAGTAGAAACCACCTTGCCTTTATCACCATCTCCTGTGACATCACTGCCGAATCGTCCGGTGTTTATTCCCTCTCAGCGCCCGGAGACGCCCGTCCGGGCTCCTTCTTCTGCGGGAATTGCGGCTGCGCCTTCAGTGACAGCGCCAACAACCCCTGCTGCGGATGCGACTGGGCGTCAGCGCATCTTAGGGCGGATTGATCTTGGTAAATTAAAAGAAACGTCGGAGCCTCGTCCTCGTCCACCAGAGGTGCGGCCTCGTCCGCATGAAGTACGCACTCGCCCTCAGGCTCCCACGGCGCCAGTCAGCGCCCCGGCAACTCGTGAACCGACGGTTGAAGTGGGCGGAGCTCCCCTGGATGGAGCAAACAAACGTCCGACGAAAAAGCGAAAAGTGATCCGCAAACCAGAAACGATTGAGACGCAGGAGCGAGACCTCAAACTTGGGCGCGGCGGTGCGAAGAAAAAGCGCATGCAGTTGCCGGGGAAAGAACAACGCCAGACTGAGATCACGGTCCCCCGCGCCAGCAAACGCGTGATTCGTATTTCCGAAGTGGTCACCGTTGGTGATTTGGCTCGGAACCTGGGCGTCAAAGCTGGTGAGGTGATCAAAAAGCTGATGGGGCTGGGCGTGATGGCGACGATCAATCAGGTGCTCGATGTGGAGACCGCGTCACTCGTCGCCTCGGATTTTGATTACACGATAGAAAACGTGGCGTTTGACGTTGACGCGGCGCTTGAGGTTGGCCATGAAGTCGACGAGGGGAATGAGAATCTCGAAGAGCGGCCTCCTGTCGTGACCATCATGGGCCATGTCGATCACGGGAAGACTTCGCTGCTCGATGTGATTCGCAAGACGAATGTCACTGCTCATGAACATGGCGGCATCACCCAACATATCGGAGCCTACAGTGTACCGATTGACGGCAGAAGCGTGACGTTTCTTGATACGCCTGGTCACGAAGCGTTTACCGCCATGCGCGCACGCGGCGCGAAAGTGACGGATTTAGTCGTGCTGGTGGTGGCGGCTGACGACGGCGTCATGCCGCAGACCGTTGAAGCGGTGAATCACGCCCGCGCCGCCGAGGTGCCGGTGATTGTGGCGGTGAACAAAATTGACAGGCCGGACGCCGATGCCGAACGGGTGAAACGTGAACTCATGAACTATGGTCTGGTGTCCGAAGAGTATGGCGGCGACACGATTTTTGCCCCGGTCTCCGCAAAAACCGCGGAAGGAATTCCGCATTTGTTGGAGATGATTCTCCTGCAAGCCGACGTTCTGGAGCTGCGGGCGCATCCAGATAAATTGGCGCGTGGCACGATTGTCGAGGCGAAACTGGACCGCGGACGGGGACCGGTTGCCACCGTGCTCGTCCAAGAAGGTGTCCTAAAAGTTGGCGACGCGTTTGTCTGTGGCGCTGAGTACGGACGCGTGCGTGCTATGGTCGATAGCTGGGGCGAGCGTGTGGAGAAAGCTTCGCCTTCCATGCCGGTGGAAATTCTCGGACTGACTGGTGTGCCGGAGGCTGGCGACCCCTTGGTCGTGCTCGGCGACGAGGCCAAGGCCCGGCAGGTGGCCGAGCACAGGAAAACGAAACGGCGGGAAACTGAACTGACGAAGAACAGCGGGCGTACGACTCTGGAAGATTTCTATCAACAAGCGCAAGCTGGTGAAGTAAAAGAACTCCGGGTAATTGTCAAAGCCGATGTCCAAGGTTCCGTCGAAGCAGTGAGCGATTCGCTGAGCCGATTGTCTACGAATGAAGTGAAGCTGGTCGTGCTGCATGCTTCCGCTGGCGGCATCTCCGAGTCCGATGTCTTGTTAGCTTCGGCTTCAAAAGGCATCATCCTCGGATTTAACGTCCGCGCGGAAGGGAAAGCGGCGCAGATTGCCGAGCGCGAAGGGGTAGAAATACGCCTTTACAATATCATCTACGAAGTCATTGAAGATGTCCGGGCCGCGCTCGAAGGCATGTTGACGCCGACCTACAAAGAAAAACCACTCGGTCGCGCTGAGGTTCGCCAGGTCTTCACTGTGTCTCGCTTAGGGCAAGTCGCAGGCTGTATGGTGACCGAAGGGAAGGTCGTGCGCAGCGCCCAAGCACGTTTAGTGCGCAACAATGCTGTCGTGCACGAAGGGCGCATTGGGAGCCTCCGACGGTTCAAAGACGACGTGCGAGAGGTTGCCGCTGGCGCTGAATGTGGCATCGGCTTTGAGAGCTTTCATGATGTGCAGCCTGGAGATGTGATTGAGGCGTACGAGTTGGAGCAAGTCTTACGTCGTCTCGAAACGCGCCCACAGCAAGAAGCTGAACGACGAGTTGGCTAAAACTTCTTGAGGAGAGTAACGCACCGGCATGGTTGTTGGCGTGCTACAATTGACTCTGTATGTTTCTTATAGCCAGTCACTGAAAGAAAAGCGCGCCGTACTCCGGAAGATTAAAAGCCGCGTGCGCAACGAATTCAATGTCTCAATCTCGGAGTGTGGCGATCAGGATCTCTGGCAACGGACCTTGTTAGGCATCTGTCAGGTAGGAACGGATCAAGCCTACATTAATGGGGTGCTGCAGGCAGTGGTCCGCTTCATCGATGAGATGCACGTGGCTGAATTGGGCGAAGAAAAAGTGGAATTTCTCCACTACGAATTGACCGATTGACGAGAGTTAGGAATCGACCACTGCTTTTGCTATGCCATCTCGACGGACGGAACGAGTGAGTGGCCTCTTACTGGAGACCATTGCGGAGACCCTGTTGCGCGAAGTGAAAGACCCGCGCGTGAGTGCGGTCACTGTCACCGGCGTCAAGCTAAGTCCGGACTTAAAGAACGCCAAAATTTTTTTCACCACGCACAGGCAGGACTCGGTTGATGAGGCGTTAACTGGGTTGCGAAAAGCAACCGGTTTTATCAAGCGACAGGTGTCCAGTCAATTGCGTCTTCGTTATATCCCGGATTTGGAATTCCACTACGACGAAACCCTGGAAAAAGTGAATCACCTGGAAAGCTTGTTCCGCCAAGCCGCAGAAAAAGAACGAGAGCCGCTCGCTTGAATGGTATCCTCCTCGTTGACAAGCCCGAGGGACTATCCTCCGCCGCCGTGGTGCGGCTTGTGAAAAAAGCGCTAGCGGTGGAGAAAATCGGACACCTCGGAACGCTTGATCCATTCGCCAGCGGCCTTTTGCCCCTCTGCTTGGGCACGGGAACCAAGATCGCTCAGTTTCTTATCACCGAGCGAAAATCCTACACGGGAACGATCCGCCTGGGCATGGAAACCGATACGTTGGATAAGACCGGGACGGTGACTCATTCCGCTCCTGTGTCTCAGTACAGAGCCGAGACACTGCACGAAATTGTGCGTCGGTTTACCGGTGAATACCAACAGACTCCGCCGATGTATTCCGCAGTAAAGCGGCAGGGAGTTCCGTTGTACAAGCTGGCGCGTCGCGGTGTACTAGTTGAGCGTGAACCTCGGTTGGTCATGATTGAGTATCTATCGCTTAAGCAACGAGAGCCCGACCTTTTAGGGTTTTCTGTAACCTGTTCCAAGGGCACCTACGTCCGAGTCCTTGCCCAGGATATTGGGACCGTGCTTGGGTGCGGAGCGCATCTCTTCTCGTTGCGTCGCACTGCCGTCGGAGATTTTTCCGTCGAACGGGCTCTTTCTCTGCAGGCGATTACCGAGATGAGAGAGGTCGGGCCCGCATTGCTTTCGCCAGTGCAGGCCCTGCAGTGTCACCGTTCTTTTTTGCTGCCGCCTGAGGCTGTCGCCCAGTTGCGGCGAGGACAACAAGGGGTGCTCCGCGAACTTGCTTCAACAGAAAAGCCTACGGAAATTGCCTTGTTGCTCGAATCCAGCGGAAACCTTGTGGCTATTATAGAAAATCACCAAGGACAGTGGCGGCTCGTGCGAGTCTTGTAAGCTTTACAGTGAAAAAACGGCGTGTTAAAGTCGAGAACTGAAACAGAGAATATAAGGAGAAGGCATGACTATGATGGGAGCAGGACAACGAGGCGAAGTGATGCAACAGTTTCGCCTGCATGAGACTGACACTGGGTCGCCTGAGGTCCAGGTGGCGCTCCTCACCAAGCGGATTGAACAGCTAACGAACCATTTCAGGACGCACGCAAAAGATCATCTCTCAAGACGAGGCCTCCTACAGCTCGTGGGACGCCGTCGTCGTCTTCTCGACTATCTCCGGAGCGTGGACTATCAGCGGTACCGAAGCTTGATTGAGCGCTTAGGGCTCCGTCGCTAACGACATCCTTTTCTCACTTGTTCAATTCCCCAGCGACGCTGCATGCGGATCGTCACGGGAAAGGTGTATGCATATATGTTTAAAAAAATAGAAATGGATTTCTACGGACGCCCATTGATCATCGAAACCGGTCGCATGGCGAAGCAGGCGAGCGGCGCCGCGATGGTCACCTATGGGGAAACGGTCGTGCTCGTGACGGTGACCGCCAGTAACGAGGCGCGTGAAGGCGTGGATTTCTTCCCGCTCACGGTGGACTATCAAGAACGAACCTTCGCCGCCGGCAAAATCCCCGGCGGATTCTTCAAGCGAGAAGGGCGACCATCGGAACGAGAAATCTTGACGTCCCGTCTCGTGGACCGCGCTTTGCGCCCGCTGTTTCCTGACGGTTTCTTTTGTGAAACGCAAGTCGTGGCTTCGGTGTTGTCCGTCGATCGGGAGAACGACGCCGACACCATCGCCTTAATTGGCGCTTCGGCAGCCCTGCAAGTGTCGGATATTCCGTTTCGCGGGCCGATCGCTGGCGTACGCATCGGTCGGGTGCGGGGCTCGTTTGTGGTGAACCCCTTGCAAAGCCAGTTCGAGGCCAGTGACATCAACCTTTTTGTCGCCGCTGGTCGTGATGCGATTATCATGGTGGAAGGCGGCGCCAAAGTTGTTGCCGAAGAAGAAATGTTGGAGGCGCTCTTTTTGGCGCAAGAGTCGATCCAGCCGGTGCTCGATGCGCAAGATGAGATCATGCGTGTGGCTGGGAAAACAAAACGAATGCTCGTACCTGTGCCGCGAGATGAAGCGTTGCTCGAACGGATGCGCTCCCTGGCTGCGGACAAGTTGCGCACTGCATTTCTTACACCAGCCAAGCATGAACGGGCTGCCGCCGTTTCCGCCGTCAAGAAAGAAGTCAAAGCAGCTTTGGCTGAAGAATATGTCGGGCGGGAAAAAGAAATCGGCGGCCTCCTCGAAGAGCTCGAGAGTGATTCGCTTCGGCAAATGGTTGTCCATGAAAAGAAGCGCGTCGATGGTCGCGGGGTGACGGATATCCGTCCGATTACCTGTGAAGTCGGCATTTTGCCGCGTACGCATGGGTCGGCCTTGTTCACTCGTGGTGAGACGCAAGCATTGGTAGTCGCTACACTCGGCACCGGGTCCGATGAGCAAAAGGTCGATGCGTTAATTGGCGAGCAGTACAAAAAATTCATGCTGCACTACAACTTTCCGCCATTTAGCGTGGGAGAAGTGCGGCCCTTGCGCGGCCCTGGGCGGCGTGAGATCGGGCATGGGGCTTTGGCTGAACGCGCCATTGCCGCCGTCGGGCCGGAAGAGAAAGGGTTTCCGTACACGATTCGTGTGGTCTCCGAAGTGCTGGAGTCAAATGGCTCGTCCTCAATGGCGACAGTGTGCGGAGGGACGCTTTCACTCATGGACGCCGGGGTGCCTATCAAAGCGCCAGTGGCGGGGATCGCTATGGGGCTCATCAAGGAAGGCGAAGAGATTTGTATCTTGAGTGATATTCTCGGCGACGAGGACCATCTCGGTGATATGGATTTCAAAGTCGCCGGCACCTCGGAGGGCGTCACGGCGCTGCAGATGGATATCAAAATCTCGGGTGTGACCCGCGAGATCATGCGCGCTGCTCTGTACCAAGCCCGCGACGGACGCCTGTTTATCCTGGAGCAAATGGCGAGAGTGTTGCCCGCTCCGCGTGAAGAAGTGTCGGAATATGCGCCGCGCATCACCACGCTGAAGGTCAAGCAAGACCGGATTCGTGATCTCATCGGTCCGGGCGGAAAGATGATCCGCTCGATTATCGAAGAGACTGGGGTGAAGATCGATGTGGAAGATGACGGCACGGTCTACGTCTCTTCCGCCGACGGTGATTCGATGACGAAAGCCGTTGCGAAAATTAACCGAGTCACCGCCGAAGCCGAGATCGGCAAGGTCTACAAAGGTACGGTGCGCAAAATTGTGGACTTCGGCGCCTTTGTCGAGATTCTGCCTGGGACTGATGGTTTGGTGCATATTTCTCAGCTCGGCCCCGGTCGGGTGCGACGCGTCAGCGACGTGCTCAAAGAAGGGGACGAAATCATGGTCAAGGTGCTGGAGATCGATCGACAAGGCAAAATTCGTCTCGGCCATCGTGAGCTGCTTGAAGGCGAGCGTGGCGCGTCTGGGAATGAGTAAATGATTCACCGCACCGTGCTCGACAACGGGCTGCGCTTGCTCTCCGAGGAAGCGGCCGGGATGCCCTCGGTGACCGTGGGCATCTGGGTCGAGAACGGTTCGCGTGATGAAGCGCCGCACGAAAACGGCCTGTCCCATTTTCTCGAACACCTGTTCTTTAAAGGAACCCATCGCAGAAGCGCCGCCGCCATCGCTGAAGAAGTAGACGCCATCGGCGGCGTGCTCGATGCGTTCACCGGGAAAGAATACACCTGCTACTATGCGCGGGTGCTGGCCGAACACTTACCGCTCGCGCTTGATCTGCTGACCGACGTTTTTCTCCATTCGCAATTCCCCGACGAGGAGATTGAGCGCGAACGCTCGGTCATCTGTCAAGAAATCGCGCAGATCGAAGACACGCCCGATGACCTTGTGCATGATCTTTTTCATCTCGATTTCTGGCGCGGGCATCCATTGAGCTGGCCTATTTCCGGCACCACAGCCACCGTCTCTCGCTTTCAACGCGAAGATTTTGTCAAGTTTCTCGATCGTCGCTATCGTCCTGACCGGATCTTCATGACAATGGCGGGAGGCGCCAAGCACGAAGAGTTTGTGGCCCATGTGGTCGAGGCGTTGTCGGAGTTGACTGGAGTATCGGTAAGTGTTCCCGCGCCGCCTCCCATTGTGCAGTCCGGCGTTTATCCACACGTCCGCGATTTGGAGCAAACCCACCTGTGTTTTGGGACTGCGTGCGTATCGCAATTGGCGCCCGAGTGGTTTGCTGCCTATTTGCTGCATACCGCTCTCGGCGGAGGCATGAGCTCGCGTCTCTTTCAAGAGATTCGCGAGCGGCGCGGGCTGGCCTACGATGTCACGTCTTTCTTGTCATCGTATCGAGACGCTGGCTATCTCGGTGTGTACGTCGCCACCAGCGCGGAATCTGTTCCACAAGTGATGGCCCTTACCAACGCGACGCTGCGGCAAATCGCCAAAGAGGGAATCTCGGCGGAAGAATTACGCCGGGCCAAGGGGCATGCGAAGGGGGGCCTGTTGCTTGGGCTTGAAACAAGCGAAGCGCGCATGAATCGCCTAGCGCGTTGCGAGATTTATTTCCGGCGCGACATTCCAGTTGCGGAAGTAGCAGAGAATATCGAGCGAGTCTCACTTGACGAGGTGCATGCGCTGGCCGGGCGTTGCTTTGCCAGTGAAGAGCGAACGCTCACGATTCTTGGTGAACTGCCGCGAATAAAAGACCTCCACTCTTTGCTTGACGTCTAACGGAATGGCTGACGAACTTTCTGTGCCAATTCTCCGACTGCGTGAGCAGGGTGAACCTCTTCCCTTGCCTCGGTACATGACCCCGGAGGCGACGGGAATGGATGTCTATGCCGATGTGACGGAAGAGTTGACTATCTCGCCGCTCGGGCGCGCGTTAATTCCTACCGGCTTTGCTATTGCCCTCCCCAAAGGATTCGAGGCCCAGGTGCGTCCACGCAGCGGTCTCGCGCTTCGTTCCGGGCTCACCATCTTGAACGCCCCAGGGACGATTGACACTGACTATCGTGAGGAAGTGCAGATCTTAATGATCAATCTAGGCGAGCAACCAGTGAAGATTCAGCGCGGCGACCGCATCGCGCAACTGATCGTGGCTCCAGTGGCGCGCGTACAATGGCAAGAGGTTTCTCAGCTCGACGCTACCGAACGCACCGGCGGCTTCGGGCATACCGATGTGAAGAAACCGTAAACGGCGAGGTTGATCTCGTGAAATCGTAGAAGCGTACCGTACGCACAAGAGCAACCTCTTTACAATAGTAGTCTCAGTAAGATTTTTGCGGTACAAGAAAGAGGCATGCGAATCATCCGCACGGAGAAGCAGAAGGACAATCTAGCCAAATTCTTCTGGGATATGGCGAAAGTTGCCCTGACCCTTCTCTTTGTAACCCCGCTTGCCCAAACAGGAGGCCTTACTTCCCGCCAGAGCGTGGTGGGACTTGTCGCCACCTTGCTGTTGGGATTGGCAGGATGGCTACTTGATGGCCAGGAGATCAAATAATGGACTCACTTACACTTGTATTTGTTATCGCTGCATTCATTGGAATTGGGGGGATCTGTATCGCTTTATTCGATAAAGGACTTAAATGGAAAGGTCGCTCTTAAACGCCCATCAGAAAACATACTGGGTTGGGTACGGCTCAGCCCAATCTCCGGCCCTTTCACTTTTGGCGTGGTCATTTTTGTCTTGTATTATGTAACCGCCTAACGAGGCTGTAGAAAAACTCGCTTTTGGAAAATTTGCTCCTTGAAAAACAGGACTTTCTAACGCGAAAATTCAAAAATCTGGGGTTTTCCTACAGCCTCAACGTCCACGCTCACCGCGAGCCGCCCAACCGTGTCCATTCCGCTTCAGCAGGAACCGCAAACGGGCAGCGATGCGGTGCAGCGTGAAGTTAGATTTCGCTCTTCTACTTTGAGCCGACCACAATCTTAGAGCGGATTGCAAATGGATGCGACCTACTGCAAAGTAACCGTATGGCTCCA
>CAYTVL010000060.1:0-30447 GCA_964441775.1 uncultured Enterobacteriaceae bacterium
TCTACTTGATGCAACTCCTCGGTTTTCACAGCACTTGAAGCGCGTTTACCGTGCCTTTGAGGACTGACGTTTATGGTTTTCCTTTGCACAAATGATCGCTGTAGGAGAGGATTTGATCCGCCAAAGTCATACCGCTCAAAAACGCCCCTTCCACACGAGGACCGGCACACCAGTCCCCGCACACGCCAATGGCCAGGGTGGGATCAAACAGACAGGTTTCTTCAAGAAGAATCGTTGGGAGAGCATACCGCCAATGATGCGCCGCCGCAAAAATGGGCTGCACTGCATAAGACAAAGTCGCCTGGCAAAACGCGTCGCTCAGCCAAGCGATCACCTGTTCGGGCGCAGCGTCGATATGTTCGTCTGACCATACCGGGGCTCCGTGCAGTACCCAGCATTCAGCATCGCCGCGGCCAGGTTTACTGTTGTTCCTGGCGATCCAGGACAGCTCCGATGCATGGACTACCGCTCCGTCGAAAGGCAAATCGAGTGGCTGTGCAAACGCGAGCAGGACCGCCCAGCAGCCCGAGATCTTAACCGCTGCCGCCCGGGCCGCAAGCTCGGGCACTTCGCCCAGCAGGGCGACTGCCTGGGGCGCGGGCAGCGCCACCACGACCACGTCGTAGGCCCCGAGGTCCTCCCCCGCGGGAGCGAGCAGCCGCCATCGCCTCCCTTCTCTGTGCACGTGCGCCACGCGGGTCTCACTTAGGACAGGGCAGGGACTGGCGAGGTACCGCGCGATCGCCCTCATCTCAGGGACGCCCACGTACCGCGTTCTCTGTTCGCCCGCTGATATCCTGCCCTTCTCCAGTACGCACACGCGCCCGGTCCACTCGGCCGCTAGGCCCTCCGCCAGCCAGACAGCAACCTCACGCTGGAACCGGGGGTCGCGGGCCGTAAAATACTGCGCTCCGTCATCGAACCGATAGCCGTCGACCTGCCGGGTCGAGATCCGGCCACCCGGTTCCCGCCCTTGGTCCAACACTGTCACGGCCAGGCGATGGTCCATCAAGGTGCGGGCACAGCTCAGGCCCGCCATACCGCCGCCGATCACGGCGACCGAAAGAGAGTCGTGGCGGGTGAAGGGAGTTATGGTCATTTATGCCAGTTCCTCCAGCAACGCTTTGGCCTCTTGCAAATCCTTGGTGTCAAAGCCTTCGGTGAACCAGTTATAGAGAGAGGATAACATATTGTGAGCTTCGGCTTGTTTGCCTTGGCCTTGCCACAAGCGTGTGAGGCTCATCGTAGCGCGGAGTTCCCACGACTTGGCTTGCTGGTGGCGGGCGATGGCAATGGCTTTCAAGAAATGGGCTTCAGCTTCTTCGAGGTTCGACCCGTGACATTCAACGTGTGACTGTTGTTGCAGCGTCAGCTCTCCGTACAGCCGGTACAGCTCCGCCTCGTAGTAACGTTCCCCAGTTGTGTTGACTAACTCCAGCGCCTCAGTCAGCAACGGCAGTCCTTCTTCTGGCTGCCCTAGGCGGCCATACCCTTCAGCTAAGCTCGCAAGACGAGACGTGTACGTGACCTTTGCTCCCGCCGCCCGCCATTCCGCCCAACCTTGGCGCATTGTAGCGAGGCCTTCCTCTTCCTGCCCTTGCATGGTCAGCGCCCAGCCCCGATAGAACTTGCCTATTGCTATCCGGTCAGGAAAGCCTTGTTCCGTAGACAGTGTAATTAATTGTTCGGCTGCCTCACGCGTGGCTTCCACGTCCCGACGTAGATGATGAAGTCCCGCCGTAAAATTCAGCGTGACTGCCAAGCTAAAGGGTTGCGCTAACTCCCTGGCTACTCGCAGCGCTTCCTGCATGCTTTTCAACGCCTGGTCTGGATACCCCTGCATCCAGAGGGCGAAGGCCACGTTGAAGAAACAGGGCACGAGGGGATTGATTGATCCCGGCTGTTCCTCGGGTCGATATTGCTGGGTCTCATAGAGTGCGATGCCCTGTTCCACCTGCACGCGGGCCGAACCAAACTCGCCCGTCCAGAGCAACGTCTCGCCCATACCCCAGTGGGCGTACATCAAAAGATGGGAAATCTGAGTGCTTTGCGCCAGGGGCAACACTTGCTCGGCAAACTTCCGAGCCTCGAAGAACTCCGCCCGGAATAAGTGTATAAAGAGTAGGGAAAGCAGCGTGAAGAAGAGGTCGGAGGTTTCCCCAACCTGCTGGCAGAGCTCACGGGCTCGGGTCAGCGCTTGTTCACGCTCGGTAGATCCAGCTCCCTTCGCCATCTGCAAGGTATAACTTAGGGTAAGTTGTAACCGCAGCTCTCGCTGTGCCCGTGCTGGGGTCTGAGGAAGAGTGGCAAGAAGTGTAAGCCCTTGCGTCAAATGACCGATCGCCTCCTGATGAGCGCTTCGCTGCACGGCTTGCTCCGCTGCACGCTGACGATACTGCACCGCCCGGTAGTAATCTCCACCTTCGGCAAAGTGTACGGCCAGCTCCGCCGCGATCTCTCCCGCCCGTTGGCCATAGGCTGCCTCTTGCCGCTCCCCCATCCGGAGATGCCACTGCTGCCGTTGACCTACGTTCACCCGCTCGTGCCAAAACTCTTGATACAGCGCGTGCAGAAACCCATACCGTGCGGCCCGTGTCCCATCCGGCCATGTACTAATGCCCGCGAGACGCAAGAATTGCTGCTGCTCTGCCAGCCGTCCACACTGGTCCTCCACTTGTATAGCCTCGGTTTCTAACGCCGCTGCAACCATGGCTGCCGAGAACTCCACACCAGCGAGACTGGCCGCTTCCAGCACCCGTTGCTCCTCTTGCGCCAACCGCTCGCGCTGCCGCGCCAGCAGGTAACGTACACTCTCCGGCGTCCACTGCTCCACTTCCGCCAACTCTCCACGCCATTCCCACCTGCCGTCTTCTCTCTGAAGAATAACTTTACGATGTAGTAACTCCCGTACGAGGCTGATGAGAAAGGGTAGTGTATCAGTTTAGTTGCTCACCTTCACTCTACTGCTTGAATCCCAACGAATTCACGAGGCCCAGCAACTAAAATGGTACACTACCTGAGAAAGAGCGGATTGCCGCCCGTCCGTTGCTGTAGGATCAGACCCAGCCGCGTAGGCAGCACGCTCTCGGGAAATCGGAGAGTCAGGTAGGCGTTCACCTCGGTCTCGGTGAGATGCGACAGCACGAGTTCATACCCCAATTGGTGGGCGTAAAGTTCGTAGGTGACTTGCTTCAGCGGGTGGCCGTCGCTGAGCATTTCGACTGGTCGATAGCTGCCGATAATGAGCGCCCGTGCTCGCTCTCCCCGCCGGGCCATAAAGGCAAGCCACTCCAGCGTGGAAGCATCGCTCCAGTGCAGATCTTCAAGCCACAGGACTAAGGGCCGCTCCACTGTGAGGGCTTCGAGGGCCTCCGTCAATTCGCGCAACATCCGCTCTCGTGTCGTCCCCGCTGTCTTGCGCTGCAAGCTCTCTAGCGCCCTTGCGTCGAGCAGGGTGGGCATTTGTACGAGCCACGTTGGCGCATGCTGGGTGAGAAGGGCAATCATCTGGTGTCCCCCCGGCTCCCGACAGAGCCGCCCGAGCGCTTCCAGCACTGGCAGGTAAGCTTCGTCCGTCCCGTAGTGCTCGATGCACTGGCCCCGAGCAATCCAGGGAACGGAGGCCAGGGAACAGGGGTCGGTTAGGGCTGGGTTATTGTTTCCTGATCTCTGCCCCCTGATCCCTGATAAAAATGCCTCCACCACCGTGGTCTTGCCAATCCCTGGCTCACCCGTCACAAAGACCAGTTGCCGTTCACCGCTCTGAGCTTTGTCTAGCCAACCGTGGAGTTGCGCTAGTTCTTTGTCTCGACCCACCAGATGCGTTCCACGTTCTACGTTCAAAGTTCCACGTCGTTGACCGTCGTCCTCTGCTTGTAAGCCTGGAACTTGCAACCTGGAACTTTGCACTGGCTGGGTGGTGCTGAGCGGGGCAATGAAGCGATAGCCGCGCCAGTGCACGGTCTCGATGTAACGCGGCGCTTTCGCGTCATCGCCCAAGACTTGGCGCAGCTTCAAGATGCAGTTCTTGAGCACCGCCTCGGTGACAGCAATGTCAGGCCACACCGCATCAAGCAATTCCTGTTTGGTCACAAGTCGACCGGGGTGCTCGTGCAGATAGCGCAACACGGCAAACGCTTTGGGGGGCAGCGCAAGCGTCTTGTCGCCCCGGTGTAGACATTCATTGACCACATCGAGCTGCCAGAGCGTCTGTGATTCCAGCTGGAGTGGGGGGGAGACCGAAGCGTGACGATTTTTTGACCGAAGTTTGACCACTTTGTGACGACTCGCCATGCCTCCTCCTGCTACGGTCCCGTCGCGTTGGCCACGCAGCGAGGGCGGGACTACTGGCGTTATACCACGCCCTCAGAGATCGGCAAGAAAAAAAGGAGGTGATGTCTCTTGAGGGTCGAAGCGTGACGGGAAAGGATCGCAATAGTCAAAACGAAGATGAGAACACATGCACGAGGAGAAACTTTTATGCGCAAACATCAGTTCGTTATCGGGTTAGTTTTGGGGATGAGTCTGGCCGTAGCCAGCAGCAGGGTTGAAGCGGAAGAAAAGCAGTTCCACGCCAGCTTCGCAGGCACCTCTACCAACAAAGACGATTTTAGCTTCACTGGGGCGCAAGGCTTTCACGGCACTATCGCAGGCAAGAGTACGCTGGGCCACTATACAGCCCAGCTTGTAAGCGAGGATCCACCGGACGGCAACACGTGTACGCTTCCAGGTGGCGGCAGCGGATTCGAATTTGTCTGGGTCGGAGAAGTTGTTGTGCTGAGCTTCACGGAGAGAGGGGAGCAACTCTTTTTGCGTCTCAGCCCCAATGTCACTAGCCACGGATGCTTTGACTTTGCCACAGGCGTAGGAAACGGGCAGACCATATTTGATGTCAGCGGAGGGACAGGCCGTTTTGTCGGGGCAACGGGAAGCGTCGTCAAGACTTGGAAGCTCATTGCATTAGCGCCTCCGGCGAATCCCCCTGGCAAAGGCTTCTTCGCCAGCTTTACCGGCACGTTCGATGGCATGGTTGATTTGGCCAAGTGAGCGCAGGGCGGCAGTAGGGCGCGGGTGACGGTGGGTGGAGGGGAACTGGCCCTGGCAGCAAAGGAACTCCGGCTTGTTCTCCTCTGCTTTCGCTTGTCGTCTCCTCTTTCGCCCTACGCATGCCTCCTTTAGCTAAGCCCCGCCTTGCGCAACGCCGCAATATGCCGCTCCAACACCACTGGGTCTTTGATGGGCATACGCTGCTTGTGCACTTCCAGTGAGAACTTCGGATTGAGCCGCAGCACTTCGGCAGCTTCCTTTTGCGCCTCGGCTGTTTGGCCTAACTCGCTGTAGACTGTGACCAGCATGAGATGGGCGGGGAGAAAGTTGGGATAATGACTAAGGAAACGCTGCAAAGGAGCCCGCGCCTCCGCGTAATGCCCGGTCACCGCATAAGCAGTACCAACGTCGCCTAAGTGGCCGTCTGCCACAACGGACTGTAGACGTAGCGCCTGAGCGGCGGCTTCCAAGGCGTCTTGTGTCTTACCCACATAGCTCAGCACCATAGCCAGACACGCATAGCTGTCAGCTTCAGTGGGAGCGAGGGCTACAGCCCGCTCCATCTCCGTCAACGCTTGCTCATATTGCCGTTGATAGAGAAAGATATAGCCCAAGGCCATATGGCCCCAGTGCCAGGAGTCATTGAGAGCCAGGGCTTGTCGTTCCGCCGTCACCGCGGACTCCAGTGTCTGGTCGGTTGGGCTCTGTTGCGAGACCCACTGCCAGAAATAGCTGTACGCTAAAAGATTGTGAGCAATCAGAAGATTGGGACTCCGGCTGATGGCGTCCTTGAGTGTGACAATTGTTTCAGTGTACCGCCCAGTCAAGTAGTAGGCATTACCCACTTCAAATAAGTACCAGGGCGGATAGTGAGGGTTGAGCCGCATCGCTTGCTTCACCGCCCCCAAGGCTTCTTCGGGCTTGCCTGCGAGGTTCAGCACATCCGCCTGGCGTGCATAGCTGTCCGCATCGTTAGGATCGAGGGCGATTGCCCGTTCCCCTTCGGTGATGGCTTGGTCAGGCTGTTGTTTGCCCGCATAGACCCAGCTCAAGCTCGAATGGGCGCTGGGCAAACTATCGTCCAGGGCGATCGCTTGTTGCGCCATCGCTAATGCGCGTTCCTGGATCTGGGAGTCCGCGCTCAAACCCCAGATCCATTCCAACCGGTAGGAGAAACTGAGCAACGCGTACGCCTCCGCATACTGAGGGTCCAGGGCCACAGCTTTCTCAAACAGCTGCTGCGCCTGGGCATTGGTCTCTTTGGTGTAGCGGTGAGAAAATTCCACGCCACGCAAGAAGGCGTCATAGGCTTCCAGGTTGTTGGTGTGTTTGCGGACGATGAACCCTTGCTCTTCTACGGTAAGTTGTAGTTTCAACGTTGTTACAATCTTCTGTACGATCTCATCTTGCAGGGCAAAGATGTCGGTGAGTGGTCGGTCGTACTGCTCGGACCACACGTGATAGCCCGTCGTTGCTTCGATCAACTGCGCGGTGATTCGTATCCGCTGCTCGGCTTTCTGCACACTGCCTTCCAACACGTAGCGCACGCCCATCTCGCGCCCCACGTCTTGCACTTTCACCGCCTTCCCCTTATACGTAAACGCCGAATTCCGCGCGATGACAAACAAACTGGAGATTTTGGAGAGGTCGCCAGTCAGCACTTCGGTGAGCCCATCGCTGAAGTACTCCTGGTCTGGGTCTTTGCTCATGTTGACAAAGGGCATGACCATGAGTGAGGGCTTGTCGGGCAACGGCAGCGCCGCCGGCGCGGCTGGGGTGCTGGGTGCTAGGTGCTGGGTACTAGGGCTTGGAGAAGACCAGTAACGAATTGCTCCCGCTATGACGGCGATGAATACGAGCCCTGCCAGCAGCAGGCTTACCTTGCGTTTCGGTTGCGCACCCTTCGACGAACTCAGGGTGACCGGAGGTGGGGTCCGTTCGGGCTGCGCGTGGCGCAACGCGGCTTGTGCGGCCAGGGTGGCGGCGGCGTCATCCATAGCCACGCGGTAGACTCGCACCGGCTTAGCGATGTTCTTGACCGTCTGCTCACCCTGAGAGTCATAGGTCAGCGCGAGCTTATTCTCGACGTGGTCATACACCGTGCCGGAAATGCAGATGCCACCGGGAATCGCCAAGCTCTCCAGCCGAGCCGCGATGTTGACCCCGTCACCATACAACCGCTCTCCCTCCACGATCACATCGCCCAGATTGATGCCAATGCGAAAGTGCATTTGCCGCTGGGGCGGCAACTCTGTGTTCTTTTCTTTCAGCGCCTGTTGAATTTCCACCGCACAACGCACCGCGTCTACCACACTGGCGAACTCCGCCAAGAGATTATCGCCCGGCGCATCGACTACGCGGCCCCGGTAGTGCTGAATCAAGGAAGAGATCACAGCGCGATAGGCCGTAAGCGTGCGGATGGTGGCTTCTTCATCGTCGCCCATGAGGCGACTGTAGCCCGCCACATCGGTGCTCAAGATCGCCGCGAGCTTGCGTTCCATGCCCACCGAAGGCGTTTGCTCTGGCATCGCTCCTCCTGGCCGTCAACTTGAGCGCACAGAGAATCACACAGGGAGCAAAAAGGAAAGAGTTTCAAGGTTGCCACTATAGATGGCACAGACGCCATCACGAGAGCGTACCAAGAACCAGCATTGTGTTTGTCATCATTATGTGGAAAAGCGGGAACAACGGCAGCAAGGAGAAGGGAGAGGCGAGCCAAGAAGGGCTTTACTATTTGGCGGGACGAGATAGAAAAGAGAAAGGGCGGAACACCCTACAAACGGACAGCCAAAAGAGAAATGTCACAAACTGTATACATTCCACTTGCTACAAATTTGCTACAACTCGAATGCGGCTGCTACAGTTTTTGCTACAAGTACACGACGTCATAGGAGAGAGCACTTCATCGTACTCGGTGCGTCTTGGTATCAGATAATCGTCTAATATTTCGGCGTTTTTTCGCTTCTTCATAACGCTTCATCACAATCAGTCACACTGGATATCACATGCTCCACGAGAATGGCATTCAAGAGGTCGTCGGTTCAATTCCGATCAGCTCCACTCTCAAATCAAACACTTCGCTTAGCACGCTCGTTAGTAAACGAAGTCTTCCTCTAGCGGCGAATCGAAGCCTTTTCCCTGAACCGTGTAACCAACGAGAACTAAAAATGTTGTGCCCTCAATGCCAATTTGACAATTTACCCGATGCGACGTTTTGCCAAGAATATAGGACGAAACTTCACAATAGCTGTCCTCAGTGCCACACTGAAAATCAGGCTGTTGCTAAATTCCGCCGCAAATGCGGCGCGGCGCTTTCAGGAAAATCAAAGGGCAAAAAGCAAAGAGCAAAAGGCAAAAATAAGAAAAACTCCTCCCCGAACTCCCAATCCCTAGTCCCCAGTTCCCAACCCCTAGTGAGCGAGCGCCGCCAGTTGACGGTGATGTTCTGTGACCTGGTGGGCTCGACCGCGCTCTCGGCCCAACTCGACCCCGAGGATTATTAGGCCGTCGTGCAGAGGTATCAAACGATGGCTGCAACAATCATCGAGCGGTATGCTGGGCACGTGGCGCAGCATCTGGGTGACGGCATTCTCGTCTACTTTGGGTATCCAAGCGCACATGAAGACGATGCGACCCGCGCCGTGCGAGTCGGATTGGAGATTGTTGAGGCTCTACAGAGCCACGCGCTTCAGCAAGTGGCCCCTCCATCGCTCCCGCACGCTCGCGGCTCGGCTCCCCTCCAGGTGCGCATCGGCATCCATACCGGTCCGGTGGTGGGGGAGATTGGCGACGGAGAGAAGCGGGGAGTGCTGGCCTTAGAAGAAACCCCCAACCTGGCCGCTCACATCCAGGGCCAAGCCACCCCCAACGAAGTGCTGGTCAGCGCCGCCACCCTGCGCCTGTTGGGGGGGCAGGTGGAAACGGAAGCGCGGGGACAGCAGGAGCTCAAAGGCCTTCCGACACCGGTGGCGCTGTACCGCGTGATTGGCGAGAGCGAGGGCCAGAGTCGCCTTGACGCTATCCAACCGAGTGGGCTCACCCCGTTGGTAGGACGGGAAGAAGAACTGGCGCTGCTGCGGCGGCGCTGGGAGCAGGTCAAAGACCGGGAGGGGCAAGTGGTGTTGCTTAGCGGGGAGCCAGGCATTGGCAAGTCCCGTTTGGTGCGGGAACTGCGGAACCACATTGAACAGGATCAAGCGTTGCGCCTGGAATTTCGTTGCTCGCCCTATTACCAGAACAGCGCCCTGCATCCTGTCATCGAGCACCTGCAGCACCTGCTGCGTTGGCAAAAAGAGGACCCGCCAGAGACCAGAACCGCCAAGCTCCAAACCACCCTGGCTCGCTACCGGTTCCCGCAAGCTGACACCCTGGCCTTATTGAGCGCCTTGCTCTCGCTGCCCCAGCCTCCTGACGCGCCGCCGCTCAACTTGAGTCCCCAACGCCAGAAGCAGAAGACCGAGGAAGGGCTCATTGCCTGGCTCATCGAAGAGGCCGAGCAGGTGCCGCTGTACTGCGTGTGGGAAGATTTACACTGGGCCGATCCGTCGACGCTGGAATTGCTGGGCCGCTTGATTGACCAAGCCTCTACCACCCGACTCTTCGTGCTGCTGACCAGTCGCCCGGAGTTCACCCCGCCATGGGGACAACACGGCCATTTGAGTCAGTTGACGGTGAGTCGCTTGGGACGACGCCAAGCGCCGCAGATGATCGCGCGAATTGTCGGAGGGAAATCGCTGCCGGCGGAAGTGGTGCAGCAGATTGTGGCCAAGACCGATGGGGTGCCGTTGTTTGTGGAAGAGTTAACCAAGATGGTGCTGGAGTCAGGCCTCCTCACCGAAACGGAGGACCACTACGCACTGCGGAGTCCGTTACCTCCTCTGGCCATTCCCTCCACGTTGCAGGACTCGTTGATGGCGCGCTTAGATCGGCTCGCCACGACCAAAGAGCTGGCCCAACTGGGCGCGACGATCGGGCGAGAGTTCTCCTACGATCTTCTGCACGCGGTCTCGCCCTTGAATGAAACTGTGCTCCAACAGGGGCTGCATCAGTTGGTCGCTGCGGAGTTGCTCTATCAACGCGGGGCGCCACCCCACTCCGTCTACCTGTTCAAGCATGCGCTCATTCAAGACACGGCCTATCAATCGCTGCTCAAGAGTCGCCGTCAGCAACTTCACCAACAGATCGCCCAGAGGTTGGAGACACGTTTTCCTGAAACGAAAGAGAATCAACCTGAACTCCTCGCCCATCACTACACCGAGGCAGGGCTCATCTCACAAGCGATTCCTTACTGGCAACAGGCGGGGCAACGCGCCGTGGAGCGTTCGGCATACGTCGAAGCAATCAATCATCTTACCAAAGGCTTGGAAGTGCTTAAGACTCTGCCCGACACTCTTGATCGCGCACAGCAAGAACTTGCCCTGCAACTGACGCTCGGTCCCTCCTTGTTAGCTGCCAAAGGCTGGACCGTGACAGAGGTTGGACAGGCCTATACCCGCGCGTGTGAGTTGAGCCAGCTAGTAGGCGACACCTCGCAGCTCTTTCCAGCACTATGGGGACGATGGGCATTTTATTATATGCGTAATGAGTTACAAAAAGCCCACGCACTTGTAGAGGACATCTTTAACCTAGTCCAAAGTAGACAGGATGAAACTCCCGGTCCTGTGGTCCACATGGCGTTAGGATACACTTCATACTCGTTGGGAAAGATCACCACAGCCCACGAGCACTTTGAGCAAGGAGCCATGCTCTATAATCGGAACCATCATTCCTTGGCCATCTCTTATGGTGGAACTGATCCTGGAATTATGTGCCTCTCCCTTGGGACCTGGGCACTTTGGATGCTCGGATATCCAGACCAGGCCCAAGAAAAAAGTCGGGCAATGATCACATTAGGTCAGCAGTTATCTCATCCCCATAGTCTTACCTGGGCCCTCTGTTTTGCGGCCGAACTTCACTACTTCCGCCGAGACAAGAAAGGAGCCCAAGAACAAGCGGAAGCAGCAGCCACACTTTCGATCGAGCAAGGATTTCCATTTTGGTTAGAACGAGTGACTATCACGAAGGGATGGGTGGCAGCCGAACAAGGCCAGGGAGAAGATGGTGTCGCGCAAACACGCCAAGGATTAACTGCATACCGGGCTCGAGGAGCTGAGATGTGGCGACCACATTTCATGGCCATGCTGGCCGAGGCTCACGAAAAAGTAGGGCGAATAGAAGAAGGGCTCGGAGTGCTGGCTGAAGCGCTAGAAATGGTGCAGAGCACCGGACTCCGTTATTACGAAGCTGAGCTGTACCGGCTCAAAGGCGAACTTTTACTCGCGCAGGCAAGCAAATTGAGAGATTGAGCCATTGAGTGGAGAAGGTTTCAGATGACATTCCGGATCGGTCAAGGCGTGGATATTCACCGGCTAGTGGAAGGACGTAAACTCATTCTCGGCGGCGTGGAGATTCCCTGGGAGAAGGGCCTACTCGGACACTCTGATGCCGACGTGGTGTGCCACGCGCTCAGCAATGCACTGCTGGGCGCTATCGGAGAAGGTGATATCGGTCAACATTTTCCAGACTCCGACCCCCGCTACAAAGGCGCGACCAGCACAGATTTGCTGCGCGTCGTCATGGCACTGGTGAAAGCTCGCGGTTTTCGCGTGAGCAACGCCGACCTCACTATTCTTGCCGAGAAACCGAAACTCAGTCCTTACAAAGAAACCATGCGTCAGAACCTGGCGGCTCTGTTAGAAATCGATCCTCTGGATGTGAATATCAAAGCCACTACTAGCGAGAAGATGGGGTTCGTCGGGCGCGAGGAAGGCATAATGGCGGAAGCGGTGGTGCTGCTGGAAAGCACGGAAATAACTTAACTATTGCTCACGTTTTGCATTTTTAATCGAGGTCTCCGCCACCAAAGTCATCGGCGGCGCCCATGCCGCCATCGTCGTCTGGCATATTGCCAGCTTCCATGTCGTCCACCATCTGATCAAATTCTTCGCCGGAGAATTCTTCTCCCAGTTCCTTCCCCATCTTGCGCATCCAACGGGCCATGCTTTTCGGATCGTTTTCATCCAGCCCGGAAAGACTACTGGGGTCGGCAAGCGAATCAAGTCGCGCCTCTTCCGATTTGACCGTCGCGAAGCGCGACATGAGCCGAGCAAGATCCTTACTGCCGCAATACTCGCATTCGGGGTTCACCTCTTCACTGATCCTGAGCGTCAGGATGGACACCTTTTTTCTACATTTGTTACAGCGATATTCGTAGATTGGCATGAGCTTCTCCGGGGCCTCCACGTCCGTTTATTTCAGCGGCTTCGTTGCAAACCCTTTGTCGCTATAGGCGAGCAGCGCGCGTTTCCCGTTTACAACCGTTTCCAACACCACTTCGTGCTTCCACAGTTGGTGAATATACGAAAGCGTCCGTTCGGCGTATTCGAGTTGTAGGTCGCGTCCGTCATGGTGGTGTTTTAAGTACAGAGTGCGGGTATGACTGTGATCGGCGTCTTCGATCTTGATCACGGGGATCGTTCCCATACCGACATTCTTTATTAGAGTTTCTTTCACTTCACGCCAGCCGTCTTTATCCGACACCTTGGACACCACCATTTCATCGCCGCGCGGTTCATACTGGAACATGTCCATCTCGCGCATCAGTTCTTCGGTGAGAAAACGACGGAGAAAGGACACATCGCGGTCGATTTCTCGCACTTCAAAGATCGCCTGCAGGCCGGTTTTGGTCGGCTTGCCGTACTTCTCGATTTCTTCCGGAGTGGGGTCGTCATGGCGCCGTCGAATATCGTCCCAGACCTTCAGCCCCAGATAATAGGGGTTCAGCCCGCGCGGAAAGGGCCGCACCACTTGGTTGTGCCGCACCAAAAATTCGAGATGCAGCTCCTGCGGCAAGTTGAGACTATTCATGATCTCGCGGTGCCAGAAACTCGCCCACCCTTCGTTCATGATCTTCGTTTCAATTTGCGGGAGAAAATACTGCTCGCGTTCGTGGACAATTGTCAGGAGATCTTTTTCCCATTCGGCCAAATAGGGATTGTGATCGCGGATGAACAGGAGAATGTCTTCCTCCG
This sequence comes from uncultured Enterobacteriaceae bacterium, assembly GCA_964441775.1. Taxonomy (GTDB): domain Bacteria; phylum Desulfobacterota; class Binatia; order Bin18; family Bin18; genus SYOC01. The sequence goes on from CAYTVL010000060.1 coordinate 13,116, forward strand.
GTGTGGGCGGCGTTTTCTGCAAATCGGGAGGGATATACTCCTGTCGCTTGTGGACATTCTGGAAGGGATCGACCGAGGGGCGGGCCATGTCCAGCAACCGCTGGCGATCTTCTTCTTGCGACAGTTTCTTGATCGCCAGGTTCCGGCGACATTGAATGGCGACCGCATGCGCGGCGTCAAGAATATTTTCAACTTTCTCAACACCGAGGGACGGGTCTTCCATATACCGGCGCACCCGATCGGCGTGGATTTTGAACAGGTTCAACGTCAGCTCGGCGCGTGTCGTCTTAAAGGTAAAGTTGTTTTTGAAAAAATCGTTATGCCCGTAAACGTGCGCAACCGTGAGGACTTGCAGGCAGAGCGTGTTGTCGCGCATCAAGTACCCCAGCGCGGGGCTGGAGTTGATGACCATTTCGTAGGGCAATCCGGAGACGCCGTAGTCGTACATGGTCTTCAGCTTCTCGTAACTTTTGCCGTAAGACCAGTGAGGATAGTGAGACGGCATGCCCGAGTAGGCCATGTAGCCTAACATCTGAAAATGATCGCAGACCTCGAACTCTTGCGGGTAACACGAGAGTCCAAACTCCTCTACTTTTTCCCGGATCTTTTCGTCCCAGTACTCTAGATCGCGAATTTCCCATTCAGCAGCCATGACAGTTCCCTCATCGCTAGGCTTCCGCGGAGACGGTCGTCTCGCGGGTGCGTTCTTTCGCCAGGAATGCTTTGAAACTCGGCCAGATGTCTTCTTTGCGTTCGATCAGCACCGTCTGAAAATTGTCCGCCTCCAAGCGTCGGAAGATATTCAGCATCGAGCTTTCGTAATAACGAGACCCCAGAGGTTTGATTTCCCCATAGCCAAAGAGATTGCACACCTCGCACAGCTCTTTCGCCGCTTTGAGTGTGGCGGGATTATCCGACTCGAAGTTATCGCCGTCCGAGCAATGGAACGCGTACACATTCCAAAGCATGGGATGATAGCGCTCCTGAATAATCTCCAGCGCTTTGTTATAGCCCGAGGAAATAAAGGTGCCGCCAGATTCACCTTTATGGAAAAATTCGTTCTCCGTGACTTCAAACCCTTCGGTATGATGCGCGATGAACACAATCTCCACGTTGCGATATTTGGTGCACACAAACTGATAGAGCAAGAAAAAGAAACTTCGGGCGAGATACTTCTTCATCGTGTCCATGGAGCCCGAGGTGTCCATGATGCACAGGACCACGGCATTCGACTCCGGGCGCGTGTCCGTCGTCAGATGTCGATAGGTCATATCATCCTGGTGGAACGGAAACCGGCGGTCATCATCCCACGCGTCGCCTTCGCGGCGTTGCACGGCCAGTCTCCGACGAATGCGGGAGATGGCCGTCCGTTTTTTATCGAGACGGATGCGAATGCCCGCTTTCCGATACCCCTTCCGCTTACTGATCCGCTCGGACATGACCTCGCGCAAAATCTTGCGCTCCATATCCGGCAGCTCCAGGTCTTCAAACATAATCTCGATCAGCTCTTCAAGTGTCACGTCGGTTTCATAGTAATCGACGCCAGGCTGATCGCCGGCTTTGTCCTGCCCCTGCCCTTTCTCGCTTTGGGTTTTGCCCAGCACTTGTCCTGGTTGCGAGTTACCGTCGCCTTGCCCAACGCCGGGCGTGTTCTCGCCGTAAATGAAACGGTACTCCTTCACGCCGCGAATAGGCACTTTGATGATCTTGTCTTTATTTTTGCCAATGATGGACTCTTCGGCGACAAGATCGGAAATGTTGTCTCGAATCGACTCGCGCACTTTTTGTCGATGGCGCTGACGGTCGCCAGCGCTCCGGTCTGAGCGCAGCGAGTCGGACGAAGAATATGGTCGAAAAATTGAGTCTGGCATGGTCCGTTACTCCAGCAGCGCCGCTTCTCATACTCCAAAAGAAAGCAAAAAGGGCGGGAGAAATTCCCGCCCCATGCCTTGATTGGTCAGAAGGCAGTAGGCGGGCGCCTTAGTCCTTCCACAAGTTGTTCGCCGCATACTTCAACACAACATCAACACAGTACTCGCAGTAGCCGTTCTCCAGCAGATTCTTGACCATCGAACCATACTTGGAAACCTGCTCTTCGTCACGCGTCCGGGCTTTGGTGATGACGCGGCTGATGTCGCGCACCGAACTCATCAACTTCTTCTCAATCGCTTCTTTCAATGGCTCATAGCTCTGGTACGAGACTCGCTCGTTGCGTCGCGCCGCCGCCCACAGATACGCAATGACTTCCTGACGGAACCCGTCGGCTGCCGAACCGATGATGGCGATCTGCTCTTCCACCGATTTGAGGAAGCCTTCGTCGGGATGCAATTCTTCACGGGTATTGCGATCTTTCACTTTGGTCTTGTTCACATAGGCTTCGGCATGGTCCAGATAATTCTGAAAGAGCGCTTCCGCTTGTTCCTGGTACGAGTACACGAAGGCCTTGGTGATCTCTTTCTCTAATAGCTCCAAATATTCCTTATGCAACGTATCTTGGAGAAATTCGAGATACATTTTCCGCGTGTCGTCGGCGAGATCCTGATCTTTCACCATGCCGATGAGCGCTTCGCGCACGTTGATCGGATTGATGCAGCGCCCCGACTCAGACAGCGCGTTATCAAGCGACTTCATGATGAAGCGGGTCGAGATGCCGGTCAGGCCCTCGCGCTTGGCCTCTTCACGCAATTCCTGCACGTTGATCTTCTTCGTGCGGCCTTTCTCCACCACCTCTTCACCATTGTAAAGACGCAACTTTGTCAACAAATCACACTTCGGCGTGGCTTCGAGGCGCGACAACACCGCGAACATCGACGCCATCTCCAACGTATGAGGTGCGACGTGGGCGCGGAAGTCCGAATTTTTCAAAATCTTCTGGTAAATTTTGACTTCTTCAGACAAGCGTAAATTGTACGGCACTTTCACCACGACGATACGGTCCAGAATCGCCTCGTTGGTATGATCGGCTTTGAACTTTTGCCACTCGGCTTCGTTGGAGTGGGCCACGATCACGGAGTCGACATAGATCGTGCCATGTCGACCCGGCGCAGGCACAAATTTTTCCTGGGTGGCGGTAATCATTGCGTGCAGATATTCCGTCTCGTTCTTGAAGACTTCGATGAATTCCACCAAGCCGCGGTTGCCGACGTTAAACGCGCCGTTGAGTTCCAACACGCGTGGATCGCCCTCAGAATACATATCGAGTTTGGAGATATCCTCCGAGCCGATGAGAACGGACGTATCCTGATTGTTCGGATCGACCGGCGGCACCACGCCAATCCCTTTACGATTCCGTTTCGAGAACGACACCGTCGCGATCGGAAATTCCTCGTAGCGCGTCCCGAACTCTTCCTTCAAACGGAAGCGACAGGTGGGGCACAGGTCGCCTTCGATGTGGACGTCGAGCATCTTCTCGAATTCCTTGCGCAGATGGCGGGGAATCAAGTGAAGCGGCTCTTCAAACATCGGGCAGCCTTCAATCGCATAAATCGGGTCTACGCCTTCAAGCCCGCGCTGCAACTTTTCCGCGAGCGAGCTTTTACCTGAACCGACCGGCCCCATGAGATAGAGCACCTGCCGACTCTCTTCACCCTTCAGAGACGCCGAATGAAAGTAGCGCACGATTTGCGCCACGGTGCGCTCAATGCCAAAGAATTCATCTTTGAAGAAATTGTAAACTTTGATCGACTCGTCTTTATAAAGTCGTTTCGCTCGCGGATCATCGGAATCGGTGATGTTCGACATCCCGGATGCAGTAATCATTTCGTAGATGCGCGCGTGCGCGAGCTTCACCGACATAGGATCTTCTTTGACCTTCTCAAGATAATCGAGAAGGGTGCCGCGCCACGCCTTGTTCTCACGATTAGCGCGATCTTCTTTGATCAATTTCTCAAACGTGCTCCTCTCAATTTGCATGAAATACTCCTTTGTTCACTATCGCCGAGAGAGGTCGGGCTGGAATACATAAGGTTATAAGATTGTCTTTCACCACCTGCACCACTGAATTCATTGTAGACCTGGAAGAAAAAGCGGCGCAAGTCCTGATGTTCGAGGAGATGAGTAAGATTAAAAGGTGGTAGCACCAGCATGTTCTCAACAGGAAGAGAACATTGTTGGCGACGTAAGAACACCCCTGAAAAAGTGTGGCGCTCATGAGTAGAGAATAAAAGCTCACGACTATCAATCGTTGAGGGAGATTATAAATTATTGTTTCCCCAAGGGGAAGACAGACGCGAATAAGGCCCAGAGGTAGTAATAACGAAAACCTGCTCCTTACCACCCCACGATTTCTTACAGGGAACGCCTAAAGGTTCGAATCCTCGCTTATACCCTCACACTATTGCGTACATTCATTTATGGGATTTAATGTTTTTATAGGGCTTAAGATAGCAGTATGCTGTCCTTCGCGTCATTGCACCAGGGCGCACGAATTTCTGCGGCATTTCGTGTTCTTTTTTCACTAGAGCCATAGGCCGTCGTTCATTGAGGAGGGGGACCATGCAGATACACGAGCAGGCCACAACGTCTCTGAAAAAAAATGGTCATTCCAAGGCGAGCACAAAGAAAAATGGACACGGCAATGGGGTTGCCGTCGCTGGGACGTCTGCTGATCTCCGCCTCGTCCTTGCTACGCTGCAGGCCATGCGTGACGGCGACTTTTCCGTGCGGCTGCCGGGCGACTGGATCGGGCTGGAAGGAAAAATCGCGGATACTTTCAATGAGATCGTGGCCGCCAATCAGCGTATGGCGCAGGAACTGAAGCGTGTTGGTCAGGTCGTGGGGAAAGAAGGAAAAACGCAAGAACGCACACGCTTGAATCGGTCGCAGGGAGCATGGGGCGAGATGGAAGTCTCGATCAACACCCTCGTCGATGACTTGCTGCGGCCCACCACTGAAGTCACTCGCGCCATCGCGGCGGTGGCGCAGGGAAATCTGACACAAACCGTGCGGCTGGACGTAGATGGGCGGCCACTGGAAGGGGAGTTTCTCCGGTCGGCTACCATCGTCAACACCATGATCCAGCAGCTCGGTGTGTTCACCGCCGAAGTCACGCGCGTGGCCCGCGAAGTCGGCACTGACGGTAAACTCGGCGGCCAAGCTCAGGTCAGTGACGTCAGCGGAGTCTGGAAAGATCTGACCGAAAGCGTGAACCTGATGGCCAGCAACCTGACCGCCCAGGTGCGCAACATCGCCGAGGTGACGATCGCTGTGGCGAGCGGCGACCTCTCGCGCAAAATCACCGTGGACGTGCGTGGTGAGATTCTCCAACTGAAAGAAGCCATCAACACGATGGTGGACCAACTGCGTTCGTTTGCCTCAGAGGTGACGCGGGTGGCCCGGGAAGTCGGTACTGACGGTAAACTGGGCGGCCAAGCCGTTGTCCCTGGTGTCGCCGGTACGTGGAAAGATCTCACCGACTCCGTCAATGCGATGGCGGGGAACCTGACGGCCCAGGTGCGTAACATCGCCGAAGTCACCACCGCCGTGGCGCGGGGCGACCTCTCCCGCAAAATCACTGTGGACGTGAAGGGTGAAATCCTTGAACTTAAGGACACCATCAACACGATGGTGGACCAATTGCGTTCGTTTGCCTCAGAAGTGACGCGGGTGGCGCGTGAAGTCGGCAACGACGGCAAACTGGGCGGCCAAGCGCTTGTCCCCGGCGTGGCCGGCACCTGGAAAGATCTCACCGATTCCGTCAACTCTATGGCCAGCAATCTTACGGCCCAGGTGCGCAACATCGCCGAGGTCTCGACAGCCATCGCCAGTGGCGACCTCTCCAAAAAAATCACGGTGAACGTGAGCGGCGAAATCCTCTTGCTAAAAGAAACCATCAACACGATGGTGGACCAGCTTAACGCCTTTGCCTCGGAAGTGACCCGCGTGGCCCGCGAAGTCGGCACCGATGGCAAACTCGGCGGCCAAGCCCAGGTGCTCGGCGTGGCTGGCACCTGGAAAGACCTGACCGACTCCGTCAATGCGATGGCCGGAAACTTGACGGCCCAGGTGCGCAACATCGCCGAGGTCACTACCGCCGTGGCGCGCGGCGACCTCTCCCGCAAAATCACTGTGGACGTACGCGGTGAGATTTTACAGCTTAAAGAAACGCTCAATACGATGGTGGACCAGCTTAACGCCTTCGCCTCGGAAGTGACCCGCGTGGCCCGCGAAGTCGGCACCGATGGCAAACTCGGCGGCCAAGCCCAGGTGCCCGGCGTGGGCGGCACCTGGAAAGATCTCACGGACTCGGTCAATTCTATGGCCAGTAACCTCACGGCCCAGGTGCGCAACATCGCCGAAGTCGCCACCGCTGTGGCGCGCGGCGACCTCTCGCGCAAGATTACTGTGGACGTGAAAGGCGAAATCCTCGAACTCAAAAATACGCTGAACACGATGGTGGACCAACTCAATGCCTTCGCTGGCGAGGTCACCCGCGTGGCCCGCGAAGTCGGCACCGATGGCAAACTCGGCGGCCAAGCCCAGGTGCCCGGCGTGGGCGGCACCTGGAAAGATCTCACGGACAATGTCAACTTCATGGCCAGCAACCTGACCGGGCAGGTGCGTAACATCGCCGAAGTGGCTACCGCCATCGCCAACGGCGACCTCTCCAAAAAAATCACCGTCGACGTGCGCGGCGAGATTCTGCAACTGAAAGAAACTCTCAACACAATGGTAGATCAGTTGAACCGTTTCGCTGGCGAGGTCACTCGCGTGGCCCGCGAAGTCGGCACCGAAGGACGGCTGGGAGGACAAGCCAATGTGCCTGGCGTGGCTGGCACCTGGAAAGATCTCACCGACTCCGTCAATTCTATGGCCAGCAACCTCACAGCCCAAGTGCGCAACATCGCCGAAGTGACGACTGCCGTGGCGCGGGGCGACCTCTCCCGCAAGATTACCGTGGACGTGAAAGGCGAAATCCTCGAACTCAAAAATACCATCAACACGATGGTGGATCAGCTGAACGCCTTCGCTGGCGAGGTCACCCGCGTGGCCCGGGAAGTCGGCACCGAGGGCAAGCTCGGAGGTCAGGCCCAAGTGCCTGGTGTGGGCGGCACCTGGAAAGATCTCACGGACAATGTCAACTTCATGGCCAGCAACCTGACCGGGCAGGTGCGTAACATCGCCGAAGTCGCCACCGCTATTGCCGACGGCGACCTCTCCAAGAAAATCACCGTCGATGTGCGCGGCGAGATTTTACAGCTCAAAGAAACCCTCAACACGATGGTGGAGCAACTTCGCTCCTTCGCCGCCGAAGTGACGCGTGTGGCGCGCGAGGTCGGCACCGAAGGACGCTTGGGCGGACAAGCGGTCGTGCCGGGTGTGGGCGGCACATGGAAAGATCTCACGGACAATGTCAACCTGCTTGCGGCCAATCTCACTACCCAGGTGCGCAACATCGCCGAAGTCACGACTGCCGTGGCGCGGGGCGACCTCTCGCGCAAGATTACCGTGGACGTAAAGGGTGAGATCCTTGAACTCAAAGACACCATCAACACGATGGTAGACCAATTACGGTCGTTCGCCTCGGAAGTGACGCGCGTGGCCCGGGAAGTCGGCACCGAAGGCAAGTTAGGCGGTCAAGCGCAGGTGCCAGGTGTGGCTGGCACATGGAAAGACCTCACCGATAACGTCAACGTCATGGCCGCCAATCTCACCGAGCAAGTGCGTGGTATCGTGAAAGTCGTGACTGCCGTCGCCAACGGCGAACTCACGCAAAAGCTCATCGTCAACGCGAAAGGTGAAGTGGCGGCCTTGGCCGAAACTATCAATAATATGACGAACACGCTCGCCACCTTTGCCGATCAGGTGACCACCGTGGCCCGCGAGGTTGGGGTGGAAGGCCGTCTGGGTGGACAGGCGAACGTGCCCGGCGCCGCCGGCACTTGGAAAGACCTGACCGGCAACGTCAACTTACTGGCGGATAACCTCACCCGTCAGGTGCGTGCTATCGCCGAAGTCGCCACCGCTGTCACTCAAGGTGATTTAACCCGCTCTATTCAAGTCGAGGCCAGTGGCGAGGTGGCTGAACTCAAAGACAATATCAACACGATGATCAACAACCTCCGTCTCACAACCGACCGCAATACTGAGCAAGACTGGCTCAAGACGAACCTTGCGCGGCTTACCGGCATGTTACAAGGCCAGCGCGATCTGGCCACGGTCGGACGGATGTTGTTGTCGGAGTTGGCGCCGCTGGTAAGCGCACAGCAAGGGGTGATTTACCGCATGGAAACGGAAGAGGCCCCAAGGTTGACGTTGCTCTCTGCGTTTGCCGACAGCGGGCAAAATGGACATCCTCAGCACCTTCAGCTCAGCGATGGACTGATTGGACAGTGTGCAGCCGAGAAACAACGCATGCTGATTACCGACGTGCCTTCTCATGCTGTTCCTATCCGCTCGGGTCTTTTCCAAGCCGTCCCACGGAACGTCGTCGTCTTGCCTGTCCTCTTTGAGGATCAGGTCAAAGCGGTGATCGAGCTGGCCTCGTTAAACGTCTTTACTACGTCACATCTCGCGTTTCTCGAACAATTAACCGCCAGCATCGGCATTGTGCTCAATAGCATCGAAGCCACAATGCAAACTGAAGGCCTCCTTAAGCAGTCGCAGCAACTCGCCACCGAGCTGCAGACGCAGCAGAAAGAATTGCAACAAACGAACGAGCAGCTCGCGCAGAAAGCTCAGCAGCTCGCTGAGCAAAATGTCGAAGTCGAGCGCAAGAATCAGGAGATTGAGCAGGCTCGTCGGGCGTTGGAAGAAAAAGCTGCAGAGTTGGCCTTGACCTCGAAATACAAGTCGGAGTTCTTGGCTAATATGTCGCATGAGCTGCGCACGCCGCTCAACAGTATCTTGATCCTCGGCCAACAGCTCAGTGAAAATCCCGATGGCAATCTGACACCCAACCAGATTGAGTGGTCCCGCACCATTCATGGCGCCGGGACAGACTTATTGAACCTCATCAGTGACATTCTCGATCTGTCCAAGATTGAATCCGGCACGGTTTCGGTAGAAGCCGAGGAAGTCTTTTTCACGAGCCTCCTCGATATGGTGGCGCGCCCCTTCCGGCATGAGGCTGAGAATAGGAGATTGACCTTCGAAGTGCACCTGGACTCCCACCTCACCCGCAGTCTCGTCACCGACTCGAAACGCTTGCAGCAAGTGCTCAAGAATCTCCTCTCGAACGCCTTCAAATTCACCGAGCAAGGCGGGGTGCGCCTCAGCGTCTCCGTCGCCGTAGGCGGCTGGAGCGACGATCATCCGGTCCTCAGTGGAGCGACCTCGGTCGTGGCCTTTGAGGTTGCTGACACAGGTATTGGCATTCCTTTCGAAAAGCAACGGATCATTTTCGAAGCCTTTCAACAAGCGGACGCCAGCACCAGCCGTAAATACGGCGGCACTGGTCTAGGGTTGGCGATCAGCCGCGAGCTGGCGAGCCTGCTGGGCGGCGAGATCCAGTTACGGAGTACGCCCGGCTCGGGCAGCACGTTCACGCTGTATCTACCGCAGACCTATATGGGCTCGTCCTCGGCGCCGAGTGTTCCGTTGACGGAAAGCCAGCCTGCAGTAGCTCCGCAGCTCATGCCATTGTCTGTCTCACGTGCACCAGAACAACGGTTAGTCGAGCAGATCCCAGATGATCGCAACAATCTGCAGCCCGAGGACGCCGTCCTCCTCATTGTCGAAGATGATCCACACTACGCCCGTGTTATGTGTGATCTCTCCCGCGATAAGGGGTTCAAAGTGCTCGTGGCCATGCGCGGGGCAGAGGCTCTGGCCCTAGCCCGCGAGCACCGCCCGAGTGCTGTTTCGCTCGACGTATTTTTACCTGACATGCTAGGCTGGACCGTGCTCAACTACCTGAAGCAGGATCCGACCACACGACATATCCCAGTGCAAATGTTGACTTTGGACGAGGATCGACAACATGGTCTAGCGCGCGGAGCGTTCGCTTTCGTCACCAAACCCACGACGACTGAAGGTCTAGCGGCAGCCTTGACTCGGATCAAAGAGTTTGCGACGCCACGCCGCAAGCGGCTGTTAGTGGTGGAAGACAACGCCGCCGAGCAGTTAAGTATCCGCGAGCTGCTGGGATACGATGATATTGATGTCGCCGTCACTAGCACGGGGGAAGAGGCGTTTGCCATGCTCAGCGAAAAGTCCTTTGACTGTATGGTGCTTGATCTGCGTCTCCCCGATATGTCCGGATTTGAAGTGTTAGAGCGTCTGCGCGACAATGCTTCGCTGAGCGACTTACCGGTGGTGGTCTTCACAGGGAAGGAATTGTCGCCTGAGGAAGACGCCCGGCTGCATACGCTGGCCCGCAGTGTGGTGGTCAAGGGAGTCGAGTCGCCGGAACGATTGTTGGACGAGACTGCATTGTTCTTGCACCGGGTGATTGCTGACCTCCCAGCGGAGAAACAACAGATGCTCGATCGGTTACATCGCTCGGACGATGCACTCGTCGCCAAGAAGGTGCTGGTGGTGGACGACGACGTGCGGAATATCTTCGCCCTCAGCAGCGTACTCGAACGTCGCGGGATGACGGTGTTGACCGCCGGCACGGGCCGAGAGGCGATTGCACTGATGGACTCCACCCCGGATTTGGCGATCGTGCTGATGGATATTATGATGCCGGAGATGGATGGGTACGAGACCATGCGCGTGATCCGACAGAATCCCGCGTTTCAACGGCTGCCGATCATCGCGCTGACCGCGAAAGCAATGAAAGGCGATCGGGAGAAATGTTTGGAAGCTGGCGCTTCTGACTATCTCGCCAAACCAGTGAACACCGAACAGTTACTGTCCGCCCTGCGTATGTGGCTACATAAGTGACACAGGAGAGAGAAGTACGGTAACGAGGAGCAGGAGGCCTCTTTATCGTATCGGCTTCTGACTACGAACCGTTTTGGACAGAGGGGGGGCAATGAACGTGCAAGAGAAGGTGAACATCCTGATGGTGGATGACCAGCCGTCCAAGCTGCTCAGTTATGAGGTCATTCTCAAGGAGCTGGGAGAGAACCTCATCAAGGCTGGTTCGGGCAGAGAGGCGTTGGAGCACTTACTGAAAACAGACGTTGCCGTCGTTCTTATGGATGTGAGCATGCCGGAGCTCGACGGTTTTGAGCTGGCGCAGCTCATCCATCAGCATCCTCGTTACCAGAAAACGGCGATCATCTTCATCTCGGCAGTGCATCTGACCGACCTCGATCAACTCAAAGGGTACGAACACGGGGCAGTGGATTACATTTCTGTCCCGGTGGTTCCAGAACTGCTGCGGGCGAAGGTCAGCGTGTTCGCCGATCTGTACCGTAAGACAAGACAATTGGAGCAGCTCAATCGAGAACTCGAACAACGTGTAGCGGAACGGACGGAAGAATTAGAGCAAAGGGCAGAGGCGCTGCAACGACTCAACGTTGAACTGCAGCGGAGGAATCAAGAGCTCGACGCCTTTACCTACAGCGCTTCTCACGATTTGAAGGAGCCTCTACGCGGCGTGAGTAACTATGCCCAGTTCCTCATAGAAGACTACGGTGAGATACTCGGCAGCGAAGGCCGCCAAATGTTGATCACCATGCAACGGCTCACCCGGCGGATGGATGACCTGCTGAATTCTCTGCTCCACTATTCGCGCATAGAACGGGTGGAACTTGGGCAAAGCGAGATCAATCTTGCTCAGGTGGTCCAGGAGGCGCTTGATCACCTCCAAGCGCGATTGCAGGAGGAGTATATACAGGTGCGTCTGGCTCCTTCATTACCTACTATCCGCGGGGATCGAGCGCAGATCACCGAAGTGTTTACGAATTTGCTGAGCAACGCGCTGAAGTACAACGATAAAGCGGAGAAGCACGTAGAGATAGGCGTGCAAAACGCTCCGGAAAATCGATCGCCCATTATTTATGTCCGTGACAACGGCATTGGCATCTCCCCCGATCACCAGGAGAAAATTTTCGAGATCTTCCGTCGCCTGCACACCCATGATGCGTACGGCGGGGGCACAGGCGCGGGATTAACTATTGTCAAAAAGATCATAGAGCGACACGGAGGCCGCATCTGGGTAGAATCCACACCCGGAAATGGCGCAACTTTCTATTTTACGATTGGAGAAGAAGTCGCGAAGGAAAACGCTCAACGACAGGTCGCATTGAGCATTGGCTGAAAATGAGGGGGAATTTTTCTTTTTTCACGATCCGTGTAGATCCTGCAACATGGGATTTTTACGCCTAAGGCTCAGGGCGCGTGGCGTATGTCCTCACCCACCGCCATAGGGCGAGACCAGGGACTCGGCCGCTGGTCGCCGAGGACTGCGCGCACTCGATAGGCGAGCTGTCCCCTCTGCAGCGCCAGCAGCAGGTCGCGGCTGACCAGCCCTTGGGAGGCGTCATTCTCCCCTTTTACCGCCTCGAGACGGAAGCAGCGCTCGCTCTGGCGGCGCAGCTTCCGTGAGGCTCCTTCGCTCGTCAGGGGCTGCAGTTCATAGGCTATAGCTCCAGGGTAGGCCGACCAGCAGAGCTGCCAGTAGGTTGCCCAGGCGATCCGTCCCCCGTAGAGGTCGCGTACTTCATCTTCGAGCGTTGCCGTCAAGCCCTCAACGGGCGATAGCACTCCCTCCTGCGCCGTGCCTGGCTTACTCCACAACGCCGTCAGTAACCCCACGACCACCCCGGCAACGACCAGCAGAGCAAGCCGCCCTCGCCTGGGCTGCTGCGCCGCTGCCCCGTCCCCAAGCAGCGGCGCCCAGCGTGGCGGCAAGGCGCCCTTAGGACTAGGGGACAAAACCTTCCTGTACTTTCTACATTGTTCGTTTTGACAAGTACTTACAGAACTGTACTTGGGTTTTGTCTCATGGTCCTTAGCCATTCGAATCGTCGGAGTCTCCACCTGCTGGTGGACAGGCGCCCCACTCCACAGTCCCTATCACCACATTGCCGCTCACGATGGTAAAATCGGGCACCCTGGCACCATTTGCCAGGGTCGACTGCTGGACGAGGCTGCGGCAGCCCACCGTGACGTGGTCGCCGGCTCGTGAGCTAAAAAACACGGCCTCCTTCCCCAGGCTGAAGTGATGTCCGGTCGCGGTCGGGTCGAAGCCCCCTGCGCCCCCGTGCACCAGACTGTGGAAGCCGTAGCGCCCCTGGTTGCCCAGCTGCAGGTGGGAGTGCTCTAGCGCATGGAAGGTCGTCCGGTCGCCCATGGCCCGAATTGAGCCCACCTCGAAAGGGAAGCCCTCGTCAGCGCGCAGGGAGATCTTGTTCCCCATTACCTGGTTGAGCTTGGACAGGGAGTCCTGCGTACGCACGTCCCCGATGATGCGGTTGCGGAACTCCGGCTCGCGGGTGGGCACGTTGTGGAGGGTGGGGAGTTGCGTGCCGGGGTTGAAGGGGCAATCCGGGTCCACGTTAATGCCGCGCACATTGTCCGGGTCAGCGGCGGCCAACTCGGTGTACTGCTGAGCAAAACATACGTTGACATCGATGACGCCGGCCATAAACGCTCGGTCATCCTCCTCGACCCGGGCGGTAAAGGGAGGGTTACAGGCCGGTGGCGCCCCGACCTGTGCCTGGGAGGTGATGTTCTTGCCAGAGAGCACCTTGCAACCCGAGGGGATGATCACGCCAGGCCCCACCCGCGCGAGGTGCAGCACCATCGCGTCCTTCTGGACGACGCCGTGGTCCACTAGGGAGTTGAACCCGACAAACGACGGGCAGTGCGCAGCCCCGTCGTCGCAGACCCCCGTCTCGCCGATCTGGGCAGGTCCCTTCACGGCGGCCCCGTGCGCCAGGATGACTTGCTCACTCAGCCGGACTGCGCCGCTGCTGGCATCGACGGTCACGCTATCTTGCACATTGGTCTCGCTGCCAATGTGGATGGCATGCGCCGCATCCGTGCCGGCCTTCAGCAAGGCAAAGGGGGCCACGTAGACCAATTCGCCCAAGTCGACTTCCTGAGGGTTGATGAGATAGGCGGTGGAGTCAATGAAACTCGGGTCAGCTGCGGCGACCGCCTGCACCCCAGCGGCGGACGCTACAACGACGCCAGCAAGAACCATTGCGACCCGAGAGCGGTTGGACAGACGAAGTAGGGTGGACATCACACGACCTCCTTTTCTTTTCCATTGACGTGGTTCGTGAGCATTGCATTGTTCATAGCTTCTTAAGTGTCTTGAGTGGTGAACAGAGGGCTGACATGGTGAGCCCCCTGTGTAGTCATCGAGACATCTCTTGTTGCCTTCCTCTTGTTATGTGGTGTCCCGACAAATCATGGCACAAAAAGGCCGGGCACCGTCAATGACTCGTATGGGAGTCACTCCAGCAACCCAGCCAACTTATGATCCTTGGTGGTTTGTCCAACAGACCTGAGGGCAATGTCTCTCGGGTCTGCCTTCTCCGACGCCCAGGTAAATAAGTTCCGTCGGCTTTCCGTCCCCAGGTCACCCTAGGTTTGGCTTCGTGCCGGCGCCTCGCCGATGAAGCTGCGCAACACGGAGGCTTCTTATGGGGAAGTTTTTTGTTCTTGTCAAGAGACCAGAAAGAGGAGTGTTGCTTACCTCACAGAGTGATCAGGCTCTGCCAATGCCGCCTTTCGCCGAGTTTTTTACCTCGGGTAGAGGGTATCCGTAAACATTTTTGAACAGAAGAAAAGCGATTCCCCCTCTCTCGCTAGCACTATGAGCCCGAAGAGAAAGAAAAGAGGAACACACAGAGCCATTGCTAAAATGAACGAGTTTGTGAAATTCTTGGGTGCTCAGTACACTGGGCCTCTATGAGCACGTGCCCGACTTCTCAGCACCCAGCTACCAAACGCGACAGTATGATGCCACTGGCCGCCAACGCTACCACTGCCGGCCGTGTCCTCGTGATTTCATGGCCAATTCGGCCTCGGCCTTTGCGGGCTCTCGCTGGCCGCCAGAGGTCATCCTCATGGCGGTCCGCTGGTACTGCAGCCTCCCCCGCTCTCGGCCGCCCAAGTCGTGCGCTTGTTGGCTGAGCGCAGTATTGATGTCACGCCACGGACGGTGCTCAACTGGGTGCAGACCTTCGGACCGCAACTGGCTACGGCTCTGCGCCGCCACCGGCAGCGTCTGGGACAGCACTGGTATACGGTAGTCCCCATGCCGTCATCACCAACCACCATCGGCCGTACGTGAAAGCCGTGGCCACCATTATTCCTTTGGCCCGTCACGTGCGCACGGGATTGCATCGCCAGCGCGGCTTTACCACCCAACCTATCGAGCGCAGCCATGTCCCCACCGACGACCGGCTACGAGGGGCGCGGGGACTTAGAACTGTGGACACCGGACAGAAGTTCTTAGAGAGCTTCGAGGCCTTCTCGGCGTTACGACGGGGCACGGTGAACCTGCGCGCCGTGGCGCCCAGGTATCGACCGACGCAAGCGGCGGAGCACGAGAAGGTCCGAGCCGTGATCGCAGCTATGGAAGTGCTAGGCGCCCAACTGAAGAAAGCCGCATGAGGATTTGATACTCGTTACTCTCAGTGTCGCCTCACATCCTGCACTGTTCGCCTGAAGCACCAAACAACTTCACAAACTCGAAATAGCAGCATGGTCCCAACGGGAATCGAACCCGTGTTACCGACGTGAGAGGCCGGTGTCCTAACCGCTAGACGATGGGACCGAGGGGAAACTGAGGTGGTAGGACTCGAACCTACAATCGCCTGATCCAGAGTCAGGTGGCTTACCAATTAGCCGACACCTCAATGTTCCTCTTTCTTAGACAAGCCCACTGAGGAAGTCAAGATTACGAAAAGATTGCAGAATCTCAAGTCTTCGCCGACACGCGGTCGATCCGTGTTAACGTGCGCTCTTTGCCAAGCACGAGCATCATCTCAAAGATGCCTGGGCTAGTCGTTCCGCCGGTCAGCGCCACACGCACGGGCTGGGCAATCTGTCCCAGCTTGACTTGTTCCTCTTCCATGAGCGTAGCGAACACTTTTTCTAGCGTAGGCTCCTCCCAAGCAGTCTCAGCCAGCCGCGCCCGTAGCTTGCCAAGGGTCGGCAGCGTCGCTTCGGTGAGAAACTTGTTCGCCGCTTTCGGATCAATTGAGATGTCGTCACTCAGATAGATATGCGCCATGCTCACCAGCTCGACGACCGTTTTTGCGCGTGGCTGCAACGTCGCAATAGCTTTAGCAAGCCACTTGTCATCACCCGGTGCGGTCACGTGTTGCTGAGCAAGATACGGCTTGATCTCTTGGACAAGTTTTTCAGCAGGGCGCTCTTTGAGGTAATGTGCATTAAGCCACTGCAATTTTTCGGCGTTGAAGACCCCAGCCGATTTGCCCACATCTTCCAGGCGAAACTTCTCGATCAGCTCCTCATGGGAGAAAATTTCCTGATCACCGGAAGCCCACCCCAATCGCGCCAGAAAATTCACCAATGCGTCGGGCAAATATCCCTGCTCCCTATAGGCGCGCACCGCCGTAGCGCCATGGCGTTTGCTGAGCGGGGCGCGGTCGTTCCCCAAGATCAGCGGCAAGTGCGCAAAGCGGGGCAGCTCGGCGCCCAGCGCTTGAAACAGAAGAATCTGTCGGGGAGTATTCGTGAGGTGATCGTCGCCGCGCACAATGTGAGTGCTATGTAAGTCCGCATCGTCGAACACCGAGCAGAAATTGTACACCGGCGCGCCATCAGAGCGGACCAAGATGAGGTCATCAAGTTCCTGATTTTGGAACACGACGCGACCCTTGATCATGTCGTCCACCACCGTCTCTCCGTCTCTGGGGCCCTTAAAGCGCACGGCGAAAGGGCGTGTATCTCCAGGCTCCGGTTTCAAGTCTCGACACGTGCCGTCATACGCAGGCTTCTTGCCCGCCGCCATCGCCGCCTGGCGCATGGCTTCGACTTGGGCCGCGGTACAAAAACAACGATAAGCCTTCCCTTCGCGCAACAAGCGTTCGGCAGCGGTCTGGTACAGCTCGGACCGTTGGCTTTGGTAGTATGGACCTTCATCCCATTGCAACCCCAACCACTGGAGCGCCTCAAGAATCTCATCGTGGTATTCTTGGGTGGACCGTTGCCTATCAGTATCGTCGATGCGCAGCACGAAGGTTCCATGTTGTTGCTTCGCGTACAAGTAAGCAAACAAGGCGGTGCGAGCACCACCAATATGTAAATAACCGGTGGGACTCGGGGCAAAACGAGAGCGTACAGTTGTCATGCGGCTACGCTAACAGCCGGGTAGTCAGTCAGTCAATTAGTCTGTCGATCGAACGGTCGCCTATTGAAGGAGGAAAGGGGGATTTGAGTTTTCCGGAACACTCGTGTATGTATTGGCGACTTATTCGAGCCGCTAGCTCAGGAGGTAGAGCATCTGCCTTTTAAG
>CAYTVL010000061.1:0-30265 GCA_964441775.1 uncultured Enterobacteriaceae bacterium
CATCTGCTCTTGGTTTTTCATCGTGGTATCAAGGGTAGGTGAATGGAGTGCTAACCGCTCTGCTGTCTCTCGCAAGCAGTCAGAGAAGGGTGCTAACAGCCCGCCAAAATCAGGGAGTTTTTTGCTCTTCCCTAAACTTCTTAACAACAAAGACTGAGGACGCACAAAGCCCAGGAAAGTGAGCGGCGCAACTCCATATAAATGCTATCAGATGTTCTTTTTACCCGTGAGCCCTGGAAATAGTGCTGCACTCCTGGCGGCGAATCCGTGGCGAACCTGAATCGTCGCGATATGACGGTCCGTGCGGCTGAGATAGACCGTGGTGCGGGTGGCAGCGGGGGCAGACTTCTTGGGGCGCCGCTGAATAGGAGCAGCCATACGTGCCTCTCTTTCTTGCATCTTGTCCCGCGAGACAGGATGCTCCTCCTTGAGAAATACAAGCCGCCACAGTCTACTCTTTACGATCCCATACACCAGAGCCCGCGCCCAGAGAGGGAAGCGCGGGAGCGCTGTGCGCAATACGCGGCTCGTTTGCTAGCGTTCATGCATCCAAGAGGGGGAAGAGGAGAAAGAGGGGCATTGTGGGTAATGCCGCCCCCCCCTGGAAGGATCGTTTGCTTCTTTTTAGCGTAGCGCGGCGCGAGGGGTGTGGTAGCTAGGTGTAAGGAGGCTAGAAGCACCGAGAGTACAGAGGGCGGCTCGTCCCTGAGCCCTCCCCCTCACCTGACAGGCTAGTGGCAGCCTAGCGCTGTCTCCCCCATACACAAGACTGCAACGTAAGGAGAAAAGAAGGGCGACGGAGATGTGGCCAAGGTCGCCCTTCTGAGAGGAAGAAGTCTCCCTACTGTACTCTCCTCCTGGGCTGGTGGAAGTTTGATGCGAAACAGCCGCCGAGGGCGTCATAGATGGCCACACCCCTTCTGTCGGTTTTGTCGGTAGGTTCCCCCTAGGGTATGGGGGATAGAAACCACATTCTCGCCTTGACCATGCTCTGAGACAAGCCATAAGACGAGAGCGTAGATGGTAAGTGAATAGACCTGTACCGACTTAGTAGTTGGCGATGTAGACAATTTCCTATACTCTTACACGTATGAAAGAAAAAGTATCCTTAACGATCGAAGGCGATGTGTGGCGGCGGTTTCGCGCGCAGTGTATCCAGCGAGGGAAGTCTGCCAGTAGTGAACTAGAAGCCTATATGCGTAGTCAACTTGACGCGGCGCAGAAAGCAGCGTCGCCGAAAAAGCGATAAGAAGGCAGCCTGAAGCCTGACGATTTTCTTCGGTGAATTACAGCCTTAGAAAGGAGGATTTCCCCTATGACAAAAACAACCCTACAACACAGGAAGGAGGCGTAAATGGCCGTCAAAGTGAAGCAGCATAAAGGGGCCTGGTGGGTCTTCATCGACCATCACGGCAAGCGCAAGGCGAAGCGGATCGGCAACAGCAAGCGGGCAGCTGAGCAGGTCGCGGAGAAGATTCAAGCCAAGATTGCGCTGGGACAATTCGAGATCATGGAGGAAAAAACAAAGAGACCCTTCGATGAGTATTTCCGGAACTGGCTCGATACCTACGTCAAGGCGCACTGCAAAGAGCGAACGTACGAGACCTACCACGACGTTTTTCGCATTTATCACCTCCCGTTTTTTGGGCAACGGGATATAGGGGAAATATCTCGCGAGGATGTGAAGCGCTTCGTCTACAAGCTGCTCGGAGAAGGCAAACAGCGGAGTACGGTGAAAAGCATCCTGACGCCCTTGGTGGCTATGTACAACGGCGCCGTAGAAGATGGTCACCTCGCCTTCAATCCTGCTATGCGCATCCTTAAGAGAAGCCGAGCACAGGAAGGAGAGCAAAAAGAAAAGGTTCGCTTTCTCACGCGAGAAGAAGTTGCGCACTTACTTGAGGCCACGAGCACTTACTTCCCCGCATACTACCCCCTCATCCTTCTCTTGGTCCGTACCGGCGTGCGAATTGGGGAAGCCCTCGCCCTTCAATGGGGTGACATCGACTTCCAGGGGCGGTTTGCAGAAGTGCGCCGAACGTTTAGCCGACAGCGCCTTTCGACGCCCAAGAGTAACAAGAGCCGTCGTGTGGATCTCTCTCTTCACCTCACTGAGACACTCAAGGCGCTCCTCGTAGAACGGAAGAAAGAGACACTTCGTCAAGGCTGGGGCGAGGTGCCGCCGTGGGTCTTTATCAATACCACCCCAGTGCCGATTCACCGACCGAACTTTGCCGCGCGCGTCTGGTCAAAGCTTCTCGCCAAGGCGCGGATGCGCCAGATCCGTATTCACGATCTGCGCCACACCTTCGCCAGCTTATTGATTCAAAATGGAGAGTCCTTAGCTTACGTCAAGGAACAAATGGGACACCATTCCATCCAAGTGACGGTAGACCTCTATGGTCATCTCGTTCCCGGAGGAAATAGGGCGGCAGTGGATCGCTTGGATGAGCCGGAAACGGTCTCTCCTACAACCATCCGCAACCCAGACGCAACCACGCCAGAAGAGCGCGTGAAGAAAGCTCGGTAACCCCTTGAAAAACAGAGACTATATCGGCCACTGCTCCAGACGATACGCCATATCCCAGAACAAATATTCGTAGCGTGCACTGGAGCAAAAGGTCTCAATAAGTCTAGCCTCCGGTGCCGTTCCGGCAAAACTATTGAGCAATTCTTTCAGCCACTCCGCCAAAGCTGCAAACTCCGCAGACGCATACATCTCGATCCACTGGCAGTAAAATGGCGCCGTCATAGGCTTTCCGCGTTGAGCCAGCAAGCGCCCGATTTCGCTGTAGCCCCACTGACAGGGCAACAACGCCGCCACAATTTCCGGCAGATCGCCTAACGCCGCCACTCGCACGAGATGCCGTGTATAGGCGTAGGCAGTAGGCGCAGCCTGAGTCGCCGCAAGCGTATCCGCGTCGATGCCGCACTGGGCGGCAAACTCTCGATGCAGCGCCATCTCACGATTCAGCGTGGCGTCCAGCAGATTGGCAAACCGCCCCATGATGTCGAGATTCGGCGCTTTGGCCGTGGCCAGAGCCAATAAACGACTATACTCAATCAAGAATACATAGTCTTGACACATGTAAAACTGAAATTTCTCCAACGGCAGCGTTCCGTTGCCGAGTTCAGTCACGAATGGATGGGCAAGTGTTTTTTGCCAGATCGGATCTGCCGCGCGCCGGACACGTTCGCTGAGCGTCATAAAGCTCCTTCTTGCATAAGGCTTAGAGACTGGTCAACCACACATTTAGAAGCCACCGGTCCGCACGACCCGCAAATGAAATACGTGCATGGCCGCCACGAGTACGACCAACGCCACCACAAAAAACTCGCCAAAACTTCCGGTGCGGAGCGTGCCAAACCGAATCCGCCTATTGGGGATAAGTAAAGGGATGCCCATAATCGTAAACAGATCCGCCCCGATATGAAACAATGCACCGGCAAACCACCAGGCCAGCACCGCACCCCACTCCGTACCTTGGGCTTTCATCAACCACACAACCAGGGCCCACGACCAGGGCCAATGCGAGATCCCCCGATGCGGCAGCCCGATTCTTTCCACACGATCTGGAAGTGTGGCGCCAAGCGCCGCCGCGGCAATGCCTAAAGGCGACGCGCCCAAAAGTACGGCCCCAGAAGCCGCGACCAATCGATGAGACTTTGCTAACATGATGTCTTTCTCAACGCAGAGACGAATCGTCTTTACAACCTTATCGATCTTTTTGTTTATAGAGTATAGCGTTTCTGTAGGGACAAGAAAAATCTCCACCATTCCATCATCGCAGGTTCAGCTTGCGTTCCAGGGCAAGGTCAATATCCGACTCGGGCCGATAGTTTCCCTTAGCGCGGAAGCCGTACAATACCACTTCACAAATAGTGGGAAAGCGACGAAACACGCCCCGTATCAAATTGATCTCGTGCGGCGTGAGGCCGATGTCCTCTTCTCCATAGTTCCACGTTCCTCGCCAGTTAAATCAGCCAATTCACGTACGCTTCACAAAGATTCTTCGCGTTTCTGCACATACAACAAAAATTCCTTATTCCCTTTCGGCCCTAACAACGGTGATTCTATCACGCCTAACACCTCAACTCGCCATTGGGCGGCTTCGGCGCTGATTCTTTCGACAACCTCAGCGTGCAATGCTGGATCCCGCACGACGCCGCCTTTGCCCACACGTCCTTTTCCTACTTCGAATTGCGGCTTGATTAAAGCAACAATTTTCCCGTGCGGGGTCAGCAATTTCAGGACTGCGGGAATCACCAAGGACAACGAGATAAAAGAGGCATCAATCACGGCAAGTGACGGCGTCTCCGTCAGCTCTGCCCGATTAAGGGTGCGGATATTGCGCCGTTCAAGATTGACGACACGCGGGTCTTGGCGCAGAGACCACGCCAACTGACCATAGCCGACATCAACCGCAAAGACTTTCGCGGCGCCGTGTTGCAAAAGGCAATCGGTGAACCCTCCGGTCGATGCGCCCACATCAATAGCAACAACGCCGGTCACGTCAAGGTTGAAACTGTGCAGCGCCGCTGCGAGCTTCTGCCCACCCCGACTCACATAGGGAGAGCGCGCTTCGTCCTTCACGCGGCAGGTCGCCGCACTGTCAACAAATGTCCCGGGTTTATCAACTCGTTGTTCGTTCACCACCACAGCGCCAGCCATGATGAGCCGTCGCGCCTGTTCGCGGCTCTCGACTAAACCTCGTTCGGTCAATAACACATCAAGACGGATACGTTTGCTCACAAGGACAGCGTGGGCCCCACACGGCTTAGGGTTGCACGGCGCGGGCAACGATAAAATTCGCAATCTCGCGGAGCGGGTTCGCCGCCGGGCTCAGAGGAACAAGCGCGGCTAGCGACTCGTCGAGAAGCTCCTTGGCTTTGCGCTTGGCGTTCTCCATGCCCACCGCCGCCGGATAGGTCACTTTTTGTAATTCCGCGTCTCGACCCGCGCGCTTTCCGGTCTTCTCGGTGCCGCCTTCCACATCGAGAATATCGTCCGCTACCTGGAAGGCCAGACCAATTGCGGTCCCGTAACGATCGAGGCGCACGAACTGCGCCGGTTTGGCGCCGCCCACCCAGGCCCCAGCACGCACCGCCGCACGAATTAACGCGCCAGTCTTGCGCGTATGGATGTACTCGACAAGGGTGCGAGTTGGTCGTTTCTGCTCTGATTCCAGGTCAGCAACTTGCCCACCGACCATCCCCGCCGATCCGGCGCCAGCGGCGATTTCGCGGATCGCTCGTAACGCATTCGTATGATTCTGACCGGGCTGCAAGGCGCCGTCGGACATAACGCGGAACGCTTCAGTAAGCAGGCCATCACCCGCGAGAATCGCCATGCCTTCACCAAACACCACGTGATTGGTCGGCTTGCCGCGCCGCAAATCATCGTCGTCCATAGCCGGAAGATCATCGTGGATCAGCGAGTACGCATGGATCATCTCCAACGCACAGGCAAAAGGCATAACCCGTTCAATAGCTCCCCCTACCGCTTGGCCGCTCGCCAGCGCCAGAATGGGTCGAATACGTTTGCCGCCGGAAAAGAGGCTGTAGCGCATCGCTTTATCAATGGTCTTGGGAAATTCCCCGCCCGTAGCCAGGAATTGTTTCAGCGCCCGGTCCACCAAGCGACGATGCTCTTCTAAATACTTTGCTAAGTTCACTCGTTTTCGTCCTCATCTTCCACCACAGGTTGTAACTGGAACATACCACCCGGATCGCGGGTCAACACCTCGACCCGTTTTTCTACTTCGGTTAATTTGTCGCTTAAATGACGCACTAGCGAGACCCCTTCCTCAAACGCCTTCAAAGCGTCATCAAGTGCGAGTTCCCCAGTTTCTAGTCTGTCAACAATTCCTTCCAGATCGTGCAAGCCCTCTTCAAATGTTTTCTTGGCCGCGGTTTTCATTTACGTACTCACTTCCTCCACGCGAACACGCGCCTCTCCCTGGGCGAAAGATACTCGCAAGCGATCACCAAGTGTGAGTGTGGCGGCGTCAGTCACCACCTTTCCCCCGGGCCACGTACGCGTCAAGCTATAGCCGCGTCCCAAGACGGCGAGCGGGCTCAAGCTGTTCAGCGCCACAGTCAGCTCCTGCACGCGACTGCGCGCCCGTTCTTGACGGCGCTCCAACGCAAGACGCAAACGCACCGCCGTGGCGCGGAGCTGCTCACGGAGCACGGCGGCCTGCCGCCCCGGATGGCGTAAACGCTTGCCGAGATAGACAACCGCACCGCGTTGTTCGAGCAGGAAACGTTGCATCACCGCCTGGAGAGTCTGCGCGTGGTCTTCAACCTGCGCGCGTAAATCTTCCCAGCGCGGCACGACCATCTCCGCCGCCGCCGTCGGCGTCGGGGCGCGGCAATCCGCCACCAAGTCGGCAATACTCAGGTCAATCTCGTGCCCCACCGCGGCGATCACCGGGACGTTGGAGGCCGCAATCGCGCGCGCCACGACTTCCTCGTTGAATGCGCTTAAATCCTCACGTGAGCCGCCGCCACGACCGACAATCAGGACTTCTATCTCTCCATGCTCGTTGAGATCACGAATACCGGCGGCAATTTCCACCCCGGCGCCGATTCCTTGCACTTTTGTTGACCGGATGATTACCCGCGTATAGGGGCAGCGTTGATGCAGAATGGTCAGAATGTCTTGAATCGCCGCACCGCCAAGCGCCGTCACCACACCAACGCAGCGAGGAAAAAACGGCAAGGGTCGCTTTCGCTCTGCTGCAAAGAGCCCCTCCGCCGCTAACATGGCCTTGAGTTGCTCAAGCGCCAATTGTTGCTCACCGAGCCCACGCGGCTCCATCGTGGACACGTATAATTGCAAATCGCCGCGCGCAGGGTACAGACTCACATTGCCGCGCACAAGGACGGCCAATCCATCCTCAGGACGGAAGCGCAGTAATCCAGCATACCCGCGAAACATGACGGCGCGGATCTGACTTTTTTCATCCTTCAATGTGAAATAGAGATGCCCGGAAGAATAGGCGCGTAGACCGGAAATCTCTCCCACGACCCAAACCGATTGAAACTCTTCGTCAAGAGAGGTCTGAATTGCCGCAGCAAGATCAGATACCGATAACGCGGCAGGGCGCGGTCGTAGTACGAGGGCCATGCCCAAACTTGTACCAGAGGCACAGTAAAGCAGGCAAGAGGGACAGCCAGGGCGTTCCTGGCGACAGACGACCCGGCTCTTCTTTGCGGGGCTTCAGGTCGCCCTGATTCTAAATAAAGAACACGTTTACTTGGTCTCAGTCGTGGTGGTTTTGTTCGCCGCAATGGTAGTCTTGACTGAGTCCCAATTCTTGAGCAAGTGCAAAGCGCGATCTAACTGGGGATCTTTTCCCAGTTCCCCCTCTTTCACCTGTGGCTCCTGAGGCGTCTCGTTAGAGGGCTCTCCCTTTTTGGGGGAATCTTCCGACGGACCAGTTTCCTTCTTGATCGACGTGGTTGTCACAGTCTTCTTGTTGTTAAAATGGCCGCGCAGGTTCTCTTCTCGCACCTCGCGTTGCTCGCGCGACGCGACTTGGGTTGCGGCGTAATTGTCAACAATGATGTCCGGCGTGACCCCAGTTACCTGAATAGAGCGACCATTAGGCGTGTAGTATAGCGCCGTAGTTAATCGTAGCGCCGCGCCATTTTCGAGCGGCAAGATGGTCTGCACGGAGCCCTTCCCAAACGTCTGCGTCCCCAGAATAACCGCCCGCCCATGATCTTGTAGGGCGCCAGAGACGATCTCAGAAGCGCTCGCGCTTCCTCCATTTACCAAAACCACTATGGGCAGGTCGGTATAACCGCCTGGGTGGGCAAAATATTTTTGCTTCTGATTATCGAGCCGCCCTTCCGTGTACACTACCAATCCAGAGTCCAGAAAAGTATCGGAAACCTTCACCGCCTGACTGAGCAATCCACCGGGGTTGTTGCGCAGATCCAGCACCAACCCCGCCAATTTGCCGTTCTCCTGCGTCATCTTTGTCAACGCGTCGTCAAGATCGGCCCCGGTGCGGTCCTGAAATTGCGTTAATCGCACATAACCATAGCCTTTTTCTAAAGTATGAAATTTCACACTTTGCACGCGGATCACCTCGCGCACCAGGGAAAAATCGAGCAGTTTATTCACCCCTTCTCGGCGCACGGAAACCACGATCTTGCTGCCTTTGGGTCCCCGCATCTTCTTGACAGCTTCGACCAAACTCATATCTTTGGTCAACTCGCCCTCTATCTTAATGATCTGGTCGCCGGCTTTTACGCCGGCCCGATAGGCGGGAGTATCTTCAATCGGAGACACGACTGTCAACACGCCATCGCGAACCGTGATCTCAATCCCCAAGCCGCCAAAACTGCCTTCGGTATCGACCTGCAATTCCTTATAGAGATCGGGCGTCAAGTACGCACTATGCGGATCCAAAGCGCTCAACATACCGTTGATGGCCCCATCAAGCAGTTTCTGCGCACCGACTTCTTCCACATAATTCTTCTGGACAATCGCCAGCACGTTCGTGAACGATTCTAGCCCTTCGTACGTATCACGATTGACCGCAGACACTCGCTCTAGTCCTTGCCCTCCAAAAAGCACCACCCCAACTACTATTGCGCTCGCTGTCAGTCCGATGACAAGGTTCTTCCGCACACTTCGCATGATTACTGCCCCTTCTGGCCTGCTTTTTCTCGTTCTGATGCTTGTAGATGATCTGAAGTGTTTTCACCATACCATAGTCGTCCGACTCAGAGAAAGAGATCCTGAGGCGTCATGTTTGTCCTTTCCAGTTTCTCCACCTTTTGAAAACACCTGGACAATGCCGTCTACTTTCATTGACAGTGAAATTGAAAATCATTATCATCAACCCCCATGAGAACCTTAGCTGATTTACGGCCGTCAGAAACAGGCTCTATTCGCGCCGTCACTGGGACCGATGGGCTGTCACAGCGATTAGCAGAAATAGGCTTTACGCCTGGGCAAACGGTGGAAATGATTCGTTTCGCACCATTAGGCGATCCGATGCAGATTCGTATTCGTGGATTCAACGTAGCGTTACGGAAGAATGAGGCTCACCGGGTAACGCTCAATCTTGCCTCATGAGCGCCTTTCTGTATGGCAACTGTGGCGTCCGCTGCTCTTAAACTCTCTCCTCAACACGCCACTCTCCGGCCACCCTCCGCCGGACGCCGCTGCACCGTGGCCGTCATTGGCAACCCGAACACCGGAAAAACTACTCTTTTCAACGCCTTAACTGGACTCTCGCTGCACACTGGCAATTATCCTGGCGTGACAGTCGAAAGTGCGATGGGGGAGTTTACCGCTGATGGGCAGCGATTTCTTGCAGTCGATTTACCAGGCACGTATTCCCTGGCGCCCCGTGCGCCGGATGAGATGATCGCCGTCAGTGTCCTCCTGGGCTTCGGCGAAGGAGTCGCGGCTCCGGATGTTGTATTGTGCGTTCTCGACGCCACGCATCTAGATCGTAACCTCTATTTGTTGACACAAGTGATTGATGTTGGTCTCCCGGTTGTGGTGGCGCTGACAATGACGGACCTTGCACGCAAGCAAGGCATCAAGATTGACATTCCTGCATTGGAAAAATGGTTGGGGGTTCCAGTCGTTCCTGTTCAAGCGACAAAGCGAGCGGGGATCGCTACGCTTCGCCAAACGCTGAGCGCCGCAGTTCGTTTTTCAACTCCTCCGGTGAAGCCGATCCATTTTCCTGAGGCCTTTGTCCAAGAAGTTGACCGACTCCAATCCGCCCTGCCCCGTCAGCATGACCAGCCTGCCCTGCCCCGTTTTCTGATCGAGCGTCTGCTCATCGACGCCGAGGGCTCCATCGAGCACGAACTCATGCGCCAGTTCGGGCCGGAAGTACAGGAACACGCGCGTAAAGCGAGGGCACGCTTCACAGCCCAAAGCGAGCCGCCGCAACACATTGAAGTGGCCGCTCGGTACCGTTGGATCGCCCAAGTTGTTGACGCGACCGTCTCTCAACCTCTGATCGTGAGTCAAACCTGGAATGACCGTATCGATTACCTCGTCACCCATAAAGTCTGGGGTCTGGGTATTTTTCTGATCGCTATGGCGATCACTTTTCAGTCCATCTTCTCCTGGGCCGCCCCAGTTATGGATGGCATCTCCGCGGCGTTTAAGGCTCTCGGAGCGTGGATCGGCGGTCATTTGAACGAAGGACCGCTCCAGAGCCTTCTTGTTGACGGTGTAGTCGGAGGCGTCGGTGCTGTTATTGCCTTTGTCCCGCAGATCGCCTTCCTTTTCGGGCTGATCGCTATTTTGGAAGACTCTGGGTACATGGCGCGCGCGGCGTTTCTCATGGATCGTATCATGGCGAGCTTTGGCCTATCCGGGCGCAGCTTTATTCCGCTGCTTTCCTCATTTGCCTGCGCCGTGCCCGGCATCATGTCCACTCGCAGCATCGACAATCGGCGCGACCGCATCGCCACCATCCTTATCGCGCCGCTTATGAGTTGTAGCGCGCGACTCCCGGTCTACGTTCTCTTTATTTCGGCGTTTATTCCGGCGCGAGCCGTGTGGGGGATCTTCGGCTTACAAGGGATCACACTTTTTGTGATGTATCTGGTTGGATTAGTCTTCGCTCCGCCGATCGCTCTTCTCCTGAAGCGCACGGTTTTAAAGGGCGAGTCCGTGCCGTTTTTACTTGAACTGCCTCCGTTCCAAATTCCGGCGTGGCGAGTAGTGCTCTTTCGCATGTACGACCGCAGTTGGGCCTTTCTCAAGCGGGCGGGAACCATTATTCTCTCAACCACGATTCTGGTCTGGGCGCTTTCCTACTACCCAAACCATGCACATGTCGCTGAGGAATACCGCGCGCGGCGCGCTGCCACTCCAGCCGAAGAGCTGGAAAAACTCAACGTCGAGGAAGCCGGAGCGCGACTCCGGGAAAGTTATCTTGGTCAAGCCGGACGAGCCATTGAACCACTGGTGCGCCCGCTCGGCTGGGATTGGAAAATCGGCATGGCCACCCTCGCGAGTTTCCCCGCCCGTGAAGTCATCATCTCAGCGCTCGGCACGATTTATAATCTTGGTAACGAAGAAGACGAAAAAAGCCTCCAACTCCGCGAAGTCATGCAGATGGAACGCTGGCCTGACGGACGCCCGGTGTACACGCCCGCAGTGGCGCTTTCGATCATGGTGTTCTTCGCGTTGTGTTGCCAGTGCGGCGCCACCCTCGCCACCATCAGACGAGAAACCGGGTCGTGGGGGTACGCACTGTTTACTTTTACTTACATGACGAGTCTCGCCTATATGAGTGCGTTTCTCGTTTATCAAATCGGCAGCAGAATCATGGGTGTATGAATCTGCTCAGGAGTATGCCGTGGACAACCAAACCCTGATCGTCATTGTCGCTATCTTGCTGGCGGCATTCTCTGTGGGACGCAAACTCTGGCCAACCGGGAAAAAACAAACCGGCTGCAGCATGTGCCCGCAAAACCGCAACCGAGCGGACGACTACGTCTAGTATTCACATTTTCACTAAACTTGGCATCGTAATATCATCCCAGTTGGCTAAGAGGGAGAGCCGCTCCAAAAAGCTTAACATCCCATTCACTATTCCCGGGATTGAGGGCATTCCTGCGTAGTCGCACTTGTCCTGTAGGTCCTTGGGCTTCGCGAATACTTCGGACTGTTTCACGAATAGTCTTCTCGACAATTCCTGACCTTCGTTTACTTTTTCTTGCTCTCAGGCTCGTTGAGTACGCATCTGCTGTTCGACTACAGATCCGGCCTACATCAGCACGGGTAGGGAGCGCTACTTTTCCCTGGACAAAAGGCGTCAATACAGCAACAGGTTTGAGCTGTAACATTTCCGTCCATACTCGGGGCTGATCAGCATTTACAGAACCATGGTGAGGAATTTTGAAAGCTTCTGCTTGTCCGGAAGGACGACTAGCGGAATCTACAATGACTGACCATCCAGTATGAGGATTTGAGGTTTCCTCCAGGTCTGAACCGAGCAACAAAGCCGTGCTCCCGATATTAACCCATAAGGCAACAGCAATGAGATTGGGAGACTGGGCAACAACTCTTCTCTTTGGTGCTCCCTCTTGAGGTAAAAGACTGGAGATCTCGTGATGAGCAAGAGTTATCGCCGTATCGGAGGGAGAAAGGGAGTGGACTTCACAAGGTAGCCCATTCGAGGGAAGTCGTTGCCATAACAACCGATTCGCGACAGCCCACACCGGACTAACAGATTCTGGTCGAGAGGAATTTTTTCGCCTTTCTCGCAACGTGTGAATAATCTCCCCAAACTCCTGCACACCAGAACTTGCCATTAAGGACCGTGTTCCTGACGCCTCCACAAGGGTCAAAAATTCTGTACTACGTAAAGCGGCGGAGCTCACAAACAGTGCACTTTCACAAATATCGAGGACAGTTCCCAAGCCCCGGATATGGTCATCATGCCAGTGTGTTGCAATTATTAGCTTGACCGCCTCTGCGGGATTAAGGTTCAGCTTCCGAAGGTACTCAATCGGGGCAGGATGACCTGAAGCCAAATCAATACAAGAGTCGACAATCATCCACTCATTTTGCCCTAGATGTACGAGCACGCTTTCGCCATACCCTGGTCCGAATACTGAGACTTCAACCTCGTTGTCCTGAGGGGGACTCCCAAAATCACTTCCAGTCAAGTTCGTCACTGATACACTGCGCCTTCTGTTTCGCTTTTGTCAACTCTTCAGCTCTCCACACTGGAAGCCGACGGAAGCGAATTATCGAAGCGCGTG
The DNA here is from genome assembly GCA_964441775.1 of uncultured Enterobacteriaceae bacterium. Lineage (GTDB taxonomy): Bacteria > Desulfobacterota > Binatia > Bin18 > Bin18 > SYOC01. The sequence continues at coordinate 12,766 of CAYTVL010000061.1, forward strand.
TACGCTCACCACTAAGGCTATCAATGTAGCCAATGTTCCAGTAGAAAATAGCTCCTGTTCCAATAAGAGGCCGGTCAGCATCCGACACTTCCTCAAGAGGAAATTCTGCCTCCTCATCTGCGCCATCACTAGTTAAATCAATGAGCCGAGCAAAGAATGATTCTTCCGAGACCTGGAGTACCGTACCTTCCCATTTCTGTAAGGGCACAAATCGAGATTGAACAATAGGGTCTCTCTTCAAGAACACGACTGCAGGAGCAGCCTGTTTCTCCGGAAGGAGATTTCCTGAAGGCGCGGTAGTCACCGCATTCTTCTGTGGATTGGGATCCAAAGACCTAAAGTTAGATGGAATAATACTGGCGGAATCCACAAAATATTGCTGTAAGGGAGGACCCAAAGTGGAGGTGCTCGTCTGGTTATCTTTTGGAAGAGGGGTGGGCTCAGCAGAGGAATCAAGAAATAAAACCTCTTGAGCAGGGTCAAATTTAGTTGCGGATCGAAATCTCATTTTGATTCCAGTAAAGTAGAAACTATACCTATTGCCCGTTCAAGGGAACTTTCCCATTCGCGTTCCAAAATGTCAACGATTTCATCACAACCGCGTGCTGAGGTTACATCATTGACTTCGTAATGGTCATTCACATTGATAAAGATACCAAGATGAATACGGACGGAAGGCTCAACTCGAATGCGGATATAACCCTTATAGCTATCGGGGCGTGTTCCTTCCATAGTAAGACTACGCATTCCTGGTTTTTTTAAAACCTTGGCCCATAATTCCTTCGGGGTGAGACGATGGCCAAAGGCATGCCAATCCTCTTCAGATAGGGTGCGAAAATGGAAATCACGATTTAAGCCCATCATCCGGATTGGGGTGTGGCGAAGCACCCGAAATGTCCCTAGTACTAAATCACGAAGCGGCTCATAGAAGGCATTTTGAGTGGTGGTTGCAGCAAATTGTTCGTTAGTAACCTGCAAATGCAGCCAATCTAAAGAAAAGCAAGCAACTTGAGGATGGACCAATTCGATCTTCGCCGCTTGGGCTTCTTCTTCCCGAATCAAGTCTTCAGCAGCAAACCAAGCAGGCTGGAAGATTTGAGGGTTAAATGCCCCTACTAATACAATCCCCGCGCTTTCGATTTCGGGTTTCTGCAGACTCATAACTTTCTTGACCCTCGAAATTATTTTATAGACTCTAACCTTTCTCCTTAGTAAGTGGAAGAGAGCGTCTCTTTGCAAGATGAATCTTTCCCCATGAATCCGCTCCGCCTCCTAACCTGCCATGAATTGCTAAAGCTTCCGACAGAAAACGAACGTATAATTACTGTTCTCGCTTCAATAACGCCTGTTCCCCAGTCGTTTTCTCGTCCCCCCAATCAATCCACACCCCCTGATCTGCTAAACGACGCAAAGCAGTTTCCACAGCGGCCTGGGACCAGTCATTGTAGCCAATATGATGGTAGACAATGGTCCCCTGCCGATCGATGATGAACGTTTCAGGGTACCCCGTCACGCCATATTTTTTTCCGACTTCGCCCTGTTCATCCAGTAAAATAGGGAACGTCAGACCACCATCTTGCACGTATGGAAGCACGGTGCTTTTGCCGTCCACATCCTGACTCGCTGCAAGCATGACAAAGTCCGCACTCTGCATCTTCTTGTATAAGGTCTCCATCGTCGGCATTTCTTTCCGACAGGGCGGACACCACGTCGCCCAAATATTCAGGAGCACGACTTTCCCCTTGAGCTGCGAGAGCCGCACGACTTGTCCGTTCATATCAGGCAACATGAAATCCGGGGCGACACGCGGAGACGAAGAAGGCGCCCGCACGAGCATCAGCAGGAGGCCAAACCCAATCACGACAACGGCCAGCATCAGCACTCGTCTCATTGTTGCTTCCCCTGCGCCAAAGGCGAGGCCATAACTGGCTCCTCCGGCGTAGATTCTCGTCGGCAAAAGACCAGAAACACTCCGGCAGCAACTAGAAAAATGCTGATCACTTGCGCTTGAGAAAGGGAGAACAACAGCGGTGGGTTCACCCGCACGAATTCGAGGAAGAAACGCGCCGTGCTCCCCAAGATCAGATACCAACCAAATTGGCTCCCGGGTTGAATAGGCTTGGAGCGACGCCACCAGAGAAATGCAAAGACCAGCAGATAGGCAGTCGTTTCATAGATCGGGGTAGGATGCACGCGCACGCCGGGAGGATAATCCCACCCCACGATCGCGTTCGGGTAGGCCACGCCCCAAGGCAGCGTCGTTGGCGGCCCCCAGTCTCCATCCCCGGCAAAATGACAGCCCAACCGGCCAATACCGTGCCCCAGCGCAATCGACGGCGCCACAGCGTCCATCATAGCGATCCAGGACAAACCGCGACGCGAGATGCACCACGTCACCCCAATGACACCGCCGATCAGCCCGCCGTACCAGACAAACCCGGCGCCCGTGAATAGTAAGGCCCAAGGATTATCCAAAAACGCACGCCATTCCTCGACGAGGAACAGGAGCCGGGCGCCAATGAGCCCACCAATCGCCGCCCACATGACGAACGTCGAGGCCAAGTCAGGATTTTCTCCTCGCCGGCGTAACTCAAGTCCAAGCGTCCAGGTCGCCGCAATAAAACCCAGCGCCATCATGACGCCGTAACTATAAATCGTGATTGGTCCAAAGTGAAAAAGCACAGGATACATGAAATGAATCATACCCCAGGGACACAGCGGCTACCAGCAAGTCCTTGCCGCTCTACCCTCGGTACGGTAACAATGACCCCAAGAAACGAGAAAAACGTATGCGAGCGGTCATCCAACGAGTCAGCGAAGCAAAAGTAATGGTTGCGGACGAGTGCATAGGTCAGATTGGCCGTGGGCTTGCCGTACTCCTAGGCATCGCCGCCACTGACACCGAGGCCGACGCGAACTATCTGATCGATAAACTGATTGGCCTGCGTATCTTTGCAGACGAAGCAGGCAAATTCGATCGCTCCGTGCAAGATGTCGGTGGTTCAATCTTGGTAGTCTCGCAGTTCACCTTGTACGGCGATTGTCGCAAAGGGCGACGGCCTTCCTTTTCTGACGCTGCCGGCGCGGATAAGGCGCTTCCGTTGTATGAATACTTCGTTGACACGTTACGAACGAAGAACGTCCCGGTGGCCACTGGCCGCTTCCAGGCGATGATGGCGGTTCATCTCGTCAATGATGGCCCAGTGACGCTGATGCTTGAGAGCCCCACGCGCGGCGCGTACGGTGAGTAACAGTTATGGCAAAAGCAGGCTTCTGGGCGATCGACCCCACACGCAAAATCAGTTTCGGCAAGGACGGCTGGTGGTACGCGAATGACGAGCGCATTCACAACCGGCGCATTAACGTTTTATTCAGTCAACATTTGCAAAAAGCGCCGGACGGGAGTTACGAAATCGTCATCGGCTGGGACCGCGTTACGGTCGAGATTGACGACGCGCCGTATGTCGTTACCCGCGTCAATGGCGACTCGGAGCAAGGATTCACGCTCTGCCTGAACGATGAAAACGAAGAACCGCTCGACCCGGCGACCCTCTTCATGAATCAGGAGAATGTCTTGTACTGCCGAGTGAAAGGAAAGGAACACCTCGCCCGCTTTCTCCGCCCCGCGTACTACCAACTTGCAGAATATGTACAGGGCAATGAAGAAAACGGAACCTTCTGGCTGCCTCTACAAAAACACACTTACGCTATCACAATTAGTAGCCAGCATAGTGAAGCCGATTAAAAATTGGAGAATGAAAAATGCAAAATGAAGAAGAAACAGAACAGGTCCTTGTCTTCAATTTTTAATTTTCAATTCTTCATTTTTAATGAATTCTCCATGCACATCGTCTTCGTCGAACCCGAAATCCCCCCTAATACTGGCACTACGGCGCGGTTGTGCGCCGCCACAAATACGACGTTTCATCTGGTTGGCCCGTTGGGCTTCTCTCTGGAAGACCGGTATCTCAAACGCGCCGGGCTCGACTACTGGCCCTACGTAGATGTGCATACCTATCAGGATTGGTCCGATTTTCTCCGCCGCCGCCCGTCGGGCCGACTCGTGGCGTTTTCGGCGCGAGCCACGCGCTCCTACACGCAAGCTCAATATCGGCCCAATGATCTGCTCGTCTTTGGCAGCGAGACGCGTGGGTTGCCGGAACACATCCGCACGACGTTGGCTGACACGCTCTACACAATTCCGATGGAAGGAAAACAGGTGCGCAGCCTGAACCTCTCCAACGCAGCCGCCATCGTGCTATATGAAGCCTTGCGGCAATTAGGCAGAACGTGAATTCGGACGAAAGAAGAAGCGGCTGAACACATGACGATTGCGGGCCACGACCCAATAGCCAAGTTCTATAGCCCAGATAAACGGCGGCAGCGAAAGCCATAGAGCCAAACGCGGATAGCCTATGACCCTGAGCAAACAGAGGCACGCCCGCCCGGCGGCAAGTACTGTCCCGTCAGGAGTGATCACCTGCACTGCTCTTGCACATCGCACAGCTAAAGCGTCAGTCATCGGCGGTCGCGGCGCTTCTTGATAGGGCATCGCTCTAATCACCTCTGCTTCGTCTTGTCGCTTGATCCAAGCGACTGCCCGTCGGCAAAAGCCTCACCCTCCATCCCAGAAAAGCCAGTATTGCTCGGAACGCTCGGCCATTATCCAGCCCGTCTATGATTGTCATTCTGAGCCGAAATGCAGTGGAAGCGAAGAATCTTGTGTTCTTGCCATCGTGAGATTCTTCGCTGCATACGCTGCTCAGAATGACACCCTTTAGAATTACCCTGACAGCCTTCTAGTCTCCTCAACAAGCAAACCCAGCCGTTGCAGCTCTTCCAGCATGTGTTGCTTATGCGTCGCGCCCCAGTAAATACGTTGACATTCTAAACAGGTGCGGAACTCTTCCTGCGTTTGCCACACGTACTCCGGCACTCGTGCCCGCACCTCGTCTTTTGTAATCACGGCCAGCGGCGTGTTGCACACAGAACAGCGCGTGAAGAGGTGCGCGGCAAGATCAAGCTGCAACTCTACCGCGATCTGCTTGAGTTGCTCGCGAAAACGATCACCGGCGAGAAAAATAAAGGACGGGGCGTCTTTGCGACGTGGAATACGGGTATCCCGCGTCAAAATAATCCGCTGCTGTCGTCGCGCTTCTCGCATCACGCCTTCCGGAGAAAGCTGCGGCCAATAGAGGGTGTCATAACCCAACAGTCGCAACCACCGCGCCAGCTTGCCGACCATGCGATCAGCCAGAAAGCAGGGAGTTGTTTCTTGAACGGACGAACATTCAGATTGCATTACGCCAGACCGCCATTACGTTCTCGATTAGATAATAAACCGGGCGCTTTGGGAAGACACAGGGCGAAGAGTGACCGGCAAAGAGCATGGCCTCGGCGCAGCTCTCCTCTCGCTCCAGCCTCCATGTTCCTTGTACAATGGCCAAGTGAAAAGCAATCGTTGGTTGACGCCCGCTCGGGTCGGCAAATTCTTTGTTGTCGCTTGTTGGTTGGTGATGGTGGGACTCCTCATTAAGCGCAACTTGCCGGAGACCCACACACAAGCACCACCACTCGTCCTCAGCCCACCTCTCTCTTTACAAGCGCAAGAGGAATGGATGGGGATTTATCATCAAGCTCAGAAAGTCGGCTATGTCCAACGACGACTCGCGCCGACCGACACCGGCTATCAGTGGGAAGAACTTTGGCGGATACGCTTGCGCTTCCTCAACACTCCGCAGACCATTCACACCGAGATACGCGCCACCACGGACAAAGCCTTCGCCTTGACTCGCTTTGAGTTTCGGCTCTTGAGTGCAGGTCTCGCTTTTCAAGCGAGCGGCGCGGTCACTGATCACCTCCTCAGCGGGCAAATGACGACTGGCGGAGAGACCTCACCGTTTTCGTTTCCGCTGCAATCGCCGATTTATCTCCCCTCCGCCACGGCAATGACTTTGCGCCAGGCCACACTTCAGGCGGGCGCAGAGCAACGCTTTCACATTTTCAATCCACTCTCGATGCGAACAGAAATAACCACGGTCTCCGTGATTGGCCCAGAAATACTTACCGTCAAAGGGAAACAGTTAGAGACCACAAAAGTCACCGAGACGCTAGGCGAAACCACGACGCAAGCGTGGCTCGACCAGGAAGGAAAAGTGGTCAAGGAAGAAGCCGCTTTGGGGATGGTCTTACTCCGAGAAGATCAGCAGGAGGCGCTCGGTGGCGAGCAGCAAGAGGGCGCGTCTCTGGATTTGGTTTCGTCGGCGGCTATTCCTGTCCAGCAAACAATTCCCAATCCGCGCGCGCTGACGAATCTCCGCATGCGCTTCACCGGTCCGCTGGATTCGCTGCCGCTTTCTTTTCCACCGCGTCAACAACAACACGATCACACCTTGACTATTACTCAGGAAGCATCCTCCGCATTTGCAACGTACACGCTGCCCCAGAGCGCTCCAGAACTGGCAGCGGACCTCGTCGCAACGCCATTTTTGCAGAGCACTCATCCACGCGTTGTTGCCCAAATGCGGCAGATCCTCGGGAACGAACACGATGCGCGACAGGCCACACAGCAGTTGCTGGACTGGACCTACACGGCGATCAAAAAAATTCCCACCGCCGGGCTACCGACGGCGCTCGAAGTCTTGGCAAGCAAACGCGGCGATTGTAACGAACACGCCGTGCTCTTCACGGCGCTGGCGCGGGCCGCTGGCCTCCCCGCACGCGTGGCGGCTGGTGTCGTTTATCTCGACAATGCGTTTTATTACCACGCGTGGTCCGAAGTCTGGTTGGGGCAGTGGGTAGCGGTCGATCCCACTTTTCACCAATTTCCCGCCGATGCGACCCATGTCAAATTTGTGGAAGGCGGACCAGAGCAGCACGTGGCGTTACTCAAAGTGATCGGCCAGATTGGGCTAGAGGTTCTCGACTATAAAGACTAAAGGAAACACATGATTCACCTTGAACACCTCACCAAACGGTTTGGCTCCTTCACTGCGGTGGATGATCTGAACCTCCATATCACTGAAGGAGAGATTTTCGGTTTCCTCGGGCCGAACGGCGCCGGAAAAACCACGACTATCCGTATGATGATGGGTCTGCTCAGACCAACGGTGGGGCGCATCTTTCTCGGTGGACATGATTTGGCGACCGAACCGCTTGCGGCTAAGGCCATCTCTTCCTTCGTGCCGGACCGTCCTTTTGTCTACGATAAGCTCACTGGACGTGAGTTTCTTCACTTTGTCGGCGGGCTCTACCAGATGCCGGAAAAGCTCTGCCAGACTCGCGCTCACGAATCACTGGATTTTTTCCGCTTGACTGATTGGGGTAACGAGCTGGTAGAGACGTATTCGCACGGCATGAAACAACGCTTGGTGGTCGCTGCCGCACTCCTGCCCGATCCGCGCATTCTCGTGGTGGATGAACCGATGGTGGGAATGGACCCGATCGGCGCTCGCATGTTCAAAGCCTTATTGCGATCGCTCACGCTGAAAGGCAAAACGATTTTCATGTCCACCCATAGCCTTGAAGTCGCCGAAGAACTGTGTGATCGCATTGGCATCATTCTCGGCGGCAAACTGATTGCGCTAGGAACGTTGGACGAACTCCAACGGCAAGCTGGGGCTGAAGAACGATTAGAAGATATTTTTCTCAGACTCACGGCCGCCCCGGATATGCTGGAAGTCATCGAGGCGTTACGTGCTTGAAAAATCGTCCTGTTCCAGGTTGCATGCGACAAGTAACTGCACATGGAAGTTGGCAAACACAAAGAAGGAGACAGTTCATGACTGAGCACCAAATTTGGGGCGCACTCCTGGTCCTCCAAGGCATTTTGACCGTTGTCGGCCTTCTTATTGCCATGCAAATTTATCGGGAAGCCAGAGACAGCGCGGACAAATCTAAAGAAGTTGAACAACTCGTTAGCGCCTCCCCGGAAGTCGCGCGGGAGATTCTGCGCAATGTCAAGAAGTAGCAAGTTGGTGGAGACAAATCCGTGACACTCCCATCGTCAGCCATTGTTTCCCGCCTTTCGTCGACGAGTCATTGGCGTCTGTTGCTCTTCCCGCGCGTGCAGGCCCTGCACAACAGCTTGCGCCGCCGCGACCGCAGTGGGCGCATGCGCGCCCTGGTCCTCGGGGCGCTGGTCCTTCTGTTCTGGGGAGGAGCCTTTTGGCTCTTTCACCGCGTGTTGGAGTATTTCCATACCGTCCCTGACCTGGGCCCCATTCTGAGTCAAAAACTTCTTCATATCATCTTCTTAACGTTTTTTACCGTTCTGCTCTTTAGCAATGTCCTCACCGGGCTCTCCACATTCTTCTTGTCACGGGATTTGCTCTTGCTGATTCCCGCCCCGATTTCTCCAGCACAATTGTTCGCCGCCAAATTCGTTGAGACACTACTGGACTCCTCTTGGATGGTGATGTTGTTCAGTGGCCCAGTATTTCTTGCGTATGGCGTCGTGCATCAGAGCAATTTCGCCTATTATTTGCTCGCGCCGCTCACGTTGCTCACCTTTCTGGGCATTCCGGCGGCGCTCGGCGTCATCATCACCATGACCTTGGCGTACCTGCTTCCAGCTCAACGCGGGAAAGACATGCTCGTCGTCTTTTCCACCCTCTTTCTCAGCCTGCTCTACTTGTTCTTCCGTTTATTACAACCAGAGAAACTGGTAAATCCGGAGGCGTTTTCCGACTTTCTCGCCTTCCTCTCCGCCATGCAGGCGCCGTCCTCCCCTTTTCTTCCCAGCACCTGGGCCACGGCGGTACTGCTGCCTTTTCTCGGGCTGAAGACCGGAGACGCCTTTTTTCATTACTTGATGTTGTTGAGCACGACGCTGTTCCTTTTTGTTTTGGGCTCGTCGCTTTCCACGAGACTGTATCCGCTTGGCTGGTCAAAGGCTCAAGAAGGGCAACGCCGACGGAACCTCCGGCAATGGTGGGACAGGGCAGTCGTCAAAGCTGCAACTATATTCCCTGCTCATCTGCGCACGGTCGTCATCAAAGACTTGAAGACGTTCTTTCGAGATACTGGTCAATGGTCTCAACTGTTCATGCTGTTGGCGCTGGTAGTTGTCTATGTCTACAATTTCAGCGTCCTGCCCGTCGGCGGCGTGGGAGGCTCGTTTTTTCTCCACAACATTATCGCCTTCTTTAACTTGGCGCTGGCGAGCTTCGTCCTCGCTTCCATCGCCGTCCGTTTTGTGTTTCCGGCCTTGAGTCTCGAAGGCAAAACGTTTTGGGTCTTGAAAAGCGCACCCGTGCCTCTGCGCCGCTGGTGGTGGAGTAAATTTTGGGTCAGCGTCCTTCCCTTGCTGTTCTTTGGCGAACTGCTTGTTACCGTCACAAACTATTTTCTTCAGGTCTCAGCCTTCATGATGGCGCTCGCAGCCGTTACCCTCTTTTGCGTCACCTTCGGCATTGTCGCACTGGGTTTGGCCGTAGGCATCGCATATCCTAACTTCACGGCTGAACACAGCGCCAAGATTGCCGCCAGCTTCGGCGGCGTGTTGTACATGGTGCTCTGCATCTCCTTCGTCGGCGTCGTGACTGTCCTTGAAGCCTGGCCGGTTTATCTTGTCTTCATGAGCACGTTTCAACATCAACCGCTCTCTTCAGCGATGTGGAGCGGCATCGCCACATCCTTCGGTGTGGCTTTTGCTCTCACCGTCGGCGTGTTCTGGCTCTCCACGAGATGGGGCATTCACCGACTAGAAGCAATGGAAATATCCCTGTAAAAAAGCTGAGAGCGTCGTACCATGAAAAAGACCAGCTACTTGTGGCTTGTCATCTTGAGTCTGGCCTGGGCAAGGCCGGTCGCGGCAAAGGAGGGAACCGTGGAAGAACACGTTACATTTTCGGTTGGAGAGATCACCTTAGAAGGCTTATTCGCAACGCCAGCGCAACCGCCCACTATCGGAGCAGTGGTGTGCCATCCGCATCCACTCTACGGCGGCGAGATGCACAACAATGTCGTCTCCGCTCTAGTCGACGCCTTCCAGCAGCAAGGTATCGCCACGTTGCGATTTAACTTCCGGGGCGTGGGACGCAGTGGCGGATCGCATGGCGAAGGTGTGGCTGAACTCGAAGATGTGAAAGCGGCGGTCACGTATTTGCTCAGCCGTCAGCCAGTGAAAACAGTAGTCGTAGCGGGTTATTCTTTTGGTTCGATGGTCGGGCTCCAAGCAGGAGCGGCAGACCCGCGGGTGCACAAGATTATTGGCGTCGCCTTTCCGTTCGGGCTTCGCGACCCATCGTTCTTGCTTCCCGTCACCAAACCGAAACTGTTAATAAGCGGCGATCATGACAACTACTCGCCCATTCCAGCTCTGCAAGAATTATTTGCGAAACTGCCAGAGCCCAAAGCGCTCACCATTGTCAAAGGGGCGGACCACTTCTTCTGGGGCCAAGAGGGCGAGATCGCCAAGGCAGCGGTGGAGTTTCTGCAGCAGTAGGAGAAGAGATTCTCCCTTTGTGTTATACTTGACCAAGAGGTGACCCTATGAACCAAGTTGTTGAGGTTAACGAAGAAGGCATACTGTCCCTACCTGCCGAAGTGTTAGAAAAAGTAAAGCCGCATAAACGTTTTGTGGTTGAGATAAACAACGGAGCCTTGATCTTACGCCCTGAAGCCAAAGCCCAACCGTTTTGGGCAACGGCGACGCCGGAAGAGTGGGCGAAAAGCCTTCGAGAGTGGGTGGCCAGTCATAAGGAAGGTCCAGGGCTACCGCTGGAAGCGCTCAGCAGAGAAACTATCTACGACTAATGTCAATTATTCTGCTTGATACAAATGTATTGTTACGCTTAAGCGACGGGGCTTCACCGGATCAATCGGTTGCAGAGCAAGCTCTCTCCAGTCTACGGTTGCGCGGCGACCTTCCCTGCGTCACCGCACAAAATATTATTGAGTTCTGGGCAGTAGCAACCCGTCCTCTCACTGTCAACGGTCTGGGTTGGACTACCCAACGAACTGCAGATGAAATCGCACAGATTCTCAACAGGTTCCAGCTACTTGAGGATTCACCTGTCATCCTGACGAACTGGTTGCTACTAGTAAAAGCCCACGACATCAAAGGCAAAAAGGTCCACGACGCTCGCCTTGTTGCGGTCATGCAAGTGCATGGCGTTACCCATCTGCTTACGTTCAACATCGACGATTTCAAAGGCTACTCTAATCTCACGCTTCTCCATCCACGGGATGTCATCTGAGCAGCACCAATTCTTCCAGCAACGCCTTCGCCTCTTGCAAGTCTTTCGTGTCAAATCCTTCGGTGAACCAGTTGTAGACATTCGCAAGCAATTGGTGCGCTTCGGCTTTCTTGCCTCGCTGCCGCCACAGACGCGCGAGGCTCGTCGACGCGCGCAGTTCCCAGGACTTGGCCTGCTGTTTCCGGGCGATTTCAATGGCTTTGAGAAAACAGGCTTCGGCTTGGGCATCAGTTTCTATTTTTGACTTTTGACTTTTGCCCTTTGATTTTTGATTTTCCTGAGCAAGCGTCAGCTCACCTTTGAGGCGGTAGAGTTCCGCCTCAGCAACCCGCGATCCGCTTTTGTCTGCAAAAACTAATGCCTCGGCTATCACGTCTAACCCGTCCTCGACTTGCCCTACTTTCCCGTACGCTTCGGCCAACACATAAGGGATAAGAAGGAACATCCGGCTTTGACGCATCTGGATGATACCTTCTTCCTCTTGCCCCTGCTCGGCTAGCACCCAGCCTCGCATCAGCATCCCAATCGCCACCCAATATGGAAACCCCTGCTCGGTCGCTAGAGTCATCATCATCTCTGCCTTCTCTCGGGCAAGTCCTTCTTCTCGTCGATGGAGATAGAACAAAGCAGCAAACCCTAAAACAGAGGTCAAACCAAGAGGGTGAGACAGCTCTGAGGCTAAGGCTATGGCGTCTCGGCTTTTGTCTAAGGCTTGGTCTGGGTAGCCAAGACGCCATAGGATCCAAGACGCATAAGAGAGACAATCTGGCCTGGGTTCGGATGTACCGACGACAGGGTGAGCATGTTCCTGCGAGTCGTACAGGACAAGTGCTTGCTCCACGTGGGATCGAGCCGAAGGTAACTCGCCAAGACTGTAGAGGGTCCTTCCCAATGCATCATGAGCTACCGAGAGGAGATACCGATCTTGAACGTTTTGTGCGAGGCGCAACATTTGTTCCGACAGCTCCCGCGCCGTCTGTAGCTCTCCTCGATTCTGGTACAAGATCACTAATCTCCACAACACTGGGACGATTTGGGGAGATTCCTTTAGCTGCTGGCATAGTTCTCGAGCCCGAAGCGCAGGCTTTTCTATTTCCGGGTCTCCATAGCCTTTGGCAACAGATAAGGCAAGACTTAACGCAAACTGTAAGGACAATTCTTGCTCGGCATACTCGAACGCATCAGGTAGGGCTTGGAGTAAATCCAAGCCTTTCTTAACGTAACTAATCGCTTCTTGATTAGCTGAGCGCTCGATAGCTTTCTGCCCTGCTTGTTGCCAGTATGGAATCGCCTGCTCTGTAAGCCCGGCCTCGGTGTAGTGATACGCCAGGAGTTCTGGCTGGTTCTCTTTGGTGTCCGGGAAGCGCTCTTCCAGCACTTGGGCTATCTGGGTATGATACTGCTGGCGCGTGCTCTTGAGCAGCGATTGATAAGCCGTGTCTTGAATCAGCACATGCTTGAAGAAGTAACGAGCATGCTCGCCCATGCCCCGCTGATAAAGAATTTCCGCTTCCACTAACTTGCTCAGGGCGGTCTGCAGCTCCGCTTCGTTGACTGGAGAGACGGCGTGCAGTAGCTCAAACGAGAACTCGCGCCCCAAAGTGGCCCCGAGTTGCGCTACGGGTCGCGCCTCGGGCAACCGATCCAGCCGGGCCATGAGCGCATCCTGCAATGTGGCGGGAATGGCCAACTGGCGAGGCGCAGCCGGTTGTGTCCCAACGGTTTCTATCACGCTCTTTGTTAACTCTTCCACGAACAACGGCACCCCATCGGTCTTCACGCGAATCTGCTCGATCACTTCGGCTGTTAGCTCGTGGCCTGTTGCTGCTTTTTCGATCATCGCTTCGACTTGCTTTTGGCCTAAGCGATTGAGCACCAAGTGCGAAAGATGTGAACGGGGCGGCCACGGTGGTGCAAACTCCGGACGGAACGTCAGGACAAGCAACAGTTTGGCGATCGGAAGCTGATCGATGAACAATGTCAAGAATTCCAACGACGAGGGGTCCGCCCAGTGCACGTCCTCCCATACCATCACCGTGGCTTGCCGCTCGGCCTGCACTATCAGCAGTTGCAGCAACGCTTGCAATGTCCGCTCCTTCTGCTTCTGTGGGGTAAAATTGTGGATTGGATAGTCTGCGGGAGTTGGCAATGCAAACAGCGCGGTGAACAATGGTAACGCGTCTGGTATCTCGTACAGGTCCAGGGCGCGTTCGAGCTTGGCCACTTTCTCTGCGTCCGTGTCCTGGCGGGCGAACAACAACGTCCGCTGCCACATGTCAATCAGCGGATACAACGCACTCTGTTGATGATACGGTGAGCAGCGCGCTTCAAACAGCAGTGAGCCTTCACTGGTCACCTGCTCGCGCAGTCGATAGGCCAGGCGGGATTTGCCAATCCCGGGCTCACCACTGAGCAGTACGACTTGTCCACGTCCCTCTTTCACTTGCTCCCAGCGGTCCATGAGTAAGCCTACTTCTTGCTCACGTCCTACTAACGGCGTGAGGGTGCTTCTTCCCGATAGCGGTGAGACCTGCTGCCGCTCGCTCTGCACGTGGTAGACCGCAATCGGGGTGTCGAGCCCTTTGACCAGATGGGAGCCGAACGGCTGACATTCGAAGGCATGGTTGATGAGTCGTTGGGTCGCGGCGCTGACCATCACCGTGTTGGGCTCCGCCAGCCCTTGAATGCGTGCGGCTACGTTCGGGGTTTCGCCCAAAGCCAATTGCTCCGTGCGCCCCGGCGCGCCGATGTCGCCCACTACCACCAAGCCGGTGTGGATGCCGATGCGGACCGGAAGTGCCTCTGAGCCGCGACCGTAAGGGAGCGGTGGATTCGCCGCTTGCTGACGCGCGCGGCTCTGCAGAGCCTGAATAATCTCCACCCCGGCTCGCACGGCCCGCGGGGCGTCATCTTCATGTGCGGTAGGATAGCCAAAGTAGACGAGTACGCCATCGCCGAGATGCTGGGGCACGAAGCCGCCGTAACGTTGAATGACCTCGTCACAGGTTCGGTGATACTGTTGCACGATGGCGTGGTAGTCCTCGGGATCGAGCTGGGCGGACAGGGCCGTGGAGCCCACCAGATCAACGAACATGACGGTGAGCTGACGACGCTCCGTTAAGGGTTGGGTGTTAGGGGTTAGGGATTGAGGAAGACGTGGAACCTGGAACCTAGAACGTGGAACTGGCGCAGTCTCTGCCCACACCAGCACTTTTCCGGCTTCGTCCGCAGCGACCCGCTGTGCGTCAATAAGTTCATCCTTGAGGTCTTGCAGATAACCGTCATCGAGGGCGAACCGCCGCTTCAGCGCCCCATACGAGACCCGGCCCTGACTCTGCAGCAGTTCCACCACTTGTGCGAGTAGCTCGTCAAAAGTCATGGCCACGCCCTTTCCCCGACTCTCTTTGATCGACAACTCCCCGCTTTTCTCTGTCTCTCCTCTTTTTTTATTTTCCTCGTTTCAGGAGGTCTTGCGAAGTGAAGATATCTCCCGAGAGCCCTACGCTGAAGGCCAGAGGTTTTCCCTGTTTGAAGGGTTGCTCCACTGTAGCACTGTTCTGTAGCTCGTCTACTGAGAGGGTGAAATCCGGCTGGGCTACGGAAAAATTCCCGTCGGCTGTGCGCGCCACGGACACAGAATTCAACAACATCCGCCACAGTTGCCCCGCCCGATTGTACGCCTCTTTGTAATAGGCAACGTACAACTCGCGGTCGATCCAGAGCACCTGACGGCCATACGCGTATTTCTCATCTTTCGGCGTCGCTTCAATAATCCAGACTGGGCGTTTGACAAGGTTGTAATTGGTCGGCCACCACGCCTTGCCTTTCCCTCCTGTTTTTTCCCATCCCATACTGAGGGGAGTTTGAGCATCCTCAAGCAGATAGCCACGCTCTCCCTGTCGCAGCTCTCTCGGGTTGGGCAACGTATAAGGCACAAGCGCGTCTTGGGCTCCAATGAGTTTCCAGGTGAAATACTGCACTTTCCCGGAGAAGAGATACGGGTCGTCGTGGGCGAGGTCTGAGCCGAAGAGACTTTCCGAGCCGCCGAACGCGGGCAATTGCCGGACACGTCTCAGCTCAGGAACATACGCCCAGAGAGAGTTCCAGCGCTTGGGGTCAAGGTAGACCCACTCTAGGGTTACGACTCCATAGACGTCCGTGGGAGACATGCCGGCGATGAGTCCTTTCCGCAGAGTCGCGTCGGTATTGGGGATGGGACCGGAAAACCGCGATCCATAAAAAAGCAGTTGTCCTTGAAACTCAACACGGCGCTCAAACGTTGAAGGCTTCACCCAGCTCAAGTTGCTGAAGCGGTCAGCGTCATCCGCTTGCATGAGGGTATAGGAGAAATTGTAGATCACTTTTGCTGCGGCTTGAGGATCGTTCGCGTCAATCTGAGGAAAAGGATGCCCGTAGAGAAAGGGTGGATACACTTTAGCGGCGACGTCGATTAACGAGTCCTCCGCGTCAATCGCAAACTTCCCGGCGTTGGTTTCCGAAGCTGCTTTAAATTTTTTCCCCCATACGAGAGTATTGGGAAGCGTCGCTACGTTCGCTTGATAACTGCCATCCTGGAAACGATGCAACACGACGTCCGGCAACAACCCTTTCGCCTCCTGCCAGTTCTCCGGGCCGAGCGTCATTCCGGGGTGAGGCTCGGCCCTGGCTGCGAGGTCATGTGGCAAACTCAATAAGAGCCCGATGAGAAAAACTCGTAGCGTCACACGATACGCACTTTTTTCTTGCAGCATACAACTCCTTTATTGTTGGCGGCCTTCGCTCAATTGTCAGCAACCACAGCGAGTCGTCCTCCACTGCGCCGCGAAACTGAAGCCCAGCTCTCTTTGTTTACAAATTTGACTCTCGTGAATGTTCCGGTGCTCGTTGGATCGTGTATTGCAGCCGATCAAGCAGCATGGTGGACAGGTTAAAGAAGAGGCGCGCCGCGATGCGTGGGTAACGCCACACGCGGGCGCGGAAGCGGTCATCCATAGCCAATACCTCGACATCTTCCAGCGCGACGACTTCCGTGAGGCGCTCTTCCCTCCGAATCAAACTGGTGACGCCAAATACATCCCCTCTGTGTACTTCCCAGAGGGACCGTGAATTGTCCGTATTGTTGACTCGAACTTCGGCGCGTCCACTGATCACGACAAACATGGCGTTGCTCACTTCACCGGAACGAACGATTGCCTGTCCACGCGGGAAGGCTTTGATTTCTCCCATAAGCGCCACAATTTTCGCCTGCGACGGGCGCAGGTTGGCGAAGAGCCCAATCGTCTTATGGGGATCTTTGCCTAATTTGACATACAGCAAGTCCCACAAAGTGATGAGCGGAGTGGTAGCCAGTAAAGCGGGCAACAAGGCGATTTCTCCGACCAAGCCAATGAGAATAGTGGCGGCGGAGAGAAACCCAAACTCACGAATCGGCACGAAGGTCGAAAGGCCGAGCGTCAAAAAGCCGAGGAACAACACAAGCGAGGCATAAAGTGCAGGTTTGCCAACTGTAGAGAGGGCTTCTAATAAGGCGTGTTCCTGGTCGGAGGTCGTGCGGACCGTGGAGCTGAGGCGAGTCATAATGTGGATCGTGTCGTCAACCGCAATGCCAAGGGCGATCGAAGCAATGATATTCGTGCCAAAATTGAGTTCCACACCCGTCATTTCCATCAGGCCAAAGAAGACACACAACGGGAATACATTTGGGGCCATGGCAATAAGCCCCACACGCGCGGACAGGAACATCGCCGCCATCAGGACGAAGATGACCCCTGCGCTAAACGCCAAACTCTGGATTTGCCCACTGACAATATCACCAGCCGTGCGGGTGAGCAGGATCAAGTTTCCTGTGGGATGTACGCTCAACTCTGGCGGAAAATGTTCACGAGCAAACGCCTCGATCTGTTCCGCGAGAGAGGCGATATCACTCGACCGTGAAAGCGAGGTGCGCACCAGCATGGCCGTGCGCGTATAATTCGGATGGTTCACCACGCTCGCCACGCTCGTCGCATTGAGGAAGACCAGCCGCATGACGCCCCTTAGTTGCTCGGGGTTTTCCCAGAAGGTGGTTTTCACCTCAGTCGGAGGCGGCTCAAGGATTTCTCCTTCAGGAGGTTCAGCAGGAATTTCTTGAATACCGTGGTCCAGCAATTCACAATAGTCAACAAATGAAACTGTTTTCTCCACGCCCGGCAGAGAATCGATATAGAGCTGGAGATTTTTCATTCTCCACAAGGTGTCCCATTTCTTGACGATATCTTTCTCCGTCCCTTCCACAATCACGTAAAAGGTCATGCTGCCGA
>CAYTVL010000062.1:0-29633 GCA_964441775.1 uncultured Enterobacteriaceae bacterium
ATCAAAGTCGAGAAAAATGTGCCGGCGAAAATGCGCGACGGCGCCACGTTGTACGCTGATGTCTATCGCCCCGACGCTGACGGACGGTTTCCCGTCATTTTATTGCGTCTCCCCTATGGGAAAGAGATGGCCAGCGATTTTGGCGACCATGAGTATTTCCCCGCGCGTGGTTACGTGGTCATCATTCAAGATGGACGCGGCCGCTTCGCTTCCGAGGGTGAGTATTACCCGTTGATCACCGAAGGCTTCGACGGCTATGACACGGTCGAGTGGGCTGCGGCTTTGCCCTACTCGAACGGGCAGGTTGGCACGCAAGGGCAGTCCTATCTCGGGGCGACGCAATATCAGCTCGCGCCCACGCGCCCACCGCATCTGCGTTGTGCATTTCCGGTGTCCGCCGCCGCCGACTATCACGATAGCTGGGTCTATCAAGGTGGCGCATTCTCATTGGGCTGGCAGATTCCGTACGCGGTTTTTATGGTGCGTAACACCGTCGAACGCATGGGGCTCAAAGATCAGCTTTGGCCGAAGATTCGCTCCGACCTGCTGCGCTCGATCAACTTTGGCAACCCGCTCACGCCGGAAGGCTATAATCGTTTGCCGTTGATGTACTGGGCGGACTTGCTCAAAGAGACTTCGCCCTATCTCCGCGATTATCTCACGCATCCCGAGGATGGGCCCTACTGGTGGCCGGTCAACATCGAACGCCAGCATCGTAACATCAACATTCCCATGCACCACGTGAGCTCGTGGTACGACATTTTCTTGAAAGACGCGATTGTTCACTTCAACGGGCTGCGCTCGAAGGCCATGACACCGGAAGCGCGAGGCGGACAGAAGCTGCTGCTGGGTCCCTGGGCGCACCTCTTTCCCTACACGACGCCGACCACGGGCGGCACCGGCGATATCGACTTTGGTCCGAATGCGTGGATGGACCTGCACGAAACTCAGTTACGTTGGTTCGACTATTGGCTCAAAGGAGTTGACTCCGGCTTGTACGACGAGCCGCCGATTCGCTTGTTTGTCATGGGCGTCAATCAATGGCGCGACGAACAGGAGTGGCCGCTCGCGCGCACTCGGTTCACGCCGTATTACCTGCATAGCCAAGGGAAAGCGAACACGCCCAATGGCAATGGCGCCCTCAGCCCCGAACCGCCGGCGGACGAGCCTGCCGATCAGTATCGCTACGACCCGGCGGACCCCGTGCCCACTTGCGGCGGCAACACCCTGATTATTCCCGTGGGCGTGAAAGACCAACGTGAAGTAGAGAAGCGCCAAGATGTGCTGGTGTACACCGGGGCCCCGCTCGAAAAGCAGTTGGAAGTGACTGGGCCGCTCAAGGTCGTACTCTACGCGTCGTCGTCCGCGCTGGACACTGACTTTACGGCGAAACTGGTTGACGTGCGGCCTGACGGCTACGCACAGAATCTGGCCGATGGTATTCTCCGCGCCCGTTACCGCGAATCCGCCAGCTCGCCGAAACTCCTGCAGCGCGGCGAGGTCTGCGAGTTCACCATCGACTTATGGGCCACAAGTCATGTGTTCTTGCCGGGGCATTGCATTCGAGTGGAGATTTCCTCAAGTAATTTCCCTCGCTTCGATCGCAACCTGAACACTGGCGGCGATCAAGCAACGGGAACAACATTCCAAACGGCGGAACAGTCAGTGTTCCACAATGCGCAGTATCGCTCGCATATCTTGTTGCCGGTCATTCCTTAGATGAGGAACACGCTCATGAAAACTCCCATTTGTGACATGTTGGGTATCGATTTTCCGTTAGTCGCTTTTAGCCACTGCCGCGATGTGATCGCCTCCGTGAGTCGTGCTGGCGGTTTTGGCGTTTTGGGTGTCACCGCCTTTACACCGGAGCAGCTTGAAGTGGAACTGAAGTGGATCGATGAGCATATCGAGGGGCGACCCTACGGGGTTGATGTGCTCATTCCAGAGAACGTAGGAATCAAGGAAGAAAAAGGGGTGACCCTGGGCTCCTTGGCGAAACGCATTCCGCAGTCACATAAAGATTTCGTGCGCGAACTGCTTGCGCGACATGGAGTGGAGGCGCCCCGACAGCTTGAGGATGGACCGCTCGGACATCCAGATACGCCCTCGTCTCTCCAACGAGATGCGGCTTTACATCTTTTAGAAGTGGCTTTTCGTCATCCGATTAAGTTGATTGCGAATGCGTTAGGCGTTCCGCCGCAAGCGATGATCGACATGGGGCGAGCCCACGGCGTTCCTGTCGCCGCGTTAGTTGGGTCCAAGGAGCATGCGGTGCGCCAAGTGCAGGCAGGCGTCGATATTATTGTGGCCCAGGGCGGCGAGGCCGGCGGCCATACCGGTGAGGTCTCAACCTTGGTCCTGGTTCCTGAAGTTCTCCGCGCGATTAAACCGATCCGTAACGTACCCGTGCTGGCCGCAGGCGGCATCATGACTGGCCGTCAGATGGCGGCGTGCATGACGCTTGGGGCCGCCGGCGTGTGGACGGGGTCGGTGTGGTTGGCCACTACGGAATCGGAGACTTCGGAAATTTTCCGGCAAAAGATGATCGCGGCCACCTCACGGGACACGATCCGCTCCAAGTGCCGCACGGGGAAATATTCGCGTCAGCTCCGTTCGGCGTGGACCGAGGCATGGGAAAGGCCGGAGAGCCCCGGGCCCTTGCCCATGCCTTTCCAGAGCCTGATTAGCGAGCCCGCTTTGAATGCCGCCCAGCGAGCGGCGGAAAGAGGCAACGCGCAGGCGCGCGAACTCGTATCCTATTTCGTGGGCCAAGGGGTGGGATTGGTGGACAGTGTCAAATCTAGCCGCGCGGTGGTGAGAGAATTCATGGAGGACTTTGCCGAAGCGCTTGCCGACATCCAGACTCTGGAGCAAGAGTAGACGCGAATAACGGCGCGTGCTCATCCAGGAACGAACGAGCAGAAAGGGCAAGGGGGGAATCGTTTACAAAAGGGAAACTTCAGGCAACTCGACAGTGAAAGTTGCGCCTTGTCCGGGGCCCGCGCTGTGGGCGTAGATTTTCCCCTCGTACGTGGTGAGAATGGCGCGCGCCAGGGCCAGGCTAAGTCCCGTGCCTTGGGTATGATTCATCACGTTTGCAATAGTAAACGGACGGAACAGTTCTGCGCCCATTTCCGGAGTGAACCCGCAGCCTTGATCCGTTACTGACAGCGCCACGTGACCGTTGGCGCTGTCCATATGTAAAAGAGTTGGACCCTCTCCCTGGGAGAACTTTTGTGCATTGTCAAGTAAAATACGCACAACGCGCGTTAAATGTTCCGCCTCGCCGCGCACCAAGCAAGGCGCGGTGGGGATATCGCACGCTAGCGTCGAGGCGCCTTGGCGCCGCACAGTATGTTGGGCGACGACTTTGCGTACTACACTTGCAAAGTCCGTGATTGTTGCTGGTGTTTTGTGTTCGTCCGTGGCCAGCCACTGAAAGTATTCGAGTCCCTTTTCAACAAATTTTTCTAATCGTTCGTAGCCTTCCTTGAGAAGGTTGATCATCTTCGCAAGGGCTTGGGGCTCGTCGTGCGGATCAAGAAGATCGAGCACGATCATGTTACTGAGCGGCGTGCGCAGTTCGTGGGCGATAAACGCCAAAAACTCGGTTTTGAGACGGTCAAGAATCGCAAGTCGCGCGTTGGCTTCCTCCAACGCGCGAGCTTTTTGTCGTTCGGCGTCGACCGTGCGCTTGAGATCGCGGGCATACAGCGCTAGCTGCGAGTACATTCTATCGATTTGCGCCTGGACTTCATCGGGGGCCGGGACCGAGACTTCTTGTGGGATTCCAGACGTTGGGCTTTCCATCATGGATATTCCCTTGGAAAAGAGTTGGGCTCACTGCTCCAGGGCTTCTTGGACTTTTTCCAGCAGTTCAAGCGGACTGAAGGGTTTAACGAGATAGGCATAGGCGCCCACTGTCCGTCCTTGTTCTTTATCTTTTTCCTGGCCCTTGGCGGTAAGGAGAATGATAGGAATGTGAGCGGTTTGGGCATCGTTGCGTAAGGCTCGCGCGACTTCGACGCCGGTCATGCCAGGCATCATCCAATCGAGGACCAGCAAATCCGGGCGCTCTTGTTTCGCAAGCGCGAGGGCCGTGGTTCCATCCATTGCTTCGAGAATATTATACTCGGGATCATCCAACGTGGTGTGAACGAGCATCCGCAAGTTCGCTTCATCATCCGCCAACAAGATAGTCTTCATGCCTGATCCTTCCTTGTACCGAAGGTGAATCTCTCCTCGCAGTGCCTATCGGCGAATGCCGAGAGGAGTTTAGCAGGACAGGACAGACCCTCCCCCGCTTTGATGTTCGGGACGCAGGAGATCGTAGACAGTTTTCACGGGAGTGAACGTGCTCAGCGGAACTTCGACAAAAACGGTATTCCATTCAGCCATTGCCCCATTCCAGAGTCCGGGCAGTTCCAAAGCGCGGAGTTCTTTCCCGTCTTTTGATTTGAGGGAGATAAAGCCGGTCTCTGGATCGCTGAACCGAGGTAGGTCAAAAGAGTCGCCCGCAAAATCGCGCACACCGCACACCAGATCAACCGGATTGAAATGAGTGGCCGCTTGCCAGACAGCGCGTTGTTCCCCCGATTGGAGATTGACTTGCGAAGACTCAATGACTTGGAGAGACAAGGTTCCGTCCGGTTGTCGCACCCAGAACGGGCCGCCGCCAGGTTCTCCCGTATTTCTGACCATCCCACAGACACGAAGTGGGCGGTGCAATTTTTGCAGCAAGAACGCGCGCTGCGTTTCTGTCCGGGCTTGCTGGACCGCCATCGGCGCGTGGAGATGCAGTCGTTGTTGAACGAAAATCCATGCATCCCTGAAGGCCTGGGGCTCGACCGTTGGGTGTCGCAAGCGTCGGACATGGGTGAAGAGTTCGTTCTGGAGCGCGACCAGGTAGCCGCCTAACGCTTTTTTGTAGAGATAGGTGTCCGCTTTGAGATGATCAGGAGCGACATTGTCTATGTTTTTGACAAAAATAATATCGCCCTGAAGATCGTGCAAATTGGCCAACAAGGCTCCATGTCCGCCTGGGCGGAACGCGAGTTCGCCGTTCGCATCGCGGAACGGTTGGTTGTCATGGTCAACGGCAATCGTGTCTGTGGAGGGCTTTTGCACGGAAAAGGTCAGATGCAGACGTCTGCCTGCCTGCTCAAATCGAAGTGCGACCTGTTGCAAGTAGGAGGCGATGGCCTCCTGGTGCTCGACTGGCACGGTAAAGTGGATGCGTGCGGTGTGTGTTTCGTCTTGTGTATACGCGAGCGCCTCGACCAGGTGCTCTTCGAAGGCAGTGCGAGCGTGATCGGTGTAGCGGTGAAAGTGGATCATCCCTTTGGGAAGATTGGCGTAGTTGAGTCCTGTGGGAGTGAGCAAATAAGTCAGCAGCTCATAATAACGCCCCGTCGTCAATGTCTCATCTAGTGACAGTCCGTCGCGCGCCATCACGCAGCGCAGTGCGGGCGCGAAGGCGAAGTGATCGAGCTTAGTCAGAAATTGGTGAAACTGGTGACAATCGCGATCGCCGGAAGCAGCGGCCTGGGCGACGCTTTGCGGGGTCAGATCGGGGCGCATATTGAGCGCCAAAAGGGACTGGAACATTCGGCTCGCGGCGCCAGAAGCAGGGACGAATTTCACGATCCTGCCCGTTTGGGCTGCTCGATCGTGCAACTCCGTGAGCCGCTCAATCTCGTGGGGTGTAAGTACCGTAATGCCGTCCCTTGCTGTACACGGTCGTTGCAAGGAAACAAAGGGGAACCCCCGCTGAAACCAAGCGAGCTGTTGCTGTATTGCTTCTAACGTCATGCCGCGTGTTTGCATCTGCTGGAGATCAGTCGGCGTCAACATGTCAGATACGTGCATTTTTTTTGCTACCTCTACCAAACACCACAAAAAAATTGTAGTTGCTCTTCCTTGTTATCGGAAGCTCAGTCAAAAATTAAGAATTGGAGAGGGGGAGAGCTTGACTATTGACAAGCGGGAAGCAGTCAGTTGAAAAGGCGCACATGCGCAAAGATGAGCTTCCAGCTGCAGAGGAGAAAGCGGCGATCATCCGGGCCATGTTCGAACGGATCGCGCCGCGGTATGATCTCCTCAATCGCCTCTTCTCTTTCCGCCTCGATCAACGCTGGCGCCGCGAAACCATTCGCGCCTTGGCGCTATCGCCCCGCGATGTGGTGTTGGATCTCGCCTGCGGCACTGGCGATCTCAGCGAACTGGCGACGAATACTGGACCCCGAGTGATTGGTGTCGATTTCGCCGGCAACATGCTTGTCTGTGCTCGCCAGCGAGCCATTCCTGCTGAGTTCGTGCAAGCGGACGCTAGTCGTCTCCCATTTCGCAGCGAAGGGGCTTCGGTAGTAGTGTCCGGTTTCGCTTTGAGAAATTTTGTGTCGATTCCCGCAGTGCTAGGAGAGATTGCGCGGGTGTTGACGCCAGGCGGGCGTGTGGCGTTTCTTGAAGTGGATACGCCTCGCAATGTGTTCCTGCGTTGGGGGCACAGCGTGTACTTTAACCGAGTGGTGCCGCTGCTTGGTGCTTTGCTCTCGGATGCCTGGGCTTATTCGTATTTACCGAAGTCAGTGGCATATCTACCAGAACCGCCGATTTTACAGCAAATGTTTATGGACGCCGGATTACGGAATGTGACGAAATGTCCACTGTCCGGCGGCATCGCGCAATTACTGACGGCGGTGAAGTGATAAGGTTGAGAAGCATCTGCAACATCATTCTTCGGCGTTGACGGCTCTTCGTTGCGGATCGCGGCTGCCGCTGCCGTGACAACGAGCGCATGGTTGCTCGGGGATACGCGGATACCCACGACCATCGCAATCGCGACAGAGGTCCCTGAGCAGATAGAGCTTGTAGTAAAAGTCGCTGATGTCGTTCACGCCTTTGAAGAACGCGCTGATCTGGTCAACAATATGTTCAGGTTGGAATGCGTGGGTTGACATGGGAATCCCTCCTTCCCCTCTCTGAGCGGTTCAGCCTCTCCGCCGGAGGAGGCGGCATAACCACCAACTGGCCAGCGTACATGCCGCAGACATGAGGAATGCCGGCAATGCAGACGCTGGCTCCTGATGAAAGGCGGTTTCTATAGTCGCCGCCAAGAGCCACAATTGTAAACTCACACACGCCAGGACAAGCAGGGTAACCAGGGACAGGACCGTGCTCTGCTGTTGCCGAAGGGTTGCAGGAATCGTGTTCATGCTTGTACTCCAATCGCCCAAATTTCATCGTTGGTGACTTTGAGAGTAATGTGCGGCAACGGTCGTTTCGGCGGGCCGGACAGTGGCCGTCCGTCTTCCACCGCGAAACGACCCGCATGACAAGGACAGTAGAATTGCTGCTCGGCTGCTTGATACAGCACGGGGCAGGAGAGATGGGTGCACTTTTGACTGTAGGCGATCAGTCGTTCCGCTGACGTGCGAATCAAGAGACAAGGATCATTGGTCGTAGGATAATGGAACAGTTTTACTCCGCCAACAGGAATATCTTGAAGCTGCGCGATGCGCAACGGGGCTAGCTCTGGCTCTTGCTGCCGCTGGAGCCAGTTCAGCAACCCAATGAGTCCGGTACTGGCCAGAAACGTCGTGGACAACAGCAGGAGGAAAGAAACGAACGTTCGGCGGGTTACCTGATGCTCGTCTTCCCAATTGATGGGAAAGTCCTGAGAGTGACGGGCAGGGGCGAGAGCCTGAGGCTGCACGTGCGGCCCCGGGGCGTGTGCAGGTTCAGCAAAACTCATAGATCCGTTTCTCCTTCCTGTTAGGCTGTGGCCTGTTGCGGGACGATGTTAGAGACCTGGTCCACTAGAGGTTCAAGAAAACTTGCGACATCAATATCCAGCGCTGCCGTGTCCATATTGACCATGAGGCTGACTTTGGTAGTGACGACCCGACGCCCAAAGGTAAAGGTGTTCGTGGGCTGTTCGCGCCGCATCTGGACGATGGCCTCACGCGGACCGTAATACAGCGCGCCGCTGGGACACACCGTGGCGCACATGGGCTTGAGCCCTGCCGAGGTGCGGTCATAACACATGTCGCACTTCATCATTTGATCGAGCGCCGGAATATATCGTGGCACACCAAAGGGGCACGCCAAGACGCAATTCGAGCAGCCGACGCAGCGGGGCTTCAACGCGGACTGCACCACTCCCTCGGCCGTCTGTTTGATTGCATCGGCAGGACAAACGCGCGCGCAAGTGGGATCGTCGCAGTGCATACACACCGTCGGCGTCGTCTGCGGCGAACTCGAACGATCGACGAAATCCAGATGGATCATGGAGATGCCCCGGTGGCTATCGCATTCGGCGCACGCCTGTGCGCACGCTTGACAACCGATACAGCGGGACGGATCAACGAAGAATTCCATGTTCACTGGGCGTGTCCTCCTCCTACCGTTGCGCTGTGTCCCTGGCGAGGCACGGCCCGGATGAGAGGCACAACCCGGGCTGTGGCCTTTGTCACTCGCACGGCGCACACCTTGAACTCGGGAATCTTGGAAATAGGGTCCAATGCGCGATTGGTCACGCGGTTAGCCGATCGATCTCCTGGCCAGTGATACGGGATGAAAATCGTGTCCGGTCGGATGGTTTTGACGACCAGCGCCGGTAACGTCAGTTCCCCACGTCGGCTTTCGACGCGCACTAGTTCACCGTTTCTGACCCCCAGTTTCATGGCTAATTGTGGGTGCATCTCCACTTGCGGCGAGGGGTACTGATCTACTAGCGGACCGATGCGACGCGTCTGGGTGCCGCTGAGATACTGCGACACCACCCGACCGCTCGTCATAAATAGTGGGTACTCGGCGTCAACATCCTCAGCCGGTGGGCGATATTCGATGGCATGGAATCGCGCCTTGCCATCCGGATGAGCAAACACGCCGCCTTCAAACAGCCGGGGCGTGCCAGGATGCTCAGGCGCGGGGCACGGCCAAAAGACTCCCTTGTTCTGCTCGATCTTGGCGTAGCTGATGCCGGAGTAATCGATCGGTGCTCCCGCCGAGGCGCTGCCTAGCTCTTGGAAAATGTCTTCCGCTTTGGTGTACGGAAAGAACTGACCCTTCCCTAGGCGTTGGGCCAGGTCAATAATAATGTCCCAATCCACCCGCGCATTGCCCGATGGTTTCACTGATTGCCGGAGCCGAATCACGCGTCCCTCACCATTAGTGACTGTGCCTTCATCTTCTTCTTGTAGAGAACCGGCGAGGATGACATCGGCGTGGCGCGCGGTCTCTGACATGAAGGGTTCAATCGCCGCGTAAAATTCCAGCTTCTCCAATGCGGCTTTGGTTAGCGCCGCGTGGGGCAGCGACACCATCGGATTGAAGGAAATCGACAGCAGGCCCTTGATGGCGCCGTCATTGATGGCGTTAAACAGTTCTACGGCGGTGAGCCCTTTTTGTGGCAGCTCGGACTCTTCGATGCCCCAAAATGTTGCGATCTCCCGACGGTGTTGCGGATTCTCAATGTCGCGTCCCCCCGGCAGTTGGTTACAACGTTGACCATGCTCGCGTCCGCCCTGGCCGTTGCCTTGGCCGGTAATCGTGCCGTAGCCGCACCCCGGGCGACCGATCCGTCCAGTCGCCAACACCAGATTGATGCAGGAGAGCACGTTCTCCACGCCTTTCGTGTGATGCTCGATGCCGCGAGCGTGCATCAGCATCGACCGTTCGGCTTCCGCCCACATCTCAGCCGCACGAATAATGTTGGCTGCCGGCACACCGGTAATCTCCGCCGTTCGCTGGGGTGGGTAGGCTCTCACCGTTTCTTGGACCTGCTCGAACCCTGTCGTATGCGCGTCGATAAACGCTCGGTTGATCCAGCCGCGTTCAATCAGCACGTGCAGGATGCCGTTCATCAATGCGCTATCGCGACCCGGACGCACGGGCAGGAAAAGATCCGCCGTGCGAGCAATCGGCGTCATGCGCGGGTCAATCACAATGAGTTTGGCGCCGTTGTCGCGCGCGCGCCACAAATAATCGGTGAGAATAGGGAAACACTCGCCAACGTTGCTGCCGGTCACGATAATGCACTGGGCCAGGGGAATGTCGCTCCAGGGATTGGCTGCGCGGTCAATGCCAAAGGCCATTTTGTTGCCAGCCCCGGCGGAGACCATGCACAGGCGCCCATTGTAATCGATGTTAGCCGTGCCCAGGGCGACGCGCGCAAACTTGCCCATGAGGTAGGCTTTCTCGTTGGTCATCGACGCGCCAGAGAGAATGGCGAAGGCGTCTTTGCCGTAGGCCTTTTGGATGCGACGGATATTGCCCGCCACGAGTGACAGCGCGTCTTCCCAGGGGACTGGCTCAAATCCTTTTTTGCTGCGCAGCAGCGGAGCCAGGATGCGGTCTGGATGGTTATTTTGCAGATAACGTTTAACGCCTTTGGGGCAAAGCTTGCCTTGATTAACCGGAAAATCCGCCCACGGCTCGAACCCGACGACCTTTTCATCTTTCACTTTGAGTTGAATGCCGCATTGGACGCCGCAGAAGCAACAGTGAGTTTGCACAAGACGGTCCGGCGGACTTCCCGCGTGCCAGCCGCCGGGCGGCTCGTAGTTCAAGTGCGGGCCGAATTGATCGATGAGTTGCTCTTCAGGCAAAGGCAGGTGCGCCATGGTCTCTCCCTACGTTGCGTCCTTGATTGAGCGCTAAAAGGCGGCGACGGCACGGCGGACAAATCTCTTGGTAGTGCTCGACCGGACCATCCACTTGTTGCTCTATCGCTAATTCGCTCAGGACTTGTTTGAGATCGTTGACGTGGAGTTGCGATGCGAACGACTCGCTGCAACGACCACACTGCGCCTGCAAGCCGGATTGCCCCGCGCGTTTGTAGAGTCCGACTCCAAGATGAAGCGGACGCTGGAAAATGTGAAACAGTTTGCCAAAGGGAAGAGACACCAACAGAATGACGACCGAGGCGGCGTGCACCAAAGCAATGAAGGCGAACCCGCGCCCCTGCAGCCAGTGCGCACTAATGGTGAGCCCCAGACCCGAGGCGGCGACGATGAACAAGAGCAATAACGGCACGATATCGAGGCCAAAACGTTGCAGCGCGAGGGCGGCCCCGTCGGTCAAACGCCGATGCAGGGCCAGGAAAACTCCGATCAACACCAAGACGGCGGAGATGTTGAGGGCGTTGTACATCAAGAAGGCGATGACGGAGTGAACGGGAAACTCTTGGACTTTCACGCCGAAGAGAATGACTTGATAGATGGATAAGTCGTTCTCCGGGGTCTCGAAGTGAATCCAGCCGAAAACAAGTGGAAAGGTGACGGCAAAGGCCATCATCGTGCCCCACGAGAGACACAGGTGCGCGACCCAACGCATGCGGCCACGCGGCGCAATGAAGCGTTGGGCTACGAAGTTGTTCGCCGTGAATTGTCCGACATAGGCGCTATTGGACAGGACTTGTCCTGCACGCCACAGCCGCCAGCTCTGACGCCAATAGCGCTTCGTGGGTGGACGCTGAAACCAGGCCGTGCAACGATAGGCTACTCCTCCCGCACAGAAAATCGTGGCCAGGGCATAAGGGAGCAGCGGCCAGTCAAACTGCCGCAGACCCTGCGAACCCAGCACGATGAGGGCTGTCACTGCGGCTGCGGTTCCGAAAGCAGCCAGCGTGGCGAGAATGTTCAGGCTCTTCATTACTCTGCTCCTACTAAGAGAGACGCCCCAGCATCACTTGCCCAGCTTCTCCGCCATTCACTCTGGAGTGAGAGCAATAATCCGCAGGCCGTCAGGGCCAGGAGTCCGAAGCCCAAAAACCCGACGCCGTAGGAACCGAAGAGATCTTTGCAGACTCCCAACACGGAGGGCAACAGGAACCCGCCAAGCCCGCCAGTGGCGCCAACCAAGCCAGTAGCCACGCCGAGCTGGCTGCGGAAGCGTTGTGGGACCAGTTGAAACACTGCGCCATTGCCCATACCCAAGATCGCCATGCTGACGAACAAGAACATCACTGCTACCGGTAACGCCGGAAGTTGGCCGAGAACAAACATGAACAGGCCGATCACCCAGAAAAAAAGCATCAACAAGTGGACACCGCCCACCCGGTCCGCTAAGTGGCCACCGAGTGGACGCACGAAACTCCCAGCGCAGACACACAAGGCTGTGAGATTGCCAGCGGCGATGCGCGACAATCCATATTCATCGTGCAAGAAGATGGAGAGAAAGCTCGCCAGACCGACGAAACCGCCAAAGGTGACCATGTAGAATAGATTGAACCACCACAAATCTCGCTCTTTGAGCACGGCTAGGTAGGCGCTGAATCGCTGGGGCGCGGGACGCGTGGGGCTGTCTTTCGCGAAGAGGACAAACACCAGCAATGCGCAGAGGATGGGGATCAAGGCCAGCCCAAAGACCTTGTGCCAGCCGAAATAATCCGCCAGTCGTGGCGCTACGAGAGCGGCAATGACGGTGCCGCTGTTCCCAGCGCCAGCAATGCCCATCGCCAACCCTTGATACTCTGGCGGATACCAGCGGCTGGCCAGTGGAAGCGCGACGGCGAAGCTCGCTCCGGCCACGCCAAGGAGAATGCCAATGCTATACACCGCAGGAAGCGACACAGCACCGAGCCAGCCCCACAGCAGCGGCGCGGTGGTCAGCAGTAAGCCGATGACGCCGATTCGTTTGGGACCGAAATGATCGGCGATCAGGCCCATCGGCATGCGTAGACACGCCCCGGAGAGCAAGGGCAGCGCGACCAGAAATCCTTTTTGTGAAGCCGTTAGGCCAAAGTCCTGCGCGATAAACACGCCCACGGCGCCGAGCAGCACCCAGACCATAAAGCTAACGTCAAAGTAAAGAAATGCGCTCAACAAGGTTGGCCAGTGCCCAACTCGGGAAAACTCTTTTACATTCACTCCTTGATCTCCTCTCGCTGTTTGTCTCTGCCGTTACCGTCCCAGTGAATCAGCCGACGCAGGGCTCAGGTCAACCACTAAGCGCCCGTTCACCTCACGGATGGGATACGTACGCAGTTCTGCCGTGTCGCCGCTCACGCAGCGCCCAGTCGCTAGGTCGAATTTCCACGCGTGGAATGGGCAGATGACTTTTCCCCCACCGACGATGCCATCGGCGAGCGGACCATTACGATGAGGACAAGAGCCATCCGTAGCGAAGAATTTGCCGTCGCGCTGGCGAAACACGGCAATATGCAGACCATTAACGGTGTAAGCGCGCCCCTCACCTAACGGTACGGAATCGACCACGCCGAGATCCACTTGACGCCATGTCGCTCTACTGTTGCTCCAACGTCTTTCGATGCGTTCCTCGAAGGAGGTCGTGCCGTTGTTCATACGCGCACCTCTTCCTCTTTCATTTCGACTGTCACGGGATTGGCGAACTGATTCTCATGCACTGGGGTCGCAGCTTCCGTGGCCCAGGGATCTTTATAGGCGGCGACGGCGGCTTCGATCTCCGCGTCTAATCGTGCACAAATGCCTTCCGTGTCATGGACCAGCACGTCGCGCAATTTTTCAATGCCAAGGCGCTCTACGAAGCCGTAGCTGCGCTCCAGATATTTACCGTTCTCGCGGTAATACTGCATGAAGCGACCCATGTACTTGAGCACTTCGTTGTGGGAGTCAACCGTACACAGCAAATCGCCTTTCCGTACCGAACTACCGGCGGCGCCGCCGAGATAAATCTCCCACTGGCCGCCTTCAATCGCGACTGCGCCGAGATCCTTCACGTAAGCTTCAGAACAATTCCGCGGGCAGCCAGCCGTGGCGAGCTTCATCTTGTGAGGTGATTCGATGCCCTGGAATCGTCGCTCGATCTTTTGCGCCAAAGCAATGGAGTCGCCGAGACCGTAACGGCAAAAGTCCGTACCGACGCAGCTCTTACACGTGCGGAAAGCCTTGGTGTAGGCATGGCCGCTGGGTATCCCCAGGTCTTGCCACACGGCGGGAAGGTCCGCTTTCTTCAGCCCTAAGAGGTCGATGCGTTGACCGCCGGTGATTTTGACCATTTTGACTTGATATTTTTCTGCGACCTCCGCGATGCGTTTCAGCTCGGCTGCTGAAGTGACCCCGCCGTAAATGCGAGGGATCACGCTGAACGTGCCGTCCCGTTGAATGTTGGCGTGCACGCGATCGTTAATGAACCGTGCGTCGCGTTCATCTTCATAGTCGTGTGGCCAAATCGACTTGAGCAGTGACGCGAGCCCCACCTTGCTGCCTGGGTCTTCTTTCCCGCTGGCCAGTTCGCGAAAAACGGCGCTGACGCTTTTGAGGCCTCGCGCTTTGATGGCCGCGATGAGTTCGGGTTTGGCCAGGGGCACGCCAGGGACGTAATAGTGCTCGCTGGGATCTTCGATAATCTCGCCGGCATAGACTTCGAGCAATTGCAGAATGAGGCTTTTACAACTGCCGCAACCGGTCCCGGCTTTGCTGCAAGCGCCCACTTGGCCGACCGATTTGCATTTGCCGAGTTGGATGGCGGCTTTGATGCTGCCCTTGGTGACGCCGTTGCAATTACAAATTTGCGCGTGATCCGGCAAATCAAAGACCGACAAGATCGGCATCCCGCTCGACGTGCCAAACAGTAAATCGGCGCGGCGTTCTGGGAGCGGCGTTCCCAGGGTAAACATCTGTGTGAGCACGCCCGCTGTATCGGTCTCGCCGAGGAGAATCCCGCCAACTAACTTGTCTTCACGGATGATGAGTTTTTTGTACACGCCGCGAGACGGCTCACGATACACGACCACTTCGTCATCTGGTTGCGCTGACTTTGGTTCTCCCATCGAGGCGAGTTGAACGCCCATGACTTTTAATTTTGTCGCCAGCTTCGAGCCGACGTAGGCCGCCTGAGAATTCGTTCCGGTGATGACATCCGCAAGGGTTGCGGCTTGGTCCCAAATGGGATCGACGAGACCGTAGATCGCGCCGCGATGTTGTACGCATTCACCGACCGCGAAAATGTCAGAATCGTTGGTGCGCATCTGGTCGTCACAGACAATCCCTCGTTCCACCACGAGACCCGAGTCTTTAGCAATTTCAGTAATCGGGCGAATACCAGCGCTGACCACGATCATGTCCGCGTCGAGGGCCGATCCGTCCGTGAAGCGTAACCCAGTGGCCTGCTCCTCTCCTAAAACATGCGTAGAAATTGCACTCAGCAGCACACGTACGCCCATGCTTTCCATGCTGGCCTGCAGGACCGCGCCAGCTTCTGCATCAAGCTGCGCCATCATCAACTGGGGCGCGGCTTCGACCACAGTCACTTCGACGCCGTGCGTCAGCAGGCCGCGGGCGGCTTCGAGGCCCAACAGGCCGCCGCCGATAACCACGGCTTTTTTACAGTGCTTCGCATACGCAGCGATCTGTCCACAATCGTCAACCGTGCGGAATTGAAACACACCGGCTTTGTCCATGCCGTCCAGCGGCGGCAAAAAGGGGCGCGAACCAGTGGCGATGATAACTTTATCGTACTGTGCTTCGATGATTGTTCCTGACGCATCATAGCCATTCAGTCCATAAGGCACGCCGCTCGGCTTCATGGGCTTGCCTAGGACAACTTGGTGAATGCGATCGATGAAGAGGGCTTTGACGCCTGCATGCAGCGTGATGCTGCGTTCAGTGTACCAATTGAGAGGATTGAGGAAAATTTCTTCCAAACGTTGGGAGCCGTTCAAGACGTTCGAGAGGAGAATGCGATTGTAGTTGCCGTAGGGTTCGGCGCCGAACATGGTAATGGAGAAGCGTTGCGCATCGCGTTGGAGAATCTCTTCCACCACTCGCGCCCCGGCCATGCCGTTGCCGATGACGACAAGTTGTTCGCGCACTTCCTGGGCCATGTTGTGAGTCTCCTCTCCGTGCCGTTCTCGTTGGATGCGTGACGTGGAGGAAGGAGAGGAGCAATTAGTAGGCCAAAGGGTTCCCTCTTCACTGAGGAGGTAAACCTTAGAAAGGATTGAGGTTTTGCGTTTGCGCGGGTCCCAAAGACGCGAAGACCTAGGGAAGGGTGATGAAAAAATGGACAAGCCGAACGACAGCGTGCTGCTGGAGCAGCAAAGGGCTGCGCTACAGCTTTAATGTCACTTCTAGATAGGCGAAGTCGGCTTGGTCCTGCGGGTAAATAGCGCGCACCACTTCTTGACCGAATATATGTCCGTAATAAGCGCTGAGGTTCACATGGGTGTTCCAGTCGTAGCTCAACGAGGCTTCGATGACGCGGAACAAATCGCGATGCCCGAACGCGGGCCGTCCTGGAAACCCGAAGCCCACAGTCCTATCCGACAACGTTGCCCCTGAGCCGGTGTACCACAGGTCTTTCTTTTCTGTGAGACGAATGCTGTGAAACTCCGTCCGTGAGACCACACCGGGCAGAGGGCGCAGAATAAGCTGAACAAAGCCATCCTCATTGTTCATGAGATTGTAGAACGTCGAAAACGAATACAGACGTGCCGTCGGGAGCAATTGAAAAAAGGTCCTATGTTCATGATCGTTGGGATCGTTGTCCCCGGAGCTACGCCCATAACCAATTCTGACCCACGGTTTCCAGGGTAACATGTTGGGCTGCCAGCCCGTCTCCAGATCCCACGCCCAGGCGTCCTGCGTGAGCTTGCCCCATTGGCCTTGCTGGAGCGCGCCCCACGCCAGCAAATCGACGGTCCCCACGTTGGTTGGTAAGGCGTAAATGACGTGGCCGCCTTCCGTGTGGATGGAAATGTCTTGCTTATCCTTCGCGCGCGCTGCAGCCGGGCGATTGTCCGATTTGAGCAGGCCGCGGTCGTCACCGTAGTAAATGTAGAAAAAGCGAGCGTCCATGTTTTCGGCAAAGGACGGACGCGTCAAATTGATCGCGCCATAGAGGAGATCAATCTCGTCCATCTCTTTCATGCCGGCCAGATCAAAGCCACCCTGGGTTGGGTGTGACGCCATGAGCGTAAAGTTGGCGGGACCCTGAGTGAGACTGACTAACCCACCGTCGAAGGAACGGCCCACATGCGAGAAACCAAAGGGGCCAATCAGTCGTTGTGAAAGCCGCACGTTCTTGAGCCAGTCCAGCGTTGGATCTTTGGTGAGGACCTCATTCCCCTCCGAAAATTCAAATCGCCCGCCTTTGAGCCAGAGTCCCTCCATCCCGGTGTGCTTCAGCACGAGGAACGCTTGCTTGAGAAAAATATTGGTGTCGTTCCGACGACGATTGTGTGCAAAGTAAACTGCACCGAGACCGAGCGAGCCCTGGGGCGCAGGAGCAACGGCGTCATCAGGAAGGGCGGCTAACGAAGAATTTTGTCCTTCCACAAACACGTCGAAGGCGTCATCTTTCCACTGCACGGCGCTGCGCACCACCGAACCGAAGAAATTATAGTTGCCGCTTTGTGGGCCTTTCGGCTCAAACCAGCTCCAGAATTCTCCGCGTAAGCGTGCGCTTCCGCTGATTGAGAGTTTGGGGGAAATCTCCGAGAGCACCATCTCGCCGTGCACGCGAGAGGAGGCAAGAAGAGCAAGTGAAACGCTAATGAGCGCCAATGGCCAGTAAGCGAGGAACCTCCGCATCAACCTCTCCTTCTTGGAAATTCAGCGTTTCTGTTTCGTCCTGCTTGTCGCGCTCAGCTTGTTCGTCGAACTCAGTCGGGGCTGGCGGCTTGCCTGATTCCAAAAACGTCAACAGTTGGTCGCGCGAACGATAATAGGCAGGGTGCGCGAGCACGTGCGCGCGTGTACGGGGGCGCGGAAAGGGCGGATGCACGATTCCGCCTATCGTCGCGGCTGGACCATTGGTCATCATCACAATGCGGTCGGCGAGCAAAAGAGCTTCATCGACATCGTGCGTCACCATCATGACAGTTTTGTGGGTGCGTTCACAAAGTTCCAAGAGTTGGTCTTGCAACTCGAAGCGAGTGAGCGCGTCGAGCAGACTGAACGGTTCATCGAGCAGCAAGACTTGGGGCTCAACCGCGAAAGCGCGTGCAATGCCGACTAATTGGCGCATACCCGCAGAGAGTTCGTCGGGTTTACAATCGCCCACGTTTTCCAGGCCAACTTGCGCCAAATAGTAATCGGCAAGCGCCTTGCCTTCCTTCCGTGTTTGCGTTCGGTCGCGCGCTTCAATGGCGAGGCGGACATTGTCTCGCACGGTGAGCCAAGGCAGAAGGGCGGCGGTTTGGAAGACCACGCCCCGATCTCGTCCGGGTCCGGCGATCTCTTTCCCGTCAACTACGACGTTGCCCGAGGTCGCGGTGTTTAAGCCCATGAGGATGGAAAGAACCGTGGACTTGCCGCACCCCGAGTGACCAATGACGCAAACAAACTCACCTTTGCGCACTTTGAGGGTGAAATCTTTAACGATCACCGCAGGCCCGGAAGGGGTGGAGTACTCTTTCCGCAGTTGCCAAAGTTCAATCATCCACGGAGTCATAAAGATTGCATCCTGGAGATGGGGGGCTGAGCGTTGGTGGGGAGAAGCGAGGCTATCGAAGCATGGTGACTGGTTCCCGCGTGGGTCATTCTCCCTTTTCGCGAACTTTCCAAGAAAGCCACGATTTGCTGACGTGCCTGTTGATATTCCGGCGCCAGACTGATGCTCTGACGGCTGCGCGGGTGCGGCAAGGCGCTGTGGATCGGATGCCCGAGTGTAGCCCCAGGTCCACGTGTGAGAGGATAAACGCGGTCTGCTAACAAGATCGCTTCATCGATGTCGTTCGTGACCATGATGACCGTTGTTTTTGTTGCGCTCCAAATCCGCGCCAGTTCGTCCTGGAGCGTGGCCCGCGTTAAAGCGTCGAGCGCGCTCAAGGGCTCGTCCAGCAGCAACAAGCGCGGCTCCATCGCTAAGGCGCGCGCCAGAGCAACGCGCTGGCGCATTCCGCCGGACAGTTCACGCGGGCGTTTATGTGTCGCTGCGCTCAACTTCACAAGATCAATAAAATACTGCGCGTGCTCCTTGGCCGTGCGTCGGTTGAACTGGGGCGAGGCGGCGCTTACTGCCAAGCTGATATTCTCCAACACGGTGAGCCACGGCAAGAGCGAATAATTCTGGAACACGACAGCGCGTTCTGGCCCAGGCCCCGTGAGTGGTTTACCTGTAAAGAAAATTTCCCCGCGATCTGGTGTGAGCAGGCCAGCGATCAACGAAATGAGCGTCGTTTTTCCTGACCCCGAACCGCCGACCACAACGGCGAATTGTCCTTCGGGCAGGCAGAAGGACAAGCGTGTCAGCACGGGCTGCGCACGCCCAGGAAAACTTTTTTCTACGTTACGAAGTTCAAGCAACGGTGACGGCTGCGCGCCAACGGCGGCGAACGATGAGGGAGTAGATTTGACGTTGTTACTGACAAGATGCATAGTCATGGGCTACGTCCTCTGGAAGTGGACCTCGGCCAGCGCCATCAGACGGTCTAGCACATAGCCGGTCAGTCCGATGGTGATGATGGCGAGGATGATGTGCGAATACACGAGGCTGTTGTATTCCTGCCACAAGAACCCACCGACACCGACGGCGCCGGTGAGCATTTCCGCAGCGACAATCACGAGCCAGGCGATGCCAAGACTCAACCGATACCCGGTAAACAAATACGGCAGCGTGGCAGGGATGATGATCTTTTGCAGCATTTGCCAGCGCGACAAACGCAACACCCGTCCGACGTTCAGGTAATCCTGGTTGATATTGCGTACGCCGACTGCGGTGTTAATCACGGTCGGCCACATCGCGCAGACGGCGATCGTGAACAACGCCGCCGGTTCGGAACGTTGGAACAAAATCAAGCCGAGCGGCAGCCAGGCGAGCGGCGAGATAGGACGAAGGATCTGAATAAGCGGATCGAACGCTTGGGTGAAGCTGCGTGAGAGGCCCAAGAGAAAACCGAGCGGGGTACCCAAGAGAATGGCGAGCGCATAGCCCTTGGCGACGCGCACGAGACTGTAAAAGGCAAGTCGACCGATGCCTTGATTCATCTCTCCTTCTTTGAAGAACGGATCAAGAATATAGCGCTTCGATTCTTCCCAGCTTCGCAGCGGCGAAGGCAAGTCCGGAGAAACTGTTTGACTGAGTAGGCCCCACACGGCAACGACTGATACGATGCCGAGAAGAGGGAGACCTAGAGCTTTCAGTTGTCGAGCGTACATGGATGCGCTCCATTCATGCGTCAACGATATTCTTGACGGTAAAAGCTTTGGCGTACTCGTCCGGTTTGGTGGGATCAAATGAGACGCCATCGAAGAATTGCTCGGGCTTCAGGTCTTCCGTGGGGGCTGCGAAGCCCAGTTCTTTGGCTACGTCGCGATAAATGTCTGGACGGTGGACTTGGTCAACAATTTTTCGGTAATCTGGCGCGCCCTTGACCATGCCCCAGCGGCGAAATTGGCTCAGCCACCACACTCCATGTGACTTCCAGGGAAAATTCACCCCGCGCTCGGAGAAGCGCATGTAGTCTGTGTCTTCATGTTCTCCTTTGCCGTCGCCGTGGTCATACTTCCCAAGCAAACGACCGAGAATAATTTCCTTGGGGCAGTTGATGTAAGAGGGGCGCGAGACGATGTCTGCAACCTCAGGCCGATTCTCCAGCTTGTCAATGAAGACACTGGATTGATGCAGGGCTTTCAGCACTGCCTTCACTGTTTTGGGATTTTTCTCGGCGAACTCGGCAGTAAAAGTACAGACCTTTTCGGGGTGATTGGTCCAAATAGCCTGTGAGGTCGTGACCGTAAAGCCAATCCCATCGGCAATGGCGCGCGCGTTCCACGGTTCGCCGACACAGAAGCCGTCCATTTTCCCGACCTTCATATTGGCGACCATTTGTGGAGGCGGGATGGTGACCAAAGAAACGTCTTTATCGGGGTCAAGACCACTAGACCCCAGCCAGTACCGTATCCACATCGCGTGCGTACCCGGCGGGAACGTCATGGCGAAGGTGCGCGGCGACTTTCCTTCGGTCTTTTCCGGGTCAATAAGTTTTTTCAGATCGCCGGCGGTGCGGACGCCTTTCTCTTTGAGTTCATTGTTGAGAGTGATGGCTTGACCATTGTAATTGAGCACCCAGGGGATGATCATCGGCTTCACTGGCGCCCCGAACAAGCCCATCGTGGACGCATAGGGCATGCCATACAACATGTGCGTCGCCTGATTCTC
Source organism: uncultured Enterobacteriaceae bacterium (assembly GCA_964441775.1). Lineage (GTDB taxonomy): Bacteria > Desulfobacterota > Binatia > Bin18 > Bin18 > SYOC01. Next base: position 21,088 of record CAYTVL010000062.1, read on the forward strand.
ACCGAGCTGGAGCTTGTCGCGGATCACCGCCCAAGAGGCTTCCTTGGAAATAGTGACATCGAGCCCCTGCTCTTTGAAAAACTCCTTCTCATAGGCCATGACAATCGAGGAACAATCTGTGAGGGCAATAATGCCGATGCGCAATTGCGACGTTTCCGGGGCATCCGAGGCGAAAACCCTACCCGTCCATCCGAGCGGCAAATTGGCGACCAACGCCGCCATGCCTGAGACTTGCAGGAACTGACGGCGCGACAATAGTTGAGACGGGCGAGGTGCAGGTTTCCTCGTACGCAAAGTGTTTTCTCCTTCCTCCCGACCTCATCGGCCTGACCTCGCCGAGGGCTTCCTGTGGGTAGAGCAAAGAATATGCCTTCGACGGCCAGGTCCAGTAAAAGCGTTAAGAGCTTGTGGGAGTGAATGATTTTTGCGTAAAGCAAAACACCAGCGAGCAAGAGAAAAAAAGGGAGTTGCTTAACGATGTGGCACGACTGCGGGCAAGGTGTTGAGTGGGCAACAGTTTACTTGGAAACGCGACCGTCTCGGTCGCCCTTCGCCTGAACTCGGGACAGGCTTTTTTCGCGGGCGGGACGCCTACGCCCAGGGACAGGGCTCCTACCACGCCTGCTGCAAGGCGATGAAGAGTTCTTGCAAATTGCTGCACCTCAGCACGGTGTCGCAGGCTGGAGTGTAGAGCCCCATGACGCTATCTCCGGTGTTCCACCGCGCCTGTGGTTCAGGGTTCAGCCAGATGAGCGTCTTCACATGCTCGCGGATGCGCGCCAACAGGTCGGGGCGCGGCGGACGGCGATTGTTGCGCGCGTCTCCGAGTATGAGCACGATGGTGTTGCGGGTCAGCAGTTGCCCACCTTCGTCCGACCAAAACTGTTGTAAGACCTTGCCGAAGTCGGAGCGTGCGTAGAGGTCGAGTGTTTCGTGCGGAACAACGTAGCCATTCTCGAACGAGACTTCGCAGAGGCGGTCCACATACGCAAACGTGCGCGCGTGGCGGAAATAGTTTGAGGCCGGGGCGATTAACGCCAATAAGAAATCGCTGACCAGCGCTACCGAACCTGAGAGATCACACAATGCAAGTAAATCCGGTTTGCCTGGACGACGATAACGCCAAAACAGTTCGATCGGTGTCCCGCCATGAGTAACTGAAGAACGGAAGGTGCGGCGAAAATTGAGCCGTCCACGCCGTCCGCGTTTGTAGCGACGACTCAAGCGACCACGAATGCGTCTCGCGAGTTCCTCGACAAGTGCTTTCGATGATTCGACATCGTGAACATCAAACTCTTTGAACGGCTTTTCGAGCAGCGCTTGTTGTTGTGTTAACTTCGTTTTGTACTGATGAGGTTGCGTATCTTCGTTCGCCTCTTGAGCAGCCTTCTCGTTGCGATCCGTGAATTCTGCGCCTGCTTGTTGTTGCTTTTGTGAAGGTCTCGGCTCTTGTGTGTCTTGCGAGGGGCGCTCGGCAATCCGCTGCTTCTCTTGGGACTGCAGGTGCGTTTGCGATTGTGAACTGTGCCCCTTGGCGCGCTGTGCTTTTCCTTCGCCTGATGGGTTGTTCAGTTTGCCTTTGCGTTTGCGTCCGGGGCCGGCAAAGAACCGAGCGAAGATTTCGTCAAACGTAGGACGCTCAGCTTCCTCTTTCACCAGACTGGCGGCGAGTGCTTCTCGCAATAGTTCTCGTTCCACGCCGACAACGGCGACTGCTTGCATGGCGTCCATGCTCTCGCTGATCGAAACGCGCATGCCGGCCTGGCGGAGTTCGTTGATAAAGTTGAGGAGTACGGTGCGCATGAGAAAAAGGGGATCGGAGATTAAAGTGCATTTATGGATGCGTACACTGGGGGCGCGGACGTCCCGCCCGCGAAAAAAGCCTGTCCCGAGTTCAGGCGAAGGGCGACCAAGGGTTGCGCTCCCAGGAAAGAAGATATCTCTACACCCTCGGCCTCCGCTTCTCCCGATAGTCTTGCATCGCCTCGCGTAATTCTCCGGTCTCTAGAGAAGCTGAGCGAGCACGGTCAATCTCTTCCGCCAGGACTGTTGGGTTCATATTCCACGCGTTGCGTAACAAATGCTTAGCGACACTTGCCGCTCGCTGGCCGACTTGCAGACAGCGCTCAATGAGTTTCTGCGTCTCTGCTGCCAAAGTTTCAGGAGCGACCACTTTGGTGAGCAACCCTAACCGTTCGGCTTGGGCTGCATCAAACCGCTCGCCGAGGATCACAATCTCCAGCGCTTTGGCTAACCCAATCAACTGCGGTAATCGGTAGGTCGGTCCCGCGTCGGGCGGCGAACCGTACAGCACTTGTGGTGAAGAAAAGAACGCGGTGGTCGTGGCAATACGGAAATCGCAGGCTAGCATCAGCTCGAAGCCTGCGCCGAGACAGGGGCCATGAATCGCGGCAATCGTGAGTTGCGGGAGATGTTCGAGCAGATCCAGTGCGCGCATCCACGGTGCCCAGGTTGTACGTAGTGCTTCTGGCGTTGCGGGGCGGTTCGCCGCGGCCTGCAGATCCATGCCGGAACAGAAGGCGCGCCCCTCGCCTTTGAGGACGACGACACGCAGATCCACTTCTCGTTGAATTGCCAAGCAGGCGGCTTCCATATCGAGAATCAGTTGGTCGTTCACCGCATTCAGAGAAGCGGGGCGATCAAGGATGAAAAAGCCAACCTGTTGGTCTTGTTCGAGGCGAATAGTATCCCATTCCATTGTGGGTCCTCCTTACATTGCGGCAAGGCTCTCCCGCACGGAAGGACAAATTACGCTTTTCCACGCGGGCATCAATGCCCGCGCTACACAACTGCGCCGGATGAATCCGGCTTCTGAGCCCCGTTTACGGGGCATTGTGACTGTAGCCCGGCGATGAAGTCGCCGGGCGAAGCTCCCTTTTGCGATTACTCCCGTGTACAACCCCGCAGGGCTATGTAATGATCCGCAACTCCAACGCTGAAAATCTGCTGCTCCTTGTCGTCAGATGTGCAGAACAAGGACCGAGAAGTGATGGGTCAGGATTCGAGGTGCTGTCCTTCGCTAGGTGAGCACGGAGGGCAAGAGAGGACGGCTGAAACATGGCGCACAACATGTCTCGATTGTTAGTCGCAATCCTTATCGCAAAGCTCGTATTTCCCGCCATCGCAAGCGAAGCCGAACAGACTTCTTCTTCGCCTGAGCGTCGTGCTCCTCTACCGTTGTCTGTCCGATTGTATGTCTTCGACTGCGGCACTCTCCACATTGCCGATTTAGGGCGTTTCCAGCTCAAGAAAGAAGAGGTTGTCACCAGCGATCTGTCCGTAGCCTGTTTTCTTGTTGCCCATCCGAAGGGGACATTGATCTGGGACACCGGCGCCGTCGCTGATACAGCTTGGAAGCCTACTGGCGCCGCCGTCACGGCTCACGTCGTCCTTCCAGATGGACAAGAACGTGACGTGATAATGGTTAAGCCTTTGATAGCGCAACTGACTGAAGTGGGCTATGCGCCGTCGGACATCACCTATCTTGCTCTTTCTCACTACCATTACGATCATACTGCCAATGCCAACGCATTTGCGGGCGCTACGTGGCTCGTGCGACAGGAAGAGCATGAGGCGATGTTCGCCACGCCGCCTCCGGCTGTGCTCCAGCCTTCCTCTTACGCCGCTCTCCGGAACAGCAAGACGTTCATTCTTAAAAACGATGAGCACGATGTGTTCGGTGATGGAACAGTCATCATCAAAGCGGCTCCCGGACACACCCCCGGTCACCAAGTCTTGTATGTGAAATTGGCCAAGACTGGGGGCGTTTTGCTTTCAGGTGATCTCTACCACTATCCGGAGGAGCGCACCCTAGATCGCGTGCCAACGTTCGAGTTCAATCAAGAACAGACGCGTGCAACGAGAGTGACTATCGATACATTCTTGAAGAAGACCGGAGCGCAGTTGTGGATTCAGCACGACTTCACAGCCAACGCGAAGCTCAAGAAAGCCCCAGCCTACTACGAGTAGGTTTCGCTTGGGGTAAACTTTAGGTAAGGAGCGTTACTGTACTGCATGGCAACCGCGGCACTCACTCAGTTACTGGAAAAAATGTTCGCCGGCGACGAACGGGCGCTGGCGCGGCTCATCACTTTTGTTGAACGCGAAGGAGCGGAGGTCGGCCCGATTCTCCAGGCAATTGGTCCAAAGCTCGGCAAGGCTCTTACCATCGGGATTACTGGTCCTCCAGGGGCTGGCAAGTCGAGCCTCGTCGATCGGCTGGCTACCCTCATGCGCAAAGCCGGGAAGACGGTTGGCATTATCGCAGTTGATCCATCGAGCCCATTTTCCGGCGGCGCCCTGCTGGGCGACCGTATTCGCATGAGTCAACATTTTCTTGACCAAGGCGTGTTTATCCGCAGCATGGCGACGCGGGGGAGTCATGGCGGGTTGGCGCGCGCCACGAAGGACGTGATTAAGCTGCTCGATGCTGCTGGCCGTGATTACGTGCTGGTTGAAACGGTCGGTGTCGGGCAGACAGAACTCGATGTGATGGGTGCGACCGATACCGTGCTGGTGGCTCTTGTGCCCGAGGCCGGTGATGGCGTGCAAGTCATGAAGGCGGGCCTCATGGAGATCGCCGACATTTTTGTGGTCAACAAAGCGGACCGCGACGGCGCGGCGCGTATGCAGACTGAGTTGTCGTTGATGCTAGAGCTTAAGTACAGCGCCAAACATCCGGAGCCCGGCGATCCGCCGCTCTGGAAAATTCCCGTGCTGCCCACGCAAGCGCTGAACAACCTGGGGATGGCGGAATTGTTTCAGGCGATTGAAAATCACCATCAGTTTCTGCAAGACACTGGTGAACTGCTGCGCAAACGCAAGAAGCGGCGACGGGAGGAGTTGTTAACCCGGGTCGAGTACGAAGCGCGACGACGGCTGACGACGCGCGCGCAAACGGACCCAGCCCTCGCGCGGTTGCTCGAGGAGGTGAGTGAAGGCAAGATCGACGCACACTCAGCGTCGATGCAAATTCTCAGTGGCAAACTTTTTCACGGTGAGTTTTGAGTAAGGAGGAACGTATCATGAAAGCTGCAGTGCTGTACGAATTGAACACTCCGTTGAAGGTTGAAGATGTTGACCTCGACAATCCGCAACGCGGAGAGGTCCGCGTCAAAATCGTCGCTAACGGCGTCTGTCATAGCGACTACTCCGTCATCCACGGGGTGTTGCGCTCGCCGCTGCCGGTCGTGCCTGGACACGAGGGTGCAGGCATTGTCGAAGAAGTGGGCGCCGATGTCACTTTGGTCAAGCCTGGTGATCACGTCGTGTTGTCTTTTGCTCCGTATTGCGGGCACTGTTATTACTGCGGCATTGGTCGCCCTGTGCTGTGTGACAACATGCGCCTGACGATGGGGAAGGGCACGTTGCTGGACGGCACTTGCCGACTTAAGAAGAATGGTAAGCCGGTGCATCACATGGCTGGACTGTCGAGCTTTGCGCAGTACGCTGTGGTGGCCGAGAGTGCGTGCATCAAGATTGCGGACAACGTACCGCTCGACAAAGCGTGTCTCGTGGGCTGTGGCGTGATGACTGGCGTAGGCGCGGCGATTAACACCGCGAAAGTCGAGCCGGGCAGCAATACAGTGGTGATCGGCTGCGGCGGCGTTGGCCTCAACGTGATTCAAGGCTGCGCGCTTGCGGGCGCCGGGACGATTATTGCCGTGGATCTGATGGACAATAAATTAGAATACGCCAAGCAGTTTGGCGCTACGCATACGGTCAACCCCAGCAAGCAAGAGCTGAACAAAACCGTGCGCAGTCTGACGGAAGGTCGAGGTGCGGATTACGCCTTTGAAGTGATCGGCCTGGGGAAGACCATCGAGCAAGCCTACGCCTGCACACGCCAGGGCGGCACGACGATTGTGGTCGGCGCCCCGTCGCGTGAAGACACGGTGACGATACCAGCGTCGAGTCTGCTGGTAGAGAAGTGCATCAAAGGTTCGCTGTATGGCTCTACCCGGCCTCGCGTCGATATGCCGAGATTGATTGATCTTTACATGAGCAAGAAACTCAAGATCGATGAACTTGTGTCCCGCACCTATTCGCTTGATGAAGTGAACGTCGCCCTTGATGCGCTCATCAAAGGCGAAGTTGCGCGCAGTGTGGTGGTGATGTAGAAAAAGGTAGGGGTGGCTCGCCGGGCCGACCGCATGAAAATGGCGCTCTCGCCGAGAGCGCCCTATCCTTGTTGTTCCCGCAAAAATGTCAAAATCGCTTCATACGATTGTTTGGGCTGCTCGCCCCAGAACAGATGACCGGCGGGCTCCAGCAAGACGAATTTGGCTCCAGGGATGCGTTCGGCCAAAATGCGCGAGTTCTCCCAGGAGATCAACACGTCATCTTTTCCGGTGATCACCAGGGTCGGACACGCGATCTGCGGCAACCGGTCGTTAGTGTCATGGGCATACACGGCTTTCATGCGGTGCCCGAGCGCGACCGGATCAATCGGACGCTGCCGTCGAGATTCGATCATCGCTGGAATGATCTCTGGATGTTGGTCAATATAACCTTTTGTGAAACACGCCTCGGCCAGCGCAAGTCCGCGTTCTTCCGCCGACATCTCTTTGGTGGAATAGGCTCTGGCGAACACGCTATCGCTGAGACGCACGGCATTGGGGCCGCCCGGCGTTGTGCACCCCAGCACGAGAGAGCGGGTTTTTTGCGGATGCCGAAGGACAAACTCTTGTGCGATCATGCCGCCCATCGACACACCGAGGATATGCGCCGAGGCGAAACCCACGTGGTCCATGAGTGCAGCGGTATCGTCCGCCAGCATGGCCATAGTGCATGCCTGATCTGGCTTTTCGCTCAAACCAGAGCCGCGTTGATCAAACGTGAGGACTTGAAACTCGTTGACAAATGTAGGCAGAACCCCATTGAACATGCTCTGATCGCCCTGCGCTCCGTGAATCATCACTAGCGGTTTCCCTGTCCCGCGCAGTTCATACGCCAATTCCACGCCGTTGATGCGAGTTCGTTGCATAGTAGACCCTCCTTTGCGCCAATGTCGAACGAAAGAAAAACGCACCAGCTTGATACACCAGCTAGGGGAGCAACGCAACGGAACCGACAAGAAGAACGTGAGAGAGATGGGAGAGGGGGAAGGGAGGCCCCCGGGAAAAAGGAGGGGAAATCCCGAGGGCGGGAGGACGACGCCGGGAAGAAACGTCGTCAGTAATCAGTTATGACTAGTTTGCCAAGGTTGCGCACACTCTTCTTCACAGCTATGCCGCCTTCGGCAGAGCATTGAAATTCCCCTGAGTGGGGTGCTGAACCTGCGCCTTGCGGGCCATATCTGCTCCGCTGGCGAGGAGGATGCCGAGGAAAGAAACAGTGAGCAACACAACGAGACCTGTGAGTAACGAGGACAGGTCGCTTGTCATGTCGAGCCCGACCTGAGGAACGCCTGAGAGTGACAGTGAAGACAACATCTGCCCACCTCCATAAAGATTTTGCGCAGACCTTGCGCTTGTCTCCTAAGTGAGCAAGAGTCGGGCCAACTTTGGAGAGATGCACTTTCCCAGAAAAGGCCATCTTTTCTGGGAAATGATAAGAATACTGACGATGGGGGTGTCTTATTTTCTTTGCTTAGCTGTCTTATTTCGCACACAACCGAGAATCAATAATCATCCTCTGTGCTTCTGCGGCGACGTTCCTGATCAAGTTCGCGTTGGCGACGGTCACGAGCTGCTTGCTCTCGGGCGCGTTCGTCATCGGAATATTGCTCGTTTTCTCGCCGCTGCATCTGATCACCAATGATCGCGCCGCCAAGAGCGCCCGCCGCGCCGCCAATGGCTGCGCCTTTACCGCCGCCAAAAATGGCCCCTGTGCCAGCTCCAAGCGCCGCGCCCCCTAACGCACCTTTCTCGCGGGTTGATAAAGGCTGAGAACAACCCACCGTTGTGCTTATGAGTATGCCCACGACGCCCACGAGGAGGGCATGTTGATAACTGTTTTGTTGTCGCATATCCGCGCCTTTTCCTCCGCTCCCTTGGGGCGAAGAGATGATGAATTTCCCCAAGCGTGTTCTTTCTGTGATCACACCTGAGGATATAAAAATGATAAGAAGGGTTTCGTCTTATAGTCAAGTTAAAGACGCTGAGGATTTCAGACTGTCGGCGCTTGCGGTTTCTTCAAAAAAAATAGCAAGGCCAGGGCGGTTAGGTTGAGCGCTGCGCTTAGGTTGAACACGACAGTGTAACTGCCTGTGAGACTGTAGACATACCCGGCAAGCAGTGGCCCAAACGCCGCAGGCGAACCGGCCACGGCAAAAATAAACCCCACGATGGAGCCGACCGCCATGCGTCCAAAGAAGTCGCCAACAATGGCTGGAAAAAGCGCGGTGACTCCGCCATACGAAAATCCAAACACAGCGGCTGCTGGGTAGAGGGTGAGGAGTCCGGTACTCATAGAGAACCCGAAGAATGCTGTTGCTTGCAAAAAAAAACATAGACCAAGCGTGGTGAGCCGCCCTAGAAGGTGTTATGCACTTTTGAGGGGGGCGTGATTAGATTGGAAGGATG
>CAYTVL010000063.1:0-28550 GCA_964441775.1 uncultured Enterobacteriaceae bacterium
CTCCAGTCGGAGTAAGCGTGAGTGTCATGAGTCTCTCTCCTGTGTGTAGATTGCCAAGTCGATCGTCATCCTCCTAGAGACCAAGGCGACGGCATCATAATTAATACATTTATCAATGAGGATTGACAAAACTATCAATCACGTGGTATCTGCGAGACCATGATTAATCCGCCTTCCTCACGTTGTCGCCGACACCATGCAAATGGGAGAAAACACCATGAAGATTGGATTGATGCATCTGACTCCGTATAGCAAGGCGGACCCGGCGATCGTCGCCAAACGCGCGGAGGACCTCGGCTTCGAGTCCTATTGGGTGGGTGACCACACGATTATCCCGGAGACCTCCAGCGTCCAATATCCCGGAGTCAGAGAGGGGGGCGCTGTGCCTGACTTTCTCTGGCAGCTTCCCGATCCACTGGTGACGCTAGCGCGTGCGGGTGCAACTACCAATCGTATCAAGCTGGGTACGGGTGTGTGCCTGATTCCGGAGCGTAATCCGATCCTCACAGCCAAACAGGTAGCCACGCTCGACGACAGCTGCGGGGGCCGCTTCCTCTTGGGCATCGGCGGGGGATGGAACCCCGAGGAATCGACCATTCTGGGCGGCGACTTTGCGCATCGCTGGGGCCAAGTGAAAGACTACATTGCTGCGATGAAGATACTCTGGACGGAGGACATTTCAGAGTATCATGGTCGCTACGTTGATTTCCCTCCCGTGCGGTGTTTCCCGAAGCCCAAGAGCAAACCGCATCCGCCGATCCTCCTCGGCAGCATCAACAATCCCCGCGCCCTCAAGCGCGTGGCGGAATGGGGCGATGGCTGGCTCCCGGTGGTTCGAAGCGTCGATGAATTTGCGGACGGCGTGCGGCGCATCAAGGCGATGGCGGCGGACATCGGACGTGACCCGCAGGTGCTCGACTTCACTGTGTTCGGGGGCGAGAAACAGTGGCGGTCGGCAAAAGAGATCCAAGCCTTCGAGCGTGTGGGCGCAAATCGGGTCGTGCTCTGGCTGATCGGTCAGGACTTGAACAGTATCTTATCTGAAATGGAGGAGCTGGCCCGCACCGTTCTTTCCTAGCTTGCCGCCTGTTTCCTTCTTAGCAAGAGAAAAATGACTCGCACGCATGCAATAACTGGTAGTGATTCTTCCAAACGTCGTCGCCGCGCCCCCGCGCTGGACAAAGCGGAACGGCGGGCGCTGTTGTTGCGACGTGCGATGCAGGTGTTCGCGCATCGTGGTCTCGGCGCTGCGCGGCACGCGGAAATCGCGCGCGCCGCCCGGGTGTCCGTGCCGACCGTTTTCTTTTATTTCCCGACACGCAAGGCGCTCGTGAACGCTGTGCTGGAAGAGGTGGCGCGGTTCTTCACCGAGATGGCCGCAACGGTCCACGACAAACGCGGGCCCGCGCCAGAGCTCATTTTGGAGCATCTGCGCGCTTTTGCGGAGTCGGTCGACACGCATCCCGACCATACGCGCGTCCTACTCGAGTGGAGCACCGCGCTCCGTGACGAGGTGTGGCCGCTGTTTCTGCGGTTCCAAGAGCAGATCATCGCCCTGATCGCGCGCACGATTCGGCGCTGGCGCCTCGAAACCGTGAGCGATCGCGATCCCGAGGCAGAGGATGATGCACGCATGATCGCGGCGACGGGGTACGTGCTGGTCCAGATGAAAGTGGCGAAGCTGCCCAATGCGCGGATCGAACGCTTCCTCCACACGCTGGTGCGGGACACGCTCGGCGAGGCGAAAGCGAGTCCAACAAATGAGGCGCATATATCAGAATTCAACGTGGCGGTTGGATAGGCAGTACGGGTAACACAGGGCAAGAGCGCACGAGAGAAAGCGGGCTGTGCACGCACATGTCACAACTTGATAGCACACTGTCAGAGAAAAGGAGACGAGCGACATGCGTATTGGAGCAACCATCTTTAATCAGAACTACCGCGACTGGGACCGCTACGAAGCGGAGGAGCAGGGCAAGGTCGCGCCGAAGCACGCGGTCCGGTCGGATCGCGAGATCTTCACCGAAGAAATCAACATCGCTCGCCTCGCCGACGATGCTGGATTCGATTCGGTGTGGACCATCGAGCACCACTTTACTCCCTACACGATGGTGACCAACCCGCTGCAGTACCTTACCTATATCGCCGGGATCACCAAGCGCGTGGATCTTGGCACCATGGTGGTGGTGCTGCCCTGGCATAATCCGGTGCGCGTCGCCGAGGATGTCAACATGCTGGACTCATTCCTGGGACCCGGCCGCGAAATCATCTGCGGTGTTGGTCGTGGACTCGGACGCCGTGAATACGAGGGCATGGGCGTCGATCAGAACGAAGCCCGGGGACGATTCGACGAGTCACTACAGGTGATCAGACAATTGTTGACCACGGGTCAGTGCGATTTCGAGGGCGAATTCTACAATATCCATGGCCTACATCTGCGGCCGCAACCGGACCGCGACCTGAGTGCGAATTTGTGGTGCGCGGGCGGCACTCCGCAGACCGTCGAGATCATCGCCAAGCATGGCGTGCCCCCCCTGACGATTCCCACCACGAGCTTGGAGTTGGCGCTCGCGAACATGCGTCAGTATGCAGAGCTGCGCCAGAACGCCGGCCATGGACCGAGTCATACGAAGCTCGCGCTGTGGACCTATGTGGCGGAGACGGAAAGCGAGGCCCAAGCCGGGGCCCAGCAGTATATGAGTGAATATGCCGACTCGGCGCTGCGTCACTACGAGCTCTTGGGCACGCATCTGCAGGACACCAAAGGCTACACAGAATATGGCCAGCTGCAGACTGCGCTGCGTCAGGACGCCTCTCCCTTCCGGCAAGCCTTCTACAGGAGCCATCCGTGGGGCACGCCGGATCAGGTGATCCGGCGCGCCACTGAGCTCGCCAATGCCTTCGGCACCGACGAGATTATGTTCGTCTTCAAGTACGGCTCGATGCCGATGGCCGCCGCGGAAAAAAGTATGCGTGTGTTCGCCAGGGAGGTCATGCCGGCGTTGAAAGAGCTGCGTCCTGCACCTTTAACCGTGAATGGCCGCGCGGCAGCACCCGCAAGACCGCACCACCACGCGGCTCAATAAAACCGTGCCGCTGCATGCTCAAGAGGTTCGGCGCTATCCGCTTTTTCATCTCTCACGACGATCTCACAAGAGCAGCAGTACTTGTATAACACTGCCAAGCGAGGCTCATCCATGAGCAGGATCAAGATCGATATTGGCTGAGGAAGTCTAGTGTCACACCAGTTGTTCAACGTCATAATCATAAGGAGGGCCGTATGGCACAGTTCGATACCATTATTAAAGGGGGGACGGTGGTCGATGGCACGCGCGTACCCCGGTACAAGGCCGACATCGGCATCAAGAATGGCAAGATCGCCAAGATTGGTCGCTTGAATGCAAACGATGCCACCAAGGTGCTGGACGCGACGGGATTCATCGTGTCGCCAGGGTTCATTGATCTTCACACCCACTATGATGCGCAGTTGCATTGGGATCCGTATTGCTCGATCGGCGGCTGGCACGGGGTGACGTCGGTGACGATCGGCAACTGCGGCTTTGGCTTTGCGCCCGTGCACGCCAAAGATTTCGATCGCGCGTTGTTGTCGCTCTCGCGCAACGAAGCGATTCCCCTCGAACCGATGAAAGTGTCGATGGCGCCAGAGTGGGAGACCTTTGCTCAGTGGATGGATCATCTCGATCGGTTACCACTGGGGATTAATCTGTCACAACTTGTTCCGGTCACTCCACTCGTAGCCTACGCTATGGGTGGTTTCACCGAAGCGAAAAAGCGGTTGCCCAACGAGAAAGAAGTGCAGACCTCAATTCGCTTGTTCCACGAAGCGATGCAAGCGGGGGCGATTGGTTGGGGCGCACAGCGGTTGTTCCCTGAAAGCACGGCGTCGGTGCAGCGGGACTACGACGGCTCACCGATGATTTCTGATGTGCTGCCGGATGATTTTTATCTGGCGATGGCGCGGGCCCTGCACGACTATGACGACGGCTTCATCCAAATCACGCAGTCCAGCGCGACGTCAAGTGATCAAGGGGTCGGCATGCAGCGCGATTTGAATTTTAGCACCCAGCTGGCCGAGCAGAGCGCCCATTCGGTGATCTACAACGCCCTCGTCGCGCATGAAAAGATCGTTGATCCAATGCGACTCCAACTCAAGTGGCTGAACGAGATGGTGGCCAAAGGCGTTCCCGTCTATGGCCAAGCCGCCACGGTGCGCGCGCCCTTTACCATCAACTTCAAGGACTGGAACCTCTTCGATGATAACGCGGCGTGGCGCGAAGCGACGTTGGGCACGGTCGAGGAGAAGCGTGCGAAACTCGCCAATCCAGAGTTCCGCAAAATCGTTCGCGCGGAATATGATGGCGGGACACCGACGCGCGACTTCGTCTTCGGCGAATTGCATAAATACGTAGCCATCAAGATTGAGCGGGTCGATTTGCGCGAGAAGTATCTTGGGTTGTCGGTCGAAGAGATCGCCAAGCGGGAGAACAAGCATGTCGTCGACGCCATTCTTGACATTTCTATTGCTGACAATCTCGAAACCGAATGGCTCGGTCCGGTGGTGAACAACGACCCTCGTGTCCACGGCGAAATGCTGAGTTCCCCGGCCTCGATCCCCGGGGTGTCTGACGGCGGCGCTCACATCAAATTCCTCACTCTCGGCGTGTATCCCACCGATATGCTGAGCTGGTTGGTGCGCGACACGGGAACGCTGTCATTGGAAGAAGCGCACTTCCGTCTTAGCACGCTCCCGGCCCATGCGGCGCAGTTCAAGGATCGCGGGACGTTGCGAGAAGGACTTGCCGCCGACATCGTTGTCTATGATCTCAACAGTCTCAAGGCGTTGCCGATCGAAATTGCGTATGACCTGCCTGCGGGTGAATGGCGACGCGTGCAGAAGGCGCAAGGCTATCGCTGGATCATAGTCAACGGCGGCGTAACGTTTGAAGATGGCAAGTGCACCGGGTCCACACCTGGGAAACTCTTACGGAGTGGGCGCGCGGTGTAAGGAAAGAGAAAAGGAAGGAAGTGGGAATGGGGAGAAGAAGGAAACGGCTGTGTTCACCTTCCTTTCCCCCCTTTTTCTACATTTCCTTTAAAGCCGAGATGAACTTGAAGCAATGACAGACAAAACTCTAAGGAGAACTAACTATGAGTGAGTCTATTGTACACACCACCTCGAACCGCATACCGACTGCTGAAGAGCTGGGCTTTGATCCGGGCGCCCTGCGCGAGAAGTACGCTGCCGAACGTGTCAAGCGTCTACGGCCAGACGCAAACAACCAGTACCAGGAAATGAAGGGCCAGTACGAGCGCTACGACCTGGACCCTTACGTCGAGCTGGGCTTCACCCGCCCTGCGCTGCAAGAAGAACTTGATGTGCTGATCGTCGGCGGGGGCTTTGGGGGCTTGTTAGCGGCAGCACGGCTGCAAAAGGCGGGGATCACCAACATCCGCATCATCGAGAAGGCCGGAGATTTTGGTGGGACCTGGTACTGGAACCGCTACCCCGGCGCCCAGTGTGACGTCGAATCCTATGTGTATTTGCCATTGCTCGAAGAAACCGGCTACATCCCGAAGGAAAAGTACTCCTTCCAGCCGGAGATCTTTGAACATGCCCAACGAATCGGCAAGCACTTCAATCTCTACGAGAAGGCCTGTTTCCAGACCCAAATCAAAGAGGCGCGTTGGAATGAAGACACACAACGCTGGACAGTCACAACTGATCGTGGTGACGTCTTCCAGACGCGGTTTGTCATCATGTCGAGTGGCCCACTCAACCGCCCCAAGCTGCCCGGGATTCCTGGGATCGAAAAGTTCAAAGGGCATACCTTCCACACCAGTCGCTGGGACTACAACTACACTGGGGGGGATACCACCGGGGGGTTACACAAACTCCTTGACAAACGCGTCGGCATCATTGGGACTGGAGCCACGGCGATTCAGTGTGTGTCGCATGTGGGCGAGCATGCCAAGCAGCTCTATGTGTTCCAACGCACGCCGTCGTCAGTGGACGAACGGAACAACAAGCCGACCGATCCGAAATGGGTGAAGACGCTCAAACCCGGTTGGCAGGCCGAGCGAAATTACAACTTCACTGCCCTGCTGACCGGTATCGCTGTCGAAGAAGATTTAGTGAACGACCAGTGGACGAGCCTCTTCAAGCATATGGGCCGGCTGCTCGCAGGCAAGGAGAACTCAGAACTCTCCAGTGAAGACATCGCACGCATCGCAGAGATCGCTGACTTCCAGAAGATGAACGAGGTGCGCGGTCGCGTGTCTTCAACCGTGAGAGATCAAGAGACGGCGGAGACCCTTAAGGCGTGGTATGGGCAGTGGTGCAAGCGCCCCACCTTCAACGATGAGTATCTCCTCACCTTCAACCGGACCAGCGTCAAGCTAGTAGACACCAAAGGCAAAGGTGTTGAGCGCATAACCGAACATGGAGTCGTGGTAGATGGTGTGGAATATGAAGTGGACTGTTTGATCTTCGCGACAGGTTTCGAAGTGGGGACCGTATACACGCGTCGCGCCCAGTTCGAGATGTATGGCCGCAACGGTGTATCTCTCTCTGACTATTGGGCGAAAGGGATGCGAACGTATCATGGTTTCCTCAGCCACGGGTTTCCGAACTGCTTCCACATGGGACTCACCCAAACCGGCTTCGCGGCCAACTTCACCTACATGCTGGACGAGCAGGCTAACCACGTCGCTCATCTCCTCAAGCAAGTCAACGATCGCAAAGCGCACTCTGTCGAGCCGACCCCTGAGGCGGAGGCCGAGTGGGTGAAGCTGGTGACGGGAGCAACCGCCATGAGCGAATATCAGAATACCTGTACGCCCGGGTACTACAACGGCGAGGGAACAAATGAGGGGCAAGGCTTCCTCCAGACCAACTATCCTGATGGTGGGCTCGCCTTTTTCGCTATGCTCGCCCGCTGGCGCGAACAGGGGGATTTCGAGGGTCTCATCGTGAAGTAGGCGCACGAGCGCCGAAAAGAATCCAACCTGGATGTAAGTGAGAGGAGCGAGAGCAAGAGACAACCAAGGACAGGTTGCTGGCGCAGCTCTGGCGCGGCAGTTAATCCACGAGCCGGAGCTGCAAGGTCATCCGTTCAATAGCGCAGAAGGAGAGAAGAATGGCGGACACGCAGTCTTATGCCGGAATGTTGTCAGGGTGCCGGGTACTCGACTTCACCCAATACCTCGCGGGACCTACGGTCACCCGTCTGATGGCCGAGATGGGGGCGGACATCATTAAAGTCGAGCTGGCTCCGATGGGAGATCCCGCGCGCTTATTGCCCACGATCAAGGCCGGGCGCAGTGGATACTTTGTCCAGCAGAATCGCGGCAAAAAGAGTCTGTGCCTTGATTGGCAACAATCGGAAGCGCTCGAGATTTTACGCGCGCTGGTGGCCAAGGTGGATATCGTCGTGGAGAATTATGGTCCGGGCGTCTTGCAGAAGCGGGGACTCGACTACGAAACGCTCAAACACATGAATCCCCGCCTGATCATGGCGTCGCTCTCGGCCTTTGGGCGAAACAGTCCCCTGGCTCACAAGACCGGCTACGATATGATTGCGCAGGCGTTTTCCGGGCTCATGCATATGACGGGCGAGCCGGATGGTCATCCCACATTCGTGGGCATTGGGATCGCGGACGTGGGGACAGGCGTCCATACCTTTGCGGCACTGGGCTACGCGCTCTATAACCGGGAAAAAACCGGCGTCGGCCAGTACATTGATATTGCGATGATCGACGCCCTCTACCATATGCACGATTTCGGCCTGCAAAGTCACTCGCTGAGTGGTGGTGTGTTTGTCCCCCAGCGGATGGGCAAGTATCATAACCAGATTTGTCCGTGCGGCATTTATAAAGCCCCTCAAGGGTGGATTTTCCTCTTGGTTCTGGACCGGCAGTGGGGCAGCATGGTGAAGGCCATGGGGAAGCTGGAGTTGCTCACCGATCCGCGCTTCGCCACTGGTGCGGATCGCGTCACGAACCGTGATATCTTGAACCCGATCGTCCAAGACTGGTTTTTGTCCTTTCCTAATGATGAGGCCGCGTTAGCGGTTTTGGAACAACACCGCATCGCCTGCGCGCCGGTACTCTCGGTGGTGGACACGCTGGAGCATCCCTATTTTAAGGCGCGCAATATGGTGCGGACGGTACCCGACCCGATTCTGGGCGAAGTCACCATTCCTGGGTTTCCCTTGAAGTTTTCTGCCTATCCCGACCTGCCCGAGTTGCAAGCGCCCTTGCTTGGGCAGCATGGTGTCCAGGTGCTCAAGGAATATCTGAGTTATTCGGATACGGAGATCGCACGGCTGCAACAGAACGGGACGCTGTATCGGGAGGATCGATAGTGTGTGTTCCCTCACTGTCAGGGTGCGACCGCAATTCGCGGACAGTGAACGCGTTTCATACGGGCTCCTGCTCATTTTTGGTGGTGCTGACAAAAACTTGCTACTCGCAAGTTTTTATGTGGAGCGCACCCTCACGCCTAGGACGGTCTTGGCGAAGAGAGCGCCAGTCGTTGCGGCCATGCCAAGGGTAAGCGATTAGTCACTGCCTTGCGTCAGAGGGACGTACCGGCTTAAGCGAGCATGTCCTTCTTTTTTTCTTTAGCCCGATACCGGCCATTGGGTCAAATCGACAGCGACGCCTCTGGCGTAATTTCTAGCTGGAGCTTTTCCGTGCGCCGGATAACAGTCAACAACGCCCGCATTCCAACCTGCTCGCCAGTCAATAGCCGATGCAAGTCATCGATAGCAGTAATTGGACGATCCCCATAGCCAATGATCACATCCCCTTCGCGCACCCCTCCTCTCTGTGCAGGACTTCCCTTTTCCAGCGACATCACCAGAACTCCACTTCCGCGCGGTAAGTTATGGAAGCGGACCAGGCGACGAGGAAGCGTCACGTTCTGTCCGGCCACGCCAATATAACTACGGAGAATTTTCCCGTCCTTTATGAGGCAGCCCGCTACAAACTTGGCGGTGTTCATGGCGATCGCGAAGCATAATCCTTGCGCTGGCAGGATCACTGCCGTGTTCACTCCGATGACTTCTCCCTGGGAGGTGACCAGCGGACCGCCCGAGTTGCCGGGGTTGAGCGCCGCATCGGTCTGGATGAGATCCTCCATCATCCGCCCACTGCGTGCGTGCAGCGACCGTCCGAGTGCACTTACGACGCCCGCCGTCACCGTGCATTGGAAACCATAGGGGTTACCAATCGCAATGACCAACCGTCCCACCTGCAGGGTATGAGAATCTCCCAACCGGGCGGGTACTAAATGCGGAGCATCGATACGAATCACCGCCAAGTCTGTATCCGGATCATCCCCCACTAGAGTTGCTGGAAAAGAACGCCCATCGGACAGGGTGACCTCGATCTTCGCAGCCTGGTGGACCACGTGGCTATTGGTCAGGATGAACCCATCTGGTGTAAAGACAAACCCCGAACCATTACCCCGGACCTCATGGGGAGAACGGGCCACAGCCGCTGGTTGCTGTGGCAGGCGATGAGCGACGACAATGTTGACAACTGCAGGGCTGACCTGCTCGGCTGCGCTCATGACGGCTCGCGAATAGGCATCGAGCACGTCAGCCTCTGCCATTGAGGGCGTGGCAGATGGTTGTCTGTCCTCGGACTGAAAGTCATTATTGATGACGAGTTGCAAGGCTTGTTGCATAGATAGCGCTCCAATTCTTCTCGTTTTTTCAATTTCCTTACGTCGCCTTTGCCGAACGCGGCCAACCTCACTCTTTGTGATCGATCTACTCGGTAATCTTCGGGTGATTGCCGCACGCTCGGCAATTGAGCGCACAACGATAAGGTCTTCTCGTGCTCACACTGCCCACTTCGTTCTCAGGCGCATCTGCGCTCTTGTAATCCTTTATCGACGATAAACGATATTAAAGGATAAAAAAAGCTATAACGTAGTGATCAACGCTTTCAACCGCTCTAGGAGGCGTTGGTTCACGCTATAGTGGCGCCGCGGCCCCTCGGCTTCATCCACGATGAGTCCAGCCTCTTTGAGGATCCGGAGATGCTCGGAGACTGTGGACTGCGCCACGGGCAGCGCGTCCACTAGATCCCCACACAGACAGCGGCGCTCCCGCAGCAAGTGCAGAATCTGCACGCGCATGGGATGCGCCAACGCCTTGCACAGGAGACTCAATTCCTCAGGAGCGGCCTTCGGCTTCACTGCTGCTTTCTTTCCTATCGACAATCGCCGATAGACAATGTAGATCCCAGCAGCAGATTGTCAAGCTGCCCGGGGATCACGACTCCTCATAGTGTCGCAATGGAGCGTGGCTCGTCCGCTAGCTTTACCTCCTCCATAAGACCGAAGAAGCCTTCGGCCAGGGTGGGATGAATGTAGATCGCTCCCTTGAGCATGGTGTAAGGCTGGTCGGTGAGCATCAGCGTACTCAGAATCTGCACGAGCTCCCCTCCTTCTGCGCTCAGGATAAAGGCTCCCAGGATTCGGTCGGTCGCGGCATCCACCACGAGTTTCATCAGGCCCGCCGTTTCTTCGCGTTCGATCGCGCGGGCAACGGCAGTCATGGGGATTTTGCCAATCTTCAGGCGATACCCCCTCGCTCGTGCTTCCTTCTCGGTGATTCCTACTCCGCCGAGCTGGGGGTCTGTGAAGACCGCGTACGGCACGATGCGGCGCTCAGTGCTCAGGTTCTTGCCCTCCACCAGGTTGCCGTAGATGATTTGATAATCATTGTAGGAAATATGGGTAAAAGCAGGCCCCCCTTTGACGTCACCGAGCGCCCAGATCCCTGGGACGTTGGTCTCTAGACGGTTGTTCACCGTGATAAAGCCGTTCTTGTCGGTCTCCACGCCAGCCTTGTCGAGTTCCAACTCCTTCGTATTTGGCGTGCGTCCAGCAGCTACCAACAGGTGGGAGCCAGACACCGTCTGGGAGCCATGAGTCCCCTCGAGGGTTACCATGATCTGGCCGTTATTGTGTTCTACTTTGGTTGTGTGCGCATTCAGGAGGAAGCGGAGGCCTTCCGCTTCCAGGGCTTTTTGTAACTCCGCGGCCACGTCCGTATCCTCGTGCGGTAGAATTTGTTCGTGCTGATGGAGGACCGTCACTGCACTGCCGAAGCGGCGGAACATTTGGCCAAACTCGATTCCAATATAGCCGCCTCCGAGCACTAACAAGTGATCAGGCAACTTGCGCAATTCCATGATAGTGGCGTGGGTGAGGAAAGGGGCGGTATCTAGCCCAGGGACGTGTGGAAGGCTAGGCTGGGCGCCGGTATCAATGAAGATGTGTTCACCCTCCAGCACTTGCGCTCCGACTTGGATCTCATGAGGAGCAAGAAATCGCGCTTCGCCCCGGTAGAGGTGCAAGTTCGGACGAGCGTCCACGCGGCGCTGGTGGCCGGCGCGGAACTGTTGCACGATACGATCCTTCCTAGTCATAATTGCGGGTAGGTCTACCTGCACATCGGTGGTGTGTACGCCCCATCGTGCGGCATGGCGAACATAGTGCGCCACCTGAGCGCTAGCAATCATCGTCTTGGTCGGGGTACAGCCCGTATTGATACAAGTTCCGCCCAGCTCCTTGCGTTCCACGAGCGCAACCGTTTTGCCCACGTCGGCCAGCCGGCGGGCAAGCGGAGTCCCGCCTTGCCCCGAGCCCAGAATGATCGCATGGTATTTCATATGCTATCCTCTCTGCTTCACCGCTTCTGTGGCGAGGCCATTTCTTTCAACGAGAGCGAGGCCATTCTTGAAGTATGGCCGAGATAATCCATGCATGGAAGAGGATCAAAGAGGACAGGTACAGCATGGAGGGCGCTAAAGTGCACGACTCTCTCCAGCACGGTCCGCGAATGATTGTATTTGCTTAAGTTGACAAGCAGTTTCTGGACTTTCGCATGTGCTGCACCTCCAAGCTAAATTGAACTCGCTCTCGTGAGCCCTTCATTACTTACAAAGGTTGAGGTCGCCGAGACTGAGGAGCAAGAGCGGTGTTTTTTATAGAAGGGTCGTTAAGCGAAAGGAGCGAGGTATGACCCAGATCGTCAAGAAAACATTCTTTATCTTGCTGCTTGCTGCGAGCGCTGTGGGCTGTGCTGATCCATATTACTGGCATCATCATCGCCGGTATGATGATCGGTATTATGATGGCTATGGGTCGGACCGGTGGCGCTATCATCACCATCACGACGATTAGTCAGGCGTGTACCGAACCGGAGGGTCATTAAGCAAATGGTGGTACTGAGGGGATAGAAAACGGTGAGCTTCGCGTGATTTGACCGCTGCGCTGATTTCTGGCGTAGTGGACAAAAAAGCGTCGAGCCTTCCCGCTCGACGCTTTTTATGGTGCTATCTAGGGAATGCTCTCCGACGGCTCTCACTACATTATCTGTAACTACAACCTCACCAAGTGTACAGCATTACCACGATAGCACCACCGGCCATCGTGATGGTGGTGCTCAAGCAGCAGCGGTTGCCCCTCGGGCGCTTCGGGTCCAAACCGTGTCCCTGTGCCGAAGGAGAAACAATAAAACTCAAAATGATCCGCGAGGCGCCCCTTGCTGCGTAAAAAACCTATCCTCCAAAGCCTACTCGCCTCAGTCATACGTTCACCATTTTTCTCCAAAGGGACGAATTTCTTGCTCGAAGGTCCACGCATCGCAAGGTTGCTGATATAGCCGCCAATACGCTTCGGCGACCGCAGCAGGCCGCATGAGTCGGTCGGGATCCAGGTTTGTGAGCGCCTGCTCTCCTTCTCTCTCCCTGATCCGCTCGCGCACCCAAGCGGTGTCTACTCCAGCGTCGATGATGAGGTGAGCGACGTGGATACTCTTAGGTCCAAGTTCTCTCGCCATGCTTTGCGCCACCGCCCGCAGGCCGAATTTTGCGCTGGCGAAAGCTGCGTATCCGACGCCGCCGCGCAGGCTAGCGGTAGCTCCGGTAAAGAAGATACAGCCGCGCTCGCGCGGCAGCATCAAGCGAGCGGCCTCTCGGCCAGCCAGGAATCCGGAATAGCAGGCCATTTCCCAGACCTTGCGGAACACACGCTCCGTCGTCTCGAGCAGAGGGAAATTAACGTTTGCTCCGATGTTGAAAATGCAAACCTCGAGCGGGGAGCGCCGGTCGGCGTCTTGCAGGAAGGCGGTGAGGTCAGCTTCCTGCCGGGCATCGAGCGACCGCGCAAAGATCCGTCCGCCCTGCGCCTTGATGTCAGCGACCAAGGGTGCGAGCTTGTCGCCGTTCCGACGTCCAGCACAGACAGTGAAGCCCTCGGCGGCGAATTTTTTGGCGATGGCGGCCCCGATATAATCTCCAGCCCCGATCACCGCCGCTGTCGCGTTTCTCTGTTCCACCTCTTACCTCCTTGTGTCACCTGTCAAATTCTTCTCTGTCCTCTCTTGAGAACTCTTCCAGCGATCCATGTAGGTCAACGTAGACCTTTGCTATGGCGCGCAGGCTGTCGCGTTTTGATGCGTTGTGTCACCTGTTTCGCGGTAGTGTGCAGGATGCGTTCTGAAAGATTCTCATCATTCACTGCGCGTGCAAGAATCAGCGCGCCGACCATGTTGGTAAAGGCGGCAAGTGCACTGTCGTATCGTTGTGCCGGATCTGTCCCTGGCGTTAGCTCAGCCAGGAACTTGATTCCGTCTACTAATTCCTTGGTAAATGCTTCCCGAATGCTTGGAGATTGGCGAGCGATGTCAGCACCCAGAGCAGCAACCACGCATCCCTGGCCGTGCGAGTCTCGGTGTTCGGTCGATAGATACCGATCTACAATGTTGCAAAACGCTTCGCCCTTCGGCTTCTGCGCTGCTGCTTTCTGCCACAGGTATTTTGAGCGCGTCATCGCAGCGCGGATCGCCTCGGTGACGATGGCCTCTTTGGACCCGAACTGGCTATAGAGACTCCCGTGCGTGAGGCCGGCCTCTGTGGTAATGGCGTCAACACCAGTGGCGTGGATGCCGCGTTCTCTCAATAAACGAGCAGCCGCAGTCAGGATCTGTTGGCGGTTCTGCGCCGCCTGTTCTTTCGACACCCGCATTTGACTCTCCTCAATTTTTTGAATCCTACTTGATTCATTTGATGACGACCGCTATGAATCTATCAAACATGACAACCGTAATCAATAAATGAGGAAGGTCTTGCGATGGAATCTACAAGCGAAAAAAAAGTAGCAGCAGTCGTCGGCGTCGGGGCTGGTCTGGGCGCGGCGCTGGCCCGCCGCTTCGCCGGGGGCTATAAGGTCGCGCTGATCGCCAGAAGTGCGGATGTCATTGAAAAAGTTGCGGAGGAGATCAGCGCGGCAGGTGGTGTCGCAGCGCCAATCCGAAGTGATGCGACGATCGCAGAGCAGGTGGCGACAACGCATGAACAAATCCGACGCGAATTGGGTCCGATAGAGATTCTGATTTACAACGGCGGGCGCCGTCCGATGGGCCGCTTGCTGGAGACAACGCCTGAGGTGTTTGAGCAGACGTGGCGGCTGCATACGTTCGGGGCGTTTCTGTGGGCGCGGCAGGTAGTGCCTGAGATGCTCTCGCGCGGGAGCGGGGCGATTTTAATCACCGGCGCCACTGCTGGCGTGCGACCGTGGCCCACCTCTGCCGCGTTTGCGCCAGCCAAGTTTGCCGTGCGGGGACTCGCCCAAGTGATGGCGCGCGATCTGCATCCGCAGGGCATCCACGTCGCCTACGTCAACGTCGACGGCGGCATTGACATGCCGCTCCTAAGGGAGTTACGTCCGAACGTCAGGGACGAAGAGTTGCTCAAACCATCGGCGATCGCTGACGCATTCTGGTACTTAGCGCACCAGGATCCCAGCGCCTGGACCCATGAACTGGATGTGAGGCCCTTCACAGAGAAGTTCTAACCGAGCCCGATCGAGGAATGGTTATGGTGCATGATTTAACGGTGTGGGGAGTCGGTACTCCCCGCACGATGCGAGTGCACTGGATGTTACTAGAGCTGGGACTGGAGTACGAATCTTATCCGGTCCAGTCGCGGACCGGCGAAACCCTTACTGACGAATTCAAGCGCCTCAATCCCAGGCACAAGATTCCCGTGCTTCGTCATGGAGCATTGGTATTCACCGAGAGCGCCGCGATCATTCAGTACCTCAGTGAAATATTTGCGAATGTAAAAGAGATATACGTCCCGAGCAACGCGGTGAGCCGGGCGCGACTGCACGAGTGGTGCTATTTCATCATGTCTGAACTCGACGCTGGATCACTGTATGTGATTCGACGTCATGATGGGCTCAAGCACATCTATGGCGAAGCGCCCATCGCAGTCGAATCCGCGAAAAATTACTTCCTCCACAATATCGAAGCGATGGCTGCAAACGTCGGCAGTGAAGGCTCCTATTTGTTTGGGGAAAAGCTGAGCACTGCTGACATACTCTTGATGACATGTCTCGACTGGGCGACAGCGTGCGGAATCTCTCTCTCCGAGACCTGGTCGCACTATCGGCAGCGGGTCGCGTCGCGCCCAGCGTATCAGGCGGCGCTCAAGACGAACTTTGCAAAGTAGGGACACAGCATTTGCATGTCAGGCTCCTCGCAGTGCTGGTTTATACGGGGTAAATACTTCACCCTCACCTCTGCAGCTACGAGCAGTTTCCCAACAAGGAGGAGAACATGGTGGGACCGTTAGACGGAGTACGAGTGCTGGATTTGACGACGATGGTCGCGGGCCCCGTTGCGACCAGGATGCTGGCCGACCAGGGTGCAGACGTCATCAAGATCGAGCCGCCAAGCGGCGACCTCATGCGTCACTTCAGTTATGACCATCGTGGGATGTCCGCCTTTTTCTTATCGTGTAACCGCAACAAGCGCTCGTTGGCCATTGATCTCAAGGTCGCTGAGGGTCTCGCAATTGTCCAGAAGCTGATCGCGACGGCAGACGTGCTCGTGCATAACTTCCGTCCCGGGGCGGCTGAGCGTCTCGGTCTCGGCGAAGACGCAGTGCGGGGGATCCGGCGCGACATTATCTACGTGTCGATCAGCGGGTTTGGCGACAGCGGCCCGTATGCCGGCCAGCGCGCTTATGATCCGGTGATTCAGGCTCTATCGGGCCTGGCGGAAATCCAAACGGATCGAGACACTGGCCGCCCCAGGATGGTACGCACGATCATCGCAGACAATACCACAGCGTTGACTGCAGCACAGGCGATCACCGCAGCGCTGTTTGCGCGGGAGCGGTCCGGGCAAGGGCAACACGTGCGGACCGCCATGCTGGACGCGATGATCGCCTATCTCTGGCCCGAGGCGATGCCGAGCCTGACTTTCATAGGAGATGAGCGCGATCCCTCAGAAGGGGAAATCGGGCCGGACCTCGTGTTTGCCACGCAGGACCGCTATATCACCGCGGCGGCGGTGTCAGACGATGAATGGGCTGGCATGTGCCGGGCGCTCAATCGGCAGGACCTCATCGCCGATCCCCGGTTCAAAACGGCGAGTGCGCGCTCCCGCAATGCCGTAGAGCGCCGCAGCATCATGGCCGCCGAGCTGGAGAAGTGGCTGGCGAGCGAAATCCTGCCGCGTTTGCTTGACAACGACGTGCCAGCAGCTCCGGTTCTGAGCCGCTTTGAACTTCTCCAGGATGGCCAAGTACGGGCCAATCATATCTTGGAAGAATATGAGAGTCCGCTGTTTGGCCGGGTGCGGCAACCGCGCCCCGCGGCCCGATTCGACCGCACCCCAGCGAGCGTCCGTGAGCTTGCGCCTTTACTGGGGGCGGACAGCGGCACCATCCTTGGCGAGCTGGGATACAGTAGAGACGATATTGCGCGACTCGAACGCGAGCAGATCTTGCACTATCCCGCGGGCAATGCGTTGAGCACATAATCCATCCAGGTTCTGTGGATACGATGTTGACATGCGAGCGTGGGGAAATTTTCACGCTCCGCTTAGGAGATGAAGAGAAAGGAAGCCGCCATGAATCAAACACGTCCAGTAGCAGTGGTGACCGGGGTCGGTCCAGGAACGGGTGCGGCGATTGTGCGACGTTTTGCGAGTGGAGGATATACGGTCGCGATGCTCGCGCGTACTCACGAGCGCCTTACCCTGCTGGAGCGCGAAATTGCCCACGCTCACGCTTATCCCTGCGACGTTACCAATGAAGCGCAACTCGATGCTACCGTAGAGGCGATCCGGGCCGAACTGGGGACGCCGACCGTGCTGGTTCATAATGCAGTGGGCGGGGCTTTCGGGTCCTTTCTGGAAATCGATCCTCAGGTGCTCAATCGCAACTTTCAGGTTAATACGATGGCGCTGCTGTATCTTGCTCGACGGCTAGCGCCGGCGATGGTTACGGCGGGAGCAGGAGCCATTATCGCCACCGGTAATACGTCGGCATTCCGCGGCAAGGCGAACTTTGCCGGGTTTGCGCCAACCAAGGCGGCGCAGCGGATTCTTGCGGAGGCGATGGCCCGTGAGCTCGGTCCCAAGGGAGTGCACGTCGCCTATGTGATGATCGACGCAGTCATCGACTTAGAGTGGACGCGCAAGCGGTGGCCGGACGCGCCCGCTCACTTTTTCATCACACCGGCCGCCATCGCCGAAGAGGTCTGGCACGTGACCCACCAAGACCGGAGCGCGTGGTCCTTTAACGTAGAACTCCGGCCGTTTGGTGAGACGTGGTGAAGAACCAATTTGTTTACAAGAGCAAGAGTTGATCGCAGGCAGCCGATGCGCCTTATGGAGGAACTATGAGTAATTGGGATGGTCCCTCGGTGCTCCCCCTTGAGTAGGCACGTGTATAGGCACGCACGCCTCGAGCGAGGAAGCGGTGGTTAGAGGCGGGAGCTTGTCCCGCCAATGGTGACGAATACGAACACCTCAATCTTCGTGATCATGGTGATGCTGGCGACGAAGGGCGTGCTCTTGCTCTCGCAGTTCCTCCCGTTCGTGCGCGACTTGGGCCTGATCCTCCCGCACGGCGTCTCCCGCTTGCTCTGCTTCCTGCCGCTCATGCTGGTAACCCCGCCAGTCCCCTGCGCGGCGTGCGGCATCCATTTCGCGTTGCTCATGGCGAAGTTGCTGTCGGTCCTGGCGCTCAGCGTCGCGAGCCTCATCTAACTCCTCGCCTTCATGCTGAACTCCTTGCCACGCCTCGTTATCATAAGAGCGGTAGGGCTCTGCATTACTTTGGATAGGAAAGGTCAAGATCAATGTGCCTAGAGCACCAGCTATGACCGTTAGTGTCCGCGGGGATGTTTTTCTCATATGCTCTCCTTTCTGCTGCCTCCGCTTGGAGAAGAAGTACTAGAAATGGCCGAGCCAGAGGGAAAAGCGGAGCAGGGTTCTTAG
Source organism: uncultured Enterobacteriaceae bacterium (assembly GCA_964441775.1). Taxonomy (GTDB): domain Bacteria; phylum Desulfobacterota; class Binatia; order Bin18; family Bin18; genus SYOC01. Next base: position 18,336 of record CAYTVL010000063.1, read on the forward strand.
CATGAAGAGGCAAGCAGTATGCCAGAAGAGGACTACGCACAGACTCGCGGAGCTAGTAGACTAAAATTTCTGAGGCTCAGCTCTAGAGTTATCACGCATCACGACGCCTGAGGATTATCAGTGTTTGTCTCTGGTCGCGGTCGTTGCATACCGGCTCTGAGGAAGAAAACACTACACCCTAGGTAGAATCCTAAGCTACACTCTTTCTCTACCTTCGGAGTCTCGATCAATCTACAAAAGATTGGTGCACCAGAGTCTTCACCCTGAGTGAAACGAAGGGTCTCAAAGCCAGATTCTTCGCAGAGAGTCAAGAATCGCTTGTACTTCGCGCTGCGCGAAGTGGGCCGGGTCGTCCGCACGGGCTTCTTGCTCCAGTATCTGGCCGATCGCGATCTGCGCCGTCTCATTCTGTGGGCCATGAACAAGAGTGAATTGTTCAATAGCTTTCTGCGCTGGGTGTTCTTTGGCGGAGAGGGTATGATTGCCGAGAACCGCCGCTCGGAACTGGAGGCGACAACTCGATCTCAGCCACAACCCCGTAGTGATCGGAAGGCCATAACGGGCGTCCGTCGGACAGCCGGCCAGGGGCATCAAGGATCACCATGCTGGTGCGGAGTTGAGCCTGAAAGTTCTGACTAGGCAGAAGCAAGAGATAATCAATCCGGCGCGAGACCGTCGGCGCTGGGGCGTAGGGATTCTGGTAGCAGGTAAAGCCGGGGCTGGTCGGATGCAGCGTCCGAAAGATATCAATGAAGCCGTGTTCGGCGGTGAACATTGTCATCGCCTGGGAATGCTCTACGGCGTTAAAGTCTCCCATCAGCAATAAAGGCGTGTCGCGATGAAGCAAGAGGAAGGTGAGGAGGGCGCGATGTTGACAAGGATCGCCTGAGGTGTGCGTGGAGGCGACTTGGATAAAGCCCCAGGGGGTGTGAAGGGTGGCCACGAGAAGCACGCGGGGATCGAGCCACCGTCCACACCTTGGCAAATCATAGGCGGTCCACGAGACAATCGGAAAGCGGCTGAGAATTGCTGGACCTTCAGTGAAATTCAAGAACCCCGAGAGAACGCGATTGAGGTCTTCATTCCGAAAGAGCCGCCAAGCCGCTGGGGCATACACATAGGACAAACCCAAGCGGGTCGCGAGGCGGGCGGCGGTATTGCCCCGTTCGCGACTCGTGGAGGCTTCTTGTACGCCCAGAATATCGAGGTGCAGTTTCTCTAGGGTTGCGGCCACCAGCTCGAAACGCTGGTCCAGATGCTGAGCGGTTCCTATCCAGCCGGACCACACCCCACCATGGAGGATATTGTAGGTCGCGACGGTGATAACCGGGGCGACCGCGCGCTCTTCAGCCCTGAGCACTGCGGGCCATACGACCAGAGGTACCGTCCAGAGCAGGCCCCGTACGGCCAGACGGTAGACGTTCACCCGTGCCGCGCGCTTCATTCAGTGAAAATCCAAGTCTCAATTCTCAAGGGGCCTGCGTCATTTTGAGACGAGTTTTGCATCAGGCCTCACTGACGTTCTCGGCAGAGCCGTTGCGACCTCGGCTAGTTCTTTCGCACTTGCCGGAATGGACCAGTGTCGAACCGGGGCTCCTTCGGGAGGTCCAGCACGCGCTCGGCGATGATATTGCGCTGAATCTCATCCGTGCCGCCGGCGATGGAAATGGCGGGCACCGACACCAAAATCTCGGCGATGATCCCGTTACGCGGGCTTTCGGGTCCGGTGAGCAGCGCGTCCGCTCCGGTCATCAGCGTGTGTACGTGCGCCGCGGCCCGGGCCACATGACTGGCCGCGAGCTTACCAAGCGAGCCTTCCGGCCCCTGTGGGCGTCCCTGTTGCTGTGCGGCGCGGGCCCGGCGTGCGGTCCACTCCGCTGACTTCGCCATGATCATCAGCTTGGCGATCTCCTGACGCACGTGCGGATCCTGGTTCGCCCCGGTTTCCTTGGCCCGATCGAGGATGAGATCGACGCGTCCGGCGCGCTGTGGATACCACTTGTAGGGCTGATTGGCCGTTTCTAGTTCTCTGCGCTCTTCCTCGTAAATCCGCCCCGTGCGCGCTCCCCGCCTTGATGGGGCATTCAGTCCATCCGCCCCGCGACGCTCATGGGCGAGCGTGGTCACCGCGACCTTCCAGCCTTCATTGACTCGTCCGACCAGGTTCTCTGCCGGTACTTGCGCCTCAGTGAAAAACACCTGGTTAAACGACGCGTGGCCATTCATCTGTTTGAGCGGCTGCACGTCCACACCCAGCTGTTTGATGTCGATCACGAAAAACGACAACCCCTCATGCTTGGGCGCATCCCAATCCGTACGGGCCAGCAACAGGCCGTGATTGGCATGGTGAGCGCTCGTAGTCCAGACCTTTTGGCCATTGATGAGCCAATAGTCGCCGTGTAACTCCGCACGGGTGGTGGCTCCGGCAAGATCCGAGCCGCTGCCTGGCTCGCTGAAGAGCTGGCACCAGGTGTCTTCCCCGGTAAGGATGCGGCGCAGATACTTCTCTTTCTGCCGATCCGTTCCGTGCTCAAGGAGTGTCGCCGCCGCCAGCAGTCGCACGCCGGATTTCGCTACCCCTACAGCCCCGATGCTCGCAAATTCCTCTTCCACTGCGCGCACGAGGCCCAGCGATAACCCCCGGCCGCACCATGCCTCAGGCCATTGCGGCATGCCCCAGCCAGAGTCCACAAGCTTATTGCGCCACGCTACCAAGGACATCTCCGGGTCCCAGTTTGCTGCAAGCCACGTTCGTACTTCCGCTCGCACATCAACTTCGTTGACCTTACTCATCACTTACACTCCCCAGCGCTGCAGTAAGCGCTCCCTATGGTAATGCGGCTGGCCCAGCAAGACCTCTGAGCTTTTGGCGCGCTTGAACCACAGATGTGTATCGTTATCCCAGGTAAATCCGATGCCGCCGTGAAGCTGAATACAGTCGACTCCGATCCGCAGGTACATGTCCGAGGCCGCGGCTTTGGCCACACACGCCAGCGCGGGCCACTCGGGATCGTCCACTGCGGCGGCTTGCGCCGCATAGTAGGCGGCGGACTTCGCCAGCTCCATCTCCAGTAACATGTCCGCGCACTTGTGCTTGATCGCCTGAAACGAACCGATCGTACGCCCGAACTGTACGCGCAGCTTCGTATAATTCACCGCCGCGTCGAACAACGTCTGGGCCCCACCGACCATTTCGTTGGCGAGCGCGATGGCCGCTTGGTCAAGCGTGCGGACGAGTGGCGTTGCGCCGTTATTCACAGTGCCTAGGAGCTGCGCATGTGCGCCGTGAAACTCGATATACGCCAACTTGCGCGTGGGGTCCATCGATGCCAGGAGGCGTCGGTCAACGCCACTGGCATCAGCGCGCACCGTGAAGAGCGCCAGACCCTTGTCGCCGGCAGTCCCAGGGACGCGGCCAGCGACGACCAGCAGATCGGCCACGTGCCCATCCACGACGTAACTTTTTGTTCCCTCCAGCAGAAATTCGTCCGCGGCGGGTGTCGCGACAAGCTCGATGGCATGTGGATCCCACTGACCGTTCGGCTCGGTAACGGCCAGCGCGGCGAGTCGTGCGCCGCTGGCAAGGTCGGGCAGCAAGTTCGATTTCTGCGCCTCTGTACCGGCGTTCAAGATCGCATTGGTCGCGAGCACCACCGTAGAGAAATAGGGTGCGCAGAGCAAGGCACGACCCATCTCCTCCGTGACAATGCACAGTTCGACCATACCGAACCCCGCACCACCGTATTGCTCCGGGATGTGGATCCCAGGCAGCGCGAGTTGGTCGCTGAGCTGGCGCCAGATCTCGGGATCGTACCCCGCGGCCGTGTCCATAAGGCGTCGGACTTCGGTCGGGGGCGATTTCTCAGTCAAAAACCGCCGAATCGCCGCACGGAATTGTTCCTGCTCGTCAGTAAACGCGAACTGGATGCGACGGGTGGGCTCAAGTTTCGATACGTCTAATACGCTCATTGCTTTTGAAATACTCTCTGCCACAAGTTCCAAGAATGCTCGGATCATGCCATGAATACGTGAACGCGGCAATGATCCGCTTCAACGGCAAACCTGTTGCCGATTAGTTCGTTCTCGAAAAGAGCAGCGTCACCGCTGTCATCTGCACCCTGGCAACGACGCAGCAATCCGGGTATGATAGGAGTACACTGGCTCGAGGAACAGCACGAGGCCAACACTGAGAGTGAGCACGATGAAGCACGCATTAGTTATTGGCGGCACAGGACCAACCGGACACTTCATCGTCAATGGCTTGATCAAGCGGGGCTTTACCGTCTCCATGTTGCACACTGGCCAGCATGAGGTGGACGAGATTCCCATGACGGTGACCCACATTCATACCAACCCCTTCGATGATCGCGCCATGCTCGAGGTGTTGGGCAGTAGCCAGTTTGAGCTGACCATCGCCATGTACGGGCGGTTGCGACGCATCGCCGAAATCATGAGAGGCCGCACCGAGCGGTTCATGTCCGTCGGTGGCGGCCCAGCCTACCGGGGCTATATGAATGCGGCCATGTTTGATCCCCCAGGACTCCCCGTTCCTACCGCCGAAGTGGCCCCCAAAGCCGTGACGGAAGCGGAGGATGGGAAAGGCTATCGTGTGTACCGCACCGAGGAAGTAGTCTTTCAGCATCATCCCACCGCGACTCATTTCCGCTATCCGCAAATCTACGGGGCCTATCAAATCACGCCGCGCGAATGGCCGATCGTGCGGCGGATCTTGGATAAGCGCCCGTTCATTATCCTGCCGGATGATGGGTTAACCCTTAACCACAGCGGGGCGGCGGCGAACATGGCGCATGCACTGCTGCTGGCGGTGGATCACCCGCAGGTGGCGGCTGGGCAGGTGTACAACTGTGGAGACGAGCACGTTCTCACGCTCAAACAGGTCGTGCAACTGTGCGCGCGGGCGCTGGGGCACGACTGGGAAATCATCTCGATGCCCTAAGAGTTGGCCGTAAGCGCCAGACCCCTTATCGCACAACCCTGGACGACCCATCGAGTCTTTGATCTGAGCAAAATCAAAGCTGAACTGGGGTATCACGACATCGTTTCGCCCATTGAAGGCGTCAAACAGGCCGCAGTGTGGTTGAGTCAGCATCCGTTGGAGCGTGGGGGCAAGAGCGCGCGCCTGCTGCACGATCCATTCGACTATACCGCAGAGGATCGGCTTGTCGCTGCTTGGAAACGGGCGCTGGTCACGATTCCCAAAGATTTGTTCCCACGTGAACCTGGGTATACCATCGCCTATAGTGGACCGGGTGGGTCGTCACGCAAGAGTGATTGGTAGACGCATTGCTCGCGGGAGGTGCAACAATAACAGGGCGCATGCTGTCTGTATTTATTGATAGAGTAGACAGGATAAGAAAGCGGTCTCCTCTCAAGTGGTAGAGCGGTAGGCTTCCCCCGCCAACCGTAGTCCAGCCCACAGCCGGACTGCAGTTACGGCGTCGGCGGGAGACGCGTGGATTGCCAGGACACAAATTGTACGCCCTGGGAACGCTTCACCCACACGCTATGGAAGCGCAACTGTATCGACAGATCTTCTCCTTTCGTTGTAACGTCAAATGCTGCGTTCCCAGTCATCATAGCCAGACAGCCGTAGGTGCGCACTGTGACGTCACTCCGCCGCATCGCCCGATATTTGACAGTCCCTGAGCGCATCGACTCGATGTACGAGTTCTTATTATCCACTGCGGCGGAGGAATGGGTATAAACCAGATCTTGACCGAAGAGCCGTTCCATAGCAGCCACGTCGTTCGTCGTCTGTGCCTGGTAACGGGCGTCCTCAGCCTTCACGGCTTCTTCGACGGTTATCGCCCCGGAGCACTCTTCCGCCACCACTATGCCCCCAGTCATCAGCTCCTTCAGCAAGACACCGAGAACGAAGAAGAGTACTGCGCTGTTGACTCTCTGAGGCCCACAGCAAATCTCCTGTCCTTTCATCGTCATTCCTCACTTCTGTTCCATTCTTGATGGCGCTCTACATCCTGTGCCCCGCTTCTTCTGCCTAGACAGAACAGTCGAGCGGTCATCTGTCTGCTACAGCGGGGCTCACGGATCGATTTACTGAGACGCTTAGGACACAACAGCAACCTTCGCGCGACGCTCCTCCTCAAGTACAAAGCCCTCGTAGCCTTTGGTAGCCACCTCGGAGAGACGCTGAAAGTAGAGGGGGCCGCCCAGGTGCACACAGAACTGGCGGGGCTTGCCTGGGATGTTGGCTCCTGTGTACCAGGAGTCGGTGAGAGGATAGAGCGTCGCGTTGGCGAGCTCGGCGATCTCTTGATCCCAGCTCTGCTCGGCGTCGGGGGTCGGCTCGATAGTGCCCAGGCCGCGTTCACGCAGATAGCGCACGCAGTCGCCGATCCACGCCGCCTCGCGCTCGGCGCCGAGCGGCATGTTGTACAGCACCGAGGGTGACCCGGGGCCGTGGATCATAAAAAGATTCGGGAAGTCGGCGATTGCGATGCCGAGATACGTATCGAAGCGGGTGCTCCATCTCTCTTTCAAGCTGACGCCTCCGCGTCCCTTGGGGTTGAGGCGCAGTAACGTGCCAGTGATGGCGTCGAAGCCCGTCGCCAACACAAGCATGTCGAGGGGGTGGTTGCCCGTCGCGGTACGTACGCCGTCGGGTGTAATCTCCTGAATCGGGTCTTCGCGTAGGTCAAGCAGCGTGACATTGTCGCGGTTGAACGTTTCATAGTAGCCGTTGTCGAGAAGCTGACGCTTGGTGCCCAGATAGTAGGTGGGCATCAGCTTCTCAGCCGTCTTGGGGTCGCGCACGGTCTCGCGAATCTTCCCGCGCACGAAATCGGCCAGCGTGCGGTTGGCCTCTTTATTGGTCAAGAGGTCAGCATAGCTGCTGAACAAGAGGTGGAAGCCGCCCTTCTGCCAGAGTTCTTCGTAGAGCGCTTGACGTTGTTCGGGCGTATCCTCGCAGGCCAAGCGCTCGCTGAACTTGAACGGCATGCCCACGGGGTTAGTATTCAACTGCGCGCGGATGGCCTCCCAGTTCTCGCGGGCGTGCTGCATCAGCTCAGGTTCGAGAGGACGGTTACGGGCCGGAATGCTGTATTGTGGTGTGCGTTGGAACACCGTCACGTGGGCCGCCTCGCGGGCGATCTCGGGAATCGCCTGTACCCCTGAAGACCCAGTCCCAATCACACCGACCCGCTTGCCGGCAAAGGAGACGGGTGTCTGCGGCCAGCGACCAGTGTGATAGCACTCCCCAGCGAACGTATTGATCCCAGGAATATCAGGCGTGTTGGGCGCTGAGAGAGTGCCAACCGCGCAAATCAGAAATTGGCAAGAGACGCGCGCGCCTGCGCTGGTTTCGACCAGCCAACGCTGCCCCGCTTCATCGTAAGAGGCGTCGCGCACCCAGGTCTCGAGCTGGATATCCCGGCGCAGGTCGAGCCGATCGGCGACATACTCAAGATACGCAAGGACAGACTCTTGACTCGGTTGCGTCTCGGCCCAGTCCCACTCCTTCACGAGATCTTCAGAGAACGTGTAACAGTAGAACGGACTGCCTGGCCCATCGACCCGCGCCCCGGGGTAGCGGTTCCACCACCAGGTGCCGCCGACGCCGGTGGCGCCATCATAGACACAGACCGAGAGTCCCATTGTGCGTAGGTGATGCAAAGCATACAGACCGCCCACACCTGCTCCGATGATGACTGCATCGTAGTGCTTGATCGACCTCTGAGCGGTGGCCGCCGGGGACTGTTGAATATTTGTCATGTCGTTTCTCCTTTGCCTGTTGAATAATGTTAGGGGTGCAAGGCGCGCTTGAGCGCCTGATCGCGCTCGGCTTTGAACTGTTTCGAGACTGCTGCAGACGGGGCGAATGCATCAAACCCATGAAACGCTCCCGGATACACATGAAGCTCGGTAGGTACACCTGCTTGAATGAGCCGCTGTGCGTACTCGATATTCTCGTCGATAAACAGATCGAGTGCGCCTACCGGAATGTATGCTGGCGGCAAGTTCGTCAGATCGGTGGCCCGCGCCGCCGCCGCATACGGTGACACATTGTCCCCACCACCATCCCTGCCCAGGTAGGCTTTCCACCCTAAGTGGTTACTCTCGCGATGCCACACGCGCGGGTCGGTAATTGCATAGCTGGCCGGGGTGACGTTCCGGTCATCGATCATGGGGTAGATAAGCAGTTGGAAAGCAACCGGCACTTCACCCCGGTCGCGAGCCAAGAGCGCCAGTCCCGCCGCGAGCCCGCCCCCGCCACTGGCCCCGCCAATGGCGATGCGGGAGGCATCAACGCCTAGGTCTCCGGCATGGGCAAACAGCCACTGTAACCCCGCATAACAATCCTCGACCGGAGCGGGAAATGGATGTTCTGGGGCTAGGCGGTAGTCGACCGACACCGCCACGCATCCGATTCTCTTGACCAGTTGCTGCATGAGTCGGTCGTCTTGCTCGATATCCCCCAACACGTACCCGCCCCCATGAATCCACAAGAGCGCAGGAAGGATAGATGGCCGATCGGTTGGCTGATACACGCGGACTCGCACAGCCGGATCGCCTTGTGGACCAGGCGCCAAGTAATCCCGGCTAGGAACGCCCTCGATCGCAGGCACTGTAGCAGTCATGGCAGTGAAGAGTTTTTTCATCTTGGCCCGGGCTGCCGGGATGTCCTTGAGGGTCACCGCTCCTTTCGTCGGCATCGCCTCGAGCACGACTCTGAGCTCAGGGTCTACTTGGTCCAAGAAGTTCATCCTTCGTCTCCTTTAACAACACGCCTTCTTTGACGGCGTGTGAGAAATTCGGCGCGCACGAGGTTCAACTCCACGTGAGGGTGTGTCAAAGTCACGTTGCAAGAGGGAACCATCTCACTCTTAGTCTCATGCGTGTCCGAGAGTAGCGTTTCTGCTCATCTTCTTGACGCAAAACACCACAAAGATCAAGCAGTCGACGTAACGTGGGCGCGCGGCCAGGTTCTCCACATGCGCCAAGATCGTCGTTCGTGTGTAGTCACTGGACACCCCCCTGCCCCTCCCGATCACCTCCTGTGCGCACAAATGATGACAAATAAGGAGCATGGATTGTCGGCCAAAGATTGCCTGCCATCGTTTTCTCGATTATCTTGCGACGAAACAAGAAAAGAGAGAACGATGCGCTCCGTAAAGATTGGCTACCAATTTGACTTTCGCAATCCCCCCGGGTCTGGCCGAAGTTTCGCTGACGTCTACCGAGAGATGTTCCGTCAAGCTGAGCGAGCTGAAGAGTTGGGGTTTGACTCGCTCTGGCTTACAGAGCACCACTTCACCGATGACGGCTATTTGCCCGCCATGATCCCCATGGCGTCCGCTCTAGCCGCTCGGACCACGCAGGTGACGATAGGCACCTACGTGCTCTTGGCCCCGTTTCACCATCCTGTAAAACTGGCAGAAGAGACTGCCGTCACGGATGTGATTGCAAACGGACGCCTGCGTTTAGGCCTGGGGCTCGGCTATCAGCAAGAAGAATTTGATGGGTTTGCCATTGCCCGTACGGAGCGGCTGGGCCGGACGTTGGAAACCATAGAAATCCTGCGTCGCGCCTGGACAGGAGAGCGATTCGACTTTGCCGGGAAATACTTCACGCTGCGAGATGTGCGGGTTTTGCCTCGTCCTGTCAGTCAACCGCATCCAGAAATTTTATGGGGTGGCGCCGCCACGAAAGCAATTCAGCGCGCGGCGCAGCTCGGTCTCGGATTCGCTTGCGTTGGCGGACGACGGGAAATCGGCATCTACCATGAAGCGTTGAGAAACTTAGGCAAGGACCCCGCACAGTACAGTGTCGTCGCCAGTCGGATTGTCTACCTCGCTCCCAGTGAAGAACAGGCCTGGAACGAGGCTGGCCCCGCCATGATGTACCAAGCTGAACTCTATGCACGCTGGATTGCCGCCGGGTATGGCAAGGATCCCAATCGCGCCTTCATCCGTCCCGATCCTGAGCGCTTGAAACGAAGCGCTCTTCTGGGACCGGTCGATCACGTGCGTCGCCGCTTGCAGGAGGTGCTTGCCGATACCCCACTCACTGAGTTTATCGTGTGTACTCAACTTCCAGGCTTAGACCCGGTCAAAGCGTACCACTCATTAGAACTGTTCGGTAAGGAGATTCTGCCGACCGTGAAGGGCTAGGAACAATAAGGATCATGAGACAAAACCTGAGCGGAGCAGGATGATACATGCGGCCAATTCG
>CAYTVL010000064.1:0-27906 GCA_964441775.1 uncultured Enterobacteriaceae bacterium
CTCTTACCGAGCCGACAAAGGCCGCCAGTTCGGCGGTATAGCCCAATATCAGCCCACAGTATATCTCGGCATAGTTGTCGCTTATTTCTCTAACGTCAAGAACTTTTTTAAGAGTGCAGAGAACTCATAGCTCTAAACTTCACCTCCCACGGTAGGAACAGGCTCCGCCCTACCCTTCCTTCACCAACGCTTGCAACTGCTCGACAGTTAAACTCCCGGGCTGTTTACCAGTCCGGGCAAACTCACTGACGACGCACTGAAGCGTGCGGTTGTAGGGTGTAGGAATCCCGTGCAGTTTTCCGAGCAGCGCGATTTCACCGTTGAGATAGTCCACTTCCACGGAAGGTAGGCCCCGCACCAGGCTCTGCCAGGTTGATCCTCCTGTGCGTGGATGGCCCTCGATGCTGGCCATTTTAATTTCCTTCTGCACTCGCTCGCGCATCTCTTCTTCCGGTACGTATTCGATCCCCGCCGCTTGGTAACAGGCTAATGCTTCCTGGCGCACGGCCCGGGCAAAATCTCCACCCGGCGCGTCTAAACCGCAAATCGCCTGCAGCGCATTACGCAGATTGCTGAGGAGCTTGGTGTATTTCCAGCGCATGATGTTCGGGTCGGGCTTTGCACTAAACCCACAAGCAGTGAAGTCCGCCATCACTTGAGTAATGAGAGGATCAACTCCACGGGGATAGCAACCAGTATCAAGAATACCGCCGATAGGCGCAGCATGGTTCAGCACGAGCCCCGGCTCCAAGTAGGTGGCGGGCACCCAGACCACCATGCCGTACACTCGTGAGAAGCGGCGCGCAGCCATGCGTTCGTTATCGACGCCGTTCTGACAACAGATTACCGCCACGTCGCTCCCGCCCGCGCGTTCCAGGTCGCGCAGCGCCAGTTCGGTATCCTGAGACTTCATCGTCAGCACAACAACATCTTGCTCGGTGAAAACGAGTTCACGCGGGTGCCCCACAGCGCGGATAGGCAGTTGCAGTGTTTCACCCGGCGTCTTCAACGTCATCCCCTGACGACGAATGACCGCCAGTTGTTCTCCGCGACAGATTAGCACGACCTCGTGTCCAGCCTTGAACAACTTCCCGCCGATGGCCCCGCCAATGCCGCCTGCCCCGTAAATGATGTACCGCATGGACTCTCCTCCTTTGCTCCACTTTGATCTCACTCTTTCCGCTGCTCCCCTGAATACACTTTAGTGCTCAGATTCGGGAGCATGCCACAAAACACGACTTGGGGGTAGTTGGCGCTACTGGTAAGGAACTCATTGCAGCCCTTTTCGATTGACACAACCAGACTCATCGCGCGATAATAGCCCTCCGTAAGACTTGTCGCTGACTAAAGGAGGGTACAGATATGGCAAGCGCACGAATTTTTTCTGCGGACTCCCACACAATGGAGCCGAGCAACCTCTGGGTGGAACGCCTCAATGGTGGTCTGCGTGATCGCGCGCCGCGCGTTGTCAACAATTATCAAGAGAAGAAGGGCAGCTTTTTTGTCGCGGAAGGGCTCACCCCGTTTCCCGTGGGCGGCGGCTTCGCCGCAGGAAAAGACCCCAAAGATTTGGCGGCGAATCAGAGTGTAGGCTACGAACAGGCGCGCCCCAGCGGGTGGGACCCGATCGAGCGGCTGAAAGATCAAGATGTTGACGGCGTAGAAGGGGAAGTGTTGTACACTACGCTGGGTATGTTTCTCTTTCACCTTAAAGACCTCGAATTGCAGTGGGCGTGTTTTCGGGCCTACAACGATTGGGTAGCGGAATTTGCAGGCCACGCACCGCAACGGTTGATTGGCCTTGGCTTGGTGGCTACGCAAGACGTCAACGAAGCCGTGCGTGAGTTGCAACGCGTCGCTAAGAAAGGGCTGCGCGGCGTGATGATCAACGCCTCTCCGGCTGGCGACATTCCGTACAGCGATCCCTCTTTTGACCCGCTGTGGACGACAGCGCAGGATTTGAACTTGCCGATGAGCTTGCACATCCTGACGGGGAAACGAAACGTGCAGATGGGCAAAGGTCGCGTCGCGTCTACTATGTCCATCATCCACGAGATTCAATATTCTTTGACAGACCTGATCTACAATGGCGTGCTGGAACGCTTCCCGAAGCTCAAACTCGTCTCGGCGGAAAACGACATCGGCTGGCTGGCCCATTATCTGTATCGTCTTGACATTTGCTACGACACCTTGCGCTATGTCGATCCCACGCCGATCACCATGAAACCAAGCGACTATTTCAAACGACAGGTCTACGCGACATTTCAAGATGATCGACCGGGCGTGATGACCTACGAGTTAGCTGGGGAGAATAACTTGATGTGGGCGTCGGACTTCCCACACCGGGCTTCCACCTGGCCGCGCTCACGCGCAGTCATCGAACAGAACTTCGCCGGCATTCCGGCGGAAGCGAAACAGAAAATTACCTATGACAATGTCCATCGACTCTATGGAATTTGAGCCCATTCTAAAGCAGTAGAAAAAAACCTCCTTCCTGCGTATTGCTTGAGTCCGCTTGATAGGGGAGAAGTATGAGCCGTGGCAGGGACACCTCAACTTCACCCCCTACACAAAAGGAGGAGGTTCTATGAAGCATCGTCTTTTGGTTGGATTCGCTGGAGTCGCGTCTTTACTGGCGCTGACCGGGGCTCCAGCTTTGGCGGATGTAGCGAGAGCTCGATTAGAAGGGTTCCAAGAAACGCCGTTAACACTTTCATCGACAGGGCAAGGTAAGTGTACGGTAAAAATCAATGAGGAAGAGACCGAGATTAAAGCGACGGTGAGTTATAGCGATCTCGAAGGGTCGGTGACACAATCCCATATCCACCTTGGTCAGCGCGGCCTTAGTGGTGGCGTTAGTCTTTTTCTTTGTACAAATTTAGGGAATGGACCTGCTGATACACCGCCATGTCCGGCTGCTCCGGCTACAGTAACCAGAACCACGCCACCGTTGGTCGCTGCTGATGTCATAGGGCCAGCTGCGCAAGGCATTGCTGCCGGGGAACTCAATAAGATCATCGAAGCCATTCGCACTGGCAACGCCTACTGCAACGTCCACTCAAGTAAGTATCCTGGAGGAGAAATCCGCGGCCAACTCAAACCTCGTCATTCCGACCACGACGAAGATTAGCCTGAGGAGAGGGAGGCGTGACGCGCTTCCCTCTTTTGTTTCTCCCAATGGGGCTGAATTAAATTAACACGTTCTTTTCCCGCAACGCGGCAACCTCTTCGTTTTTCAAACCGATAATTTGCTCTAGCACGTAATCAGTGTCCTGCCCCAAGAGTGGCGCGGGACGACGCACGGCGCAGGGCGTACGTGACATTTGCCACGGAATGCCGAGGTGGCGGCGCGTTCCGACTTCGCCATGTTCCAATTCCACGAAAAAGTTACGGGCCTCGGCCTGAGGATTCGCGAGCAGGTCCCGCCCATTCAAAGAGGGATAGGCAGCGATACCGGCATGCTGCAGCTTCTGCGTGGCTTCCTCAGCGGACCGTTCCTGGGTCCAAGCGGTCACCACTTCCTCAACCTCGTCTTCGTTTTCTTTCCGTGCAGCCAACGTGGCGAAGCGTGGGGTCGTCGCAAGTTCCGATCTGCCAATCACTAAACAAAATCTCCACCATTCGCCATCGTCGCGTATAGCAAGGCTGACCCAGCGATCATCCCCTTGGGAACGAAACACGCCGTGCGGGGCCATGTAGGGATCGCGGCTGCCATTGCGCGGCGGCTGCGTCCCATTCATAGCTTGGTCCATGAGCCCTTCCGGTAACAGCATGGCGCAAGCTTCGCGCTGAGATAAATCGATGTACTGGCCTTCACCAGTCTTCGCACGGTGGAGCAAGGCGCACATAACGGCAAACGTCCCGTGAATGCCGCCATTGGGATCACCGTAAGAAAATCCGGCCTGAAGAGGATCACCGCCACGGTAACCGGTCAGCGACGCCATGCCGCTCAGCGCAACTTGAGGAGGTCCGTAGGAGACATAGCTGCTTTCTGGACCAGTGGCCCCATAACCGGAGAGCGACGCCATAATGATATCGGGCTTAATCTTCCTCAATACCTCATAACCGAGCCCCATCTTGTCCATGATGCCGGCGGCGAAGTTCTCAATGACGATATCGCTTTTGGCTACAAGTTTCTTGGCAAGATCGAGCCCTTCCGGAGTTTTTAAGTTGAGCGTCAAAGAAAGTTTTCCTTGATTGTATTGATTAAAGTAACCAGAGCGATTGTAACCGCCCGGTTTGCTGTCTGGCCAGGGAGGAATCAGCCGCGACGGGCACATGCGGGTCGTGCTCTCGATGCGAATCACCTCGGCGCCAAGGTGCGCGAATTGCAGCGCGCCATACGGGCCAGCCCAGGCCCAACAAAAGTCAGCAACGCGAATGCCTTCTAATGGTGCTTTTGCCATTGTCCCGTTTATCCTTTTTTCAGATGATCCCATTTTGCTTCAATTGCTCCAACTCTTGCGCGGAGACACCCAGCTCACCGAACACTTCGGCATTATGCTGGCCGAGGCACGGGGCTGGATGGCGAAGAGTCCACGGCTCTGTCGATAGAAGATAGGGAGCTGTCGGATATGGGAGAGTCCCCGCTACAGGATGCGCAATTTCAGCAAAGAATCCCCGCGCCTTGAGATGCTCAGAATGCAATACGTCACCCATTGTCGATACAGGGGCAAAGGGAATGCGCCGCGCTTGCGCCTTGTGGTAGAGCTCATCCACGCTTTGCTCTCGCACCCAGTCTTCCAGCAACAACTTGAGCGCATCCCAATTTTCTGCACGTTGCAAGCGTGTCGCGAACAGCTCCTCTCCCGCCCACTCGGGATTTCCCATCATTTCCATGAAGCCTTTCCAGTGATGTTCCTCGACGCAGCACAGATAGATGAAGCCGTCCTTACATTCCATGATATCCAGCGGGCGAATTGCCTTGTTGCCGGTATAGCGCACGACGATCTGATTCGCATACGAGGGCATAATACTGGCGAACTCGGAGATGGCCATCAACGTTTCCTGAGTGGAACAGTCCACATGTTGCCCCACCCCATCACGCAAGCGAGCAAACAGCGCGCCCAACGTCGCCACCGCCGCATGCACGCCAGCTTGAAATCCGGCTTGCAGACCAAACGGTTTCAGTGGAGGTAAATCCTCGCTGCCAGCCACCCCGGCGCCATTGAGATAACACAGTCCGCCGGCGTTCCACAATGTTAAATCTGTCGCCTGGAACTTGCTGTGCGGTCCCTGTAAACCGAACGGCGTGATCGAGGTCATCACCAGTGCACTATTCTCGCGAGCGAGTTTCTCATACTCGATCCCCACCGCCGCCATACGCGTGGGGTGCACGTTATGCACGAGCAAATCGGCTTTCCCAACCAATTGTCGAAAAAGCTCCTGCCCACGTGGCTGCTCCAGATCAAGCGTGATCCCACGCTTATTGACGTTCAAATAGAGGAACAAGCCGCTTTTCTCGGGATGGGGAATTTTCCCGGGAAAGGGGCCACGTTGGCGGGCGGCGTCGCCGCTTTGAGGTCGCTCAATCTTGACGACCTCGGCCCCCATGTCAGCCATTAATCTGGTCGCATAGGCCGCAGCGACCATCTCGCCGCACTCAATGATACGAAAACCTTCCAAGCCGCGTCCCGGCATAGAGCCTCCTATTTTGTCCTTGCCGCCGGGCAAGTGTCCGATGTGGGGGTCACTCTAGTAAGGGAAGGCTGCGCCGTCAAGGTTCATCGCTGCATTAAAACAGTCGGCTTTGCGGAATTTGCCGTCGAGAGGCATTCAGTAAGCGGTTGTTGCGCGCATAGGCATCAAGCGCGGCCATGAACTGGTCCTGGTTGGCAGCCGGTAACGATGCGCTCAACTGTTCAGCGGACTGGACCGTTGGCGGCGCGGTATTCATCACCAGAGGAGAATCAGACGGCGTGGCGCTGTTTTCAGAAATGACCGCCGGTCTATCCTGAAGATGCGATGGGATGTGGAGCAGCGTGAGGACGTGCTCGCCGACATCTTTTCCCGACTCGTATTCCAGCAAGGCGTTGGCCACCCCAGTAGCCGCGCCAATGGGGCCGCCAAACAACGCATCCCCTAATACCCGCGATGCCGGTGAGATCGTGTTCCCAGTGAACGCGCGATAGAGGGTGGCAATGATGGGAAGATGTTGCAGGGGGTTGATGACATCTAAAATATCCCCAAGCGTAAATCCATCCTCTCCCCAGAAATGAAAGCCAGAAGATTGCTGCGCTTGTTTCTCAGGAGATTGTTGCGTTCGGGCTCCAGAGGGTTGCTGTGTTTTGGTTCCAACAATTTGCGGAAAACGAGCGCCAAGGGTTTGCGGTGAACGAGTTCCAAGCGAGACTCCATTCTTGCTGGGAGAGGAAGGAAATCGCAAGGGAGCGCGCAAAGGAGGTTGTGGGGAAGGTGGTGAAAGAGGCACAGAAAATTTTTCCTATTCGCTTTCATCTCCGCAAAAGAGAGGCCAGCAATTGTGCGCCGCACTACAGCAAAAACGGAAATTTCTGCCTTGTCATCCGGCAAGACTTGCCGCTTTAAAAAGAACAAAAGGGGTCAGGTCTTGCAATCCAGCATTTTCCTTTTCCTTGGGCGGTCGGCTTTGGCGCTGCGTCAATGGCAGACCTGATCCCAAAGAGTTTCTCTGTATTTTTTTACGACCATCCAAAGCGGGGGGAAATATCAATTTGCAACAGCAACCTCTCGGCGAAAGTACGCTATTTTGGTGATTGTTAACGATCAGAACAAGAAAATAACAGACGAACGGGGAGTTACAAAGTCTTCCTTTCTTGCGAGGCTGTTCGGCATATCTCCTGCTATTTCGCCAACAGACACAACATTTCAGACGCAAGGAGGCTGCGATCATGAAAACGGTACGCAAAAGATTCAAGAGCGGTGTAGCTGCGACATTGTTGCTGACCGGCATCGGAACAGTCGCGACGGCTTGGGGATTTGTCGGTGGGTTCAGCAGTGGCTATGGCGGCGGCATGCGAAGCCCGCTACAGATAAATGGCAGCGTGGTATGCAACCAATGTAGTCTGGAGGAGGTGCGGCAGGCGCAACCGCAGGAAAAGGGATTCTACCAGTTCTCCTACAAAAACGGACAACTGGTCTTCAAAGTTGCGTCAGTAAACGATACCTCTATGTTTTACGCCCTGGCATGGCCGCCGCATGTGTGGGTGCGGGCATCGGATGAGGTGTTGCGAAAGTTGACCGCAGAGGAAAATTTATTCAAGCCGATCGGTCTCACCGGCATCCTCAGCACAACCCGCACCCTTGACGTCACGGACGTGGCCATTAGCGGGTAGGAGAGCGGCAAGACACCGTGAACCTCGGGTGAAGGCCAATGAGCTAGGCATCTTGTCAATTCGTTTTCTCGCGTGCAGTAATAAGAGAGGCACACGGTGCGTTCTTCTCTGCCGACTGGATACTATACGACCATGAGTATGGTTGTCGCATTCGTGCTTACGATAAAGAGGCCAGAGCCAATGTTCCCGTCCGCTGGCCTCTGACATGAAGTCAAAGGGAGGCAATTTATGGCCATCACATTAAATCACACCATCGTCCCGGCGCATGATAAAGAGGCGTCAGCGCGGTTTTTTGCTCATATCTTCGGCTTGCGCTACGAAGGGCCAACAGGGCATTTCGCGCCGGTGCGCGTCAACGACACCCTCACGTTTGATTTCGATAACTCAAGTTCTTTTGAGCGCCATCACTATGCATTTCATATCAGTGACGAGGAGTGTAACGCCATTCTGCAGCGCGTCCAGGAGGCGGGGCTCGCCTATGGCAGCGACCCCTGGCATCTGGAGAATCGGCAACTGAATGCATGGAACGGCGGGCAAGGTTTTTACTTTCGCGACCCGAACGGCCACATTCTGGAGGTGCTGACGCGGACGTAACCCAAGCACAGGAAAAGGGGTCAGGTCTTGCACTTTATCATTTCCCTTCCGTTGCTTTCTCAACCTTCGCAATGTGTTAGTGCAAAACCTGATCCCGCGGGACGCATTAAGACTCTTGTGTGGCATCCTGGCCCACTTGTTCTAGGCGGATAATCACCTCTTGCGGGTTGATGCGCTTCTTAAAAAAGAACACGCTCCCCGGAACCTCTTTGAAATCTTCTTCTCCCACGTTTAAGTCCGCCGATACCGCCACGACCATGTCAGCGCGGCTCGAGCGCTTGAGCTTCATAATCTTCTTTTCTAAGTAGTCAGGACGCCAGAAGCCGACGATCTCCAGCAAGGCCGTGCGTCCATCACGATGACGAAATGCGAAGTCGGGAATGAACACCGTTTCTTTCAGGTTGATAATGGCCACCTCGCGTTCAATCGACCAACCGCTGTCAATCTCGGCAAACCGTTCCGCAAACGTACGTTCGAGTAGCGAGTCGTACATGGTGCTGTCGCGGTAGTGTGACACCAACTTGGCGCTTTCATCAAGTGGGAAAAAACGACGAGAGCCGTCAGATCCGACAATCTCCGCTTCCATTTTCCAGCGCGTGCACAGCAATAACGCCGGCAGGAACACCGCCAGTTGCAAACCATATTTCTGCGACATGCGGAACATGCTGATAGGCCCATCGAGCAACACTTCGTAGCCGCTGTCGAGATCGCCTTGGATGGTGTGCATCAATTGATAGAACTTGATGAACTTAAAGAGTTGTTTATAGCGGCTAGGAATGTTGCGAAAGACCGACAGCTTCATCTGTACGCAGCGATAGAGCATGGCCTGGGCAAGCGCCACGTTGTAGCGTTGCAGCAACCACTCTGTCGTGGGCGTATCGAAGCGGGTGAGGATGTGATTCTCGCTCAGATCAGCGTACAGCGCCCATGCAATCTGTTCGGGTTCGGTTTTGTATTCGCGCGCCACTTCGAGCAGCAACTCATCTTTCGTCACTGGATGAATCAGATCCGGCTGGAGCACAACCGGATGATTCTCTCGTGCAAGCGCAAATAAGCGTTGGCGTACTTCCGCCGACGGAGCCACAGTGCGCTCGATGAATTCACAACGGTCGTCACTGAGTAGTTTGGCGAGACCACGTTGGATGCGATAATCGGTGCTATCTTCCGCATAGCGGTTGAGCGCGTCCGTCAATTCCCGTCGAGTTTTCCCTTCATGTTCAGTAAAAATCTCGATGAGCGCTTCGGCCATCTGCACGAAGCGCGGCGAATCGATGGCGATGTAGCGAGGATACGAATACGGCCCTTCATTACGAGTCAGCAGCAGGTCAGAGGTGAGCATGGATCACAACACTACTCCCGTTTTCCGTCTCCCATTTCCATCTTTCGTCTTACCCCTTCCGTCTTCCATCTTATGTTTCATGCTGCTCAATGATGATGCGGAACACATCGCTCACTGCGAGGATGCCAAGGAGCTTTTCCTCTTCGACGACGAGCAAAGCGCCGATGCTCTGGTCGTGCATGAGCTTCGTTGCTTCGAGGAGCGTAGCCTGGGGCGCAATGCTAACAGGCTCCAGTGTCATTGCCTCCGCCACAGTCAGTTCTCGCAATGCTTGCCGTATCTCTTCCTGATCGCGAAAGAGTTGATACGCCGGCGTGAAGAACTTGAGGTCACCATCGGTGACGATGCCGACGACTCGCCCTTGCTCCACCACAGGCAGTTGGTGCACTTTGTGCTTTTGCAATAGACTCAGGGCATGTTGCAGCGAGTCCCCGGAATTCACCGTCACCGGAGAATCGACCATCACCTCTCTCACCCGCAGTGTTCGGAAGCTGCGTTTCATCGCCGGACCTCCTCCTCAAGTAAGAGCCTTCCCTGAGAGTGTGGTGTTTTTTCCGCCGCAGAGCAAGCCCGGAGAGGAAGGGGGCGCGTTCATCGTCCGGAAGCGGCGAGAGGCGCCAGTAAGATTATGGGAACAGAGTTGATCGCTTGCTGATTATTTGTCTACAACGTCCAACAGACTCCCTACGGTTTCGTCCGCAGTTTTCAACGCTTTGAGATTGACTTGATATGCTCGTCGCGCAGTCATCAGGCCCACCATCTCCTGACCGACATCCACGTTCGATTTCTCGACTTGCTGTTCCCCATCCGCAGTTTGCTGGAGTTCCAACGGTCCAGGCAGCTCCAGTTTTTGGGACTTGGCAATCACACCTTGTGGTTGAGCAGACTCTAAAACAGCGCGGCTTGCTTTGAAACCGTCCGTGTTCACATTCGCAAGATTATTGGCGGCAACACCGAGTTGTTGTTGGAAGGCGTTAAGACCGGAGAGAGAGGTATTGAGGGAGGAGATCATGGCGGTCCTTTTTCACTCTGATCATACAAAGAGAGTCGGAGTTCAATAATTAGCCGATAGATCGCCCTCTGCGCGGAAAACTTTAGGAGATTTCTTCTATACTACTCGGAGCGGTTTTGCTCGGCTTTTTTCCCGTGATGCCCCATTCTACTTTTTCTAAAACTTCCGCGTCAGTAATTGTCTTTTCTACATCAATATGATGGAGGCCTGAGAGAACAGGAGAAACAAAGCGAGAATCAGAGTCCGGAAAGAAAATAGGAATTAGAGGCATAGCTGTTCGCTCTATTGCCTGTTCGATATCGAAGGCTTGTCGTCCAAGTGCCCCTTCTAAGCCAACAAGAACAATGACAGCTTTAGTCCGAGCAATTTCTTGTTGAATAGCAGGCTGGAACGGACGGCCTGGAGGAACTTGCTCGTGCGCGAGCCATGGGTTGAATCCGCGATCTCTCAATGCCTTCCCCAATGCTTTTGCTTCAGAAAGGTCTCGATCATCATAAGAAATAAAAACATCAACTATGGGTTCTTGGCTACCTTCAGAAGCTCTCTCTTCCCACGGCCCGGTAAACTCTATGAGTCTTTCAGTAAAACTTTCATAGCTTCGCTTGAGGGAGAGCCGATCTCCGGTCCGTTCAACTAAAACCGCTATCTCCTCTCCATAGGCATAACGCGGGATATGTTGAATCTGCACCTCGTCGAAGTAGCTTTGTAAATTGCATTCGGAAAGATCATAGATTTCTATAAACAACGACTCGAACTGAGGTTGGTATCCACTTAGTCCTTTCTCTGAATTTCCTAAGCGCCAATCTTCGCGCAGTTGCGGTTCCGCAGCTTCGATGCGTGACGGCAAGGGAAACACCACCAAAGGCCGAAGATCATCTGAGCGTCGGCGATAGTCCGTAGCCCGCCGGACCTGATTTAATACTCCACTTAGGCTCTGGTAATTAGGAGTGAAGACAACGACAAGTCGTTCAGGCATCAACATGGTGCAGATGCCACTGATATCTGTAAATCCGGTCCGTGAATCGATCAGCACGTAACGGTACTGTTCCGCCAGCCGCTCGGCAAATGCACGAATCAGCCAAGGAGAACGTTGATAAAACGCTTCCCACTGAAAGCTGTTCACGCGAGCCGAATACTGGTCGTCGAATCGTCCTGCTTTCATTAAGTGAAGGAAAGGGATTGTCGTTGGTAAAATAAATTTGTCTAAATTTATTCCATCAAGCAGTTCTTTTGCCGCTTCTTCCGTTCGCTGAGATGCCCCATTTTGAGTTGCCTTATCTAACTCTTGAAAGAGATCGATGAGTCCAGAATGCTCTTTAAGAATCGTTTCCTCTGCTGCAACATCGGGCGTTATGTCGAATCTCCCTCGGAAGAAGCTGTGCAGTCCTGGAGCTTCAAGGTCCCAGTCAACCATGAGCACCTTTTCCCCTTCGGACCACTTCTGCGCAAGAAGGCAGGCGACATTCGCGAGCGCCATCGAACGCCCCGTACCGCCTTTGTAGGAGTAGAAAGTGATTACTTGGCCAGTTGGCTTCGTTGCTGACATTGATCCTCCTTATCGTCCCGGAAAAGGAGCAGGCGTAGCCTTCATTCCAGTCAGCCACCCTTGGATATCGTCATCTGTTGGCAAAGAGAACGTTTCGCAATCCGTGCATGGATCGTTAGGTAACGCAACAAACGCTTGATAGCGACGGTGAATATACTAAGCAATGGATTCAATCTTCGGCGTGTATTGTTTATTCTTCGCTAAACTCCTTTGCCACAGAGCAAACTTAGTGAAGTCATGATACTGGCGACGGTCTCTCACTTCTGAAGGCATGTTTTCCTCGCCTCGCAAGACAATAGGGATAATCAGTCCATGCTCTTTGTCGGCGGAAGCTCCCAATAGCTCGAGCCGTTGAGCTTCAAGTATCTCCATTCCTTTATATTCACGAGCGCAGTAAGAATAAGTATCGCTGAAATACGTGGGTGTGAAAACTACAATCAAGCACACGCTTTCGCAGAGCGCCCTGGTCAAATGTTCATTGAAGAAATCTCCTCCTTCGAGCCGACCCCAGTCGATGAATACGTCTAAATCCGTCAGCGGTTTGATTTCATTTTCCAATGCCTTATGGAGATCTCGGACAAACCTCTCAACCAGGTCCTTTTGCCCATGACGATAACTAATGAAGCACGAATATTTGAATGGCATATCCGCCAGCCCCCTACCAAAGCAGAATCATCTCGTATCTTGAGCACCCTCTTGCAGACAGAGATTATCGCGCGAAGAATAATACAGTGTCAAGAAAATGTTCTTCATGCTTTGACTTTCTTCAAGGAAGAACTTTGTAGACAAACAAATATGCTTTCTCACAATCTCCACCCTTGGAACGTTTCTCTTGAAGAAGCTATCGAGATTCAAAATCGCTTGCGGTCTCAACTAGACCTGCAGAGTGAGCCGGAAAAGATCGAGACTGTGGCCGGAATTGATGTGTCGTATGACAAAGGCTCAGACTGGTTGTTCGCCGCAATTGTCGTCTTACGATTGGCCGATTTGCAAGTTCTTGGCTCCGCTTCAGCTGTTGCGCAGGTTCCTTTTCCTTATATCCCCGGGCTGCTCTCATTCCGCGAATGCCCCGCTGTTCTGCAAGCTTGGGACAAACTGACGGTAAAGCCCGATTGTCTTATGTGTGATGGACAAGGCATTGCTCATCCACGGCGGCTCGGCATCGCTAGCCATTTGGGTTTGTGGTTGGATCTCCCTTCCATTGGCTGCGCCAAAAGCCTCCTGGTCGGGACTTACCGAGAGCCTAACGCCACGCGCGGTAGTATGGAGCCGCTTTTACATCGTAAAGAGCAAGTAGGCATGATTCTCCGCACCAAAGATAAGGTCTCTCCGGTTTTCATCTCTCCTGGGCACAAGATCACTCTGAAGAAGGCGGTCGAGGTTGTACTGACTTGTTGTACAAAATACCGACTTCCGGAACCGACGCGGCGAGCCCATTTGTTGGTCAATGAAGTGCGGAGAAATGCAAGAAAGGCCTCAACCACTTCCACTCAGCCGCAGCTCTTTTAGGAACGAGTCTGTTGCGCTATGGTCGGACCGTCATATCCCCAGAGGAAGGCTCGATTGGTCATGGACTTAGAACTCCTTCAACGTCAGTTGCAAAATTTTTCTGTCGCCCATTACGGCAAAGACGCCGTCGTGAGCCAGGTCGAAACAATGCCGGGCCATGCGGGCCTGAGCTTTGGCTTTCGCGTCGATTATCTAGAGCATGGACAACCACGCTATGAATCGCTGGTGATGCGTATCCCCCCAAAAGGCGTGAAGCGGAGCGGCAACACCGACGTCTTGCGGCAAGTCCCATTGCTTCACGCCTTACAACGACGGGGCGTGCCGGTCGCAACGGTCCGTTGGTCCGGTGAGGATGAACAGTGGTTCGAGGTGCCCTATATGATGGTCGAGCGACTTCCTGGCCGCACGTTCAGCTTTTCTGCTCCCGATCCTTCTTTCGATATCAACCGCGAGAAGGTCGTGCGCCGCTATCGTCAGATCGTACAGGCGCTCACGCAAACGCACAGCCTCGATTGGCAAAAAGATTTGCCCAACTGGGAGACGCCGCGCCCTCTCGATGAGGAAATCCGCTTCTGGGACCCCATTCTCGCTAAAGGGGCCGAGCCGCAATGGATTGCACAAGGACAAGAAGTCCGAGATTTACTTTTACAACATCAACCTCAAACTCCCACGATCGGTTTATTCCACGGCGACTTCCAAGGGACCAACTTTCTGTTTGACGGCGATATCCTCAACGCCATCCTCGACTGGGAAATCTCCGGCATTGGCGGACAATTGCTCGATTTGGGTTGGCTCATCGTCTTCAGCGACCCCGCTAGTTGGACTGGGCTTTGTACCCCCATTGCTACCGCCCCATCGGCAGAAGAAATTACGGCCTGGTACGAAGAAGGCCTGCAACGCAAAGTGCAAGATGTCGCCTGGTTTCGTGCGCTCGCTGGGTATCGGTTCGGCGCTATCAGTTGTTTTAACGTCATGCTCCACCGGCGCGGCAAGCGGCACGATCCAGAATGGGAGAACATTGCCCCGTCCATTCCATTCTTGTTCGGGCGAGCGAGGGAGATGGTGCTGAAGCGGTAAACTTCAAGAGGGGATTTTTATGACAGAACAGCTTGCTCTTGGGTTGCTCATCGCGCTCGGTATTCTTGTCAATCTGTACGGCTTGATTGTCGTTCGAGATGTTCACCGAATCACGAATGAAACACTCCTCACGACCAGAACGACTCTTGATGCAGCCATTCAAATCTTGCAACGCTTAGACCAGAAGGCATAATCGGAAGCTCTATATACGATGCGGGCTACTGATACGCATCATGCTGGCGGCGGCGACGGCTGATATTTTCCTCCATCGTGCCCGCAGTCACCACTTCGTACAGAATCGCTTGCTTGCCTTCGCGTTTACGCAGCACGCGCCCCAGGCGTTGCACATGCTCGCGGATAGAGCCTGAGCCTGACAACACGACCGCCACACTCGCTTCGGGAACATTCACTCCTTCATTCAACACCTTCGAGGTCGCCAGCGCCAAGTAGGCGCCCTGATTAAATCCCTCCAAAATTTCTTTGCGTTCTTTGGTCGGAGTCTGGTGGGTGATGGCTGGAATAAGAAACGCGGCGGAAATCGCATAGACGGTATCGTTGTCGCTGGTGAAAATGATGACGCGTTCACGCGCGTGTCGCTTCAGCAAAAAATCGAGCGTGCGCAGTTTCGCCGACGTACCTAACGCCAACTTTTTTGATCGTTGATGAGCGAGCATGGCCTGCCGCCCTTTGCGGCTGCGCGCGCTTTCACGCACGAAGCGATGCCAGCCTGCGAGCCCATCGAGCACGATGCCGTGGTCCACAACGAAGTCATAAAACGTGCTGCGCGCCTGCTTATATTCCGCCTCTTCTTCAGGCGTCAGCGCTACCGTCATGCGTTCGACCACATAGTCCGCGAGATACTCACCGGCAAGTTCCTTAATGCCCTTGGCGTATACTTGCGGACCGATCAGCCCATCAAGCAAGACGTGGCGGCCATCGCTTCGTTCCGGTGTGGCCGTCAAGCCGAGCCGATACGGAGCGAGGCACATTTCCGCCGCATGGCTGTACATTTCCCCGGGTAAATGATGACATTCGTCAAAAATCACCAGCCCCCAACGATTGCCCAAGCGGTCCATGTGACCGTAAGCACTATCGTAGGTGGTCACTGTCACATCTTGAATTTCGTAATACCCGCCGCCGATGAGGCCGATCTGTTCACCAAATGTGGCACACAGCAAATCGTACCATTGGTTCATCAAGTCAATGGTCGGGGCTACCACCAAGGTTCCACGCTGGACCGTCTCGATGGCCATCTGACCGACGTAGCTTTTCCCCGCACCGGTGGGCAGCACCACCACGCCACGTCGCCCAGCGCTTTTCCAAGCATCCAGCGCCTCGCTTTGGAACGGATGTGGATCCTGCGTCAGTCGACTGGACAGTTTGAGCGTACGGTAAGCTGGGGCGTGGTTCTCACACGCTACGCCAATTTGTTTAAATTGTTCAATAATGGTGCGATAGTGATGCGCCTGCGCGCGCCAGCGATCGACCCGGCCATCCCACTGAAAACAGTTTGGCGGTTGGAAACCTGCAGGGGGTTCATGGAGAACAAGGGTGCCGAGATCGAAGGAAAGACGCATAAAAGAAAAGTCCTGAGTGGTGAGTTCCAAGTGCTGAGCGACAAGCGCAGAATTTTTTCTCAGGACTCAGCACTCCTTGCTCAGGACTATTTTTAGACGACTCGTTTCTCGCGCAGCTCAGCAATCTTCGCGGCGCTGTATCCAATGCCGCGCAGCACCTCTTCGGTATGCTGTCCAAGCGATGGCGAGAAAGAACGGATCGAGCCCGGTGTGTCGGACAGTTTCACCGCGATGCCAGCCTGCGTCACTTTGCCCGCCACTGGGTGATCTAGCTCGACTGCCATCTGACGATGTTTCACCTGTGGGTCCTGGAAGACTTCTGGAACATCGTAGACTTTACCGACGCAGACATCCGCTTTGGTCAGAAAATCGAACCACTCCTCGCGAGTCTTTGTCAAGAAGATTTTTTGCAACTCAGCGCGGGCGTACGCATGTCGCTCGTGAGGAGGATTGGAAAAATCTCCAGCCTTCATGACGCAGTCTTTCAGGTCTGAACGGTTGACTGCATCGCATAGATTTTCGAAGAGCCACGGCTCCGTGCAGCCGATGGTAATCATTTTGTGATCTTTGGTCTCATAAAAACCATAGAAGGCATGTCCGCCGCCAAAGACGCCTTTGCCACGCCCCGTCGTCGTCCCGTCGGCAAAATAATCACGCACATTCGGCGTGGCCGCCAAGAGGGAGATGGTCGTATCCAGATACGAGACATCCACCATCTGCCCTTTTCCCGTACGTTCCCGTGCAAACAGGGCGAACATGATGCCAGTGACGCCATGCATCGAAGCGCCGGCATAGTCGGCGATAATGTTCAGCGGTATTGCCGGAGGCCCTTCAGCATGACCAATGAGGTTGGCCACGCCAGCAAGAGACAAGTAGTTCAAATCGTGCGCGGGGAAATCTTTGTACGGCCCATCTTGTCCGTAGCCGCTGAGCGAACAATAGACGATCCGAGGGTTGAGCTTGCTCAACGTCTCATAATCGCCACCCAGTCGTTTCATCACGCCAGGACGAAAACCTTCGACCAAGACATCATAGCTTTTGGCAAGATCCTGCAGCACCGCTTGTCCTGCTGGATCCTTCAGATTGAGCGTCATGCTTTGCTTGTTGCGATTCGTGAAACTGGTGGCCAGCTTCTTAGCCTCTTCAGGTTTGGGCGAAGCCCCGGAGCCCGCAAGCTTTCCCGAAGGGGGAGCCTCGATCTTCAGCACCTCAGCGCCCATATCGGCGAGCATCATCGTGCAAAAGGCCCCTGGTCCTACCCGTGTGAGTTCAAGAATCTTAATGCCGTCTAGCGCTCCAGCCATGACGTCCCTCCTTCAGTTGCAAATGACCGTGGCTGTCTTTATAGACCACCAAGAGATGATAGGCTACAGACCGGGGGCTTGAAGAGAAAAAAGGCCCTTTGGCCTTCAGCCTACAGCCTGGTCTTGCTAATCGCTTTTCCCTGGCTGATCTGCTAAAGCGAAAAGGACATGACCCCACAAGACAAACTCCGGAAGATTCGTGAAGAACTGCAACAACTCTTTCTCGAACGTACTGAGTTGATCGACGGCGCGCTCGCCGCCCTGCTTTCTTCTCAGCATGTGTTGATTATTGGTCCGCCGGGGACCGCGAAGTCGATGCTCGCAGATGAACTCTGTCGTCGCATTTCCGGCGCCGCCTATTTTCAATGGCTGCTCACGAAGTTCACGACGCCAGAGGAACTGTTCGGCGCGGTCAGTTTGAAAGCACTGGAAGCGGATGACTATCGCCGCGTCACTAGCAATAAACTCCCAGAAGCTCACATCGCCTTTCTTGACGAAGTGTTCAAAGCTAGCTCTTCCATCCTGAACGCCATTCTTACTATCATTAACGAACGCTTCTTTCATAATGGTCGTCAGGTCGCTGCGGTCCCCCTGCTGACTCTTTTCGGCGCAAGCAATGAACTCCCGGAAGATGACGAACTCGTGGCCCTGTACGATCGCTTCTTGTTGCGCTTCGTCGTTGGCTACATTAGTGAAGATTTCCGTTTTCTCAAAATGCTGCAAGCCAAAGAGCCGAGCGAGCGTACGACCGTCACACTCGATGAACTGCGTCAGATGCAAGCCGAGGCCCAAGGGCTGCCTATTCCTTCGATCGTCTTACGTGGCGTCGCGGACATCCGTCGAGAGCTGCAAAAGAAAAATATCGTGGCCTCCGATCGCCGCTATCGGCAAAGCCTCGGTCTCTTGCAAGCATTGGCGTATGTGAGCGGGCGTGCGGCGGTCGCCGAGTCAGACCTGTTCTTTCTTGAACACGTCTTGTGGAAAGATCCGGGAGAACAGGGGGAAGTACATAACGTTATTCATGGCCTTATTCATGGCTACGAAGATGAGGTGCAGGAATGGCTCTTCCAGACCCGTGAACTGCGAGATTACGCGGAACGAAAATGGGAAAGCAAGGAACAGCAAGCCCGCGCCGTCATCGAAACGCACACGAAGATTCGCCACATTCTGGGAAAGATTGAAGAACTGAGTAAGAAAGTCGGAGAAGCGGGACGTCCATTAGAAAAAGTGGACACGATACGACGAGAGATCGAAACCATTCAACAACAATTACTTGCGAAACTCTAGCGCTCTGTTACTGCTAACACCTCACCCCTCAGAGCCTCCCTATAAGGATTCTATGAATTCCATTCATGCTGACCTCATTACTTCCACCTCTCTTTCCCAGGAAATGACAAAAGAGCTGTGGACTCCAGAAGCTCGACTATCCGCATTCAATCAAGTCGTGTTGGAGGGTTACATCAACTATTACGAGCGAGCAATAAAAAATCGCAACTGGTCTCCGTGGCATGATCTTCCGTTTGAAGAAATGTGCGAGCGGGGGCATCAGTTGAGCGAGGACACAGCCCATCTCATCGAGGGTTTCTTAGGAGTGGAGGAGCACGTCGGCGATTACATACAGGAAGGGGTGCGACTGTTTCATGGCAATCAAACTCGACGCAACATGCACCTCCAGTGGGGTGCGGAAGAGGCCAGACACGGAGCCACCTGGGCGCTCGTGCTACAACATTCTCAAGTCCGCACTGCGGAACAATTGATGGTGTATGTCGATAGGGTGCACAGTACGGAGTGGCAGCTGCAGCAGCATCCTGGCATCAATACTCCGCTCGGCAGCACTATCTATGCAATGGTGCAAGAACGGCAGACTTTCTTCACGTACCAAATGGTGCGAGCGCGGGTTCGTAAAGAATATGGTTTGCCTCCAGGGCCAACGCTAGAGGAACAAGAACGTGGGTATGAAGTAGGAGTATCCGAAGCCTTCCGACTTATCAGCCAGGACGAAATTGCTCATCACGGCCTGTTTTTACATATTGTCCAAAGCGCGCTCAAGTATTTTCCAGCGCCGACGTGTGATTTGTTAGTGGAAGTGCTTGTGAATTTTAAAATGCCAGCCTTACGATTGCTGCCCAATGCCCGCGTATTCTTACGCGCAGCCAAACGCGCGGGATTGTACAGCAGCAGTATGGACAAGGAAAAAGTATACATTCCCCTTTTGAAATCTCTTGGGTTAGACGACCATCAAGCGCTGGAAAACGCCGCGCAACTTTCTCATTCTCTCCCAGAACACTGGAACCCGGAGCACACAGTGCTCAGTCGCACCGGAGAATGGCAGATCACTCCAACACAGACTGCCTCTGGCTTATAAAAGGGGGAGGCTCATGGCCAGGCGTATCTCCACAAAAAAGAAGTCCCAATTCGTCCTGCCGCCGCCGCCGCCGATCCCAACGAACACTCAATGGATCGAGAGCGATTCATACGACCGCGCCGTCTATCGACAACTCCGCGACGAATCTCCTTCACTTCGTAGTCTGGAAGAAAGCGGCGGCGCGTTAGTTCCGCGCTTTGACTCCTTGCTACAAGATCTTTTTTGTTCGCTCTTTAAATACAATGTCATCTTCCTGAAAGAGCCGGACGTGCTGCCCAGCGCGGCCTTGAACCACACGTTGTTGGCGGCGCTGCATCAAGGCGAGTTGTCCCAATTGCTGCGCACGGCGACGGTTCTCGATGAAGGGAAAGCGGGGCTCGCCACGGTGTTACTTGGTGAAGGAGCGCTGCGTTTGCTCAAAGCGGAAAAGCCGCTCACGCGTCGGGATCTTCTGGACTTGTGGAACGTTCAGAAGCAAGAAGAAATCGCACAAGAGAAAATTGCCGAGGCCAACGACGCCAAAGAGCTGAATAAAGATCTCGCGAAGCAAGGAGAGCTTTCGAAAGAAGCGAAAGAATTGCTCGAACAAGCCGCCAACAAACTCGCCAGCGAGGCCCGCGCCGAAGAAGCACAACTGCGTAAACAAGTAAAACAGTTGCAGAATGATCTGGCGAACGCTCAAAAAGAAACAGAGAACCGTTTTCTCAAAGAAGCGATTCAAGTGACGAAAAACCTTGACGACGCGGCGCAAGAAGCAGAGTCGTGGAGCCTGACGATTGGCAGCGGCTACAAATCCTCGCCGGGGCGGCAGATCGAACTCGGCAAACATCTCGCCGGGAACGACAAGCTCAAGAAGCTGGCTCAGATGGTCGGTCGCATGAAGGAACATGCATTGGCGCTACGTCGCAAAATTTTTGAGCGCACCAATGAGGAACTTTTTGAAGTGGGACTCGGGGCGGAAGTCAGCCGCCTCTTGCCTCACGAACTTGTCACTCTGCGTCATCCGATCTTGCGTAAAGACTTCACCCGCCGCTTTGTCGAGCATGAACTCTTGCTCTACTCGTTACAGGGCATCGAAGAGAAAGGCAAAGGACCAGTAGTGGTCTGCCTCGACGGCAGCTCGTCGATGATGGGCGACAAAGAGATTTGGGCGAAGGCGCTCGCGCTCACTTTGCTGGAAATCGCTCGACGACAGCGGCGCTTGTTCCACTCGATTTGCTTCTCTTCAGCGGACACGCCTTTGCACGAGCTGGATCTCAATCCACGCGAACATTATGGGGTGGAGATGGATAAAGTGATGGATCTGGCCGAATACTTTCCCGGCGGCGGCACCGACTTCGAGAAGCCGCTCGATGCGGCGCTGGCGTGTTTGCGCCAATCACGCTTCAAACGCGGAGACATTGTCTTCATCACCGATGGTGAATGTCAGGTGCGACCGGAGTGGGCCGAGCAATTTCGCGCTGATAAAGAAGACCTGGGCTTTTCCTTGTTTTCGATTCTGATCGACGTGGGCTCCAACTCCATTGGCGTGCTCAAAGAGTTTAGCGACAAAATCGCCACCGTGTCTCGTTTGACCAGTGAAGGAGTGAAAGATTTATTTGTGAAGCTGTAAACTTTCAGAGGAGCATGTATGTCTAAGAACGTCTCCGTCTGCCTCTCGTTCGATTTCGACGCAATCTCGATCTGGATTGGTCCTATGCGTTCCCAATCGCCGAGCACGATCTCTCGCGGTGAGTTTGGGGCAGTCGGGACAGAGCGATTGCTCGACGTACTGAGGCGTCACCAGCTTCTGGCGTCCTGGTTCATCCCGGGCCACACCATCGAAACGTACCACAAGCTCGTGCAGAAAATTGCGGACTCCGGCCACGAAATTGGCCATCATGGTTATCTGCATGAAAATCCCGCTTCAGTCACTCCAGAGGAAGAGCGGCGCATTTTAGAGCGCGGCATCGAGTGCATCCGCCGCATCACCGGCAAGGCGCCGCTTGGCTATCGGTCCCCGGCGTGGGACCTGAGCTCACACTCAATCAGCCTCATGTTGGAGTATGGGTTTCTCTATGACTCAAGTTTGATGGCGACGGACTTCACTCCCTACTACTGCCGCGTCGGTGATCAAATATCCGCTGATGGACCCTATCTCTTTGGAAAAGATGTTAATCTTGTTGAGTTGCCGGTCGACTGGAGTCTCGACGACTGGCCTTATTTCGGTCTGCACTGGCCCGCCCATCATATCGGGCTGCGCACTCCGGATGAAGTCTACAAAATCTGGGCGGCGGACTTCGATTTCCTTTATCAGCGTTTGGAGAGCGGTGTTTACATTCTCACCATGCATCCACAGGTAATCGGTCGCGGGAACCGCCTTCTCATGTTGGAGCGGCTGATCGACTATATGAAAGGCCACGATGGCGTAACCTTCACCACCATGAGCCAAGCGGCAACGGAGTGGAAGCAAACAAACCCGCTGCAGACGGCGGGCTAACGGCCTCTCCTCAGGACGACGTCCGCTGACGTAGATTGGGATCCAACACCTCAGTGTGGATCGTCACAATGGAAGCGAACCACTTCTCCATGCTGGCGGCGTCCATTTGTGACCAATCGGGAATCTCCAGCACTAGAGCGCGCCCCAATTGGCCGCCAAACTGCACAAGCTCGTTGTTCGTTTTGGTTCGCGCCGTGTCCCAATTACTCAGCGCCCCTTCTAAAGAATCATGCGTTTTCAGCGCCTCGCCGAGCGCTACGGCGTCGTTGATCCCTTTGAGCGTGCCAGCGGCAGTGTGCGGGCGGGCAAACGCGCCAGCGTCGCCAACCAGGCAGATACGTCCTTTGCGATAC
This sequence comes from uncultured Enterobacteriaceae bacterium, assembly GCA_964441775.1. Classification (GTDB taxonomy): domain Bacteria; phylum Desulfobacterota; class Binatia; order Bin18; family Bin18; genus SYOC01. The sequence goes on from CAYTVL010000064.1 coordinate 22,469, forward strand.
GACGGAACCTGGCAGTCATAAATCGCATAAGCGAAAGTGTTCGGAGTCTTACTAAGCACGTCAGCGTAATAGTCCGGCATGATTTTCCACATCCGCTCTTTTAATGGCATTTCCGTGGAAAGCGGCATACCACCGGGCGGCAAAGAGCCTTCGTGCACGTTGCCTTCCTTATCTGTAAAAAAACTTGCTAATGTAGACTCAGGTACTTGCACATACACGCCCCAGTTGACCAGACGTTTACCCGGAGTCACCGAGCTATCCGGTCCTGGGACAAAATAGAAAATCCCATGCCCGCCGGGATAGCCAGGGCACAGCACTCCGCTTTCCATCGGTCGCGACTCAGTCAATTCCGATTCCATCAAGAACCCACGCCACAGCACGTAGCCTGCGTACTTGATGTTTACCTCAGGAAAGAGCGTACGCCGCCCGAGCGAAGTATACCCATCCGCGCAGATCACCAAGTCGAAGTTGTGTGTGGTTCCGTCAGCCAATTCGGCCCGCACGACACCATTTGTCTGTTCTTGCAAGGCAACAACCCGGTGGGACGTGCGATAGACGTGATCTGGCACGCGCTTGCGTAGATTGCGATACAGCACGCCCCAGTTGAGCAGCGCCATATTCGCTGGCTGGTCCCACGCCACATATCCATACTGTCGTTCTCGCTCGGTCCGCCACAGGCGCGTGAACGAATGCCCGGGGAAATAGGGGGTGTCGGCATCAACCAGATCACGCGTAATGAATGTGTTCATCACGGACGTGGGCACGCCGATGCCCGCCCCACGGTCCTTCAACTCTTCGCCCGTGCGCTCCAGCAACATGACATCACACCCGAGACGAAACAGTTCGATAGCGGTGGTGCATCCGGCAATCGACCCACCAATGATGCCAACCTTGAGTCCTGTGGTGACCGAGCGAGTAGCTTCAGGCATACATTGTTCCTCCAGCAAAGAAAGTTCATCTGACGGTAAAAAAAGATCTCAAGGTGGCCTAGGATGTCAACCCCGGATCAACGCTCGTAGCACCCAGCGCGTTATCATAACTATAGAATACCAGCTGGCCCTTCATTCTGTCGTGCACGCCGGCGCTCGATCCGACATAAAAGATTCCCAGGTTCAGAGAAATAAAACTCTGCAACATCGTCGCCTTATTTTACTTCAATCTCCATCTGCTTCGAGGGCCTTCTTAAGATATAAGACGGCATCCCTGCTCATCGTCTCCGGAGGAGTGAATGTTTGCTCGCCTCCTGGTGCACCAACCGTGCCCCGAGACACGACAGCACCTAGCGATGGATCAAACCATTCATAGCTATAAACGCCGGCCATCAACTGCACCGTGAATGCGATCTGAGAAGTCGGTTGGTAAATCAAATACTGAGAGCCAGGATTAGCCAGGGCATACGTCGTAGAAGTAAGATCGTCTCGTGGAGTCATGTGAGCCAGGTCGATCGTCTCGGCATATCTGCGCGCATAGCCCATTGCTTTGCGCAGCGGCTCGAAAGGAGAATTTGCCTTCTGATAGTTGCGACTATCATCAATGACCCACAGTCCACTATTTCCTCTTGTCAAGATTTTCCAAGGAAGGGTAGGGTCGGTGACATAGAAGGCGCCATGATCAGTATCAAACACGACACTTTTGCTATTCTGCCCCGTGCTGATGTCAACAATGTCCATATGAGGAGAAAGAAATTCAGCGTTGCTTGCATAGAGGTCGGAGGTTCTTTGCGCTGTCGGGATGGACCAATCATCGTAGTCTGTAATGTTCACCAGATGGTGCTGTTTGTTCGCTTCGTAGTGATGGATGAAGTCTACAAAGTGGTTAAGCCAGGGAACAGTGCCTGTCTCATTGGCTACTTGCCATAAGACATTGTCAAGATCACTGAGAGTGTCGATGACTTTGCGTACATACGCCTCCTGCAGCCGCGTGATCTGCGGGCTAGCCAGTGTGTGCACATCATCGTAGCCGCTGCCATTGCCATTGGTATCGCCGTTGACGCCGTTGATATTGTTGGCCCTGTTGTACGGATGGCCAAGCCAGTCCGTGAACCCGAACCCATCGAAGAACAAGTACGAGACGTAAATGCCACGCTGGCCTGCGGCAATGACCCGCTGGCGGAGTCGCGCAAAATACGCTGGATTCCAGCGATGGAGATTAAATTTATTGAGGCCGTCCAAGGCGCAGCACACCTTGGAGCGCGCATACGGCATGGGGGTTGCCCGAGGAGTTGCAGAGCAAGTTCCAGGTCTGCCGGTCCGCGTTATTTCGACGGTCCACATGCGAATCAAATTGTGATTATGAGCTTGTAAGAAATCGAGGTAAGCCGTGAAGTCAAAGTGGCGTTTCGTATCGAAGGCATTATCTTGCAACTCCCATCCTTCATGAGAGCCCGTGAGATAAATTGTCTTCCCTGTCCCGTCAGTAAAGTAGCGAGGATTCGAGTCAAGAACGAGTAATCGCCCTATGGGTAGAGAAGACGGAGCAGCATTGATATCCAGGCGCGGCGCTTCTTGCGCACCAAGGGGCCGATGAGACATTGGAACTGCATTACTCGGGACAGAGAGTGCATTGCCAGAACTCGCAGGGCCACTCTGCTCAGCGAGGAGAGGGCTCTCAGAGAAAGCAGTCATACTCAAAAAAAGTGCGCCTATTAAAAATCTACGTTGAAAGAAACCTTTGCTCTCGTTCATGGTCTTTCTCGATATCGGGATCACATTCGTATGTATACCAACCCTATAAAGCTCAGTACGCCGCTCCTAGGGTTCAGGAAACTCGACGAGGGCGAACACACCAAGAGCGACTATACCAGGAGAAACTATCTCAAGCTCACAGCTCAGAAGATAGAGGTGGATACGCACTCGTCTGGAAAAAGCTACGCCGTTATAGACAGGAAGTGTTGCCGCAGGTGCGGAACGTTCACGTGATGGCCGAAGGAATCTCACCTCGTTGAGGAGTTCGATACTAAAGAGCTTCGTGAATCGGAGAAGAACCGTCCACGGCGTGCTGGACCTACACACCCTCGCTGTCCCTTCTGGTATGGATTCTGCAGCACTCCATTGATGGTAGAAAATCTACTTTCGAGAAAGGACACAACCCGTGAGGCGACTTCGTTTGCTTCCTGCTTCGCTCTTCGGCAGGAGCGGAGCGGGCTTTGGTACGCACCTGTTCCCATGAATATTCTCGTGAATAACAGTCATTCCCTGACCATTTCGCTAACTCTCTATGGAGGAAAAATATGCCTACGACTACTCCCTATAAAGCGCGCTCATTTAACCTCAGCGACCTCAAGGGCATTTCTGACCACACGCTGGAGCTGCACTTCAAGCTCTACGAAGGCTATGTCAAAGAGACGAACCGTCTGAACGAGAAGATCTCAGAAATTTTACATGATGGAAAGATTGATCAGGAAGAAATGCCAGCCTACGCCGAACTCACCCGGCGCCTAGGGTTTGAGTACAATGGCATGGTGTTACATGAATACTATTTTGGCAATCTGAGCAAAAATGGCAGGAGCGACGCCGCGCACGACTCGGTGTTCTACCAAGCGGCGACGCTGAGTTTTGGAAGCTATGACACCTGGAAAGCCGACTTCGTGGGTGTCGGCAAAATGCGTGGCGTCGGGTGGGCCATCTGCTACAAAAACCCGGCCAACGATCGTCTCTCGAATCACTGGATCTCCTTACACGAAATAGGGAACATTGCGGGCTTCACGCCAGTATTGGTGATGGATGTGTGGGAGCACGCCTTTTTACTGGATTATCCGCCGGCAGAGCGTACGAAATATATCGACGCCTTTTTTGCGAATGTAAACTGGAAAGCCGTCGAAGAGCGGGTGCTTCGTACGTGACGAGCCTTTATCAGGAGAGTTGAGGCAGTACAGGGCGGAGGTATGATGAGTACGACCTCCGGTCCGCGCGTCACCTGACAACGCTCCTCAGAGGAACTAATCCAGGACGCTCTGCAACGAGCGGCGTCTATGAGAACGAATCATGGCCATCTCTTTATTTTTCAAGGGCCTGTGAGGGGACAGCTACAGGCCACACAGAGAAATTCTCGCACCTTGCCCCGCATCCCGCCTTTATGCAGCGACGTGGAAAAGAACAGCAGCGCTGGCGCCGTGATTGCGAAAATAGAAATAAGTCTCTCCGAGGAGGTATCAGTATGGCCCAAGACCACCACGTCTATGGGGAAGTGAATACGAAGACAGATCTCAAGCATATCTTTACCCAAATCCGACGCGACATCGACCACGCGAGGAGCCGACCCGCACTCACCGAACTGTACAAACGCGCTGGGTATTTGGTCACCCTTTCCCATGCGCCCTCATGGAAAAAGAAATTTAGCGATGAAGCCCAAGCCCTACGGGCGCTCGCCGAGGACGAGTTCGCCAGCACCGCTCGGCACATCAACCATCGAGCCAAACGGGTCGGTGTCGAGTCCAACTATGATGAACAGTGGGGGGATGGACAATGACGCCACGAGCACAAGCCCCCCGTTATCAGCCCACCGAGTCCAAGTACAAAGGCGGGGCGGACGAAATGTACATTACCTACGATCTGGAACAGCCCACTCGTGGTGGAGGTAAAGCGCTGTATCCCAAGGAGATAATCATATGGCGAAATATGAAAAAAAAGCGCAGCACACTGTAGAAGAAGCAATGCATGAATTCAAACAAGGGAAACTCAAGAGTGGAAGGAGCGGCAAAAAAGTCACCAATCCGAAACAGGCCATTGCTATTGGGCTGTCCGAAGCACGCAAACAAGGAGCTAAAGTCCCAGCCCACAAGCATGCGAGATAAACTGGAAGAGCCTTGTTGTTTTCTTCCGGCTGATCGTTTCAGGCTGAGCACCATCGCTCAGCCTGTTAACCTGATCTCTCCTCTGATTGTCTCTCCGAAGGTTTATCTGCCCACTCTGGATCCTATGTTTATTGTCACTAGCGAGCAGGCTTGGCCGCGTCTGAGACGCGTTCCAGTGTTTCTCCAGAGAGATCACGATTGCCGGTCTCCAGCGCTACATCACCCAGGGAAACAATGCCGACGAGTTGCTTCGCTCGATTGACCACCGGCACGCGGCGAATCTGCCGCAGTTCCATCATTTGCGCTGGGATCTCCACGTCTTGATCCTCGAAGCAATACACGACTTCATCCGTCATCACTTCGCGTACTGTGGTTGTGGTGGGATTACAACCTTTCGCCGTGGCGCGCACGGTGATATCGCGGTCGGTCAGCATCCCCACCAGCTGGCGCCCATCGCAGATCGGTAGCAGGCCAACGTCCAGCCGTCTCATCTTCTCCGCTGCCTCTTGCAAGCAAGCGTCGGGAGGAATGACTTCGACCTGCGGGGTCATAATGTCGTGCACTTTCATAATAGCCTCCTCAGAATACTATTAAGGATCATGAGACAAAACCTGAGCGGAGCAGGATGATACATGCGGCCAATTCG
>CAYTVL010000065.1:0-27053 GCA_964441775.1 uncultured Enterobacteriaceae bacterium
CGAATTGGCCGCATGTATTATCCTACTCCGTTCTGGTTTTGTCTCATGATCCTAATGGTAACAACAATGACATTGCCTTTTTCCACTAAGGGCGTGGGATCATAGAAACCGCCAGCTCCTCTTACGAAATCGCCCCCATGGATCCACACCATCACCGGGAGGCCGTCGTGTTTATTTTCGTTCTTCCTTAGTCCGGGTGTGTACACGTTCAAGAACAGACAATCCTCGTCGCCGGCAATGCCGCTGCCACTGCGCTGGGAACAGACATTGCCAAGTTGCGTCGCTTCAAGTACTCCCTGCCAGTGTCCGTGAGGTTGCGGTGGCATCCACCGCAACGCCCCTACTGGTGGAGCAGCATAAGGGATGCCCAGGAACTCGTTTAGGTCTGGTGATATGACGCCTGTGAGCGGGCCGTCTTCGGTTACAATCGCGGGATTGGGAATCCCTTCTGGTGCAACGGCCTCGACCTTGCCGATGCCCAGGGCGATCACACAACTCAACGTGAGTCCTATCGTTAAGCTCTTCTTGCTCATAATGTTTCTCCTTACATAAGGGTGTTTAGTTGTCGGGTGTTTGGTTTACGTTATGGGTGCTCGATATTTACGGTCCCGTCGGCCATCCAAGCGCACCAATAAATAAAGAATGCACATGTACCGCTTGCCGCAACAAATCGTTTCGTGTGCCTATGCATAACGAAACCTCCTTGAGGATAAAATTACGCGGTATCCTACGAATGCGCGGGCAAGGAAGCTTGATGAGGAGGTGATGATTTGGTGATGAGGAGGTGATGATTCGGGAAAAGAGGTTGTAGGCTATAGGCTATAGGCTATAGGCTAGCGGCCAAAGGCTACAGGGAGAAAATTTGTGGGCTGGAATGAGCGTAACGAAGTTTAGAGCTGTGATCCGCGGGCGCAAGTTAGTCTACTCTGCTTCGGGGAGAATCACGTCCAGAGTAGCGATGAGGGGCGGTAAATCATCGATAACCGTGTCCCAGACTCGATCGAGATCAATGTCAAAATACGCATGAATCAGTCGATTCCGCATCGCCACCATGCTCGGCCAGGGAATGTCGGGCAATTGACGTTGGGTTTCCTTGGTGACTTGAGACGCCGCCTCTCCGACAATCTCAATACAGCGTACGAGAGAATGCACCAGCATGCGATCATGATCGAGATCGCTTCTGGAGCGATTGCGTGAGAAAGTGAGAGCCTCCTTCGCCGCGTCCAGCATGTGGCGCAAGCGGATTTCATCATCCTTGCGCATATTGGACTTCTGCTGACGCTACTACGGCCTGCCGGAAATAGGGGCTGAGGTCGGCAGGGGTGCGAAGATCGACTTTCCGGCCAAGAATCTCGGAGAGTTCGAGTTCCATTCCCGCTAAACGAATTAGCCCTACTCTTTGCCCCGACTCGAATTCGATAAGGACATCAATATCGCTGTCAGAGTGAAAGTCTTCCCTGAGCACGGAACCGAAAAACGCGAGCTTGCAAATATGATGTCGCCGACAAAACGCGGCGATTCGCTCATAGTCAACTGGAATTTTTGTGCTCATAGATTTGATCTCTATCATAATTCCCAACAGAAAACTTTAGACCTAGCATTCGCGCCTCTGCCCTTATTCATCATTACCTGCACGATTTCCTCCTGCAAACGAAAATGCCCTTAGCCCTAATTTCCACTATCCAGCTATCAGCGTCCCTTGGCGGGCGTAAGTGCAGGCTTTTCCTTCATCGATAACGAGATCCGCTTGCGTGACAAATCAACCTCCAGCACTGTCACCATCACTTTTTGCTGCACTTTCACCACTTCATTGGGATCTTTCACAAAGCGGTCGGCCAGTTGGCTGATGTGCACGAGGCCGTCTTGATGGACGCCAATGTCAACAAACGCGCCAAAGGCCGTCACATTGGTCACAATGCCCGGCACCTTCATGCCGGGTTTCACATCTTCAATTTTTTCGATCCCTTCAGCAAAATGAAAAACCTCAAACTGTTGACGCGGGTCGCGCCCCGGTTTGGCCAGTTCGGCAAGGATGTCGTTCAAAGTTGGTAGACCAACTTGGTCGCTGACGTACTTCTTCGGATCAACCTTTTTGCGCTGCCGCTCGTCTTGCAGCAAGTCTGTCACCGAGCAACCAACGTCCCGCGCCATCGTTTGAACCAACTCATACCGCTCCGGATGCACGGCGCTGGCGTCAAGCGGATTCTTTCCTTCGCGAATCCGCAGAAACCCCGCCGCTTGTTCGAATGCCTTAGGGCCAAGACGCGGCGTCTTGAGGAGCGCGGCCCGCGATTGAAATGGACCATTCGTGTTGCGGTACTCGACGAGGTTGTGCGCGAGCTGCGGCCCAAGACCCGAAACATAGGTCAGCAGTTGCTCACTCGCGGTGTTCACCTCAACGCCTACGCTGTTCACACAACTCATGACCACATCGTCAAGACGATTTTTTAGCGCACTCTGATCTACGTCATGCTGATACTGCCCCACCCCAATCGACTTTGCCTCGATCTTCACCAGCTCTGCTAACGGGTCCATGAGCCGTCGGCCAATCGACACTGCGCCACGCACCGTCACATCCTGATCCGGAAACTCCTGACGGGCGACCTCAGACGCGGAGTAAATTGAAGCTCCGCTTTCATTCACCATGACGATCAGTAACGAACGCGGCAGATCGAGCTTACGGATAAACGTTTCGGTCTCTCGCCCCGCCGTGCCATTACCGATCGCAATCGCTTCGATAGCGAGTTTCTCACACAGTGCCTTGATCCGCGCGCCCGCCTCATGCGCCTCGCGTTCACTCTGATGTGGAAAAATCGTGGTGTTGCCGAGCAGTTTTCCTTGCCGATCGAGACACACCACTTTACAGCCGGTGCGAAAGCCGGGATCAATCGCCAAGACGTTCTTCTGGCCCAGCGGTGAAGCGAGCAAGAGTTGCCGCAGATTCTCGGCGAACACTGTGATCGCCGCCTCGTCCGCACGTTTCTTGGTCAGCAACCGCACTTCGGTTTCAATCGAGGGTCCCAGCAACCGCTTTAAGCTGTCAGTCACCGCCAGTTTCACTTGTTCCGATGCAGCCTTGTTGTCTTTAACAAAGAGGGACGTCAAGAGGCGGAGTGCGTCAAATTCCGAGACTAACACACGAAAGGTGAGAAACTCTTCTTTCTCACCCCGACGCATCGCCAGAATACGGTGCGAGGGCGCGTTCGCCACGGGCTCCTCCCAGGCGAAATAGTCCGAGAACTTGACGCCTGCGGTCTCTTTGCCGGGGATCACTGTAGACTGAAAGGTTCCCTGTTCAAAAAACAATTCACGCAAGCGGGCGCGCGCCGCTTGGTCCTCGCTGACCCATTCCGCCATGATGTCGCGGGCGCCGGCGAGCACTTCGTTGACGGACGGTAACTCCTTTTCAGGATCAACATAAGCCGCAGCATCCGCTAACGGGTCACAATCACCCTGCTCCCAGAGGCGCTGGGCTAGCGGCTCCAGCCCTTTTTCTTTGGCGATAGTCGCCCGGGTGCGTCGCTTAGGCTTGTACGGAAGATACAAATCCTCCAGAATGGTCGACGAGTCCGCCGCGAGAATTTTCTCCTTGAGTTCGTCAGTCAGTTTTCCCTGATCGATAATGGATTTGAGAACCGTCTCGCGCCGTCGGTCCAGTTCAGCAAGCTGGGTAAGCCGATCGCGGATAGTCGTGATGACTACTTCGTCAAGACTGCCGGTCATCTCTTTGCGATAACGTGCAATAAAGGGCACGGTAGCGCCTTCATCGAGCAGCGCGGCGGTGGCGTGGATTTGTTTTGGGGCAAGGTTGAGTTCTTTGGCGAGAAGATCGATATGCGAAAGGTTCATAAGCAGTCATTCTTAAATGACAAGATAGAGATAGAGAGAAGAGAGAGGCTCCCCCATTTCTGTCCCTCTCTGTCTCAACTCTCTATCTCCAGTTCAATTCTCTATCTCTATCTTGACGTGATACCCGGCAAACTTGCGAATGTTGAGCACCCCGGCATCCAGGATTAGATACTGCCCTTTGATGCCCAGCAGCGTTCCTTCGATGAGAGCGGTTTTGTCGAGACTCAGCGAAGACACCTTCTTGGGATACTCCAGGACAGGGTAGGTAAAAGTAAGCGCCTCTTCGTCAGGCAGATGCGTCGCGGGCTGCGCGTCCTCAATGGCTGGCAACTCGGAGAGCAGGTCACCACAGCGTGCGCCCAAAGCATCCCGTTGGGCTTTGAGGTCATGGGGCTCAGGTTCGCCTTTCAACAATTTCCGCCAGTCGGTGCGGTCTGCAACATGGCGTTTAATGGCGACTTCGAGGAGTCCAGCTTGGTGGCGATTGGGAACCTGAAACCACAACAATGCTTGCGAGGCCCCTTGATCGAGCCAACGCGTAGGAATTTGGCTTTGCCGTGTGATGCCGACTTTGAGTCCAGACGAGTTGGCGAGATAGACGTAGTGTGGTTGCATGCAATGTGTCAGGGCCCACTGGGGTTCACGACATGTCCCTTTGGCAAAATGACACAACTCCGGCTTGACAATGCAGATATCACACTGCGCCAGCGTGCTGAAACAGCGGAAGCAGTAACCCTGATTGAAACTCTTCTTCGTGCGCTGACCGCAAGCAATGCAGGCAATCTCTCCGGCGTACTCAAGGCGAAGCGTCTTTCCCAGCAGCGCATTCAATGGCGCCTCGGTTTCGCCAACCGGCAACCGATAGGCCACTGGCGTTTCTACGGAAGTCAACATTTTGCGGAGGTTGCCACGAAATTGAGCCATGAGTGCTCCTATCGTTGGGAAATAAGATAATCAACTTACATCTAACCGCGCCTGGCGATAAACCGGTCACAGCCTCTATTCTCTCTATACCTTCCTCCTTCATTGTTATAGGGTTGTCGCTCACCTCAACGGAAAGCAACGCTCTGAACACGCAGACGTAACACGCACATGACACTAAGCTCGCTCCGTTTTCAGCTCTCTCGTCAATTCGCAGCACGACGTTGGGCAATCACCAATAGTTTAGCAACCACCACCTTCTCCTCGTTGCTACGCCAGCTGACCGGTGGAGAACCGCTTCATATCGACGAACGGTTGGCCACTGAGGTCGCCCCAATGACACTCGCCCAATTGTGCGTGAGTTCGAAAAACTTGCCAGCGTACCGATTTGTAGATCTTTTCCGCGCAGTCGAAGCCCATAGTCTCTCAAAGGTTCATGTACGGGGTATCGAATCCCAACATGAAGAAGACCTGAACACGCTTCTTCATGGAAAACGACAACGCTGGCCTACCCGTCAACTCACACAATCCGGTCGCACGGCTTGGCCCACCGGACCAGAGGAAGAAACTTTCCTGTCCGTCGATCGATTTTGGATTTTTAAACACATCGAGAACGGACGGCCCGAGCCTTTTATCATCCGCCTTCGTTACAAATCGCTTTCCGAACACGCTGTGCTCGAAATCGCCGCGGAAAATGCAGCGAGCAGCGAGCAGTGCCTCCGCACCATTATTGACCACAGCGTCGAGCATTCGATTTACCGCAATCGGACCCTAGAACTGACCTTTGAGGCGGGCACGAAGGATGAATATGGCGATGTCGAACGCGCGGAACACTTACGCGTGCTCTTCAAAGCGATCGAGCCGATTCCTGACACCGATATCGTGATCGACGAAGTGGTGCGGCAGATGCTCTGGCGCAATATCGTGGATCTGCATCTGCGTCGTGACCTCTTGAAGGCCAACGGCGTCCCGGTCCGTCGCGGTGTGCTCCTCTATGGTCCGCCAGGCACGGGGAAAACGTTCGCTTGCCGCTATTTATGCGGAAAATTGCCCGAGATTACGCGGATTATCATCACCGGAACCGCACTGCTCCAGGTGACACAAATTTTCAACCTGGCGAGGATGCTGCATCCCTCGCTCGTCATTCTGGAAGATGTCGATCTGGTCTTCGCGTCGCGTGAAGTGAATCTCTACAGCTCCGTGCTCGGAGATCTTCTTGACCGAATGGACGGATTACGTCCCTACGAGGACATTAGCTTTGTCTTGACCACCAACGCTATCGAGCGCATGGAGTCCGCCATTAAAGATCGTCCGGGGCGCATTAGCCAGTGTATTCTCTTCGGCCCGCCCCAGCCGGAATTGCGGAAAAAATACCTTCGCCATTACTTGCGCCAATACGACATCACGCGGCTTAACTTTGACGACCTCGTGCGCGAGTCCGAAGGCGCGACGCAAGCGTTTTTGAAAGAGTGGGGCCATCGCGCCGTGCAGATTGCGTTGGAACGGCTTGCACCCCCGGACTCAGCGCTTGAACTTCGTAATGATGATTTTCGTCACGCCATGACGGAGATGAGACGCTTCAGTGAAGGATCAACAGGAAAGATTATCGGCTTCCATTCTTCTCAATGAAAGGGAAACTCTGATCAGAATAAAATCCCCCCTAATTCCCCTCTTTGCCGGAGGGGGAAACGCAACGCGTGGGGGGATTTTGAATAAAGTCTCTCTCTTACGCCGCCCGCTGTAACCGATGATCCAGCAGCTTCGTGACAATCTGCTCCACCACTTGATCAGCCAGGGCGCGAACTTCTTCCGGCAATTTCGGCTGGATTGGATGCGGCACCCAGATGGGCTCATACTGCGGCATACCTAACGCCGTGCACTGTGCGTGGGCTGCTCCTTTGAATTCAATTGTGGACACGTTCGCGGTCGGAATGCCTTGCTCTTCAAAGTAGACTACATCGTGCGAACTGCACGAAATGCAGCCCCCTCAATCGCTGAGGGCTTCAATCACCGCGTCGCATTTCTCACGAATTTCTACTTTGACCTGCTCGGGCACAAGTTTCCCTGCCGAGACTTTTTTGCGCCGCAGTACTTCCTTGACGCCGTAGCGTTCGCGCAGCACCTCTTCCACGCGATCGAGAAAAAATGAACCCTTGGCTTTGTTAATGTCTAACAAAGCAATCGTCTTTCCCATCAGCGTATCGAGTCGCGGCGCAAACGACTTGCTTCCACGCTCGACCACGTCAGTGGGATCGAGAAAGATTTGATCCATAACCTCACTCCTTTCTTGTTCGTTGTTTTTGGTTATCGCCTCACGTCTTATCTTTTACGAACGAATTTCCCGCGTCTGCACCCGGCTGCCGAAATCGCCACGCGCAAGGCCAGGCACAACCGCCGAAAAGCGTCCTGCTGTCCCACCAGCCACGATGATGATAATGCTATCCAACGTCGGGAATTTAGGGAACAGCGTCTCCTCGGTCGGCGGCTCTTTGGACTGGTTCGAGAGAGGCACCATGCTCACGCCTACCCCTTCCCCGCCATTCACGCCGGGCTTCAGTTCACGAAACGGCTTGCGAATCTTTTCAAATAAAAATTGTCGCAGATCATTCTTCGACCAACCGTCTTGGGCGAAGGTCTTCGCGTGCTCCGGGCAAACAATCAGCGTGGTGTCGGAGAAGACCGGAAAGTTTTTGTGATTCCATACATGAGCCATTGTCCAGCCAATCGAGAGCGCGAGCTGTTCCGCCGTGCGGCTGGCGTGGTCGTTAATCTGCATTGGCGAATGACCCCCAATCATGGTGACTGTGCTCTGCTCCGCTCGGAAGCCTTTCTCGACGTGCAACGGCTCCCACGGACTCTCTTCTTCATTCTCGCCAACACAGAAGGTGTATTGCGCCGGGTGCCCCATCGTCGCCTTAGTGATGAAATGCGGCTTAGCTCCGCCGATATTGCGGATGCAGAGGCGCACGGTGCGGCCAATCGTCGCGTTGGCGCGGAATCCGTGCCCCAAGGCATTGTGCCCATAATTGACGCCGATCGCATGGCGCACGGGTCCGTTGATGATCGTGAGCGGAGTCGCCGAAAACGTGGTCACGTTGATCGCATGGGCGTTAAATTTCTCGTCGCTCAACGCTTCAATAGCTGCAAGCACCGTCGGAAAATACGAAGGATGACACCCCGCCATGACCGCGTTAATGGCGGCTTTCTCAACCGTGGCGCGTCCGTAATTGGGACCAATCGTGCCCAATAGCTCTTGCGGGTCGCGGTTGATCGCCGCGAGCATGCGCTGCACTCGTTCTTCCGTCGGCGGCACGACGGGTAAGCCATCGGTCACTCCGCTCTCAAAGAAAAACTCATAGGGATCATCGTCTTCAGCTACGTGGATACGTTTGGAGTGCAAAGCAGCTTCGGCCATGACGTCCCTCCTTACGAGACCGCCTCAGTGTGACATCCCAGAGGCAGCCCTGTCAACCTGAGGGAGGCGTGGGTAGTTCATGTAGGGGCAAGCCCCCGTGCCTGCCCAACTTTCGGGTGACCACAGGGGGTCGCCCCTACGACATGCTGCGAAACGGCACCACCACCGAGGCGTGAGACGGGGGCTAGATGAAACACGCAACACGTACTACGTAATACAGGTCACGTTTTGCAGGAAGGAGAGGCTAAATAGATGAAAGCCGCCGTGTTGTACGAAGCCGGGAAACCGCTTGTTGTCGAAGATATTCAGTTGGCTCCGCCCAAAGCCGGCGAGGTGCGCGTGAAAGTGGCTGCGAATGGATGTTGTCATAGTGACCTGCATGTCATGACTGGCGACATGCGTATGCCGTTGCCCTTGGTTCTTGGCCACGAAGGCGCTGGAATTGTCATCGAAGTCGGACCAGGTGTTGCTTCTGTCAAAGAAGGCGATCACGTGGTCCTGTCGTTTTCGCCGGTGTGCGGCCATTGTTATTACTGCACGGAAGGCAACCCGCATCTGTGCGAAACCCGACCGAAGAAACTCGGTACGCTGCTCGACGGCACGACACGCCTGCATAAGAATGGGACAGAGATTTACCACTTCGCCTTCACCGCATCGTTTGCCGAAGAAACGGTGATTCCCGAAAGTTGCGCCATTAAAATTCGTGAAGATGTCCCTCTGGACCGCGCCTGCTTCGTCGGCTGCGGTACTATGACCGGCGTAGGTGCGGCGCTCAATACGGCGCAGGTGAAACCGGGCAGCACGGTCGCCGTGATCGGCTGCGGCGGCGTGGGGCTCAACGTCATTCAAGGCGCGGCGCTGGCGGGCGCACGGCAGATCATCGCTATCGATTTATTACAAAATAAACTGGACTTCGCCAGAACCTTCGGCGCGACCCACTTCGTCAATCCCTCGCAGGACGACGCCTTCAAAGCCGTGCTCGAACTGACCGGCGGGCGCGGGGTGGATTATGCGTTCGAGGTCATCAGCACAGCCAAGACTATCGAGCTGGCGTTCAAGATGACCGCACGGCATGGCACCTGCACAATTGTCGGCCTCGCGCCGGAAAGCGCGCGCCTGACACTCAATCCCAACATCTTCAGCATGATGGAGAAGCGCTTGATTGGTTCGTACTACGGCTCGGCGCGACCGCGCATCGACATGCCGCGACTGATTGATCTCTACATGGACAAGAAGATTAAGATCGATGAACTGATCTCTCGCACCTTCCCACTCGAAGGCGTCAACGAAGCGTATGATTTACTGAAGCAAGGCGCTGTGGCGCGCAGCGTAGTGACGTTCAACTAACTGCAGGATTGAGTCATTGAGCCATGAGCCGCGTTCCCAGGCTCCGCCTGGGAACCAGGTCAATGTCAAAACGAGCCAACGCTACACGCCTTCATTTTTTCTCAAGCCCGCGAACCACGGCATCACAAGCTGTTCGTTAATGGAATAGGTGTAGGCATGCCCCCACTCGGGCAACTCCTTGTACGTAAGATCATAGCCGATCTTTTGGAGTAAGTCGCACGACGAACGCACGGAGCGCACGTCGAAGATAAAGTCTTTTGCGCCATGTACGACAAACAGGGGCACCTCTTTCCCTTGCTTTTGTCGTAGCATCGGGTCCGCTATCGGACTCAGTTCCCCAGCAATCGGCGCCACCCCAGCAAATACATCTGGGCAGGACAGCCCGAGCAAATACGAAAATGTTCCGCCGTCAGAGAGGCCGGAGAGATAGATGCGCTTCCGATCAATAGCATACGTGGCGCACACCTCGGTAATCATCGCCCGAATGGAAAGAACATCAAGCGGCGGATTCAGCACCGACCACGTCGGCCCCAGGGACTTGGGCGAGAGTAGAAGACACCCATTGCTCTTCGCGGGCCGCAGCCAGGTCCAGATATACTCGTTGCCTTGCCCATATCCGCCGTGCAGACACACAATGAGCGGCCAGGACTGTTGCGGAGCATAGTTCTCCGGCACATACAGCGAGTAGGCTCCGTGTTCATCCGTGCGCGGCTTGTGGCTGAAGCCCGCCGACGCATCCACTCCAACTGTTTGTGTTTCCAACATCGCCAAGGACGGCAGCACCTCCGGCAACACCCAATATTCCTGGAGGCCGGGCAGTTGCGTGCGGACTTCGTACAACAGATACAGCCCACGACAATACAACTGCCGCGCGTCCACAAACGCCTGTCCAAACTGTGGACCTTTGCCGCTCAAGAAGGTCGTGCAGGCTTTGGCGAAATTTTGTACGGCTTCGGAGACTTTTGTATGGACATTCTTCAGGGCCTCTGGCGGCGTCGCTGCGGCCAGCTCCGTAATGAGTTGTGGGAATAAGGCTGCGGAGGCTTGCTGCACGCGCGCTTGCGCTTCTTTCACCTGCGCCAAGTGGATCTGTTCCTGCAACTGCTCGAAGAAGCGAAGAAACTCAAGAAGCTGAGTTTGGGCTTGCTGTAATGTTTCCGCGTAATCGCTTGCCGCCATTATCGACCCTCCTTACTGTCAGACTGTTCACGCAATCTGCACGCTTATCTCTTCAATTCGCACTTCTTCGCTATACTCCTCTCACTCCGCGAACAACTGCGCAGCATAAATAAATGCGGCGCCCGCCACTGTGGACAACGGTAGCCAGCGCGAATGGCCGGACTCGTGCGCAGCGGGGAGCAAACTGCTCGCCCCCAGATAGAGAAAAATACCCGCGAACCACCCTAGCGTCAGCGCCAAGACCGGCTTTGGCACGAAGAAGGCCGACTGCACCGCAGTGCCGACCAGCGGGGCAAAGGCGGTCATCCCCAGCACAGTCGTGGCGGCAGCGGAGCTATGCTTCGTCCCCAACATCACCCCGACGGTGCTCGCCCCATCAGCCACCTTATGCAGCATCACCGCGCACGCCACCATCCAACCGATTTCATTATTGGCCTGAAAGGCGCCGCCGATCGCCACGCCATCAAAAAAACTGTGTAAGCCAATGCCCGCCGCGCCCCACGTCCCCGCCATGCACGGATGATTATAATGCGAGGGATGGTCGTGCGACCCACTGTGATGGGCTGCATGTTCAAACAGATAGAAACACAGGAACCCCATGCAACACGTAAGCAGCAGATGGTGATGGTGAAAGGGTGAGTGGGCGGTCTCTAATAATTGCAAGGCGTCGGGAATCACATCCAGAAGCGCACCAGCCACCAACGCTCCCGCACAAAAGGCAAGCACCAGCCCGCGATAGGCGTGTAGCCGTAAAGCAAGATAGCCGCCGCCAAGCGTCATAATACACGTTGCGCTAGAAACCCAGAAGGCTGTCATAAAAGAGCCTTACAATATGTACCACAAAAAAGTGGAGCAAGCGCCCCTGCTCTTATGACACTTGATTTGCACGTACGCTCTCGCTATGAACACGGCATGGTGGACGCTCGACACAATGTGTGGTGGCGGCGGACCGTTGCCGCAGCAGGGCTCATCGTGCTCTGCTTTTGGCTCGTTTCCACCACGCACTTCCACAGCGCAGCGTCACCAGGAAGCGTACGCCAAGAGTGTCAGCTCTGTGTTGCCAGTAATGCAAGCCACGCCTTCACCCCCAGTAGTCCGGTTGTCACGGTCGCTTTAGCGATTCTGTTCTTGGCGATTATTGCCGGCGATCAAGTCTCGCTCGTTCATTTTCGCCTCCCCTGTTCTCCACGTTCTCCTCCGCTCCTCTAAGTCTCTCGCGGGCCACGGTCGGACTGGTCTTCGCCCCGCGAATCGTTTCTCTCTTTTCATGCCGTATTTTCCACGGTTGCGCTTTTTTGAAGCGGCGTCGTGCGCGCTTTTTCACAACTGGGAGAATTCGTATCGAAGTTGTTGGAGAGGAGGAAAGTATGCGGAGAACCGCACTGGCTCTCGTTTTCGTTCTTGCCCTTTCGTTTCCTACACACGTGTATACCCAAACTGCAAAAACGTCACGTTCTCGTAATGCGTCCGCTCAACAGCTCAAGCAAGAACTCGACGCTATGAAGCAACAGATGCAACAAATGCAAGACAAAATTCTCAAACAAGAGGAAGTGATACAGAAATTGACCGCGCAGCCAGCGCCGTCAGCCGCGGCTGCGCCTCCCGTCGCCGCGACTGGAGAAGACCAGTTCAAACGTGAAGTCAAGGAAGAAATCTTACGCGATATCAGGCCAAGCTTAGCTGCAGCCAACAAAACTTTTCCTTCGCAGTTCAACCCGGCTATTGGTCTTGTTATGGATACTGTCTTCTCTAACAAAGACAAAGAGCGGGCAAACTTCGAGTGGCGCTCAGCCGAGCTTGGCATCTCGGCGAATATCGATCCTTTCACACGAGGTTATGCGATCATCAATGGCACGCCGGATGGGGTCGAAGTCGAGGAAGCCGCTATTGTCACCACTGCGTTGCCGTACAACCTGACGGTCAAGGGCGGACGCTTCTTTGCCGACTTCGGCCGGCTCTCTCATTCCCACGATCACAATCTGCCGTTCGTAAACCGGCCGATCGTCCTTGACCGATTCGTTGGAGGTGAGTCGCAGGCCGACGGGGTCGAGGTCAGCTACCTTGCCCCTATACCGCAGTACCTCACCCTCACTGCTGGCGCGTATAATAAGCTCGGCGCGGCGAACACACGGGTCGATAACTTGATCCCGCGCGATTTCTCCCAGTTTACTTATTTGGGGCGCGCGGCTACGTTTCTGAACCTAACTGACGCAAATAACATTGAGTTGGGTACAAGTTATGCGTACACGCCCAAAGTGAAGATCGAGCAAGGCTCCAACCGTCACTTGGCAGGCGTTGATCTCACATATCGTTACCTCCCGCTCAGTCAGGCGTCCTACCGCGGCCTCGTCTGGGGCACGGAATTCCTTTACAACCACGAGAATCGGCCAATCGGCGGTTTTCCAGAAGACACGACCGCTCCGCTGCCAACAGCATTCAAACGTCGTGACGCCGTTGGTCTCTATAGTTACGTGGAGGCGCGATTGACGCGTCGCTACTATCCAGGGTTCCTCTTTGACTACGCGGAAGACATCGACCACGCTAAAGGCCCCACCTACGCGTACTCGCCGTTCTTCACGATTTGGTTATCGGAGTTCCAACGCATTCGTTTACAGTACACACGCCTCGAAAAGCCGGGCAAGCACGAGAATCAGTTCTTTGCGCAATGGTCGATCGCGCTCGGGAACCATGTGCACGGCTTCAGTGATAGATAAAGGAGTCAGACTATGAAGCGCATTGCTCTTCTCTTGCTATTTGTCATATTCATACTCCCACCGCCTCTGAGCGAGGCTGACACAAAAATTCGCGCTGTCGCCACCATTCCGGATTTGGCCGATATGGCCAGGAACATCGCGGGCGATTTGATTGAAGTGACAAGTTTAGCCACAGGCGTCGAGGATATTCACGCCGTGCCGATGAAACCGAGTTTCGCTGTGCTGCTCAATCGCGCCGATGTGTTGTTACTCGTGGGGCTTGAGGCAGAGCACGCGTTTCTGCCGGGACTGCTTGAGGCGGCGCGAAACCCCAAAATCTTGCGCGACGCCCCAGGGTACATCGACTGTTCAGTGAATGTCACCCCGCTTGAAGTGCCGACCCGCATCGACCGTTCCCTCGGCGATCAGCATCCCATGGGCAACCCGCATATCAACTTGGATCCTGTCCTTGGCAAAGACATGGCCCGCGCCATCGCGGATGGATTGTCGCGCAACTTTCCTGAGTACACTTCAACCTTTAAGAAGAATCTCGACGCCTACCTTGCTAAGCTCGACGAGGCCATCACCCGCTGGGAGCAAGAAGCAAAACCGTTGCGCGGCGTGAAGCTTGTGAGCTACCATCCGGATCTGATTTACTTTGCCGAACGGTTTGGTATGGAAGCGGCTGGAACCATTGAGATCCGCCCTGGCGTGGACCCTACGCCTGGACACATCGCCGATCTAGAAGAACGGATGCGCAAGGAGAAAGTAGATCTCGTTGTACGAGAATTGCACTATCCCGCTGGTCTTGCAGAGACGGTCGCGCAGGCCACAGGGGCCAAGCTGGTCGAACTCCCGGTCATGTCTGGTGGGCGACCCGAGACTAAAGATTACATAAGTTTCATTGACTATAATGTTCGCACCATGCTGAACAGCGTGCAGAATGGGACACGAACAGCCCTGGAACCCGCTGCAAATCAGGCTGATCGTCAACTGCCAGGCTCGTAGAAACCTCCACAAACTTACGAACTCAGAAAATAGTGAACAGTGACCCATGACGAACATTACACTCCTGCAGCTCCGAGACTTGAACCTCGGTTATGACGGCCGAGCGGTGCTAGAAAGGATCTCTCTGACGATTGAACGTGGAGAGTTTCTTGCCCTGCTCGGTCCTAATGGCGCTGGCAAGACCACGCTCTTGCGCGGCGTGCTGGGGCTCATACCGCCCCTCGCCGGCAGGATCGAGTACGGCTTTGATCGTCTCGCAACTCCACCCGGCTATGTGCCACAACGGGAAACGCTAGACCCCATCTTTCCGCTCACGGTGTTTGAAGTCGTACTTATGGGCACCTACGCGCGACTAGCGCCGTTGCAGCCGGTTGGACGACGTCAGCGGCAACGCGCTCTCGCATGTCTAGAGCAGGTCGGTCTTCGCGACCTCACCAACCGTCCGTTTTGGGTGCTCTCAGGCGGGCAAAAACAACGCGTGCTCATCGCACGTGCGCTGGCAGTAGAGCCGGAGATTCTTCTTCTCGACGAGCCGACTTCCGGCGTTGATCCTGGCGCGGCGGCGGTGATCATGGATCTTATCTCTCGCCTGAATCAAGAGCGGGGCCTCACCGTAGTCTTGGTCAGTCACCATTTACAACTGGTTCGTTCACTCGTTCGTTCTGTTATATGGGTCGAGGGAGGCGGGGCCGTCAAGGGGCCGACCGAAACGATGCTCGCGCCAGAGCGGATCGCCGATATTTTTGGCATGTTAACGGGAACCGAATGAACCTCCTCTTCGAAATCTTGAGTCCAGACTTCCTCCTGCGGCAAGCCCTCATTGGCAGCGTACTTGTCGGACTCATCTGCCCGTTAGTGGGAGTGTACTTTGTTCTGCGACGGATGATCTTCCTTGGCGTCGCCCTCCCTCAACTGTCTGCAGCGGGAATCGCTTGCTCTTTTTTTGTGTACCGTGTGCTGGTTGGTCCCCACCAACATTTTGAGTTGACCGAGCGCGGGTTAGCTATGGTCGGCTCGTTCGCGTTTACGCTAACAGGACTCCTGATCCTCGCGGCGTTTGAACGGCATCGAGAAATGGTTGAAGCACGGATCGGCTTCACATACGCCATCGCGGCGGCGGGGACAATTCTCTTCGTGGCTGCGGACCCCGGAGCCGACGCCCACATGGTTAGCTTGCTCAAAGGAGACATCCTGGCCACTACGAGCGCGAGCCTCAGCCTGCTTGTGAGCGTATTCGGCGCCGTAGTGTTCGCCCTACTAGCTTTTCGTAAAGAGTTTCTATTGGTCTCGTTTGATCGCGATCTTGCAGTCGTATTTGGCAAACGCGTCAGGCTCTGGGATAGCCTGTTGTATCTGCTGATCGGCGTCACGATCTCACTTGGCGTGATGACCGCCGGCCCGCTCGTGACATTCGGGTTTCTGGTCGTCCCGCCTCTCACCGCCCGTCTTATCACGCAGCGGATGCTTACCTTCTCACTGGTTGCGGCCGGGCTCGGCGCGACCACCGCCTTTGCTGGATTTTACTGCGCCTATCGTTTCGACATGCCTTTAGGACCCGCCGAAGTCGCGGTTGCAAGCCTGGTTTTACTCGTGACTGCAATCGGAAACGCCGCTTTCCGCCTGAAAGGAAGGGAACCCGCAACATGAGCAGGGTGTTGTGCCTCTGCTTCGTTCTCTCCGGCGCCGCCGCGCTCGCGCTGGAAATGCTGTGGATGCGGTCTGCGGGACTTGTACTGGGAGCGACTGCAGCCACCACGGCCACCGTGCTCGCGTGCTACTTCGCTGGCCTCGGGCTCGGCGCCGCCAGAGCCCGTCGAGCCTCTCCATGCCCCGTGCGCTTGTACGGATGGTTGGAGATCGGCGCTAGCGCTGGCGCACTTTGGTCACTCTTTGTGTTTCAGGTGTTGATGAGCGAAGCGACCCAAAACTGGTTGTCTCCTGCTGGCGCATTGGGACGCATTGCCGTGGTCAGCATCGCGATCCTTCCCACGACTCTTTGTTTTGGCGCAACTCTACCGGCAATCGGGCAAGCTCTCGCCAAAGAACGGACCACTGGACAACACGGCGGGTTACTTTACGCTTTCAACACTTTCGGTGGCGTATTAGGCGCGGCTGCCGCAGGATTTGGACTCCCGGTTCTTATCGGGGTGCGTACGAGTTACTTGATCGCTGCTTGCGTCAGCCTGTTGGCTGGGCTCACGGCGCTTACCATAGGAGACGGCGAACGGCGGATCTTTTCCAGTCCTGAGAGAATTCCTTCTTCTGCGGCGGGGCGCGGTCATTTACGTTTCATCGCGGCTGGCGCTGGCGCGCTGGGATTGAGCCTCGAAGTGCTATGGACGCGACTCTTCGCCCAAGTGCTACACAATTCAGTTTACTCTTTCACCACAATCACGATTGTTTTTCTGTTGGCGATTGCTCTGGGAGCGCTCATCGCCGTGTTTCTCTTGCGCCAGTTTGCGCCGCGCACGATCGCCGCCGTGGCGCTCATCATTGCCGCAGGGTCAACTGTCGGCGGGGTATGGCTCTTTGTGTATTGGACGAACGATCTCACGTATTTCGGCATGCGATCAGGTCTTGCTGAGTACCTTCTCCGCATTCTTGCTCTCGTCGCCATGACTGTTAGTCCCACGGCGATCGCATCGGGAATCGTGATGCCTGCACTCTGGCCCGTTTTAGGTGAACATGACAGCGTTGCCCAGGCTCTCGGCGATTTATCTGCAGCAAATACTTTCGGCGGGGTCCTTGGCGCCGCTGCTACTGGCTTCTTCCTCGTTTCCGTTCTTGGAATTCGCGGCAGTTTACTTGTCGCCGCGGTTTCGTACCTCGTGCTCGCTGATTTGTTGGCGCCGCCACAGAGTCATCTCCGCATGCTCACGTATGGCCTTCTGCTCTTCATCGTCATGGCTGATCCATTGCGCGCCCCGCTTATCCATCTTCGTCCCGAGGGTGAGACGCTACACCTATTGAAAGAAGGCAATCACGGCGTTGTCAGCGTCGTGGAGACGGAAGGAGACGTGCAACTTCGGCTTGATAATTATTATGTCCTGGGCGGGAGCGCCGCGGTCACGAATGAACGCCGCCAGGGCCTCCTTCCCTTACTACTCCATCCCGACCCGCGCCACGTTGCGTTTATCGGTCTCGCGACAGGAATTAGCGCTAGTGCAGGCCCCGCGCTGGGAGTGAAGGAAACAACCGTTGTTGAACTTGTCCCTGAAGTGGCGGAGACTGCCCGAGCGCATTTTGGTCTCTGGAACGCACGGTTGCTCGAACGGTCTGACGTGCAGTTGATCCTCGACGATGGCCGTCACTACTTGGCGGTCGCACCGGAGCACTTTGATGTGATCGTATCGGACCTTTTTATTCCGTGGCACGCGGGAACCGGGAACCTCTATGCGCGGGAAATGTACGACCTCGCCGCTCGCCGCCTAACGCCTGGCGGTCTCTTTTGTCAATGGTTACCACTCTACCAGCTCACGCGTGAGGAGTTCGATATCATTGCTCACACGTTTCTCGCCGTCTTCCCGCAGGTGAGTTTGTGGCGGGACGATTTCTATCCAGATCGTCCTGTGGTGGCGCTGGTCGGCCAGCTCACCGCACAGCCTGTGAATCTCACACGAGTGCGTGAGGCGCTTCGTCAGCTCCCCGACTGGAGCCAGGACCCACAGCTTGCAACATTGCAGGGGTTTTTCATGCTCTATGCGGGTGATCTCACCGCCGCAGCCGATCGCTTCACCTCCGCTGCACTCAACACCGACGATCGTCCATTGATCGAATTTCTCGCGCCCCGATTGACGCGCATCAACGCAGCCGGAGACAAAAACTGGTTCACCGGCGAAACGCTCGCGAGCTTTTACGACATCCTTGATGCGCGTCAGGCTGATAATCCTGGTCCGCTCATACCAGTGTCCGAGGAGATCCGGGCCGCCCGCCACGCCGGGACCGCGCTCTTTCATTACACGCTTGCTGCCGCCCGGCACGATGACGCGACAGCCGCCAGGTTTCAGGCGGAAGTACGCACGCTCGTGCCAACAGTCATCCGGGCTGCCGAAGCGCAAAGCCAGACTCCGAGTGTTGCAGATAGTCGTCAGGAGTTAATAGAGTTGCGAACGAAACAGGAAGAGGTGCTCCGTCATCTCGGGGATATGCAACGACGACTCAGGGAACTCCTGGTTGGGCAAGATGGGGCAGAATCACATTGAGGTCAATCTTGTGAGATCACGCGGAAAGCGGTAGGAAAGAACAATGGGCCAGGTACAAACTGTTAAAAATCTCGACGGCAGCACGACTGCCTATAGTGATATTCCTTTGACCCCAGGCCGTCTGGAGCAATTGCTGCGCGAACTCTTCGAAGAACACTGGCGGAAGATCGTGTTTGG
This sequence comes from uncultured Enterobacteriaceae bacterium, assembly GCA_964441775.1. GTDB lineage: Bacteria > Desulfobacterota > Binatia > Bin18 > Bin18 > SYOC01. Next base: position 18,792 of record CAYTVL010000065.1, read on the forward strand.
TCCGTGCATTCAAGGAGCGGTGTTTGAGATTCGTTTGACCGAACCGCCGAAAAACATCTCCATGTTCGATGGCTATCTGACGGTTGATACCGGGGCGTGGCATCTGCATCTCTGCATCGCCGAGCATAAAGACGCCCCCTCGCCGGAGATTGTTCGCCAACGCCAAACGTCACGCGCCGCCTTTTTTCACGACAGCCGCCCGGGCGGTTGCGTACCTGGCACGTGGGGATTGCGTTTGTGGAATGGATTGGGAGAGCAGATGTTGACCGTATTCTTTCCGAATCCTTATCTCACCGATGAACAACGCTTCCAAAAAGAACCAGATTGGAGTCGCCTCGCTTTGTGGGAGCAGTTGCGAGAACAATACGTGCAGCCGTAATATTTTATTTGAGGAAACTCATAACACATTTTCGTCTGCTCATGATCAGGAGGCATCAACATGGAATCGCTTCGCGTTGAAGGAGAAGTCCAATCCGTCCAAAATTTTAGCTTTGCCGATCTGGCCGCACTACCAGAGCAAGTACTCGACGTGGGTCAGCTTGTGCCAGGGCGTGAAGGTGGTGGGGTCCGTTTGCAAGCCATTCTGGCCAAGGCAGCGCCAGCCTCAACAGCCGCCTACATTACGCTCAAATCGAGCGACGGCAAATTTTCCGCGAGTGTCCCTCTTGAAGCGGTGCGCGCGGCGATTGTCGCGTATCGGTTGGGGGACGAGCCGCTGCCGGCCAAGAAAGGTGGACCATTCCGCTTTCTCATTCCCAATGTGGAAGAGTGCGCCATCGGCGGCGTGGACGCGTGTGCAAATGTCAAGTTTCTCAGCGTGATGCAATTGAGCCACTCCTTAGGAGCAGACAACCGTCCGACTAGCAAAGCGGGGCACGAAGAGCATCACACCAAAGAAGGGCATGAGCATCTGTCGTAAGTAGTCTTGCCAAACCAATGGCCACGCCCATCATGCTCATGGGTTGCACGAGCGACGCGGGCAAGTCGTTCCTGACCGCTGCGTTGTGCCGCCACTTTGCTAATCGCGGGGTACGTGTCACCCCCTTCAAAGCGCAGAACATGAGTAACAATGCTGCTGTCACTCTGGATGGGCTGGAGATGGGGCGAGCGCAATATTTCCAGGCCCTGGCGGCTCGCGTCACGCCGCAGGCGCGGATGAATCCGATTCTCCTCAAGCCCAGCGCAGACACCTTCAGCCAAGTGGTCGTCATGGGGTGCGTCGATCACGAGGTCAGCAAACTCCCCTGGTTGGGGCGCAAGCAATATCTCTGGCCCATTGTTTGTGACGCGCTCCAGAGTCTGCTGCGCGATTATGAACAAGTTGTGATTGAGGGTGCAGGAAGCCCGGCTGAAATCAATCTACGAGATGGCGACATTGTCAATATGGCAGTAGCGCTGGAATGCCAAGCTGATGTGTATCTGATCGCCGACATTGATCGCGGTGGGGCGTTCGCGCATCTGTTGGGCACCTGGCAATGCCTCACCGCGGCGGAACGTAGGTTGATCAAAGGCTTCGTCCTGAACAAATTCCGTGGCGACCAAACGTTGCTGGGCAACGCGATGGATTGGTTACAAGAGCGCACCGGGGTTCCGACCGTCGCCATCGTGCCGATGATTCGACATGCGTTTCCCGAAGAAGATGCGCTGCATCATCGCTCTATTTTTCAAGAACGGCGGATCAACATTGCCCTTCTTGCTTATCCCTACGCCAGTAACCTCGATGAGTTTGACCCGCTCGTGCATGAGCCTGGCGTCAATGTGGTCCCGCTGCGGGATTTCGCTTCGCTTGAGGAGTTTCACGCGATCATTTTACCGGGCAGCAAGAACACGGCGGCAAGTCTACAATATCTCCGTCACAACGGGCTTGCGGCGGAGATCAGTCGCGCTGCCCAACGCGGCATCCCCATTATCGGCGTTTGCGGCGGCTTACAACTCCTGGGTCACGAGATTCTCGACCCACACCGTTTGGAAAGCGGCGACTGTCTTGGTCTTGGTTTACTAGACCTCACCACGACCTTGGCAGCACACAAAGTGACTCGTCAGCAGGAAACGCTGTGGGACGGCGTTCTCTTGCGAGGGTACGAAATCCACCACGGCCAAACGCAGGTGGGACCAACAGTTGAGGAGCACCTCGCCAATGGTGTAGGTTGGAGACAAGGCAATGTGTATGGAGTTTACCTTCACGGCGTCTTCGAGAATACCGCGTACCGCCACCAGTTCCTACAGCAACTCGGTTGGCGACCTCCAGTTGGAGAAAGTTCAAAAGATTGGCCGGCTACGATTGATCTCCACCTCGACCGCGTTGCTCGGCTCGTCATGGAAACGGGTTGGAAACTGTGAGAGGGCTCAGTAGGAAAACGGTTTTTTCAGTTACGTTGACGCTCCTATCCAACGAATCAGGGGGTATTCGTGGTACGCAAGGGATTGCGCTTATTGGGAAACAACACATCACACACAGCGTTCACGTCGTTCATGCTCGGGGGTCGGCGCTTTTTCCTTGTCCTTCTTTTCACGTTTGGCGCTCATCCGGCTTGGCTCTCAGCGCAAGAGTCGGCGATCCTGGCGCAATTTCACCCGTATAGCCAAAAGAGTCCTCATCTTCCGGGGCTTGAGCCCGGAGCCGTCCTTACGAGAGACAATGTGCAACTCGTCAAAGAAGTCTTACCAGACGAAGTCGTGCAGTTGCTCACTGCTGGTGACTTCTCCATTCACTTCCAAGACACCACCGATCTGCCCTCGCGCCAATCCTATATCGACGCCACGTTGCAGCGCACGGCGGAGGTCGCCCTCGTCGATTCACACACCTTGCATAATTACCACGGCGGCGTCCCCTTCCCCCTTCTTGATACAAACGATCCACAAGCCGGTGAGAAGCTCGCCTGGAATTTCCGTTACCGCGACCTCGGCGAGACCTTTGAGATGAGACCTACCACCCGCGAGGTCAACGCGGCTGGCGGCGTGGAACATTTTGATCGCGGCCTCATGCGTATCCGTTTCGGCATGCATCGAGCAAATCCGGCCGATGATGATCCCCAATGGCAAACACAGGGCGTACTCTCGAAAAATTCCTTTGAGCTCCTGAGCCCATCGGACCGCGAAGGCATTATGCGTATTTTGACTGTCTATGATGATGACGCGCACCCAGCCGATCAGCTTCGCTACTCCCCACAGACCCGACGGACCCGCAAGGAATATGTCAACTATCTCACCCCCATCGGCGGGGCGTACGAAGTCATCCAAGAAGAATCTCCACCGTCGTTCTTTCAGGGGTATCTCAACCCCTACCGCTGGACCTATCTAGGGACGCGTCTCATGCTTGTGCCTGGTTTCGCAAAAACAACGGAGTTGCACTTTGCCGGCAAGAGCGGCTGGTACCCAGAGATTCCGTGGGAACTCCGGTTCGTCCACTTACTCGAATGTCTGCCAAAAGGACAACATCCGTTCGGACGACGGGTGTTCTTTCTCGACCAGCAAACCTACGCCCCGCTCTTAGGTCTGACGTACACGCAAACCGGCGAATTTCTTCGACTCCTGATTGTCGCTCATGCGCATCCAGCCTACGCTCCAGGCAATAGCCAGGTCTCACTACCAGTGCTTTTTGGCGGAGCGGCGATCAATTATGCGCGGCAGCGCGCGACACTGCTCACGACGGACCCGCCAGCAATCTACAACCAGCCGTTTTCTGCCCAACGTTTTGATTTGATAGAAATTTTCCGACGGGGGAAATAGACGCGTGTGAAGAAAGAAGAAGCAGATTCGCTTTAATAGTCGTCCGGTCGTCGTTTGGACTCGCCGACCTTCACTCCGTACACAACGGTGCCCTTATCGATCCGGATGGTAAAACCGCAGGGCGGATTAATACACGCCCAGACTTTGTATTCGAGCGACGCCCCTCGTGGCCCAAAGTCAGACAACGGCACCATTAAGCCACGGCCACACTTTTGACATTGGGGAAGATCCACGCCTACCGCCTCCTCTGCAAAAATTTGCACTGCCTCCCGATGTCTTCAGTATGCCAGGGAATAGGGAGAAAAGACAAGGGCGAGCCAAAGATTTACCGGCGATTGTTTGTCTGTGGGTGATTCACGCTTGACACACCGGGCAGAAGAACGAACTCCGCCCGCCATGCATTTCTCGCACAATCGGCGTCGTACACGAGCGGCAGGGCTTCCCAACCTGGTCATACACGCGGAAGCGGGATTGGAAGCTTCCGGGCTGCCCTTCCCCGTCGAGATAATCCGAAATGGAACTGCCGCGATGCGTAATCGCCTCCTGCAACACCGCTTTTGTCGCTTTGACGATGCGTGCAACCGCGGCGTGGTCCAAGGTCCCAGCGACACGTCCAGGCTGCACTTTCGCGCGAAAGAGCAATTCACTGGCGTAGATGTTGCCAACTCCAGCCACGACCCGCTGGTCCATGATCACGTCTTTGATCGCACGCTGGGTCTGGTGCATCTTGTCCCACAGATAGCGTGCGGAGAACGCTCGAGTGAGTGGTTCGACCCCCAAGCCCATCAGCGCCTCAATCGCCGCTTCGTCATCTACCGCCATCAATCCGAACCGTCGGGTGTCGTTATAGCGCAAGCTGCGCTTGTCTCCCAACGTCATCACAATGTGGTCATGTTTGCGCAGCGGCTCGTGCGGGTCGCCCACAATCAACTGACCAGTCATGCCCAGATGGATGAGCCAAATCAGTCCGTTGTCCAACCTGAGATTGAGATATTTGCCGCGACGGCCCACCTGCTGCACAGTGCGTCCAGTCAAAGCTTCGACAAAGTCGCAAGCGAGCGGCTTGCGCAGGCGCGGTTCGCGCACATGGACTTCGGCAATGGATTGACCAGCAATGAGTCGCTCCAAACTTCTCCGGACCGTTTCCACCTCAGGCAATTCAGGCACGTCTCATCCCCCTCATCTTTGTTTCGTCCGCTATTCGCCACTCACTATCTGTTCGTTGTCTTTCCCCATTAGGCAGAGTGCCCTGGCCTTACAACAGTAGAGAATGGTACCCTAAGTCAAAGGTGGTCGGACAGTGGGAAGGTTGATACTGTATCTCTCCCGTAAATACAATGGAGGCGTCCATGAACGAACAACGTGAAGTCGAGGCCGCCAATCGGGCATTTTATCAGGCTTTTGAAACGCTCGAAATCAAAGAGATGGAAAAGGTGTGGCTGCAGGCTCCGCATATTAAGTGCGTACATCCCGGTTGGCCGCTCTTGGTTGGCTGGGGACCAGTCATGGCAAGTTGGGAGCGCATCTTTGATAATACGTTCGGCATGCGTTTCACGCTCACCGACGTGCGCGTGTATGTGAGCGGCAATTTCGGCTGGGTCGTGCTCCTCGAAGAATTAGATGCACAAGGATACAATGGTCCGTCTCGCTCCCAGATTCTCGCGACCAATCTGTTCGAGAAACACGACGGACAATGGTTCATCGTCCACCACCATGCGTCGCCCATCTTTGCGACGGCAACCGTCGGGGAAGATCAGTTGCAGTAATCGGCTTGCCGCTCTTGTGACCTGGATGATAGAGTAGCTTCATAGTTGTACACCATCCAGGAGGATCAGTCGTATGCTCATGCCAGCAACCCAGTTGCGGGTGGGAATGGTCGTTATGTTCAATAACGATCTCCACCGCATCATGGAGCTTACCCACGTCACCCCAGGAAACTGGCGTGGCTTCGTTCGCACGAAGCTGCGGAACTTACGTTCCGGTCTCCAAACCGAACATCGCTTCCGGTCAGAAGATAAAGTTGATCGTGTCACTCTCGAACAGTTGGAAATGGAATATCTCTACCAGTCTGGAGATGATTTCTTTTTCATGAATTCAGAAACTTACGATCAACTGTCCCTCAGTAAAGATGCGTTGGGAGATTCGGTGAGCTATTTGATCCCGAATCTCAAGATCAAAGTCGATTATCACGAAGACCGACCGGTCGGCATTACCTTGCCGAAAACGGTCGACTTGCAAATCACCGATGCCCCGCCAAGCTTGAAATCAGCAACGGTGACCAACGAATTGAAGCCCGCTACCACAGAAACGGGGCTCGTCGTGCGGGTCCCAAGCTTTATTGATGTCGGCGAAACGATCCGCGTGGACACAGAAACGGGCGAGTACGTCTCGCGCGCCAAATAGTCTACCGCATCGCCTAAAGCGGCCCATCAATCACCACTCACAACAGGGGAATAAAGCGCGATGGCTGTGCTCACAGCCGAGCCATCGCCGCCCCCGTCACACGAGAGCACTCCCATTCGCACCGCTCATCGCCGTCCACTGCACTGGGAGTGAGTCACTCAGCGGAACTTTTCTTTCATGCGCTTGTTTATTCGGAGCAAGAGAGTACAGCGCATGAAAAAATTCACATCGCCCTCACAGCCTCGTTCCATTCCCCGTCCATCATTATCACCGTTTCTCTACGATCTCGGCGCAGCCACCCGTCAGCTTCCACCGGCGTCAGTCCTGCCGGAACAGTTCTACGGCTCTCCTTCCGGTATTGATACTTCGCGCGGCGAAGTGGCGCTGATGCGCGCAGTCTTAGAAGACGCTATTCACTGTTTTCAGAAACAAATGCGTAAAAGCGGACGACGTGCGCAACGACTTGCGCGGGAAGCCGAGGAATGGCTGTTTACGGACAACCAACTCTGGCCGTTTTCTTTTCTCAACATTTGTCATGTGTTAGGCGTTGATGCAGGCTATATCCGCAGAGGACTGAAACAGTGGAAGGAAACCCACACTAACCCAGCAGCATCCTTAGCATCTCCGCCAACCGCCTTTTCTATTGCGGCTTGAAAGAAGCAAGGAGTTTGAGGCAAAGGAGCCCCTAACAGGTCACCACGCGCCGCCCCACTGGATCCCTTCGGCTTGTTTCAAACGGCAACAGGGTAGCGATGCGGTGGCGCGGTGGGTTAGACGCAGTCTTCACGCCGCACACCGAAGCACCTCTAGTTCTGCCGTACTATCAGTGCGTGCTAACATCAAGTCATTCTGCATCATGACGGCATCCTCAATCGGATATTCACGGCACGCCTCGCACTGTAAAACTGGCAGTTGCTTCAAAATGACAATGCGCTGCTCTGAGAGCTTGAACGGCAAGTCAGTACTAATAGGGCACATATGGGCGCCACAGACCGTGCATCTCATTTGGCTCTCCTCGTTTTAAGATCTTCTTCCCATTCCACCGGACTGGGGTAGTAAGCTGTGACGACGCGCACGTTTTGTCCCTCCACGTCAGCGCCAAACAGTGCATGGAGGGCCTCCTCGTTCAGCCTTCCCAAGAGCAGGTAGCTCGGAAAGTATTTGTCCTCCGGGTACGCTTCGACAATCTCGTAGCTCTCGGCCGCAGCAATAATCGTCTCGCGCAATAAAGCGCTGTCCTAGGCGCATGTTGACATGGTACGTCTACAGAATCCGGCTACCGCGAAGACCCTCACGGATAAATGCGACAAGATCATCAGGCAGCCTCCGTTCAGCCATGACTCATATATAGTTGGAGTCGCTTGGAGCGTCTAACGGCTAGCCCTCAGCGCGAGCGGCCCAGACGTATCCTTTCGGCTTCAGCAGCATCCGTCACCGGGCCGCGTCCGCTGCAGGACGTCGTTAGCCATCACCCTTCGCGGCGGACACGGTCGGCTCGCTGGATTTTGTGATTCTGATGAGAAACCGCAGGGCTTCATTCACCGCCTCCGCACTCGGGAACATGGCTGCCACATCAGGTTCCAAACGAATCACTCCACCGAAACTCTTCCGCTGCGGCCCCAACCGTCGCACCTCTAATCTCTTGAGATCGTATTCAGGCCGAAGCTCATCAGTCATTGCGTTCTTATCCTTTTTCATAGTCTCTTCTTTCTGCTGGCGTCACTTCTCGAGCGCTGATTAACCGTGTGAGGTCGCCTCTTTCGGTGTACGAAACGATCAGCAACCACCCCTGCTGTGACTCGCCAATGATCAGGTAGCGATGTTCATCATAGGAATGATCAGGATCGTAGAAATCGACGTAGAGCGGATCATCAAAAACGGTCTTTGCCTCATCAAATGAGACTTTGTGATCCGCCAGATTGATCGCCGCTTTCTCGTCATCCCAATCAAATTCCATAAGTAAGAAGTATACCGCAAACCTTGAAGCTTGTAGACTGAGTTCTTGTGATGGGAGATGGCTAACGCCCCGGTCACCGTTTGCCGCCTGAACGGAGTCCTTCCAGATTCAGCAGCATCCGCAAGCGGGCGGCGGTCCCGCGCACGGCGTTGATACTCCTCCAGGCCTCCTCG
>CAYTVL010000066.1:0-25365 GCA_964441775.1 uncultured Enterobacteriaceae bacterium
TGCTCAAACGAGTTGTGATGCTGATGATGCAAAGTGCATAACACTCTCTAGATAGATCTCTCGCTCAAATTGATTAAGCTCGGCATAATAGGAGCCGATCGCCGCACCCGAAGTATTAATACTTTCTTGGAAGGAAGTGATTGGCTCGGTAAAGTGGGTCGTGACACAGCCCGGTAGTAACACTATTAACAGCATGACGACGATGCAATGAGTACACCTCAAAAGGTTAGCCATTCTTGCTCTCCTCATTCATAGAGTGAGTTTCACTTGTCGACAAGTATTCAGTGTGTTTCTCTCTACCTCCGATTTGTTCTCTCTATGGTGCAAGGCGTAACAGAGGAAAGAACAAATTGTTCATAGGATCTGAGCAAGGGTGTTCCTAGCCGAGGTATCCCATCCTGTGCGACCTTTAGATAAGAGCGCCTTGGTCTGCCATATGGACCCAGTCATGCAGGAAGATTGTCTCATAGTACTGCGCGGCTTCCTCGTCAAACACGATGAGCGACGCGTCGCGGTTGCGCAGGACACCGTCGCCGGACCAGTTTTGGCTGCTAAGCATCACTATCTGTGAATCCACGACAAGGCCTTTGTTGTGCACCCCTACCTGGATTCTCACCATGGCAAGGTCGATCCCGGCGGCCTGTAACTTGTCTAGCCATCCTCCCTGCGTCTGCCACTGGCTGAGGATAAGGCGGACGTCCACTCCGTCATGCTGGAGCTGCGCCACGGCGTTGATCAAGTCAACAAATCGCTGATCCTCGGCCTTGTCAGAAGGGTGGATGTATTGCGTCTGCATATAAAACCGCTTCGTCGCGTTGCGAATGAGCGGCAGGACATGGTCGTAGTAATTGTCTGGAGTCAAAATCGGCTGGATACTGATAGTGCGCGTTCCTACGGCAGGAATGCGCAGGACCGGGAAGTACTGCAGAGGGACTCGACCTTCCATAGGCCACCGGCGCGAGTTCGCTGAGGTCCTGCAGCGGAAGCGGTGCGGAGGCGGCGAGAGCGTCTGGGCTCCCCCCCGCCTCCGCCTGGGCGGCGACCTCAAAGTCGTGCTTGAGAAATGACTCGTAGATCTGTGCTAACCCCATGTGATTGACGACCATATGCCAGTCACGGTCGCTGTCTTTTGCGATTGCGGCTGACCCCTCGGGATCCACCAACGGGTCGATATCCGGCTGGTTGGAATTGTTCCAGTTCCCGCTCGAGAGCCAGAGGGAGGCATGCTCTGACGCCCCATCGCGCACGGCAACCTTGATGTGATATGCCGTAGGGTAAATCCATTCGGGAGCTTTGGGACTCGACCTCACCAAGGCCCAGGCCGACTGGATTTGTGCGCCTACGGCTGCTTCTAGATCGGCCACGGTTTCCTCATCCGTCTGATCCGCCGTCTTGTTCTTGGCTGGATGATCGAGGGTGAGAGTCAGGTTGGCCCTACTGGTCTGCAATGCGGTGGAAAGTCCTTCGAGTACGTGGTCTGAAGTAAGGACTAGGGGACAAAACCTTCCTGTACTTTCTACATTGTTCGTTTTGACAAGTACTTACAGAACTGTACTTGGGTTTTGTCTCATGGTCCTAAAGTCGTACATGCCGACCGTTAAGGTCGACTGGATCTCACTGAAGAACGTCTTTAATACGGGCCACCCGGCGTCCGGGCTGGCGTGACACACGATTGACATCGGCGCTGTGACTCTCTCCAACCGTACCTCATTCGCTGGAGTATAGGGGAGTTCAGGCTTAGCGGCATGGGCCTCCAACGTCGTGCTCCGGGGAGGCTCCGCAATACGTGTTCCCGAGGTCGGATCATGCTCAAACTCGAATTGCGGCAGAGCATATTCACGACGCGTCCCGGCGGCGACCTGGGCATAGGCTTGCGGATCATGCGCACGGAGTTTTTCTACGGGAGAAGCCTGCCGGACGTCCACCGCAAACCCGTCAACCTCGGTGGGCAACATGTCCCGAGGGGACACAGAGTCACTCTTGGTGAGCACCGTGACCACGATTGCTGGTTTCCGTGTCAACCACCCGCCCGCCGCTTTATAACCCGGGCGGACAGAAATCACTCCTTTCTTGCGAAAGCGGGGGAGGTTTCGTTGAATGACTTCGCCCATGCGCCGAAATGTCTCAACGTCCTTGGTGTGCTGATAGACAGCGGTCGGCGATTGTGGGGCGTTCATCGTGATTTCCTTTCCCTGGCGTAACTCGCGCGAGCGGTGGGCTAAGCGCCGGAAGCGGGCGTGGATGAGAGAAGGCCTCCGACAGGGAGGTGTGTCACCCACTTCCCGCCCGTCTCCGAGTGCTATCCATAGAGTTTCACTCATCAAGCGCTAATCCGTGCGGATCAACGCCGAGTACTGACCTTCACGACTGTCCGTTGCTTAGCATTATCCATAGCCGCGGTTTTTCAACTCTTTGCTACACCTGTTGCAAGGCGGCAAAGGCATCCACCAAGCCCGCGCCAGCGGCGCCATGATCTCCTTCTCCGGCTGACACAGGGGTACCATCGTCACTGCTCGTGGGATTGGCGTGACCCACCATGACGGTACGGGCGCTCCTCCGCAGAATCGCCTTGATATCAGCGGGCGTCAGGCTGGGGTTCTTCTCTAGGAGTAACGCACAGACGCCCGCCAGTTGTGGAGCAGCAGCCGAGGTGCCGCTGAAGACGCCCCAGCCGTCGTCTGAGGCTGTCCCGTCACCCGGCGGGTCCTGCGGATCCGCTGTCTCACTGTCAATCTCGCACCCAGGAGGAATGGGCAACATGATATAGGAAGCGTGCGGCCGCAACCCGACCAATCCAGAGACATCGGGGACGTGACGCCCTGAGTAGATCTTACTATCAAAGGAGCTGGCATAATCAGAAGCTTGCATGTTGCCATCTTGGTCGACGAAAACACCGCCAGCAGAGATCACATCGGGCATCATGCCAGGGAAGGAAAAGTGACCATTGCCCGCCGAAAAGACCACGATGATGCCAGCTGCTACCGCCGCCTGAATTTCCGCTTCAAGAGCGGCTAGACTATTGGGCAATTCGGAGAGTTGCCGGAAAGTCGTATCGTCGCGCAGGTCATATCCCATGCTAATAGAAATAATGTGGGGCTGGTGCTGCAGCGCTGTTTGAAACCCTTCCAGCAGACTTGCCCCGCGCCGAGCATCATCGTCATTGTCCGTCTTCACACCGATGAACGTGGCCCCTGGCGCGACGGCAAAGATGTTTGTGGACTCACCGGTTCCGTGCCCATTCAGATCTGTTTGGTCATTCACTGCATGCGGGGCGAGATCGACTGTAGACTGGAACCCTTGCGCAGCGAAGAATGGATGGCTCCCGTGCGCGAATCCACTATCAACCATGACGACGCGAACGCCCTTCCCCGTAGTCCCAGCTCTGTGTACCTGCGTCACGTTGAGAACTGCAAGGACATCGAGAGGCATTTCTAAGTGGTAGTAATCCACGTGGGGCGGATTCGCCGAAGGACTTCGTGCACTCGTGGACCTAGTCATCACCCTGGGGCGTTTCGTCAGCTTCGTGGCGCCTGCGGTTCGTCCTGGACTGCGTCTCTTTGCGGCCATATAAATGTGCGGCCACTGGATATACGCGTCGTCGATCAAGTCGGCAAGCGTCTCAGCTGGCTTCCACGGCGCGCCCTGCTGTGGAAAATAGAACGAATGAAAGGCGTACTGCGCCTTGGGATCGAGCTGAAATGTCGATAGCTGCGTGGCGAAGGTTTGTTCGTACACCTGGCGACTACAGCGCATCGAAGCAGTGAGATGACCGCGTCGAGTGAGGGTGAAGCCTCGCTTGCTCAGCTCATAAATGGCCTGATCCATTTCTAATGGGTCGGGCAAAAACCGCCGCACCGTCGTAGTCGAGAGGGGAGCTGCGAACTTCGTGGGTCCGGGTTCTCCGCCGGGCCGGCGAAACGTGATTCCGATGCGCAACTCCTCAGAAGGAGCTTGTAACTTGCGTGCACGGACGGACTGCAAGGCGGAACCGTAAGCGTACATGAGATATCCCCTTTCTTCCTGATGGATTACGTACCTCTGGAGCGGACGGGCCGTTCTGCAAGCATTCCGCGCGGTCTAAGGGATTCATGGGCGCGGTCCTCTTGAAAGCGCTCCTTCGGTGTTTCTGTCCAAAAGGCGTAACAGGGGACGGAACAAAGTGTTCATAGTCTCTGAACAACTAGAGGTTGCTCTCGGTCCTGTGGGGGCTTTCTCTGCGACTCGGTCATTCACAACGATTCATGCGGAGGTGTGGGGGGGCCACAGTAATGCTCTCTACATATGGCTGCAAAGGCTCCGGGACGCTGAGAGGCCCGGAAAGGGGGCCGCCGGGAGAGCCAGAGTCGGCGCCACGCGGCGGGCGCGGATTCACCTTTCGCACACGTGCGCCAAACAAGACTCTAAACGCACGGGGATCAATGTCTCCCGATACCGAGACTGCCCCGGTGGCTGTCGGGGTGATCCCGAGTGATGCGGCAATCTTCTTGACCATGGCGACTCCTTCCGGCGTGCGCCATTCTTTGCGAAGTAGGATCTGCACTCTGGTTGGCATGCGTGCGTCGACCTTCCACGAACCTGAGCAAGGCCACAATATTCGACCATACAATACGCATGCGTGCAAGGTTGAAGAGAACGGGCCGCCCAGGTGTGATGAGAGCATGATAAACGAGAGAACATACCTGTGTACGTTTGCCTTAGGACTACGGGACAAAACTCCTCCAGTCTGGCAAACCGTCAACGTGTCATTGCGAGGGGAGCGAAGCAATCTTTGCTTTAGGTTTTCGATTCTTGCGAGATTGCTTCGTCGTCTACGACTCCTCGCAATGACAGGCTCCTTGATTTCCGTTCGTGGGTTTTGTCTCAAAGTCCTTAGTGCCCAGACTTCCGCTTGGTTTCTCACGTGAAGACACCAGCTGCATGCGAAGGCTGTGACACTACTGCAAAACAGACGACTCTGAAGTGCATGAGCCCCCGCAGACGGACGTCTAGTGAACTGGGGCCATGCACGAACATCGGATCACAAAGCGTTCCATTACGGTGCGTTCGTCAACAATTCCTCGCGTAGCGATGTCCATGACGCATGGACGGCCAGCATTCCTGCGGAGGTGATGCTGCTTTCCCGCCTCCCTCTGCCGATTTGTCTGAAAGTGGGATGATTCATATCTGGGACGCGCCTCTTTTATGTTCATGGCCGTAGTCTTCCCTCTGCGCTCGATGTATGAGGCTGGCCATCTCTTCCACGAGCGTATGAGCAGCGCATTGCCTCGCTAACACTCCCAGAGGTCGCGCTTCCGTGAGTCGCCGCGCTCCCCTTATGTGAGGATCTCTCCTCTACATCGTCTGACGGATCTTCCTACTCGTGCAGCGAGAGGTTGTCTACAAATGTTAGGCTTCACACAGATCACAGGAGTTTCTGTTTCGCGCCGATCCTTCACAAGGGCTTCCACTGGATGCGCCGGAACAACACGTTCCCCGTGTGGGTCTGGAGACCGATGAAGCGCGGCTGTTGAGGGGTCTACGGCAGACCGCGTTGCGGCGACTGTGGATCACCAGTGAAATGGAAGCGATTCACGACTTGCCCGTTGAGCGCGACCGTAAAATCTGCATCGTCAACCGTGATTTCGTACTGATTCCACTCGCCGACGGGGCGGACGATCAACGGCCCGCCTGTCGGTCCCTTAAAGGAATAAATCGCGCCGGTGCGGTGGACTGGCGCATCGTCGGGGCGCGCTAGCTCATCGATTTGAATCTCAAAGCCGAAGTGCACACCGACGTAGGCGGTATTGTCGTAGCCTTGTTGCTCAGGATGCGGAAAGGCGACGAAGACGCCGGAGTTGTCGTCGGCCGCTGTCATCATCCACTCAAGACGCAGCACGTAGCGGGGCGGCGTTGGGCGTGTGAGCCACAGCAGGCCGAGGTCTGTGCCAGGATGCGCCTCAAGTGCGCCCCGGCGGACGACGAACGCGCCGGGGTTGTCGCGCCCCGGCTGATTGTGGATCGTGGTCATTTTCCAGTCGCCCAGCGTCGCGTCATCGAAGAGTGTCTCGAAGTCCGCGTCGGCAATGAAGGCGGGAGGCGTAATGATCCGGTCGCCCGTACGCCGCGCCAGCGCTATGCCGGTCAGCATAGGATTAGGCGAGCCGATAGTGGGGAAGAGACACGGCCCGGCGGCGTACAGATTCTCGGTATGGTGGAAGCGCCCCTCGTCGTCGGTTACACTCCGCGCCGTATCGATGCCCATCCACAGCGTTCCGGCCTCATGGTGCGTCGTCCCAAGGCCGTCGCGATTGTTCTGGAGCACCTGCATCGGCTGTCCGTTCGCGAACAGGTTCGCCACTGCTTGCCTCGCGGTATCCATAGCCTTCCACAGTTCTATATCGCGCGGCGTCGGCGTCAGCGTCACGACTGCGCGGCGCACGTTGTACTCGTCGGTGCGCGCGTCGAGATCGGCACGACTGGGATGGACCGCAGGGTCGTTAAAGTCGGCCGACTCCATCTCCCCAATGCCCCGGATAGCGATAGCAATATGCGTGTCGGTCGACGTGCGCAATTGGTCGAAGAAGTCGATGTCGGGAACCTTCTTGAAGAGTTCATCTTCGGCGCCGACCATGTTGCCGCCGCCTGTTGCCGATATCTGCAGATGAAAGCGCCCAAGTACATCACCGTTTGTAGTAGTTGCGCGGCCCTTCACGAACAGCGCCGACGTCTGCAGCTCGTTGGTAGTGGCGGGAAGGCCGGGGATAGCCGTCCGCGGCACGCGGATGACGAGGTTGGATCGGAGATGGCCAATGAGGTTGTTCCCCTTGAGTGAGAACGTCGGGATCCCAGTGCCGTCGAACGAAACGAGCGCGAACCGGGCGTTCTCGATCGTGCCAAGGGCGATAATCACGACCCCGCCTGGCGCAAGATCAATAGGACCGTTGCTCGTATCGACTGCGGTGACGCGCCATGTGCCAGAAGCCGTCGTAGTCGTGCGCATTGAGAGTACATGGGTGTCCAGGAGAATCATGAACTCCTTCTGCGCGTCGTTGCCTTGTGCATCAAAGAACGCGGCGCGTGCGGCTTTCATCAGCAACGGCACTGTGCTGAACTTATTCAGTGGGAAGAAACCGGCGTGCGGTGCCCGCGCCTGCACAGCTAAGGGGGCCTCCAGCTTCATGAGATTCGGCAGATCATCCGGCGAGAGGCCGGTCGTCGAGTCGAGGCCAAGCAACTGCGCAGGATCGACGCCTGGCTTCAGCAGGGGTGATGGTGGGAGCTGGCCCAGCGGGATGGCGGCACCGACCGTGCCGAGATTGTCAAAGAGGCGCTTTCGCAAGGCGTGATGGAGCTCCCCAAAAATGAAGTCGTTGGTCTCGTCGACGCCGATCTGCCGGGAGCTCTCATCGAAGTAGCGTGCGGTCAAATCGACCACTGTGCTTGACGGCCACCTTGTCACTTCTTCCGCGAGCAGGCGCGGCGACCATCCGCCCCAATAGACCGAGCGCCCGCCAAGCGCAGGGGTGCCTCATTGCAATTGGCTATATGTACCCAGTCTCCTCGAGAGACCGTAAGAACACAGGGAACACTGTGTTCACTGCGCTCACCCCTCGCTTATGCGACTTTGCTCAGGATTCCGCTCAATCCAATCCATCCGTCAAGCCAATTTAAAATCGCAACCGTATCGTCGAGCAACCCTGGCGGTGTGCGGACAAGCGTATCCTGTTGAAGGAGACGCATATAATCAATCTGAATAGGATCCGGCAGTTCCGCCCCAGTCAGCGGATTGAGGAAGGGAACGTTGGCCTCTTCGCGCATGACGCGGATGAATTCCTGTCCGATAAGGCCGTATCCCATGGTGGTCGGATGTACGCCGTCGAGACTAAAAATGCCGCCCCGCCGGAGCCGATTCTGTTCGGCGACGATATACTCCGTCGTTAACTCAGGAATGCCGGCTACTTGGAGCGCTTGGAGCCAACCTGCGGGGAACTCATACCTCCCACCGGGGGGCTCTACCCCAAGTTCCCGATAGCGACGAAACGCGAGGCGTTCGAGAGCGCCTGCCAGATCGACAAGAAACCACTGCTGTTCTCGTTGCTGATGTTGTTGAACAATGTCGCGGATGGTTCCGTTATACGCATCGATGCAGGCGTCGATGGCGTGCGCCTGTGCGCCGGTCAAATGCCGATGACGTCGCGGGTCGAACACGTCATCAGCAATCCAAAAATAGGTATAAAACTTAAAGTATCGAGCGTCCTGGGGCAGCCGATCCTCGGGACGTGTTCCAACTCCACGCGCTAACGGGGCAATAGTGACATGAGGAACGGTAGCGAGAAAGACGCGATCCGCATGAATGGCGTCCAATGCAGCGGCGAGCTGCTGATAGACCACGGCAAAATGCTCTGGCCGCCAGAGATTAAAGCGTGTGCGTGACCCAAGCGGGTCTGTGAGCACTTGCTCATCGGTGGGAAGCATCTGTAACTGGGTTACCGTTCCCAACGCATTATTAGCGCCCAAGGCGACGAGCAAATTTTCGATGCCGCCCCTATCCGCTAAATCTTTTACACAGTGAAGCACAGTGCGACTCATCAATTCGGGACGTTGGGCGGGATTTAATACGGTGAGCGCTGTGCGATAGAAGGCATTTTCAGGGATCTGATTGAATAGATCGTCTTGCGTTGGCTCTGCGCACCGTTCAGCGCAGTAGCGCGCCGTTAGGTGGAGTACATCGTCAACTGTCATCCCCCAGCTCGCGAGGTTATGGAAAGTTCCGCTGGTGTGCCGCGGGGCTGTCCCGCTGCCACGTTCCCAATAATCTTCTGCCTCATCCATCCAGCCTCGCAAGCGCAGGGGCGCTCCTAACAGTTCCAGTACATTCAGATTATTGCCGTAGCGTTCTCCCAAACGACGCAGAAGATACTCGATATTCACCGGCAAACCACCAAACGCAGAAAAAGACGGGATACGAAATTGTGCGGACTGCAGTCCCATCGCGCGTGCCACGAGGACCGGATAGGAAAGATCCGTTGCACAGACGGCTCCGCTCATGAAGCCCTGCGTTAAACTATCGCCAATGGCGACCAGCCGGTGGTTTGCCATAGTAGTTCCTATCTGCAAGACAGCGGACGAACTTGCCGCTCATGATGAGAGATATCGCCATTACAGGCGTCTATGTCGTCTGTGGC
Source organism: uncultured Enterobacteriaceae bacterium (assembly GCA_964441775.1). Taxonomy (GTDB): domain Bacteria; phylum Desulfobacterota; class Binatia; order Bin18; family Bin18; genus SYOC01. The sequence goes on from CAYTVL010000066.1 coordinate 9,165, forward strand.
CGATCCAAGCTTCTCTCAATGCGAGGGACCACGAGACACGGGCGGTAGCTGTAGCTGCGGCAAATTCTCGGGAAAATTTCGGATTTGCTCAACGAGGATCGCGTTCTCTTCATCTTCCAGACAAATCTCTGGAATCTCGGTGACCCGACGTTGAGCTGTGGTCACCATGTTCTTCGCGCCATCAGCGTCCTCAGGGTCCATGCGACTCACGACCCAAATGGGCTCTGCGAACCGAAGAGACGTGTTCGCTTTCTCATGCCGCCCCTCATCGGGAACATTTGGTGAGAGCAAGATAAAGGTCACTTGATAGTCGCTGACGCAGATATCGATTTCGAAGTGATGATGCGCCGCGCAGATCCAGTAACAATCGATCGGAAGATACCGACCGTCCCCGCTTTGCGGATCATGACTGGCGAGTCTGAGTGCTTTGATTAAACCCTGCCGGAACAGTTTATCGAGCGGCTGGACATATGGACAGGGATTTTTCTTCAGGTCTTTCCACCATCCATTTTGCTCGTTAAACCAATGCTCCCGCATATGCGTCTCGTGCCAGTTGCCGCTCAAGACGCCGTATCTCTTCCAAATGTCTAGCAGCGAATCGGCACTATGCTCTAAGTCCTCGAGAAAGGCGCTCCGCATCTTCTGGTCATTACACACGCGATCTAGGTTTTGCAGAATGGTTCCCTTAGAAATATTCCACGGCATCCCCATGATAATTCCTCCTGTCTATGAGTAGGTTGATTTTTCGTACGCTTCTTTTTTCGACAGCCATAAGTCAATTCGTGCTCAGACGCCCATTCTCTTCCTGTACCGCAATCCTTGCAGTCAGCTGGCTTTCGCTGCGTTCATAACACAGGCGTAACAAATGACGGAACAAATCGTTCAGTTCTTCCGAATGAACAACGAAGAAGCGGGCTGTTACTGCGTCCATGGGCTAGGGAAATGGAATTCAGGGGTATAGGAACACGATATCCCCGTCTTCACTGTGTGGGCCAGGTGCTGACCAAGCGCAGGATGTTGTTGAGACAGTCGAGTAATTGCCGTTTTAATCGCCCGTGTCACGTTCACGCGCGCGCGCTCAGCAGCCGTTGCGGATCGGCGGCTGCGCCCGCCGAGACCGAACGTGCTACGGAGTTCCTGCATGAGGAAGGCGTTCTCCTCCTCGAGCTTCTCTACGCGACCGCGGTCGTGGAATTTCCGAGCTTCTTCGAGTTCCTCTTGGACATCTCGGAGGCGCTGCTTGTACTCCTGCAGCGCCTGACGATCTAAGAGTTCTCCACCATCTCCCAAATCGTGCTGTGTGTTCAGGCCTTCAAGTCCCGCAGCCTCCTCTCCACTCACACTGCCCTCCGCCAAAGCGACCAGCTTGAGCACATGGAGTGGCTGATGAGGCGCTTGGAGCAGGATCGCAAGGAACCGCAGCCCTGCCGTGTCTTTCAGGCGCACCATACGATCGGCATAACGAATGGTCCAATATTCTCCCTCACGGTGAAACGTATTTGGGCCAGATCGGGCGAGCCCCACAGGTTCTTGCTCCGCCTCTGCACTCGTATCCGTCACCAGTTCCTCGTTTATTAGTGTGCGGTTCGACGGCAGGGCCTGTTCGCTGCGTTCCTGCGAAGACTGGAGCATTTGGATCAGCTGCGTCGCTTGAGAGAGGAATGGCGCCATCCCTAGCTTGGTGAAGTGAGCACACGCTTGCTGAGCGAGTGCAAGCGCTCGTGGATGATCCTGCAGAGCGTTGCGATTCACTATCATCCGGGCATAATCGAGGTAGGAGCGCCCTAGTTCTGGCTTTGCTCCTATTTTTTCTGCGACAGCGATGGCGGCCTGAAAGTGAGTTTCTGCCGTATCCCACTGTCGATTCAGCGCCGCGATGACGCCCAGGGCGCGGGGAATGAGCCCTCCCCACCCGCTGGTCAACAGTCCTCCGCGTTCCGCGGCCAGTGTCAGCATCGGATAGGCCGCTTGCGCGAGGTGCGGATAATTCCCTAGATCTCCAAGCTCTACGAGTGCACAGAAGCCGACGAGAAAAAAGATATCTGGTGAGGTTTCCTCAGGCATCGGGCTGATAACCTCACGCGTGGCGGTTGCGTGGGCCTGGACGAGCTGATGGGGGACGCCGACGATAAACTCCAGTGCCGAACCAGGATCTGCAAAGAGATGGCCCGGGGTCAGCATCTTGATCAGCGTGTCCTGGGCCTCGGTCCATGCACCGCGATAAAATTGGGCGCTGGCAAGCGCCAACATGGCGATTAGTCCACCCCAGGGATAGCGCGAGCGATAGACCATGACCATAGCGTCTTGCGCTCGTCGTTCGGCCTCAGCAAAATCGCCCTTGACGACTGCCACGACAGCCAAATTCGCCAGCGCCAGTGCGTAATTACTCCATTCATGGGTCCGCTCAATGAGTTGGCACGCCTGCTGCGCAACCGACTCTGCTTCCTGCAGCCGTCCGAGACAAATAAGCGTCCACGACATCCGAGACTGAGCCCATCCTTGAATCAACAGATCATCTATCCGTTGCGCGGCTTCATGAGTCTCTTGCCAGCTTTCCAAAGCGTCGTGCAGGCGAAGTTGCTGAATCTGCGCGAGTCCAAGGCCAAAGCTCGCCTCGGCGCGAAGCCGGTCATTGCCGACTGCTCGCCCTATTGCTAATGCCTTCAGCGCCATTTCTTCCGCCTTCTCTGTTTGCCGCGCATGCCAGTAGACTTGCGCCATCTGCGCCCAGATCCGCCCGCACAACTCCGATTCCGTATGCCCCAAGGGCTGTAGGATTTCCTCAAGGGGTTGCAGGTCCGCCAACGTTCCGTACGGTACTGCGGCGAGCGTACGCGCCACGCGGGTTTTCTCTAAGAGCGCTCGGGCAACGCCGCCGAGGTCACTACTTCTCTGATAGGCTGCTACCGCTTTTTCGTGGTGCTCGAGGCTCGGACTGACTTCCATATTTCGGTAATAGGACAACCCAGCAAGATAATGCAGGTCGGCACGTTCTTGCTCACTGAGTAGAGTGGTTGACTCGGTGGATTCTAGCGCTGCTTCGTAAAACCGCGCCGCCTCGGCCCACGCAAAGACAGAGAAGGCGTGATCGCCGGCTCGGCGCACGTACACCACCAGGCGCTCCGCCGCCGCACTTGGACCGGCAAGGAGGAGATGGTGAGCAATTTGGAGGACATCGTGATCATGAGGAGGGGGATGCAGGCGCTCAAGCGTGTCAGCGATCTGAAGGTGCAGACGTTGACGCCGCAGCGTGATGGGTTCTCGGCGATAAAAGACGTGCCGCATCAAGGGATGGAGAAACTGGAATGTGTGTCCTTCATTCAGCAGAAACCGCTGCCGTACGCCCTCTTCGAGGAGATCCAACAGCTCTTCCTCAGTCAAACGGCTCACGGCCAATAAAGTGGCAAACGAAAATCGCTCTCCCAAAAAAGAGCCAAGGACAAGGACTTTGATACAATTTTCGCTTAAAGTCTGTACGCGGGTTTCGAGCGCAGCGGTAAGATGTTCAGGAATGTGCAGATCCGGAGCAGAAGCCTGTGTCGCCACATATCCACCACGGTCATAGAGTCCGCCTTGTTGCGCTAAGTGGTGAAGCACTTCCTGCACGAACAGGGGGTTTCCCTGCGTGGCCTCACTGATCATCGTCACTAACGTATGGGATGGACGCGCCACACCGAGGCTGCGAATGAGTGCGTCCACTTCAGAGCGGTTTAAGCCGGGAAGCTCAAGCCTCTGACCACATTGTTCTTGTTGGAGACGGAGGAGGACACGGCCTAGGCGGGATTGCGGATCTACCGGTCTGTGCGTGCCGACGATCGCGAGCGAGACCGCTTCACGCAACGCAGTATCTCCGATGGCAAACACCAGATGTGCAAAGAGATCGAGAGAGGGCGCATCCGCCCAATGCAAATCATCGAGCAGGAGGAGCATGGGACGGTGCTGTGCGAGTTTTATCGTGATCCGCGTCAGTGCCAGAAATAATCGCAGGCGATTCTGATCAAGCTGGGAAGCAAAGGAGGGCAAGGTTGTAGACGGGGCGGCACCGCGACCTAACAGATGATGAAGGATCTCAATATCGGGACGGAGGGTGAGTTGCAGGTCTTGCGACGCCTGTTCCACTTGGCCAAGCAGGGAGTCCACAAATGGCAGATACGGAAGGGCCACATCCTCGTAACAACGCCCGAAACACACCTGCATATTGGCGTGAAGCGCGATGGAGCGCACCTCTTTGAGTAAGCGCGTCTTCCCAATGCCAGGCTCGCCTTGAATGAGGACGATCTCCGGACGGCCCTCATGCACCTGCCGGAGCCCCTGTTCAATTATGTCAAGTTGTTGTCGACGCCCAATAAAAAGAGCAGTTCCTCTCAACGGGTTTGTCGGATTCCTGCTTTGACTCCATTCAGAGGTAGTGCCCATAGAGGATTCCTTCCTGTTGGCAAGGATGGAGCTTGGGGAGGAGAAGGCGTTCCTTGAAGATGGGAGATCTCCGCAGGTCTTCTCTCAGCATCACAGCTGAAAGGTATTCCACATTTTCCTCGCCTCAAAGCTTACAAGCATATTTCCCCTTTAGTTGTCAAGAGAAAAGGTTGAATCAGCAGTGGGAAGGCATGATAAAATCTGAGTGCTGCATCATGAGCACCCAGCTAATGCTCGGACGCTCACAGCAATAGGGCGAGCACTCACACCGGCGGTACTACTCATCCAAATTGAGCAAAGAGGATGCTGGCAATGTGCTATCGCATCGCGAATCACACTCACACCCGGATGGGTGTGGTCCCGCTGAGACGCGTATAAGGAAAACCCGCCCGTCGTATTGGTTCTCGTGCCCGACCATTGCATTAATCTCAGTAGCCAGCACTCGCGACAAGCTGTCAGGCGCAGGACAACGCCAGTGGAGTGAACAAGTTGTTCCATATGTTGTTACGCCTGTTGAAAAGAGAATACGAACAAGAGCCCGAGATTTAGCGATGAAGATGCTCGCTGTTTATCCACATCACGGGCCTCAGCATTCCAGTCCTTTGCCTCGTGCTTGGGAGAGACACTTTGGGCGAGCAAAAAAGCGCGGGAGACAGCGCATGAGGCCAAAAGGCCCCCAGCGCGGAGCCTAAGGGGCCGGAATGGCCTGTCATTAACCGCAACCGAACTGTGTGTTTTGGGGGCGAGTGTTCATGACTGAGATGCCCCTTACAACACGGCCGGACTTCCTTCTCGTGTTGGGAGATGGGGAGGCCTCAAGTGAGTGCGCATCCCTTTCTGCACGAGAAAAGAGAGCAAGTGTGGACAATCTTCGAAAAGAACGGGGCAAGCATGCAACACCAGGGTCACCCCAACGAAAGAAAAATGCTTATGTTTTGGTGGATTATCGATGGGCTTTTAGATGGCGATTGGCGGCCACTCTTATTCGTAATACTGCTTGTGATAGTGGCGCTCGCAGTGGGTTTGGTTATGTAGACAATGGCGATCTAGGAGACTGCCACCCACGAAAGAAGCCATGGAGGATGGAACGCGACCTTATCATTGGCTCGCGAGCCGGACCATTGCCGTAAGCCCCAGTAACCCGTACCCACGACGAGCTGCCAGGCACAGGACAACGCTGGTGGAGTGAACAATTTGTTCCGTATGTTGTTACGCCTCTGTCATCGACGGAGCAGGAGCAAGGAAGAAAAGAACTTCAGGTGCACATCAGAGGAACTACGCCTGACCATAGAGAAATAGAAAAGAAAGGAGCATGCTACGCACAGTGTCACACTGAATCGATTGCAAAGCTTTGAGGATGAAGCGCGTTCCGCCGACAACCCAAGGCGCTACTTAGAGCGGCTCGGCCCCCTGCATAACGCCTGGCATGGTGTTCCCAGCACGGGCCGCTGTATTGGCTTTCTGATCTTCCACTGACACGTGGTGGAGCACTTCCGCGCACTGCAGCTCCATCGACAGATGAGTGTCGCGCCGTATACGGTGAATGACTTCAGCCCCGGAGGACCATTCGCCGAAGCCGATTGGAATGCCTCCATGCAAGGAGTATCGCCGAGCCAGAGCCTAGATGATCTGGTCCTCTACTCACAAGCGATCGAAGGCTGGCACAATGAGGCGTACATGAGTATCGGCGATGTCACAGGTGCTCCCATGATGGACCCCAGTGTCAACATCTTCTACACCGCGTTCTGGAATCTCCATTCCCTTATCAACCAACGATTCGAGGCAGAGCTGCAAAGCTACGCGCAGGCTGCACACCCAATGTTGCGAACGGCATTGTCAACTTAATACTAACTAAATGTGATATTCTACAGTAGAGAGTATTAAAAAATCAGGACCGCAATATATCGTGGTCCTGTCAGGTTGTGATCCATTAAGTTGACAATGCCCTCTTATCGCATACTTTGCTCGACTTCCACAAACTACCGATAGAAGGCTCTGGCCCGCATGAGCCGGCTCGAAACAGGAGCCTGCTCACCTTCCAGGACAAGGTATTGTCAGATGCTATGAAAAGCATCACCGAAACAACACTTGCTACAGACCCTGGAATTTACCGTCTCCAGACCTTTGCTCATTTCTCTGCTCGATTAGGAACTCCTTGACACGATGCCCTTGCTCCTGCTGTGTGAGTAGAGGAAAAGGGCAAAAGTCGAGTTGAATTTACTCTATCAAGTTACTGACTAAATTCGGGCCCTCCCCACCATATTCTGATCGTTTTATCTCGCCCTCCCGATGCGATCAGCTGCCCATCAGGAGAAAATGCTGCACCAATAACTGTAGCCTCATGTCCCAAAAACGTACGGACGAGATGACCAGACTTCGCCTCCCATAATTTTAGCGTTTTATCTTTGCTCCCTGAGACAATGATTGTTCCATCTGAGGAGAACGCAACGCTGTTAATGCGTTCGTTATGACCAGACCACGTGCGAATAGGTGTTCCATTTACCGTTTCCCAGAGTCGCAGCACGCCATCACTTCCGCCAGAGAGTAGCGTCTTACCGTCAGGCGAAAAGGCCACTGCGGTAATACCCCGAGAATGGCCAGACAAGGTACGCACTTCCTGTCCAGATGCCACGGACCAGAGTTTCAGAGTTTTATCTTCACTTCCAGAAAGAATGATGTGGCCATCTGGAGAAAAGGCGGTCGCCCAAACCCAACTGGTATGGCCTCTGAAAGTGTACAGCTCCGCACCAGTCTTGACACCCCAAAGCTTTAAGACACCGTCACTGCTTGCAGAAATAATCTTTTCCCCATCGGGGGAAAATCCGACACTCTGCACAGTCCCCATATGGCCAGTTAGGACATGGACGGACTTGCCAGTTTCCATATCCCATATTCTGACGGTCTTGTCATCACTTCCGGAAGCAGCGATTTTGCCGTTAGGGGCTATCGCTATGCCATTTACCCAGTCCTCATGCCCAGTAAACGTTCGCAACTTATGTCCGTCTTTTACGTCCCATAGTTTAAGTGTCTTATCGCGACTTCCAGCCAGGATCGAGCGACCATCTGGCGAGAAGATGACAAAGTAGACTTCATTTGACCCATCTTTGATTTGGCGGACTTCCCAGCGTGGATACTACTTCAAGGTTAACGGCATTTCTTGCGCATGGGCGGCTCGATTGATCAAAATAAGCCTGTGCGCGCTTTCGCCGATTGGCAGCTGCGAAAGTGTTTCTCGGATGACTCCGTTTGGTAAGATAGGCACTTTACGCTTATCAAGAAACGCAAGGGCGACATCAGCAAGAGGAGCATGAAGCTCTAACACATTGTCTGCCATTACTTGCCGCAATGGCGCAAGTTTGAAAAAGGGCCCCGAAGGCAGAGAGGGGTCCTGCTCAGATTGTTGTTGAGAGGGCTTTACTTCCCCATCGTCCACGGTCGACAAGCGTGCGGCTTCGCACTGCTCTACAACAGCTCCCCTCGCACTGTGCTATACGTCGGCTTGCTGGCGATCGTCGGCAACACCCTCCGGCTGGCGCGGCACGACACCAGGCTGGCCCTGCCGCCGGCGACATTCATCGGTGCGTTGGTAATGGGGCTCCTAGCCTCGCTCGCACGCCGGTGGCTGCCCGAGCCGCGGATTGCGCTCACCGTCCCTGGGATCATTATGAGGGTGCCCGGCCTCTACGCCATTGAAACGCTGGTGCAGTGCGATCAGGGGGAGATTCTCGCCGCGCCGCGGTCGGCGGTGTTGGTCGTATTTGTCGTGGGGGCGATGGCGATGGGGCTGGCAGTGGCGCAGTTTCTCAGCCAGCCGGAATGGCTCAGAGAATAGGGACGACACGCACCCTTGCGGAGAGACTTTCTTGAGTGGCCCACGGCCATGTGCGCCTGGCCGAGACGAGCCGCCTCTCCGCGGGGCCGCTCCAATCGCGGGGTTTACACCACTCACTGCGCCTGGTCACAGTACTTGCGCAGGGCTTCCCTAACGGTGTCGGACATCCCCTCTTCTGGTGTCTCCTTCGCGAGCAGCTGGACACAACGCTCTCGGATTGCCGGCATCCATGCTTCGTTCCAGCCGTCGGCTGGGGTCCGACGCTGGGAGACGGGAGGGCCAAGCTTGCGGTGCTCGATCTCGCGCAGCAACTCTGGCTCGCTCTTGAAGTACTCGGCTCGGGGGAGGGCTTCGTCGAAGAGGAAGAATCCCTGGCTGGCTTTCCCGAGCACGTGCCGTGGGTAGTATTGCCACCACTCCAAGTGGTCGACATAAATATGGGCGGGGTCGTCGATGATCACCCCAGGCTGAGCGTCGGCCTGGCGCAGGCAGGTCCCGTAGCGCTCCTTGAGTCGATCAATATGTGAGATCCGATTGCCGCCCGGCGTGGCGATCTCCCACTCGGCGGCACCGGCAGTAGCAAACGCCACTCGCTGGGGCTGGAGTGTCCAAGCGAGGACCACAGCGAGCGGCAGCAGCTGGAGGATAAGGCGATGCACTTCAAATTTCTAGCGTGGTTGCCTCTTCACTCCCACCCAGCGGCTGCCCAGGGGGCATCCCCGAAACCGCAGGACGAAGCGGGCGCGGCCCATGCGCCGGGCGCTCTTCGATGTGGGGCACACGGGCCGTGAGAGAAGACCAGATGGCGGCCGCCAGGGTCCCCCGATACACGCGCGGCACCTGGGTGCCCTCCCCGGCAAAATAGAGCCAGACCTTGTCGTCCTCGCGGACGATCTGTTGCAGATGGTGAAGATTCAAGAGAACATTGTCGATCCGGATGAAGGGTAATTCCATACCTTCTCCTTTGCTCTAAAGGACTTATCGGGAACCGCACGGCAAGGTTTAGTCCCGGGAGCAGAGGAGAGGCCAGAGGGAGCGCGAGAGCCGCACTATCGCCCTGGGCCGAAAATAAGGTTCATCGCCTCACATCGCGTCTGTGGAAGCAGCACCGCGCTCCTGATCCGCTGCGCGCTGACCTTGCTCGCTGCCGTTCATAACGCTGAAGAACGACTGCTGACCGATCCGTGATGGCCCTAGCGCTGTTGTCAGTCTTTCGTCCGCGCCGTCAGGGTGGATTCGGAGGCCAAGGCTCTGAGAGTAACGCCCTCGAGCGCCTGCCGAACAGCCTCATCCCGACGCTGCAGCAGGCCCCAGACCTGCTCTTCCCCTCCACTCCTAGGGGGATGCGACCCTGCCCCCCGTACGGTATCGAGAATCTCGACCACGGTAATCTGCTCTGGCATACATCCGAGGAGAATTCCAGTAGGCTCAGCGATCCGCAGCAGCAAGCCACGACGCACGAACCGCTCAATCAGCTCTTCCAGGCTGGACTGCGGCACCCCGAGGGTGGCCGCCAGCCGAGCCGGGTCCACGATAGGCCTGCCATCAAGGGCCCCCCGGGTTAGTTCAACGAGCGCGGCAAGAGCCAGTTGTTCCTGGAACAGCTGGCTGGGTCGCGCAGGGGAGGCATGCTGGCGATAGGCTTCGGGATACTGATGGTTGTAGGCCACCTCTGCCCCCACTAAGACGATCAGCCACCCCACCTGCAGCCACAACAGGAAGAGGACCAAGATGGCGAAACTCGAATAGATCGCGGCATAGCTGCTTGAGCTCGCCACGAACTTGGTGAACCCGATTCCAGCTCCTTGCCAGAGGAGGCCGGCCACGCCCCCCCCCAACAGGGCTGACCGGAGGCGCACGCGCGTATAGGGAACGAACTGATACAAAAAAGTGAAGGCCGCGCACAGGAGCAGGAGCGGCGTCAAGCGAGTGAGGAGGGGGACGAGCCACCCGATGGGTTTGAACTCCAGGAACCGTTGGACCAGCCAGTAACTGTGGGCTGAGGCCATCAAGCCCAGGGCCGTGAACACGAAAACCGGGCCGACCAGCACGACACTCAAGTAATCGCTAAACTGGCGACTGAGACTACGCGCGCGCCGCACCCGCCAGATGTGGTTTAATGCATCCTCGATCTTGCCAATCAGGGACAGCACGGTATAGAACAGCCCGGCGACACCGACGGCCCCGAGCACCCCCACCTGCTGGGTATCGACAAAGGAGATGAGCCGGCGGGAGATCTCCATGGCCTCCGGACCCAGCGGCGCTAACATCCCGGTTAAGACGGGCTCGAGCTGGTTCTGCACGCCAAAGGCTTTGAGCAGCGAAAACGCCACGGCGAGAAACGGCACGAGGGAGAGGAGCGTGGTGTACGTCAGGCTCGTGGCCCTCAGGCTGAGCTGATCGTCCTGAAACTTCTCGACCGTCACCCTCACCCCATGCAGCACCGCGCGCTTGCTTCGGAGGAGAGCAGACGGAAGGGAGCCCCACTCGGCGTGGAACAGTCCCGCAAGGGGAGAGCGAAGTGCCATAGTTGGGAGTGTAGTCGTTCGGAATGTTTGCTTCACCGTATGCCATATGAGCTCCTCTAGCAAAGGGGTTAGGGTACAGGGATGCCTCTTCCGTAGCGTGGGCGACGTGCTGCAATACCTCAGAGAAATGCCAGGGCCACTGGGACCGGGTTCGCCTTCGTCCCTGCGGGCAATACAGGAGGAGCACCATGCAGCTGAGCAACCGCACCGCGGTCAGTGTCCTCGGGGTCCTAGGGCTCTGGGGGGTGGGAGTAGTGCCGTGCCAAGCGACGGGAGACTTTCAACGTGAGACCTTGCGCGCCCTGCCGGGTGTCTGGGTAGTCGTGGAACAGGTGGCACCGGACTTAGCCCAAGCGGGCGTCACGCAGGCGGCCCTACAGCACGAGACGGAAGAGAAAGTCCGGGCGGCAGGGCTTCCTCTGCTGAGCCAGGAAGAGTGTTGGCGCACGCCCGGCATGCCGTGGCTCTATATCACGGTGGCGGTGAGTCCAGCCACCGAGACGACCTATGCCGCCACGATTGCCGCCGACTTATACCAAGAAGTGCAGCTGGTGCGACCGCCGGCACTAAAAACGTTCGGCGTGACCTGGGATGCCGGGGTGCATGTGGGCACGGTCAAGAGGGAAGAGTTGGCCAGCGTCCGCCAGCGAGTGGGGGCACTGGTGGAGCAGTTTGTGGCCGACTATCAGGCCGGGAATCGGTAGGCGCAGCACCGCCCACGGGTGCTCGCCAGACGCTGAGATCGTCCGGCATTTCCTCATTACTGAATCCAGTTTTTGTTAACTTTCTGGCCGGTGATTTCCTCTTTTCCAGATAGGTCCTCGGAGTTTAACGGTCCCGGTCACCGTTTGCCACCCGAACCGGAACTGTTCTGATTGATTCTGAACCGCAGGCGGGAGGCAATCCGGTGCACTAGGGTGGTTGGACAAGGCCGTTACTCCTGCTGTGGGTTAAGCTTTCCCTCCAAAATGAACTTTCGACTCCTCTGGAAACCTTGCACAGGATCATCGCGAAACACTCCATGCCCTGCCCCAGGGAAACGCTCGAACCGTACCAGGTTTGCGGGCAGCACTGACCCCATCTCTTCGGCATCTGCAAGCGGCTTGATTGGATCGTCTTCGCCAGCCAAGACGAGCGTGGGGCATTGCACCTGGGTGAGAGCAGGGAGAAAATTCATCGTCTTGAACTCCGTGGCATAAAAGAAGAGGGCAAGCTCGAGATTGAAGCACACGCGCGGGAAGGCATCGGGGTCTTGTGGCGTGCGATTATACAGCGGAAAACAGAGGCGCGCATAGGCCTCGAAGGTCTCATGGTTTGGCGTGTCGAAAAACTGCTGCGCCGCCTCACGGGCAGCCCTGCCATCCAAGCGCTCAAAGCCAGCCAAGCGTCTCTACCACGCAAACAGGTTAGGCGCTCGGAGCCAGGAACTGCCGGTAGAGCCACAGTAAGACAATTGCGCCAAAAATCGACATGAGATAACCAGCCACCTCCTGTGGACCATACCACCCGACGAGTCGCGCAAGGAAACCGCCGACAAAAGCGCCAGCGATACCAAGCAGAATAGTAACGATAAACCCTCCAGGGTCTCGCCCTGGCATCAGCACCTTGGCAATGATGCCAACCACCAACCCAAAGAAAATCCAACTCAAGACCTGTAACATTGCTCTCCTCCTTGCGGACTCAGCTGAGGAGCAACTCTATCAGGCTGCTGCGCAGCATGGTAGGCGTCTCTAGTGGAGATGTTCCGTGGTTCAACCTCAACGAAAGCATCGAGGGATGTTGCGGCCGGCTCTGGTACAGAAACTGAGCTGGGGTGGTAAAGACGTTCTATGAGTCAACCTTGTACCACCTCACCCGTTCTGTTCAAGCGCCGTCATTGTGATGGAGAAATTATTCTTCTCTGTGTACACTGGTATCTCACGTATCGACTGAGCTACCGAGATTTGTCGGCGATGATGGCGGAGCGGGGCATTGAGGTGATGCACACGACGATGATGCGGTGGGTGCAGTGCTACGTCCCGGAGTTTGAGAAGCCCTGGCACCAGTACGCTCAGTCGGTCGGTACATCGTGGAGAGTCGATGAGACCTACATTAAGATCCGGGGAAAGTGGGCCTACCTCTCTCGGTGCGTCGACACAATGGGACACACGGTAGACTTTCTGCTCAGTGAACACGGCTCGACTCTGTGCCGCACTCACACACGGACTCCACAGGGTTGGGAGGCCGTGCTGGCTGCATGATCAACACATCCAGGAGACGCTCCTTTATTGCCATTTTGCACATTGCACCGGAACCATTTTCCCTCTTCGATGCCGAAGTTGGAGCAACGTATGGATGCAGATGCCTCTGATCTTCTACGGGATGATCAGCTGAACATTTGGAGCAAGGAGAAAAAGAAACACGTCTTCAAGAAGGAGACGCTCATTATTTCTCCCCATTCTCGTTAGAGTCTGAGGCACTCAGCGCAAACGCCCAGAACCACGCGTATCCTCCTCGTATATGAGCAATGGGACGTCCGAGTGCTGGTCTTCGGCACTCCGTCAACCCACGCGATAATGCGCCACATGTGGATCGCCACCACCTGACGGCAATTCCAGCATTTGGCGACCATATACCAATATCTACTAAGTAAACAGGTTCAGGAATTCTGAGATGCTGTTGGTCTACGGTGTCACGCTGCTAAGGCCGCAAAATGGCCTTGTCAATGTGATGCTAACTAAATGTGACATTTTCCAAGAGAGAGTATTATAAAAGCCAGGACCGCACTATATCGCGGTCCTGTCAGGGGGTGATCCATTACGTTGACAAGGCCGCTTGAAATCCTGTATGAGTTGGCGTTAGTTCTTAACAAATTCAGGAGGAACGTACCAATGCCCCGCGCAGATGTCACGATCAAGACCCGCGACGGAAATTGCCCGGCGTCACTTTTCACGCCTGCCAGCGGAAAGGGACCCTGGCCTGGGGTGATTTTCTATATGGACGGGTTGGGTATCCGCCCGGTTATGTGGGAGATGGGCCAGCGGCTGGCCGATGGCGGATATCTGGTGCTGCAGCCCGACCTGTATTATCGCTTTGGCAGCTACCCGCCAAAAGTGGCCGCCGAGGTGCTCAGCAATCCGAAATCGATGGAAGAACTGATGAAATGGGTGAACAGCCTCGATCGCGATCGCAAGGTCGCGGATTCGGGCGCATTCATCGAATTTCTTTCATCGCGGCCTGAGGTCAAAGGAAAGCGATTCGGCGCCACCGGCTATTGTATGGGCGGCAACGCCAGCCTGACCGCGGCGGGTGCGTTTCCTGATCGATTCGCAGCGATCGCCTCGTTTCACGGCGGAAATTTGGGAACCGATAAACCCGACAGTCCGCATCTCTTTGTGAACAAGATCACCGGACGGGTGTATGTCGCCGGCGCGATCGAAGACGCGAGTTTTCCGGAGGAGCAGAAAATTCGTCTCGAAAAGGCTTTGACTGACGCTGGAGTGCTCCATGTGGTCGAGACCTATGCCGGCGCGCGCCACGGGTTTGCGGTGCCGGATTTGCCGGTCTTTGAGAAGGGCGCGGCGGAGCGCCACTGGACGGCGTTGTTCACCCTCTTTCAGGACACTTTAGTAGGTGCCTAGTCATGAGCCTCTTTCTTCCGGTTTTTTGAATCGCGGAGTTCTTGCATAAGGGCCTTGTCAACCTAACGCTAACTAAATGTGACATTCTCCAAGAGAGAGTATTAAAAAAATCATGACCGCAATATATGGAAGTCATGTTAGGCTGTGATCTGTTAAGGTGATAATGCCCTGGTCATCCCTGCGTCATCCCAGACTAGAGTGAGGGTGCTCACGAACAGCGCGTCATGAACGCCTCGGGCTGATTCTTCTCGTACAAGAAGACACTGCGCCCTAATTGATGAGCCGTCCACGTGATCGGCTCATCATCCGGATCGGGGCGAGACGCATCCTGAAAGAACTCAAAGCGATTGCCTGAGGGGTCAAAGAAATAGACGGTAAACCCCCGCGTGATCGCATGCCGCGTCGGGCCAATCTCCATTTCCACATCATGCATGGAGAAAATATCCGCCGCCCGACGAATCTCTGTCCAATCGTCAGCACGAAAACCAATGTGATGCAGCTTGGTATCCGGCCCTTTCAGGATCGAGATGTTGTGCGGCGTGTTCGCCGTGGCATAGAGCCAAGTGGCGAGCATCGTCCCGCTGTCATCGACGACGCGCAGTGGTTGTTTTTGCCGACCTCATAAACTGTCCAGTTTTACAGGAGATACTGTTGGTCTACGTAGAAAATCGTGAAAAGGTGAGGAGTTATGCTATAGCGGTGACATTCCACGGTGCGACGGGAGGGGGACGATGTCACTGAAACCCATGGCGATTCCCCCCGTGCCCGCAGAGACGGCCCGGGTCGCGCACATCGCCTTTCGCAAGGGCAATCTCTATCTGAAACTGCGCGAGCGGCTCGGGACCCTGGTGCAGGATGAAGATTTTGTCGACCTCTTTGCCAAAGAGGGGGCTCCAGGACTCCCCCCGTGGCGCGTAGCCAAGGCGGTCGTGGACGGCTGGTTTACGCAACTGAAACTAACGGCGGAGGAGCAACGTTTCACCGATGCTCTCGTCAAAAAACGTCAGGGATTAGCCACACCGATGCAGAGACATTAGCATGTGCCCGGAGTCGCAAATTGACGTTATTGATTGAGGATCGTCGCGCACGCAATGTCGCTCGTGCTGAGGACATCCCGTATATAACGATCCAGGTTTTTCCCCTCTACGGACTACCGGAAAGGAAATTGTCCTCCGCGCTTTGCGACGAATTATTGGTGCGGCTTGGGCATGCGATGCATACTGATTTAGCAGTCGTCGAAGCCTTCCGAGCGGCGGTCCGCGAGATCGACCGCGGTCGAAGAAAGGAGTTATAACTATGCGTGCGCCACGAAGCGCAAAGATGGAATGAACGGAAAGTTCCACCGCCCGTACAGGCGGGCGATGAGTCGTTGGGCCGTAGCGTCCGGTGGATGCAAACCGGAGGTGAAATAGCTGGCCCTGAAAGGTACTGGTGAGGCGCGATGTAGACCGCCAAGATGCCAGGCTTGACTGAGAAATACTATGGTGAGTTCAAACGAAGCGAGTTTTAACCCACGGGAAAATAACCCCCCCTCACGGAATATTCTACATAGTTAGCATTATGAACTAACACGACGGGAGGGCGAATGAACTCAAGGACATGTGTGTTTTCCAAGAGTTGCCGAGACTGGTTATTGCTTGGTACCAGTCCAAAGGTTTCCGCAGGCTACCTGAATTACCCTGCGGACATTCGGGATACCGCGAAGTGCGGGATGGGTTGTACGGATAATCGCCACCTAAGGTATTTCGTTGAGTCCATTTCTGTGAACGTGGGAGGCTCATACCAGGATGCTAAGGCAAGCAGTC
>CAYTVL010000067.1:0-25052 GCA_964441775.1 uncultured Enterobacteriaceae bacterium
AGAGAATGGTTTGGACATGCCTTATCGTAACGGTTGGCATGGCATCGGGGAATTGTGCAACATATATGGACCGTCCCCCTTTGCAAGGCAATCAGTGACCGTGACTAGATGAGACTCAGTTGCGGACATATATACGGCTTTGTCGGGAAACACCGTGGCTTCCCAGCCCTGATGGACTCCGCGCGTTTTCTCCTCAGCAAAGCCCAGACCTTTGGTGGCCGTGTTGCGCAGCAGGATTGGAAAACGCGGGCTGGCCTCTTTTGTCATCACTCGCTGCTTACCTTCGCAACTGTGGGTAGGCACAGAAGCTGTTTGTCGCTCTTGGAACTCCGCTCTGCTCAAGGACTTCTCCCTCGCTTTATGCTGCTTTCCGGTACTCCGCCTCAGTGGTGAGCAAAGCCCAAGCAATCCGGGCATTCTTGTTGGCGATCGCTACGGTCGCGATATTCTTTCCGCGGCGCTGTTCCACATTCACGATCCAGCGACTGCGAGCGTCGGTCTTGTACCGTGCCCGGTGCACCGTCGCCCGGGCCCCATGGATTAACAAGGTCCGCAGGTAGCGGTCGCCGCGTTTGCTGATGCCCAGCAGGCGCTCTTTCCCTCCACTGGACGACTGGCGGGGCACGAGTCCGAGCCACGCCGCCAGATGGCGCCCGTTGGCAAACTCCCGCGCATTGCCGACCGCTGCCACGAGCGCCGTAGCCACCACGGGCCCAATCCCTTCGACTCGTGCCAGCTTCTGGCAGGCGGGACTCTGGGTAAAGACGCGCTGCACCAGATTGTCTGCTCGCGTCACCCGCTCGTCCAGCGCTACCAATTCCTCATAGAGCTCTCGCATTACTTCCCGGCTCAAGGGGGTCAACTGATTCCCCAGGTTGTCTATGATCGTGGGCAGTTGCTGGCGCACCCGTGTAATCCCTTGCGGCATGACGATCCCTCGCTCCGCCAGCAGGCCACGGATTTGATTGCCGAGCGCGGTACGGTCCTTAATGAGGCGACTGCGCATCCGGTGGATAGCCTGGATATCTTGGCTCTCTATGGTCTTGAGGGGCACGAAGCGCATGTGGGGCCGGGACACGGCTTCACAAATCGCCTCGGCATCCCGGCTGTCATTCTTATTGCCTGTGACGTAGGGCTTCACGAACTGGGGACTGATGAGTTTGACCGTGTGGCCCAACTGCTGAAATTCCCGCGCCCAATACTGGGCACTCCCACACGCTTCCATGCCAATGAGACAGGGCGACAGCTGCGCTATTGTCTCCCGCAGCTTGCTCCGAGGCACACGCTTCTGAAGGGCGATCTTGCCGCGCTCGTCTACTCCGTGCAGTTGAAAAATACTCTTGGCCAAATCAATTCCCAGTATCGTGACGTTCATTGTAGACCCTCCTTCTCAGACGTGTCGTGATAGAGCCATTGTGATTTATCACGAGATACTCATGTGAGGGGACGGTCCATTCCATTAAAGTCATTGTTTGAGAGTAAATCGAAATGGCACCTCTAAGATCACTCGTACTGGCTGGCCGCTCTCGTTCCGAGCCGGTCGAAAACGCCACTGTCTTAGGGCGGTGCTTGCCGCCTCATCCAACATTGGAATAGATTCCAATATCGTAATCTCTCGCTCGATCCTCCCTTCGCGGCTGAGAATCGCCTCCAATCGTACTAGCCCTTGAATACCAAGCGCTCGGGCCTGTTCGGGATAAGACGGAGTAACTCGCGAGATCACCATAGGCGGCGCTGACGCTTGCGCCGCCGGAAGCGGAGCTCCGTCCTCACGGTAAATAGCAGCCGAAGGAGGGGCATCTTCTCGATTGGTGATACTGGCGACGGTTGTTGCTGGAGGATTTTCAGCACTCTCTAGCAGTAAGGAAGACTCTACTGTCCTACTGAGAGGCACTTCACTCAATGGCGAAGTTTCGGGCATTGACGAGGGTCCCGTCGCCGATTTGGGCCTTGCCGCGGCTACGCCTCTTGGGATAGTGCGTTTGGCAATAGCAAGAGGTTTAGGTTCTGCGAGCGCTCTTTTCTTTTTTTCTTGCCCTTTCCTGCGTCCGTGTAATGTCGTTGTGAGGGAATGGAGTTCCTCAGCTACAGGGGGTGGGACGACATTCTCAGAAACACTAGCCTGGAGAGAATGCACAGGAAACAGGCGAAGAGCAATCGTACGAACTGAGGGAGGACTTGCTATAACTTGCAAACGAAGTCCCCAAATCAAGAAGAGACAGACGCCATGAGCGACACACGTACACGCCCACGCTGCGAGCCATCGCCTACCGTTCGAGCCGCGGCAATGAGCAGAAACGATCAATGGGAATGTTTGGTCCGGAGAATACGAAGTGTTTCCGACCCATGTGCTTGTATGCTCCTGAGGAATCATGTTCTCACTTTTTCATCCGACACCTGGCATTCCCTCATCACTGGGGCTTGTTTGTCCCTCCATTCAGTTGCCCTTTCTTCAGCAGAGTCATGTTACAAGCATGTGAACAAATCTTGAATTTCCCGTGCTCGCGCTGCTGAGAAGCTCCTCTCGACGATGTCATAGAAGCTTCCGGTTATTTTCACATTTTCGTAACCTTTGTTCGCTGTCGTTATCCTAACGCCTTTTTTCTTTCCTTTCGGCGCACCGAACGGATTCTCTCAGAACCAAAATATTGTGAACTCTGGCCAGATAGAGACGAACAATGCGTGCACACGGAAAAGTTATCGAGCGAAGACTTCCCCGCCATATACGTGGACCGCCAGGTTTTTGCAGAATCCCTTCCGTCAAGCGCGAGAAAACGGGAATGAACATGCAACTTTAGCCCAAGGAGGACAAGTCATGCGTTACGCAGGTGTACAAAAAAGACGAGCAGAGCAAATGGGCTTGCTCGTGACCTCACTAATGTTTGGCATAGGAATCGTTGTCTGTCCGCCAGCGAAGACAGCGGTGGCGATCACGACGGGCGAACTCTTACCGAACGGGCAACGTATTACTCCCACAGCCGCTCCTGGGGCGGTCTTCCATCTCCTCGATCCTGGGTTGTCAAACCGCCCTGATTTTGTGGCGGGGCAGGCCGTGGCGACTGCGACCAGCCCAGACGGCAACACTTTGCTCATCCTAACGAGCGGGTATAACCGAAACGCCAATACGGCAGGGCAAGGCATTCCTGCCGAATCGAATGAATACGTGTTTGTGTACGACATCTCGGGAAACGGTCCCGTCAAACGCCAGGTGTTGCAAGTGCCAAACACTTTCAACGGCGTCGCTTGGCATCCGAACGGTCAGGCCTTTTATGTTTCGGGCGGCGTCAATGATAATGTCCACTTTTTCAAACAATCTGGCGGCGTATGGAGCGAAGACGGCATTCCCGTCGTGCTGGGCCATACCAACCAGGGATTAGCGTCCGGACCGATGGCGGCAGGTCTCGCAGTCAATGCAAGCGGCACTCAATTAGTCGTGGCGAACTTTGAGAACGACTCGGTCAGCGTGGTGAATATCCCAACACGCCTCGTCGTGGCCGACGTAGACCTGCGCCCTGGCAAAGTTGACGCCGCTCAGCACGGCGTCCCGGGCGGCGAATATCCGTTCTGGGTCGCTCTCAAAGGAGATAGTAAAGCGTACGTGACGAGTGAACGTGATCGGGAAATCGTCGTCCTCGATCTCAGCCACACACCTCCGACGATAGAAAGCAGAATCACCGTCGGCGAACAACCGAATAAAATGATCCTGAATCAAGCACAGACGCTCCTGTACGTGGCGAACGGAAACAGCGATACCGTGTCCGTGATCGACACGACCACGGATCAAGTTGTTGACGAGATAGACGCTTCGGAGGCGTCGGGCGTGTTCAGCCGATCCAAGGACTTGCAGGGGAATAATCCCAACAGTCTCGTATTATCGCCGGATGAACAAACTTTGTACGTGACCAACGGCGGAACGAACTCCGTCATGGTCGTGCGGTTGCAAACGGGGGCGAAACCGCACGGACACGTGCGCGGTCTCATCCCGACCGGCTGGTATCCTACCTCGGTCAGCGTGAGCAAAGACGGGTCCACACTTTACGTTGTCAATGGCAAAAGCAACGCGGGACCAAATCCTGGCGCGTGCCGCGACACGTTGTCCATCGCGCCCGGTTCACTGGGGCCGTGCACTGGACGAAACGCCTATGTGTGGCAGCTTACTAAAGCCGGTTTTCTCAGTCTTCCTGCGCCGTCTGAGCCAGACTTGAAGAAGTTGACTCATCAGGTCGCGGCGAATAACCATCTCCGTCCAGAAAAAGAGAAGCAACAGAGCGAGGCGTTGATGGACTTCTTGCAGAAGCGCATCAAGCATGTGATTTATATTGTCAAAGAAAACCGCACGTATGACCAAATCCTGGGCGATTTAGAGGTGGGCAACGGCGAACCCAGCCTCACGCTCTTTCCAGAACCACTGACTCCTAATCATCATGCGCTGGCGCGCCAGTTTGTTGATCTGGATAATTTCTTTGACAGCGGTGAAGTCAGCGGCGACGGGTGGAACTGGAGCACCGCAGCCCGCACCACTGACTTTACTGAGAAGACCGTCCCTATCAATTACGCTGGTCGCGGCCTGGACTACGACTGGGAAGGTACGAACCGGAACATCAACGTCGGCTATCAAACGCTCGACGAACGCAAGCTAGCCAATCCGCTGACTCCCGATGATCGTGATATTCTTCCCGGCTCCGTCGATGTTGCCGCTCCGGACGGTCCCGACGGCGAAATTGGCGCGGGCTATCTCTGGGACAGCGCGCTCCGGAAGGGCGTGAGCGTCCGCGACTACGGATTCTACGGTGATTTGACTCGGTACTCTTTGCCCGTAGACAATCCGAACTTCATTCCTGTTGAGCGCCACCCCTTCGAAGCCGGGCATATACAGTTCTTTCCCACCAAGATGGCGCTGCAAGATATCTCGGATCTCTATTTCCGGGGGTACGACCAAAAGAACTCGGATTACTGGTTGTTCAAAGAATGGGAACGCGAATTTGATCAATTCGCAGCGAACGGCAACCTGCCCTCGCTTGAATTTGTCCGTTTTCCCCATGACCACTTTGGCAACTTCACCACCGCAATTGACAGCGTCAATACGCCCGATACGCAGATGGCTGACAACGACTATGCGATCGGGTTGTTAGTAGAAAAAATTTCTAAGAGTCCGTACAAAGATGATACCCTCATCTTTATTATCGAAGACGACGCCCAGAACGGCGGGGACCATGTCGATGCTCACCGAAGCCTCGCCTATGTTGTCGGTCCGTATGTCAAACAGGGCGCGGTCGTATCTGCTTCTTACAACACGGTCAGCATGGTGCACACAATAGAAGCGATCTTAGGTTTGCAGTCGACAGGACTCATTCCCGGACTCTCGACGCCGATGGCGGAGGTCTTTGCGAAAACGCTGAAGCCATGGACCTATACTGCGTTCGTGCCGGAAGTGCTCCGCACGACCCAGTTGCCCGTGCCGCCGAAAGTGGCGGGAAGCAGTTTGAGGTGGCCTGAGCGAATGTTCGCTTTCGCCAAGCCGCGCCACGATGCGGACTACTGGGAACGAGTGTTCTCGGGTCAGAACTTTTCAGTCGAGGATAAGCTCGACACGCCCCGCTTCAACTTGGCATTGTGGCAAGGACTCATGGGGGAAGACATGCCGTACCCCGTCAGTCGACACGGCCGCAATTTCTCACATAATCGAGCACGACTGCTGAAAGAGTTCTGGATGCACAAGAGACTGGGATTTACCGTAGCACGGGTGGAATAACGTCGCGGTAATCACCCTGTGTGACTTCTCCCTTCCTCCTGCCGCCGCGCCTCTTCACCAACTTCTGCTCTTTCCACCCTAGGCGTGGTGCGGCCGGTAGGAAGGAGATCAGCGTCTCTTGCTGAGTACGGGACGCCTCCAAGGATATCCGAGCTTTCCCACTTGTTCCACGGACCGTGGGGCCCAGTCTATGTTCTTGGCGTGCGTCCCCATGTTGAATATTCGTCGGTTCTCGCAGGAATGGCTGATCATGAAATTGTATAGCTGAGTCCGATCAGGAAGCGCAGCGGCGGGGCGCGGAAACCCAGCGATTCTGAATAGTTTTGATCGAAGAGATTCCGCACGGTCGCATGGAGCGTCAGGGGAGCCCACGTTCCGCCAAAGTGATACGAAAACGCCAAGTCGGTTCTCGCGTACGCCGCAGCTGTGCTGACTGCGAAATCGTCGCGCGGGTCGGCGCTATGACGTTGTCCGACCGCATATAGCAACAGCGCTGCGGTCCCATGGTCCTCCGCAGAAAAAAGATGGTCTCGCACTGCTGTGGCGACAAAAGAACCACGATGATGAGGACGGTTCAGTAGTGTCCCGGTAGGCGTTTTGAAATCCAGATAGGTGTAGTTTCCCTCCAACGTCAGCCACGGAAAAGGTTGTGCGCGCCCCAGGAGTTCAATACCTTGTAGGCGGGCATCGAGATTGCGAGGGAGCGGGCTCTTACCTTCCTCCTCGGAAGGAACGCGGATGGCTCCAGGGAGTTGGTCGACGATTTCTTCGATTAAGTTATGCACCTGGCGATAGAAATAGGTGGCTTCGAGACGAAGAGGGAGTGCGCCGAAATCTTGGATGAACCCAGCATTGACTTCCCAACTGTGTTCCGGCCGGAGATGGGGATTCCCCAAAGTTGGGCCAAACAATTCGTTAAAGGTTGGGGCGCGAAATCCTTCCGCATAGCCAATCCGGAAGCGCGTTCCTGTCGGACGAAAGAGATACGAACCCGAACCGGACATGGTGACTTCATCACCAAAGCGATCGTAACGATCATAGCGTAATCCGCCGGTCGCACGCACCGTATCCTCGAACCCCCAGAGCTGTTGTTGGAGGTAGAACGCGATATTCGAACGGTTGGGGTGAAACCGCGTGAGGTTGCGTGCTTCATCGTTTCCTTCCGCTTCTGCGGGCTCTGACTTAACAATACGCGCCGAACGCTCCTTGAATTCAACGCCAACGGTGGTCAACGCCATGTTGCGCCAGAGATAGTCCCACTGCGTCTCGGCGCTTAGTATTTCCGTAGGGAAGTGCGTCCTGACAACCGGTTCAACTTTCCCCTCCTCTTCTTCGTCAATTTTGTCATCACGATACCGTTGGTTATCCCGCACAATCGAGCCGGCAATACGGTAGTGCAACGCGTCAGTCAGCGTATGCTCCCATTCGGTCTTCGCAAGAAAAAAATCGGAACGGCTATGGGCATCAGGGTCAAGTCGTCCTTCTATGATGTTGAAGTTTGGCAGCCCAGTGCGGGTATTGGTGTAGCGCAGAAAGCCGCGCAGTGTTCCCTGCGGCAGTAAATCTGCGTCAGCACGCCACACCGTGGACAAATTGCGGTACTTGTCGTTAATCCGACGAAAACCATCGGTCATAAGAGAAGAGACTGTTCCCGAGAGCGCAAAGGGGCCGTTTGCGCCGCTGAGTCCCAGCTCCTCTCGATGCGTTCCACCGCTTCCGCCTTCACCTCTGAGGCTAAAGCGAAACGGTCCTTCACCCCGAGCGGTCAATAGGTTAACGACGCCGCCAATGGCCTGCGAGCCATACAAAGCCCCCCCGCCCCCGCGCAGAATTTCAATGCGGTCAACATTATCTGTAGTAAGGTCGGCAAAATCAAACTGGCCAGTCGTGGGGTCATTCACCTCTACACCATCTAGCAATACTAACACTTGATCTGGAGCGGACCCACGGATCGACGCGAAAGTGCTCTGACCAGCCGAGCCAAACTCGGTGATGTCCATCCCCGGCATATAGCGCAACGCATCCGCTGTCGAGATTTGGTTGTGCTGTACGATCTCAGCCTCGCTCAGTGTAGAAATTGAGGCCGAGGCTTCGTCGCGTGGCGTCTCCGTCCGCGTCGCCGTAATCACGACATCAGGTAAGTTCATTCTCTGTAGTTCGTCAGCTATAGCTGTCCCAACGGACGTGAGCACAAGGACTATGAGTAACAACACCGTGAGTGTCCTCTAAGACGGTTTTTATAAGCGCGTCGTCCCGCACCAGTCAGGCGTCCTTCCGACGCGCTGCACGGGAACGGAGCAGGTTTCCCTGCTCCGCAGTATGAGGAAAGAAGAACTATGACGCGGGCTGTTCGGATGGTTTCGGACGCGGGAGACCTTCGGACTTGAGAATGGCCAGTCGCAATTTTACTTCGTCAGCATCTGGTCGGCTGAAATCGAGGTCTTTGGTCATCGCCAGCCAAACCTCATTCGCCTCTTTGGCGTACTGAATGGACTGGAAGGCGTATGGAGTGAAGTCCGGCGTCCCGGTAAAGAGATCGCGTAGGTCCGTGGCCGCTGCATCGTATTGGTTCAACGGTGGAATCCCCAAGATCAGGTTGATGGTCTTAAAGATGCTGGCGAGACTTGTGTGAGTTTTACTCAGGTATTCATGTTTGACCCACGGGCTGATCGCCAAAAAGAGCGAACGATACCCGTCAACATGGTCAAGACCATTTTGTGGATCGTCCTCAACGACGAAGATGACCGTGTCCTTCCAGCAGGGACTATGAGAGATGAGATCCACTGTCAGACCCAACGCCGCATCATTATCCTGGAGATAGCGTTTGTACGACCAAGGGTGCGACCCGTCCGGATAGATATCGTTAGCGCCGCCGCCATGATCGTTTGGATAGTATAAGTCGACGTAGGAAGGAAGCTTACAAGCGCCGGTCCCACGGTTCACATATTGAGACTCAAAGACTTGCTTGAACCGTCCAAAGCGATTAAAACGCGTGGGATCTTCTGGCAACGGCCCATCTGGTATGCCAGTATTGAATTCAGGATAGAGATGGTCGCTATTCTCGCGTACGACTTTCTCCATCGGCACATTCACATGCTCGCGAATGCCGGTCGGATCGGTTCCCGGATCTTCGTCGACGATGGCGAATTCATAGCCGTTGCCAAAGTTGACGAACTTTTTGCCGTAGCGGGCGAGATGCAAATAGATGCCGCCGTGTTGGTTATAGTCATTCGGCTCTGGCGAGCTGTTTGCGTCCGTAAATCCTATGCGGCCTGGATAGGCGTTGATCACGGCCGGGTCGTTCCCTGCGTCTCCACGCTTACCGCCATAAGAAGCAGGCCAATGGGTTTCCTCGAATTCGGTTGTATAAGTATTGGTTAACCACCGATGCCCGTCGGACGACACCGCGGGCTCCAGATAAAAATTGTCACCGAACGCAAAACTAAGCGCCAGCTCATGATGATTCGGCGTCGCATCCAGTCCCATCGAATAACTGGGCTCCCCACTTACCGGCGCACCTTTTCTCGTGGCGACAATATCACCGAGAATTTGATCGTGGGTAGAATTTTCCTTGTTGATGAAAATCACATGTTTGATCTGACGGCTCGCAACTCCCGGCTTCCTGGGAATGGGGTTGTGAGGATCACTGGCTAGCGGATTCTCGGTGAAGCCGTTGTTGGCGAACACGCGCTCGGTGAGCGCCTCAAGCTGTTCTTTTGACGGGGTATCAATAATAGTCACCGTGCCCAGCGCACTGTGTTTTGGTGAACCCAAATTATCAGGCGGGGTGTTATTATTGGGACCGGCGCCGCGCCCCCGAGCATTGGCGACATACAGCTTCTTGCCGTCAGGACTGACGCGCACACTACTCGGCCACCATCCGACGGGAATATGCCCTTCAACGACCGCCTCTGTTTTGTCAATTTTAAGGACCCCGACGGCGTTGATGCCGGCCTCCGCCACGTAGAGATACCGATTGTCCGGACTCAAAGCCAACCCGACAGGTTGCAGACCTTTCAAGCGATGATCGATAACATTATGAAAGACCGATAACGGAACGCGGCGCAGCTCCTTATACGTCTTTGGATCCAGGAGTGAAATGCTGTCATTGTTACCATTAGCAACATAGATGGCCTCCGGACCGACCACAACCGCGTTGGGATGACTCCCGCTATACGCGGCGATGCCGTCTTCCTTCTCACCAATGAGAGGACCAGGTTTGACAATCGTTTTGAGGCTAGGGGATGTCGGATGCAGGACGTCGAAAATGTAGACTGAAGAAGATTCCGGGACGTTGGGATCACCAAGACCAGGAACCGTATAGTCGATATCGTGATCGATATAGCCGCAACCAATGCCTTCTGGATCGCGCATGTCGACAGGGAGGTTGCGGGAATCGACCTTTTTGATCTTAATCTGCACATCCTGCTCGGTGTCATCTGGATAGCCCACAGCGGGGTAGCACAACGGGTAATCTTTATTCGAGTCGCCCGTCGGGTTGGCGGGACGTAAATGGGTGTACTGAAAAACTCCGACATGCGTCACCAGCAGACTTTTATCGTCCGGCGAGAGCGCAATGCCGAATGGGTAGCGCCCCACCTTGACGTGGCCGACCACGGCTGGGAAATTATCCGGCTCCATTATATTCTTGTTGGTATCGGTCCCTGTGACAATTTTGCTTGTGTCAACAATATGGACCTGGAACCCGCCTTGGTCCACAATGTAGAGATAACGGCCATCAGTGCTGAGCGCCACGCCGCCGGGAAAGGCACCTTTGAAATGGTGTGCTGGATCGTTAACGACATTGAGCGGCCGGTCCAAAGGGTGGCTGGGCCCGTTGAGATTCACCGACCCGATAATCGAGCCGGCGGCGGTATCGCCTATCCATATATTGCCATTCTCACCGCCGGACGCGTAGAAGCGAGAACCGTCCGGCGAGAACGTCACGCCGAGAAACGTGGCGTTGAGATTCACTCGCGTGGCTTGTGGATTCGGTTCAGCTGGATTACGGATGAGCGTCACAGAAAAACGCGACGCACCGCTGTTGATCGTCGCTAAGGTCTTCCCGTCGGCGGACAACGCCAAACCAAAAGGTTTCGGCGCGTCAACATTGACTTCGGCACCGGCCGGCGTGAGGAGTCTCCCATTCGGTAAAATGGCTCCTCGATACCCTGCGATATTGATTTCTCTCAAGGTAGGGAGGTCCCCCGCCGGGGCCCGGAAATACACTGAGTCGGATTTTCCCGCACGTGGATGATCACGCAAGAAGTGAGCCGCGTCATTCTCTTCTGGGCCAGCAAGGCTGTAACGTGCTAACACGCCACAGGCGATCGTGGCAGCCACAGCGGATTTCACTATGTTTCGCAATCGCGCATGATGGAGCACTATGTTCCTCCTTCACCAGGGATTATTGAGTGTTGGCCTACCTTACCCCAGGTTTCGTCGAAGCCTGAAGGCAACGAGTTACAACGTCATGAACGGTTAATGAATTTCCGATAAAACTCAATGCGATGTCATACATTTTTCATCAAGCGGTCATCTCTGGGTGACAAGGAGCTGTGTACAGATGCACCGTATGATGATGGGGGGTGTGAGCTTGGGGAGGTGTTTCCTTGAGGGAAGCGGACGGACGTGGTCCCTGTAGAGGAGTGAAAAAATGGTGGCGACGCAGCACTCTCCGCGTCTCAGATGTGTCTCATTTAATCTGTTGCATGGCGGGCTGTCTTCTGGACTGAGAGGCACTGCCCACGAGCTCCACCTGCGGTTGGAACTGGCGGTCCGGGAACTCCAACGGGTCGAGGCCGACATCATTGGGCTCCAAGAAGCCTCGGTCGGCAAAGGGCGAGGCAACGTGGCGGCGCAGCTCGCCGCACGGCTCGGGTTCTATGTCGCCTATGCCCCTGCCAGTTGTCGCCTGTTTCCATCCCCGCGGTTCCACAGCGTGGTTGCCCGGGTGATGAACTTCACCGAGGGTCCAGCTCTGCTCAGTCGCTTTCCTGTGATGACCTGGGACGTCCATGAACTCCCACGCGGAGGGTGCAGGACTGAGCCGCGCGTGGTGCTGACCGCCCGCCTGTGCACCCCGTGGGGGCTCCTGCCCGTGGCGGCTACCCATACGTCAGGCGTCGCTGTCCAGCATCACGCGCTCGCCACGCAACTGCGTTCGCGGTCCTGCGCCCTCCCACTCCTTCTCATGGGAGATTTGAACGCGGTGGAAGATTCCGAGGCGATGACGATCCTTACACGTGAGGCGGGCTTTGCCGATGCGTTTCGAACCCTGCATCCGACCGCCACAGGGTACACTAGCGATCAAGCGCTCACCACGCCAACGGCGACTGTGACCCAACGGATTGATTATATTCTGCTCGCGTCAGGAACCGAAACACGAGGGCGGATTCGCGCGAGTCACGTGCTGCTGAATACGCCCCATCAGTTCCCGGACGGCAGGCTCGTCTGGCCATCCGACCACTATGGGGTGCTGGCAGATATAGAGTTGGGGTGAGGAGGAGATGGAGCCGCTAGGGAGACCTGAGTCGTGCATGATGCACAGCCTCACCATTACGCCTGAAAATCCTGACTTCAGCGGTATGACCAGTGAGGGGGAGGAAAAGTCGTTCGAAGTTGGGGTACAGAAGCGTGCACCTGAGTCCGATCGACTCTGGCGCAGACGTTCCAAGCCATCCTCTCTGTTGGAATAGAGGATAGAGAAAACAGTGACCGAGGGTGGACAAGAAGGTGTTCTTAGCGACTGTGTAGCAGCCCCCTTTTTTTCCCACCGAGAGGTTCACACGTGATTCCATGTAGCCCTAGGAGAATATCGCCATGAGGATGCGCTCTCTCTTTGCTCTCGGAGCTTTGGCTGGCATCGTGTCCTTCTCTGCCTGGGCAGCAGATGCCCCGAAGCGAATGATGGTCATACAAGACCCGGCCTTCGTGAGGAGGAATGTGCGGCCAGAGCCAAAAGCTGCGGGGATTCCCATTTATGACGAACGAAACTGTATGGGTGCTGTGGTCAATGGGGTCTGTCATGGGACGGTCATCCAAGAGGAGCGCCCTGTACGTTGCCACGGCAAGATGATCGAGGGGGAATGTACAGGGCTGGTGTTCTGAGGAAGAGCGCCGCGGGCTTCCTTGCTCTCTCGCATGGGTCACTTCTCACTATGGTTGCCCGCGGCGTCGTACGTTTCCCTTGCCACCGGCCGGCTGCACGTAACCCGTACCCAATCGTACGGAAGGGACGACGATCGTTGATGCCGTGCGCTCCCCGGTGCCCTTCACAGTGGTTGAACAGTCGTCTGGTGCTGCGTTCAAAAAATGCGTATGGAGTGTGCTTCACATGAAGTGACTATCTGTTTTTCCAGGAAATTTGATAAGTATTGTCACTGAAAGTGTGGTTAAATGCGCCAAAAATGCCTGAGTACCACACAACTTCACAAACTCGGATACTATAAGTGGTTCAAGTGCCAGTCCGCTCGTTGAATTCCCGCTTACAGGTGCGACCCCGAAAGCGTCGGGAGCCGAGCACGGTACGTTCTCGTCCTTCACTCGTATCAGCCGACTCACCGTGTGCACCCCGCCTCGTCCTCCCTCCTTACTGCGAATGTCTCTCCACGCCCTCTCTCAGCCACACGTTGGGAGAGTGGCTGACAGAATCCCCTCAGTGGCAGCGCTCTCACACTGTTTACTGGGCATCGCGTATTCTCTTCTTCGGTGACAAGTGAGGCCGGAACACAGAGAACCGCGCATCACACCTGCAACAGCGCACGGGATAGAGCGCCATCCAGCTGAGGAGGCGTTCCCAGCAGGTGCGCCGCTGCGCGCGCCGGAGGGCAGTGTCCCCACAGACCGGGCATGCGGTCGGAGGTTTCTTGGCGGAAGAGGTGGGGAGGGAGAACCACCCGCGCCCGCCCTGCTGGGAAGCCATAGCCTGGTACGCTAGCGTAGTGACGGGCAAAGGGAAGAGGCGGAGAATCTCCTCCGTGGAGGAAGCAGGGGGAAATCTTCTCTCTGGACCGAGGCCAGGAGAAGGGAGGGGAGGCAACAGAGAGCAAGCCTACGTAGGGAGCTGGCGGGTTGGCACCCCCTCACGCGGGGAAGTCTGGTGACTTTGACACCTGTCTCTCAAACGACGCATGTTCGGGTGCCGCATGCCATTGCTCGCGGACGAGACAGGCCACAGCCCTATTGAAAGCGCCCGCTTTTCCCATTTGGGAGCCTGCAGAGTCAAGGAAGACAGAATCGCCAATGTCAAGCGGAGACTATATATTGGATCATAAAATAGATACAGCGGTCCTCGATAGCAGACAACAAATTGTTACTATCACCTGTGCGACCGCGCCGAGGGGCGCACGGCCGAGCACTTGTCTCGTGAGGCGCCGCGCCCCGCGTGCCGGTCAGCGGCGGGACGGCGCAGTCGCCAACCGTTGGAGGGCGCTAGCGAGCGAGCTTCCCTTCGCCTTCCTCCAGGGCGCATCCTTATGAAAAGTGCGAGAGGCTGAGTGGGCCGACTCCCTTCGGCCTCTCGCGTACGGAAATTTTCGGTCACCTCTTCGGCGCTTTGGGCAGAGATCCCCAGTCTATGACTGTGGGGTGGTGGTCCCCGGAGTCATAGAGACGCCACGCAACACTTCTCCAAAACCGGCACTGCGCACTTCGGTAAAACTTTCTCCGGTTGGAAGGATGGTGGCCGCCAGAGAATCGGTAATCATAACGAGCTTATTGGGGTCTGCACCCTGATCGGTGTTGCCGCTCCGCGTGGAGGTTACAGCATAGATGGTCGCCGTGCCGTCGCCGTTGACGACGCCGGTAATGTTGCGGAGCCCATCGGTCGCCGGTGCCCACGGAAGGCCGGTAAGCGCATTGTCACCAGTCGGATAGCCGTCGATGGGGTATAGCACGCCCAGATTCAGACCGGCCTGCAAGGTGTAGGCGCGCGTCCACTTGCCCCCAGTGGCATCAAACATCCACTTCTGTAGTCCCGCGGTCGTCTTGTCCTTGTCTTTTGTGTACATATTAGTAATGGGGGAATAGGTACTCTTCCCATCTCCTTCATCTGCAACGTAGAGAGTGTTTGCGTCGGCAAACCAGAGGCCAAAGGGGAACGAGGTCTTTGAACTCAGCGCCGTCGGGAAGCCCTGCAAGATACACATGTTGTAGGGAAAGACCCCTTGTGTCTGTAAAACCGACGGATCGTAAGCGATCCCTGTCGTCGGCAGAGTGGCACCACTTGGGGGTAAGCCGACGCCCGTCGTTGGGCAGGCATTCCCCGTGGTATCGACAAAGTAGACGGTGTTAACGCCGTTTCCACCACTGCCTTTGGTGTAGTAAAGAATGTTATTGAAAATCGTCATGCCACGGAAATTCGTGTCCTTGCCGATCTTGTCGTGGGCATATCCCAACTGTGTAATGTTGAAGCTGCCGACGGGTGTGGGCAGTCCAGGGTGTTGGGCGACTAAAGCCTTGACCTCCGGAGTAAGGATCTGCGCTCCAGCGGCGAGGATGACACCGTCGGGCTGTGGGTCAGCCCCGTTGCCGGCATTCCCCGCTGTGTAAAGAACATTGGCGCCGTGCGTGTTATGCAGGATAGCCGCGCGGCCATTGTTTCCGCTGTACGCATTGGTTTTGGTGAAGTGAAACGTGCCGTGCTGATCCACTTGGGCCACGGCACGGTAAAAGCTCTCACTGACCGGATTAGTCGAATCGACAATCGCAGGGGTGTTGGAATTGGAGACATCGATCGCGTTAATCGGCGCAAGGTAGCCGAGGAAGGTCAAGTACTGGCCATCAGTCGAGAGGTTGAGAGCTATTTCCGATTTCGATGGGAAGCTGGTGACCAGTTGATCCTTGGTCGGCGGCACGCCATTTTGCGAGCTGTTGGGCACCTCAAGTGAATTTACCAGCGAGCCGGTTGGCGTGAGCTGGTCTAGGAGGATCTTCGACGTGATGCCGAAACTGGCGTCTACTTTCTCATTGTTCCAAACGAACGGATAGGTACCGTCATTGGTTGCTGCTCCACAACCACTCACACAGTTTGGCGGTAGAGTCATACCGACTTGCGCATTCGCTGAATCGTTGTCGTACTCGCTACGGCTGACCACCAAATTACCGGGCAAGAAATAGGCACTGCCATTTTGCGCAGCCCAAGACGCCGCAAAACTGCCTACTAAGGCAGTGACCGAAACTCCTACCGTGAGTCGTCGTGCGAGCCCTCGCCGACGATTGCGCTGTTTCCACATTGTTGTTGACATTGTCAGTCTCCTTTAAGGGGTAAAGATCCAAACTCACTCTTGTCCTTGCCTACGTTTCGCAACGATGACTGGTACGCGATGACGGACAGGGCGTGAGGTCTTCGTGCACGACATTTTTCCAGCTACAGATCTCGGACGTGTGGGGATCAATGGTTAACCGTACCCACTCGCGGGGCGTGTTCGTCGCGCCCTGCACGGTGCTACGCGTGAGGTTCGGCACCGCGTAGCCCACGTGATGGACGTCGCCGACGGTGAACGGGTTCGCGTAGAAGGCGGCGCTGGGCGGGTGGTCGGTCTCGTAGAGGTGCAAGTCACCGTTGATCAGCAGCACCGGACGACCGAAATCGCGGCAGAGCTGCGCCAGCTCCTGCACCAACCCGTCATAGCCGTTCAGCCTATCGCCACCAGGGACGACTGCGGCTGGGTCCCACATATCGGCCTGAATGCCGATGAGCAGGGCGTTAGCGTCATCCGCCTGCGCCTGCGCGAATGCCGCTTGCAGCCAGCGCAGGTCCGCAGCGGTGCGATCGGCGACCTCCTGCAGCCGTGCTGGCTCGTTGAAGAACGCCTGCGCCGGGTACGGTGGACCGGGTACGGTTGCTGTCCCACCGCTCCAGGGGAGACCGTCGTTGTTCGAGCCGGGCAGGTTCAACTGTGTAGGACGAGCTGCTTGTCGCGCTCCATCAAGTTGCACGCTCTCGTCATCGGGCTGTTCGTCCATCGCTATCAATTGAGATTGTCTATGTGAAACCACGACCTCGCCATCTACAACATGACTCATCCCCGCTTAGGACCATGAGACAAAACCCAAGTACAGTTCTGTAAGTACTTGTCAAAACGAACAATGTAGAAAGTACAGGAAGGTTTTGTCCCCTAGTCCTTAGCGATCGGCGGGGGCCAGGAGTGGCGCCAGGGTGTGGGTGGTGGCGTCCGCCGCATGCCCCAGATAGGGCAGCCGAAAGGCCGCTTCAATGGTCTTCAATAGCGAAAAGTGGGAATGAAAGCGCGTATCCTGCACGCCCTGCACGCCATAGTTCGTGATGGCGATGAACACCACCCGATCGTTGAAGTTTGCCGGATCATAGCACTTGGCGGCCGGCAGCAGTGAGCTAGGAGCGGTGTCCACCCCGGTATCGGGATTGTAGTTGGGGCAGGTCAGGGGACCGTTCCCCTCGTCGAACACGATGAAGATGGCGTTACGGCCGCGCTCCCACACCGGACTGCCCGTGATCGCGTTCACCAGCCACCCCGTCTCGTCATCGCCGCGCTTGACGTCATTGTCGTCCGTGTCCGCCGTGCCGCCGCAGGGTGCCAGCGGACTACTGAGCCCGTGCATGTCACGGCATTGGTCGGGCACGATGTAGGAGAACGCGGGCACCTGCTCGCTGCCGAGATCACTGAACAGCTGCTCAAGTGGGACCTGCTTGGCGAACTGCTTGGGATCGTCCTGGATCTCAGCGATGTAGGGAAAGGGGTTGTGCTTGACCGCATACACCTTGCCCGTGTTGCTGTCGCCGGGCCAATTGGCCAGAGGCGTGCCCGCTTCCGGGAGATTCTGCAGATACGCCCGCCAGTCCTTGCCTGCCTTGACCAGCTGGCCCGCCAGCGACGGCAGCTTAACGCGCCAGCGATGCGCCGAGGCGGTGGCCGGCGGGCCGTAGTCGGTGGCCACCGAGGGCGAGTCGTCATCGCTGATGCCCACCGTGCTTGGCACCGGGTACGTGTGCCCGGTCCCCAGGATGTCCGTCCCAATCCAATCGCCCGTGATCATCGCCAGATAATTGGGCAGGCTCGGGTGCCAGACCCCATGGTAGTTCGGGGCGACGTTGTAGGTCTCCGCGAGCGCTTGGAGCTGCGGTGCCTGCGGGTTATCGAGAATGCCGATACTGCCGAAGCTCGTAAAGCTGTTGTGATTCTCGAGCACGATCACGAACACATGATCGAGCTTCGGGACGCGGTCATGGTTCTGCTCATGGTCATGGGCCTGTGCCGCAGGTCCATTTACCGCGAGCGCCAGGATGACTGCCAAGCCAAACAGAGAGATTCTCATCGAAGTACCTTTCTGAGCGTGCGTGTGCACGGTCTGTGATAGTTAGGAACGAGCAAGCGCTGTTTGCGCCCCGCGTGACGCCCCATCGACTTTTCCCTCCTCGGCTGCGGGATACAGGCGGTAGCGGCTCTTCCCTCTGGGCAATGAGGCGCCTCATTGAGCCCACAAGGTCACCGCAAACGGCAGAGTGACTACCTGGAACCCTCCTTTGTTTTAGATGTTCTTGGTTTCAGCCTCGACCGTCCTTAAGGACCATTTGTGGACACGTACGACAGCTGTATGACAGGGAGATGTCAGCAGGATGAAAAGTTGGCGACATGCGGCCTCTCGGTAGTGGGCATGTCCCCCTTGTGGAGTTTGAGAAGTTGTCTGGTGCTTGTGGAAAAAAGATACTCCTGTACTGGACTTCACTTCATGTGACGACGAGTTTTCCAAGAAATTTGACGGAGACCATCACTGAAAGTGATGAACAACGTCACAAAAATGCCCCAGCACCAAGCAACTTCGCACACTCAGAGTTAAGGCAGATATTTGATGAGCTGCGCTAAACGGCGGGCCGTGTGGGTATCCCACCATACCGACCTCAACGTCGGCAGTAATTTCCGTCCGACGCGGCTTTTCGAGAGACCGCTCTGTAAGACGGCATTCGCCAACCCTCTCTCCGCCCTCGCTTCTGGCTCGTCTAAAATCGCTGTTGAGATGAGGTGGCCCTTTACCCCTTTCAGCCCTTTCCAGCGCAGGATCAGTTCCTCGAATTCTTTCATCGGCAAGCTCCAGAAGCTGGGAGTCCCTACGCAAAAATCATAATCATGCATGATGGTTCCTACACTATTCCAGCTTTTGCCCAGCCGCAGCGCGGCTTTCAGTGCCCCAGCGGTCTGCGCCAGGGAGGTGGAACAGGGGACTTGCGGTAAGGTCACACAGCTTGAGTCGCTTGGCCCTGCCATATCCCCGGAAAGAAAAAGGCCTTCTTCCTGGAGTACTTGAGCCGTCGCGGGGGCCAGCCTATTCCAGGGCGGAATAAACACCCGGACTCGCACGCCAAACAGATCTTCTAAATACGACCGCCCCCGCTGAATGAGGCGTCGCTGCGTTTCTTTGGGCATGAGGTGAGAGAACTCTTGGTGGCCTCTGAGCGGCGCAAAGGCGATGTGGGAGTACCCATGCAAAGCCACTTCCCCTAAGCCTTCGTCCAACAGGGGTTTCAGTAAAGCCGCCTTCGCTTTTGGCACCGGGCTCAATTTGACCGCGCCGTCCCTGAGGAGACTCTGGGGATCACACACAAACGGGATCACGCCAAAGGTACACGGGAGACGATTACGCCCCAGTAACTCTATGAGTTGTTCTTCCACTGCCTGATTACTGCACGTGGAAAAATCATCATATCGCAATACATGGACGGCCATTGAGGTGTGTGATCCTTAGCGCGGGTGCGATCGTTCATCAACATTGACAAGAAAGGCAGGTCCCTCTGCAGATTCGTGTGCCTCTCGGACTGCGGAGCTGCTCCGTATAGCCTCTCCTGGGAGTGTCTGTCAAGCGGTGGAAAAGTCCAAGGCGTGTCCGTGAGCAGTTCACCAAGGGCAAGGAGTTTCTACACCGCCTGCCGCTCGGGTACCGGCAGTGTCAACTTCATGGCTCACCGCCCCTCAGGACCGCAATATATGGCGGTCATGATTTTCTTCCCGACCCTCTCTAGCATAAGGTCACAGTAAGTATCCTGCGGCAAAGCCGCAGGCTTTAGTCCGTGAACCGCTCAAAGCGGTCGGTTCATGGGCCCCCAAGGGGACTGCTATTTCTGCTTGAAGCTTTCCAGTTGCTCTCACCGCTTGTCCTCTGCCTCTACGAAACGGCACAGAGAGGACGTTGAACCTGACCTGATGCACAAACGATCGTTTTTGCTCCCCAGGGCACGCCCCGCGCGAATAGGCGCAAAACGCCCCGATTTGTGGTGCAAAACTCCAGTGCAAAAACTGAGGGGCAAAAGATACTCTTGTTCTTGATTTTTGCACCATGACCATCCTCTCTTCGTAGGCGTGTCCGTCAGGGTCCTCCCCTCAGGGATGTAACTGAATTGTCATCCTGTGTTCATCTTGATTTCATCACCCTACGAGAGGATGAGCCCGTTAACGCGCGTGACATCAAGGGTGGCTACCCTTAAACTTTCCTCTCGGCAGCACAACGCACAGGAGGACCACAGCATGCGACCAAGGATTGCCAGCGCTACTTTGGCGCTCACTGAAGACGATCACGCGCTCATGCTCGTGTTCGCCAGCTATTACACCCCTAGACCGAAGAACGATCTCGGAGATGATCGGACCATCGGGCGCATTAGCCTTATCGTATCCGATCCCAATCACAGGGATGGGGACGACGCATAAATCCCTTCAACACATGCACTGACCGTGCACCTCGCCAAGGAAGTCTCATCAGCGGGACAGTCACGCGCAGGTGCATTCTCAGCTTGCAAGCTTAGGAGCATTCAGGATGGAGCAGAACTACACGCTCGCAGCATTGGCTTTTTCTTTCGCCGCCTTTGTGGCTCCGATCGCGTCTGCGGCGCACGCCCACGAGCACCACGACATCGAGCGGGTGTTGTTGATCAGCATCGACGGCATGCACGCGCTCGACTACGAGAATTGCGTCAACGGCGGATACTGTCCGCACCTGGCCGCGCTCGGAGAGCACGGCGTCACCTATACACGCACTTCCGCTTCCAAGCCCTCGGATTCCTTCCCTGGCTTGATGGCCTTGGTGACCGGCGGCACGCCGCGCACGGTGGGAGCGTTCTATGACGTTGCCTATGACCGCGTGCTCGCGCCGCCCTTTCATGATACCGGGAATGGCGTCTTCTCCGGCCCGTGCACGCCTGGCACACCGAACGGCACCACGACGGAATACGAAGAGGGGGTCGATCTGGATCAGACCGCGCTGAACGGCGGTGCCCCGGGTGCGGGAGTGACGGACGGCGGAGTAGGGTCCATCGACCGCGCGCGCTTGCCCCGCGATCCTTATCAGGCCGACCCGACGAACGGCGGCTGCGCCCCGGTTTATCCCTGGAACTTTGTCCGGACGAACACCATTTTCGGCGTTCTCCACGCGGCAGGCCGCTATACGGCATGGTCGGACAAGCATCCTGTGTACGCTGCGGTTTCAGGCCCGACCGGCACGGCGAGTCCCAGCAATGTGGACGACTACTATTCCCCAGAAATCAATTCCACTGTCATCGCCCTGCCCGGCGTCCACACGCCTGCCATTCCGACCAACCCCACCGGCTCTGCGTGCTCCCCCGTGCGCGATACGAACCAGACGGGGGCTTGGACCGACAGCTTCAAGAATATCCAATGCTACGACACGCTCAAGGTGAACGCCATTCTCAATGAGATCGACGGCAAGACGCATACCGGGGAGCCCAGCCACGTACCGACCCTTTTTGGCATGAACTTCCAGGCCGTGAGTGTCGGTCAAAAGCTGATCGAGAAGCTCAAGGACTCAACGAAGATCTTGGGCGGGTACACGGACGCAATCGGCACGCCGAACGACGCGCTGCTCGATGAAATCGAGTTCGTCGATGCCTCCATTGGCCAAATGGTCACGGAACTCAAGAAGCGAAGGCTGCGGGACTCGACGCTTATTGTCATCACCGCCAAGCACGGTCAATCGCCCATTGATCCTCACCGTTTCCAGGAACTCGGCAAAGGGATCACGACCACGCCCGCCGATGTGATCGCGGACTTCCTTCCCCCCCCTCCCGCGCCTGAGAATCCCAACACGGACCCGACGTTAAATCCTATCGGCCCCACGCAGGATGACATCTCGCTGCTCTGGCTGGCGCATACAAGCGACACCCCGGCGGCGGTCGACAAACTGGAAACGAACGCCGACGCCGCCGGTATCGGCCAGATCTTCTCTGGCCCGGCGCTCGCAACGATGTTCAATGCGCCTGGCGTGCCGCCAAACGGTGACCCCCGGACACCCGATATCATCGTGCAGCCGAACGTCGGCGTGATCTACACGGGAAGCTCGAAGAAACAGGAAGAGCACGGCGGGTTTGCTCACGACGACACGAATGTGATGCTGTTGGTGTCCCATCCCCATTTCGATGCTCGCACAGTGACGAGCTTCGTCGAAACGACGCAGGTGGCCCCGACGATTCTGCGCGCGCTGGATCTCGATCCCCACCGTCTCGACGCCGTGCGTACAGAAGGCACCCCGGTCCTCCCTGGATTGCACTTCGAGGAGTAGTGTCTATCCCTTACGAGGACGAAGAGCGGAATTGCGGATCTGTCGACTTTTAGGCCACAAACAATGTTTGCGTCAATTGGTAGTGTAGTGCTCATTGCAAGACCTACAATAGCTTGGAGCGCAAGTAAGATTTGGCGCGAATGTTGACAGATCCCGCTGGCGGGCCTCTCGATGGGTCGCATAGAACAAAAGCAGGTCCCATCGCGTCGGTTGAAGGTGCTGCCGCTCGTGCCGAAATGCACCGCTCCGCCGTACAGCTCTTTGGTGGCAGCCGTTCTGGATAATGATGCGGCGAGTTGAGGAGGCGACACGAGAGCGAATCGGTGTCGTCCTCATGCTAATAGACTTAGGGGGCTGCCTAGGCTTTTGCCGTGAGGAGCCTTGATCGGCGACCGTTTTGCAGGTCTGGAAGACCTATGGTGAGAGGGGAAGCGTCATCCTTCCGTGGAAGAGAGGTGGAACTCCCACACCCGGTTAAGCTGGCGCAATGTCTCCGCTAGCCTGGCGGTATTGATGGGATCCCTTGTCCGCAGGTTCATGTGATACTCGAAAAACTGGCCGCTGTCACTCACACGGTAGGCCAAGGTGGCGATAGAAAAGTCATGCTGGGTGAGGAGAGCGCGTACTTCAGCCTCCGGCATGGTGGTGGCCCGAGGAAACTGAATGTGAAGATGCGCGTATGCCCGAGCTGGCATCCGCTCCTCA
Organism: uncultured Enterobacteriaceae bacterium; assembly: GCA_964441775.1. Classification (GTDB taxonomy): domain Bacteria; phylum Desulfobacterota; class Binatia; order Bin18; family Bin18; genus SYOC01. The sequence goes on from CAYTVL010000067.1 coordinate 23,000, forward strand.
AACCAGCGGAACACCGCCAGAATCCCCAAGGCTAACGCCGTAGCCATCAGAGCCGGAAGATAGAAGCCAATCCCAAAGAGAATACCAATCGCGGCGGTCAGCCAAATCGAGGCCGCCGTCGTGAGACCTCGGACCGTTGCCCCTTCTTTATAGATGACGCCTGCGCCAAGAAAACCGATGCCGGTCATGATGCCCTGCGCCATGCGTGAGGGGTCGGTGCGTATGGTGAAAGGTGTAAGGCCAGGTGCCCAGAGCGATTGATACAAAGGGACAAGCATGAGAAGACTGGAGGTGACGCACACGAGCGTGTGGGTGCGGAAGCCAGCAGGCCGACCATGAAAGTTTCTCTCGAACCCAATAAGTCCGCCAGCAACCAGTGCGCCCAGCAGATGAAGAGTGATCACAGGGAACTCCCGTTCCATCAGTACTCCTTGTCTGCACAGTGAGCCTCATGTGCCCAGCTCATTAGACCGCCTCAGGGACCAATCGGCGTCGACACCAAAAGAGGAGCTAGCGGGGTATATGTCTCCCGTAGTTCGTAAGTCTCTCCGTTAGCAGCCTTTTTTTTACGTCAATGGAAACGTTGGCCACAGGTCGAGGGCATCCACGGTCCAAAGGAGAGCGGGGGCAAGGACAACAGTTTCCAGACAGACTTTCCATAATATCTCGACCCCTCATCCGTCCCTACACTCGACGTCTTCGAGAGAATGGCTCACGTCAACCCGCCTCTGCCTGTCGCACCTGGGAGCAGCGGCCCCTTCGGGGCAGGGGTTGGTTTCTCATGACTGTTTCTACTTCTTCGGTCCTCAGCTCCCCTTTGCGGGGAATCACATGAACAGAGACTCACCGTTAGTCCTTCCCTGCTTCAGGGAGAATACGTCGAGCCTGAGGGTCAGGGGATGTGGGAGCCGGTGGCTGCGGTGACGCCGGCAAAGCCGTGCTCACGACGTCCTTCACCCCACTGACGATTCCGGCCAGGATGTCGGCGACCGCGCGTACAGCGGTCTTGCCGATCAGGCCCGCCGCTTCGATCGCGCCCGTGGCCGCCGCGGTGGCTGCGCCCCCTACATCACCGCCGATCTCCTGGGTCGCTTCAATCACGCCATGCACAGCGCGGCTGGCCGCTACGGCGACGTCCGCGCCGATCTCGCCAGCGCCTCTCACAATCCCCTTGGTCACCTGCTGCGCCGTCACGCCGATATCCCCGCCGATATCCCCCACTCCCATCACCACGCCTTTGGCCACACTTTTCATGCTCACGGTTAGCCCCGTGCCGACTTCTTCCGCCGCCTGCAGGGCGCCCTGCACGACGTCTTTGGTGACCGTCACTCCGGTAGTGGCCACCGTATCAGCCGCTTGCAATGTCGTGGCGACCGTCTTGCGCACGGCACTGACAATTTCGGCTTCGATTTCGTTGAGCCCTTTTAAGCTGCCGACGATACTCTCTTTCACTGCCGTCCCGACCGTGCTCATGCCTGATCGTGTGGTGTTTTCGCTGGCATTGATCTCTTGCGCCATGATGAATCTCCTCTCTGAGATGATGGCTATATCGATAGCGGATGTGGGTGAATTACTGACAGGGCTTTCGTGGGAGTACAGCCTCGCTCGCCACGACACAGATCCTGCAGCGTGCTCCCCGCGCTGCTGTATCATCAATGGAAGTTCCTCCTAGCGAGTGCTCGCGGCGTCGGTTGCTTTTGCCTCACCCCTCAGGTCACTTCCCTGCGCGCTGCCTGCCGGTAGGAGGTTTTGTTGCAACACCTCTGCCACAGCAAGGCCCCCTGTGAGCACTGCTTTGAGTATGGCCCACAGCAACGGCTCGACCACTGGCCAGAGGAGCGGAGCGACCAGGGAGACGATCAGCTTTGTGAGCACGGTCCGTCCCAGTTGTTGCGCATCTTCAGACCATCCCATAGCAGCTCTCCTGCGGTAGTGGTGGGGCTCCATTACTCTGCGCTGTTCCATGGCGTCGATCCTCACCATCATTGATACTCCCCCTCCCGCCGTCAACGCACCTCCTGTTGCTGTCATCGAAAATTCATCGCGGTGTAAC
>CAYTVL010000068.1:0-24639 GCA_964441775.1 uncultured Enterobacteriaceae bacterium
CTCATCTCTTTTCCGAGTTGGAGGATATCATCCGCATCGATCAACACTATCGCGCCTATAAAAAAGAGCGGGGCTTGCTCGATTATGACGATCTGCTCACTCGACTGCGCGATTTGCTCCAGGAGCATCCAGCTATCGCGCAGCGGCTCTCGTCCACCTTGCGTTACATCATGGTGGATGAATACCAAGATACCAACCGCTTGCAAGCGGAGATCGTGCGGCTGCTCGCACATTCGCACGAAAACGTCATGGCGGTCGGCGATGATGCTCAGTCGATCTACAGCTTTCGCGGCGCCACGGTGCGCAACATTCTGGAATTTCCGCAATTATTCCCTACCGCCAAGATCATCAAACTTGAAGAAAACTACCGGAGTACACAACCCATCCTTGATCTCTCGAACCAAATTATCCAGCAGGCTAAAGAGAGCTACACGAAGAATCTTTTCACGCGACGAGAAAAAGGCATCAAGCCCATTCTGGTGGAGGCGGAAAGCGAAAATTATCAATCACGCTTTGTGGGGCAGCGCATCCTGCAACTCCGTGAACAAGGCGTGCCGCTTGATGAGATTTCTGTGTTGTTCCGCTCCAGCTTCCATTCGTTCGACCTTGAGCTTGAATTGAGTCGGCGTGGTATTCCCTTCGTCAAACGCGGCGGCTTCAAGTTCATCGAGACTACACACATCAAGGATACACTGGCGCATTTACGCATCATCGCCAATCCGCAAGACGCCGTCTCCTGGCACCGCGTCATCTTGTTGCTGGAAGGCATTGGACCCAAGAGCAGCGAGAAAATCCTCACGCATCTCATGAGCGGCCCCAATCAAGCGCAACTGTTGCGCGACTATCCTGCCCGAGGCGTCATTGGCGACGAAATCAAGCGGTTAGCAGGGTTGCTGGAGGAAGTGGCCGCTCCCAACCTGAAACCGGCGGAACAAGTTGACGCCGTCGTGCGGTATTATTTGCCGATCCTCAAACGCACGCATCGGGATGACCTGCCGAAACGGCAGAAAGATTTGGAGCACTTCACCACGATCACCGAACGGTATCGCAGCCTCGACCGGTTGCTCTCGGACATGGCGCTGGAGCCGCCCAATGACAGCGTCGGCGACGTGCTCGCGGTGGAACGCGAAGAAGGCCTGCTCACGCTGTCCACCATTCATTCAGCGAAAGGGTTAGAGTGGCACTCGGTGTTTATCATCTGGGCGGTCGACGGTCGCTTCCCTTCTCTCTACAACAAAAAAGACGAAGAGTTTGAGGAAGAACGACGCCTGATGTATGTCGCCGCCACCCGGGCGAAGGAAAATTTGTTTATTACGTATCCTATTAACATTTTTGACCGCGCGACGGGTATGGTGTTGAGCAAGCCGTCTCGCTTTCTCGACGGCATTCCGCGCAAAATGCTTGAGCCGGTGATTTTGATGGAAGACGATGATCGCCGCGAGGACGCCTGGCGCTCGCGGCGGCAGCGGCGGTGGTAGTCTCACTTGCATATTGCCGTGAAGAACAGTATTGACACTTTGCGCTGCGGGCGCTCCAGGGTTTGCCGGTCTTTCCCTGAATTTCTGGTCGTCTACTGGGATCAGCTAGACTGGAAACAGCGAGATCTTTCTCGTGCTTTCTGCGGAGGTGATATGGCAAGGGGCTGGAAATTTTGGGAAAGGCGGGTGGCTTTTGACCATTCAATTTGTTGGACACATTCTTTTCACTAGCAGTGGGACGTTTCTTCTTTGCTTCTCGTATGTGAGTTTCTTTGAATGGCTTTTGCATAAATATCTCATGCACACCCCGCTGCTCGGCTATTCCTTTCATGCACATGCGCTCACCCATCACGGACTGTTCCGTGCTGATCGCTCGTACCACTTGCAACGGGAAGAAGATGAACCAAAGGTGACGTTCGCTTGGTGGAATGCGCCGGGCATGTTGTTGTTGCACATGCCGCTGCTGCTCGGCCTCGGAGCTCTCGGCGGAGGGGCCGCCTATTGGGGCGGAGCAGCGGGATTAGTGTCGTACTATGCGCTGTATGAGTATCTCCATTGGTGCATGCACGTGCCGCACGAGCGTTGGTTGGAAGAGACGCGGGTGTTCCGCTTTCTTAAGGCGCATCATTACCTGCATCACCGGTTTGCTTTTAGAAATCTCAACGTGGTGATGCCGCTGGCGGACTGGCTATTGGGCACCTTGGTGCTGCCATCAGCTCTTGAACTGAAGGCTCCGGAACTTGAGTCTCCTCGCGTCATGCCGCCGCTTACCGTCACTGTCGCCGAGTCGCAGATGTAAACAAATCATCTAGACAAAAGAGAACCCTCGTGCTTCGATGAGCTCAGCACGAACGGTTTCATTCTAGGGAAATCCCTATCCGTTCACCCTGAGCCTGCTGAAGGGCGAACGGATAAGCTAAAAATAGCCTCTTTTATTCTGCCACGTTGGACCGCAGCACTCTGCCCGGCAACACGTCTTGCGCGGCGCCATCGGAGAAGAGAATCTTCCCGTTCACGATCGTGTGAGCGATGCCCATCGATTTTTCGATGTATCGCAATCCTCCGCCGGGAAAATCACGGACCGCTTCTTGCCTACCGCAATTAATCGTGGCCTGATCGAACACCACCAAATCCGCAATCATGCCAGCCGCCACCGTGCCCCGCAGCGGGATGCCAAACACTTGCGCGGGAACGGAAGTCAAACGCCGAACCGCTTCTTCGAGCGGCAGCATCTGTTGGTCGCGCACCAGCGTGCCCAGCATGTAGGTTGAGTAGCCGGCTTCGCAACGCATATCCGCATGCGCCCCGCCGTCGGACAGCCCAACCAGCGTGTGCGGGTGAGTGATCATGTCTTTATTGACGTGACCAAACTCGTAGAGGAATTGCATGTCGAGGTTGTCTTCTAACGCAAGATCCAAGAAACAGTCGAGCGGATCTTTCCCACGTTCGCGGCTCAAGGCGGCCAGGTCTTTTTCGAGCAACGATTGTAAGCCTGCCTTTGCGACTGTAAAGACACTCATGTTATTCCACTGGCCGGTGAACAGCCGCGGCTGTTTCATTTCCTCGCGGAATGCCGTGCGAAACTCGGCGCTCGCATAAATGCGCCGCTGGTCCTCAAGCGAACGATCAAACACTTGCTTCCAGCAATCGAAATTGCCGAAGATAAACGGACGTTGCAGACTGAAGCGTGCACTCTTGTAATGGCACGGCACTTGCCCCAGCGGGAGATAACCGCGATCGAAGTACGGCGCAATGCGCTGCAGCGCGCCTTTCCAGGCATCCGGCGGCGCTTCGGGCTTCTGCAAGAGCCCCAGCCAGGTGACGGGACGCTCGCTCTGAGTGACCAAGAACGTCAACAACTCATACTCGTCGTCTGAAAGCATCCCCGGGCTGCGCGTCAGTGCGATCTCAATGGAGCCGCGTTTGAGTTCTTGCAAAACGCCAGACAAGGCCCCAAGTTCTTCGCGGCTCGCTAAACGACAAGGCAGCGGGCGACCTTGAAAGCCGAGATGCTGGGGCAAAACGGTCGTGGAAAAGCCAAAAGCGCCCGCGTTCATGGCTTCCCGAAAGAGCGCGGTCAACTGTTGCAATTCTTTTTCGTTAGCTCCGCGTTCTTTGCTCTCGGCGCCGAGCACGTACTGTCGCAGCGGAGAGAGTGGAGCCATTGAAGCCACGTTAACGCCAAGTCCGCTGGCGGCAATGGCGTTGAAGTATTCTCCTATGCTCTCCCAGGACCATTGCACGCCTTTTTGTAGTACGTCCAGCGACATGCCTTCAACATTGACAAGATCACCGACCAGGGCCTCCCGGTCCGCCGGTTTACACGGGGCCAGCCCTACGCCGCAGTTACCCATAATGATGGAAGTCACTCCGTGCCAGGAGGAACAGGTGACAAGCGGGTCCCACAGCACCTGGGCGTCGTAATGTGTGTGATGATCGATAAACCCTGGACAGATTGTCAGCCCGCGTGCATCGATCACCTTGGTGGCTTGATGCGTGGCCAAGTTGGACTCGACGGCGACAATCCGATCGCCGCTAATCGCCACATCGGCAGTGAAGCCAGAGCGGCCAGTTCCATCAACGACAGTTCCCCCTTTGAGCAGCAGGTCGTAGGACATCGTCATTCCTCCTTTTATCGGCGTGGTCGCTTTTTCACGAGGTACGCGTGCATCCCTTCCAACACGAGTTCTCCGCGTTGATTTTTCACCCGGGTGGTCAGCCTCACTAAGCCCATCTCGGTTTTCGGCGTGAGTTCGGTCACTTCGATTTCCGGCGTGATCGTATCGCCGATCACCACGGGCTTGAGAAAGCGCGAGGCCTGCTCAACGAACGCAACAATTGAGCCTTCGAGCAGCGGCGATAAATTCGAGGCTCCAACCGCGGTCATGGCCGTCACTAAAAGCCCATGCGCCACCCGCTTACCGAAGCGCGTTGTTTTTGCGTACTCGTCATCGTAATGAATCGGATGACTGTCTCCGGTAATGTCGGCGAAAGCGAGAAAATGGGCGTCGGTCATCGTCTTCGGCGGAATCTGAAATTGCTCGCCGAGTTGAAAGTCTTCAAAGTATTTTGTCTGAGTTGACATAAGAAACGCACTACTCCGCGCAAGGAGTATGGCGTGTCTTGATGAAAATGGAAAGAGCTGTCCTGCCTGGGTGCAAGCGCCGCTCAACGCTTAGGGCTTTGGGAAATTTAGAGCGAGGATGAGGAAGAGAGCAGTTCTTTCGAGCTAACAGTGGGGAACACGGTCTCGGTCGTTCTTTTGCGTCGCAGTTTGCTGAGGAGGGTGGTGCGTTTGAGGCCTAGTATTTGCGCAGCGGCGGAACGATTCCCATTCGTGCGGCGCAAGGCTTCATCAATGAGCTGGTATTCAAACAACTCAACGGCTTTCTGTAAATTCAGTTCTCCACCGTCGAACTCCAGCGCTGGCAGCTTTTTTTCGGAAAGGAAGGAGAGCACGGGGGAAGGCAGATGTTCGACGCCGATCGTGCTAGTCTCAGTGAGCACCACAAGTCGTTCGATGATATTCTCTAGTTCACGGACATTGCCCGGCCAGTCATACTCCCACAGGTGCACCATGGCTTCCGGAGTCAATTGTAGATCTCGTCCGTATTTGCGGTTTGTTCTTTCAAGAAAATGTTGGAGCAAGAGCGGAATGTCAGAACGCCGCGCCCGTAACGGCGGCAAATGGATGGGAATGACTTGCAGCCGGTAAAAGAGGTCTTCGCGGAAGGCGCCTTTTTCCACGGCTTTTTCCAACTGATGGTTGGTGGCGGCAATCACTCGGACATCGACCCGTTGCGCGCGATCTGAACCCACCGCCCGAATCTGCTTGTCTTGCAGGATGCGCAACAGTTTGGCTTGCAGCACCAACGGCATATCTCCGACTTCGTCAAGAAACAAGGTGCCGCCGTCGGCTAATTGAAACATGCCGGCTCGCGCGGTATGGGCGCCAGTGAAGGCGCCGCGCACATGACCAAACAGTTCGCTCTCCAGGAGCTCGGCGGGAATGGCGGCGCAATTCACGGGAACAAAGGGCAACTCGCGGCGCGGGCTGCCGCCATGCAAGGCGCGGGCAATCAATTCCTTTCCCGTGCCGCTTTCCCCGGTGATCAACACTGTCGCATCGGTCGTGGCGACTTGGTGCACGACGGCGTCGATCTTTTTCATGAGTGGGTGATCACCAATCAAAACCGGTGACGATGGGGCAAGAGACATTTTCACAACAGCAAGCCTGAATATCTATCGTTTTTGCAACCGATCTATAATGCTACAGGTATTCGTGTAGTCCATAGGGCGGCATCCCTACATCAGGGCTTCAAAGCATCACTCTCTTCTCCATTCGGACGAAGGATGATGAACTCTCAGAAGAAGGCTGACGTACTCTTCTGTGTGCAAAACGTGGGGCGTCTGTAGAGCGGTGCGCAGTGGCAGTGTGGCGAGGGTGGGGAAGAAAGAGAAGGATCGGTTGAGTTGCAGGAAGGGAGGGAGTAGTCTGCGCTCAAGATTCCTCCTTGGACTCCGCTTGCGGTCTGCACTCCATATTCGTCATGCACTCCTTCCAAGCAGAATCCATTATTCATAACTTGCGCAGGCTGTCAATGCTCTCACAGTGGAAAATCAGTCTTTTTCTCACTTTTTGTCATAAAACAACTTGTTTGCGTCACCAAGCGCGCGGTCGACGAGGGCTTTATAGCCGGCGACGGCGGGAGACCGATAAAAGCGCGAGCGCGTGAACAGTGGGTCTCCGGCGTAGAACCATTCATATTGGAGCTGGCGGCTGCCGAACTGCTCGCCCAGCATGTCCCACGCGAGCTTAAAAAGTTGCACTCGCGCTTGCGCCGGAAGGTTTTTGCCTTGGAGATATTTTTCTAGATATGGAGCAATTTCAGGATTGTGGAAATCCTGCGCAGTAGGCGTCATGATGAGCCCGCTGCCGCCCACCTGGCGGATGACTTCCGCTGCTTGCTTTTGTGTCTGCGGAATAAACACCCACAATGCTGCGGCCAGCGCCCGCAGCGAACCTCCTTCGCGACGATTGATCACCACATCCCGCGCAGCGGCGTGCAGGAGCCCGTTCGCGACCTCAACCTGCGCGATCAAATCACCCAACTGTGCTTGCACGTGCGGCGCCGCGGAACGGCCCACCGCATCTGCGACGCAACACGCCAAGCCGGCCATGAAGCGCAACTTCACCGTGCCGCGTACCGTGGCCTGCAACAGCGCGTAACCAGGGGAGCGGGCTAACACATAATTCGACGCCTCAAGGTCGCCGTTGATAAACACCCGCTCCCACGGTACTTCAACATCATCAAATACCGCCACTGCGTCTTCTTCGTCAAAACGAGAGGACAGAGGCCGATCAAACTGGTTGCGCCCCGCGTTGTACGGCTCGCGACAGATGAATTTTAAGCCCGCCGTGTCCATCGGGATAGCGAAACAGAGCGTGTAAGGTTCTTCCCCTGGCTTGCGTGGATAGAAGGGACCAACCCAGATCTCATTGGAGAACGGCGCCAGGGTGGACAACATGCGGGCGCCGCGCACGAGAATGCCGCGATCCGTCTCTTTGACAAAGTGAAGCGAGGCGTCTGGGTCGGCTTGTTCGGCTGGACCTTTCGAGCGGTCCATCTGCGGATCGACCAACGTGTGAGTAAGACAGAGATCCTGGTCTCGACACAGCTCGTAATAGCGCAAGATATTCTCACCGAATTGCGGGTTCCGTTGACCAAATGACTCTCGCGCCGTGGCGGCGTCGGTGACGAGCGCATTCATGAAATCCGGCATCCGCCCCATCAAACCAAATGTGGCCTCCGCGCGGAACTCTTCGCACTTCCACCGACGTTCGACTTCTTCCGGAGTGTCAGCCATGAGGAATGACAAATTCACCGGCGCGCCGCCTTTGGGGGATGAGTAGGTAACGAGCGCTTGATGCGCCGGCTCGTGCTGCAGGTCGTACAACCCCGCCAACGTGTCGACGATGCCCTGAAACGGCGGATAGGTGGTGACATCTTTGACTCGTTCGCCATTCACATAGATTGTGCGACCATCACGTAAACTTTCGCGAAACTCAGCTCCGGTGCGAATACCCATAGGGGCTCCTTATAAGTTTCTCTGCTCGAAGTGTAGAGTTGAAAACTATCCGCACTGATTATGCGGCAGGGCGCAATTTTTTGATGCGTTCGTCCACGGCGTGCAACACCTCTTGAATTCCGTTGACGGCGTCCGCATCGAAGAGTGGTTCACCACACTGAGGACAGACCCATGCCGGGATGTCCTGTAACACAATGACATATCCTTTACGGCTGTCGGTGAACGTGGCCACGCCGCGTTTCAGTTGAGCCTGGCAATGAAAACATTTCATGAAATGCTTCCTTTTCGTTTACATCCAGTTTCGTCCCATTCCGCCGGATCCGGCAGGTAGGCTGTAATAATGGCAAGATACTCGTCTTTTGGCGAGCACACCACATGGACAAGTCGCTCTTGAGAAGTTTTCCCCGCCAGTAAGCAACTATGGCCTCGCACATCTTCGGGATAATTCTCGATGAGTTCACCCCGTGTGGAGACTTCTCGGACTTCCTCCTCCGAGATCATACGATCGGGCTTATTCATTTGACGGACAGCGTGAGGTAAGAACAGCAACATCTTTGCTGCTGCTTCACGCACCTTGTCTACCGTCATGCGACTGTTCATACCTTGTCGCCTCCGCCTTTTGCAGCAAGAGTTCGCCTTTGAGGCGATAGAGTTCGGCTTCGTAAAACCGTTCGCCGCTTTTGTCTATCACGGTCAGCGCCTCGGCGAGTGTGGTTAGCCCTTCTTCTACCTGCCCCGCTTTCCCATACGCTTCGGCCAGCAGAGCAAGATAACAGGAGTGTAATATCTCTGCCCCTATGGCTTGACGGGTGGCCAGTCCGTAGCGGATCTGGGTAAGCCCTTCTTCACTCTGCCCCTGTTCGGCCCGCGCCCAGCCCTGCAGGACAGCTCCTTGCCCTAACCACACTGGAAAACCTTGCTCGCGCGCGAGGGTGATGCCTGCCTCGGCCCACTCTTGGGTCAACGATTGTTCCCGGCGGAGCTGGTGCAACATGGCGGCAAAAACCCGGGTGGCAGCCAAGCTGAAGGGATAAGACCGCTCTTGGGCCAGAGTCAGCGCTGTCTTGCTCTTCTCTAACGCTTGGTCTGGATAGCCCAGATGCCACAAGACCCAGGCGGCATAGGAGAGGCCAAAGACCTCCGGCTCCATGCCGTAGAGAAACTCAGAGGAGTGGTGGCGCTGAGGGTCATACAGGGTCAAGCCCTGCTCCAGGTGCGCCCAGGCAGCGCTGAACTCACCAAGAAGGCACAAGATACTGCCCACTGCCCGATATGCCTCCACGAGCCATGCTGGGTCTTGTTCTTTCTGGGCCAGGTCCAGGAGTTGCTCCCCCAGCTCTCGTGCCGCGAGCAACTCGCCCCGCACAAGATGAAACGTCCGCAACCCAAAGAGGACCGGGAAGAGCTGGCGAGTCTCTCCGACCTGCTGGCACAGCTCCCGGGCGCGGGTATAGGTCGCTTGCACTTCCGGCGAGGAAACACCTCTGGTGGCCTGTAATGGCACGCCCAGGGTGAGCTGCAGCGTCAGTTCTCGTTGGGCGCGTTCACGGGTGTCGGGCAAGGTTTTGAGCAGCTCTAAGGCGGTCGTCAGATGCTGGATAGCTTCCATATTGGCCGAGCGTTGCACCGCCTGTTGCCCTGCCAGGTGTAGATACTCCACAGCTTTCTCCGTATTGCCACTGCGGCTGTAATGATGCGCCAGCTCGCTGTAATGCTCGTCTAGGATGGTGGCGTACAGCCCTTCCAATGCCTGCGCTGTGCGCTCGTGTAAAGCTTTGCGTCGCTCCTGCAGCACCGTGCCGTAGGCCACGTCCTGTGTCAGCGCATGTTTGAAAATGTATTCGCTCTCGGGAAACGCGGGCTGTTCGTAGAGAAACTCTTTGTGCTGGAGTGATGAGAGGAGGCGGTAGAGATCGGCTTCTGATTGAGTGATGACCTGCCGAACCAAACTTATCGGGAATTGCCGACCAATAATAGCGAGCTGTTGCAGCAAGGCTTTCTCGTCTGGGGCTAGACGATCAATGCGGGCGGCGAGAACGGCTTGGACGGTAGTAGGAATATGCAGGTCAGTCGGTAGGGATGACGCAGGCTCCGCTCCTACTCCAGGCAACACGCCTTGTTCGCGCAACTCCTGGACAATCTCTTCCATGAAGAACGGCGTGCCTTGAGTCTTATCGAGAATAAGTTGCTTGAGGAGTTGAAGATTATTCTCGACCCCCCTCACCCTAGCCCTCTCCCCGATGGGGCGAGGGGATTCTCCCTCTCCTCTCTGAGGAGAGGGTTGGGGTGAGGAGTGCTCACCTAACAATACATCAAGAAATTCTTCCGCTTCCTCTTTGCCTAACGGCGCTAGCTGCAGTTGCGTGTAGTACGTCTTTTGTCCCCATTCGTGGCGATATTCGGGGCGGTAGTTAGTGAGCAAGAGAATCTTGGCACTGGCCACACTTTCGCTCAATACGTCCAGAAACCCTTGCGTCTCCCCGTCGATCCAGTGCAGGTCTTCAAAGATGAGGACTAGCGGCTGGTTCAAACTCTCTCTGAGGAATACCCTCTTGAGCGTGTCAAAGGTGCGCCGTCGCCGAATCTGCGCGTCCATCTGTTGGAGGGATGAAGGCTGCTCCTCAATCCCCAGCAAGGCAAACAAATACGGCAACGTGTCTTCCAGGCTACGATCGAGCATCAATACTTTGCCGCCCACCTTCTCTCGCCGCTTGCGTTCGTCATCTGAGGCTTGGATGTCAAAATAGCTCTTGAGCAATTCAATCACTGGCAAGTATGCTGTCGCTTTGCCATGCGAGACCGAATACGCCTCCAGCGCCAGACAGCCGCTCAACGAGAGGAGCTTAAACTCATAGAACAACCGCGACTTGCCGAGCCCCGGTTCGCCCATCGCGCCCACGATCTGTCCATGCCCCGCTTTGGCTTGCGCTAGTGTTCGCTGTAATTGCTCCATCTCGCTCTGGCGGCCCACGAAGCGCGTCAGCCCACGTCGGACCGCACTCACCTGTAGCCGTGTGCGTAATTGGCCGACGCCGAGCACTTCGTAGATGGTGAGCGAGTCGGCCACTCCTTTGATCTGTGTGGGCCCCAAGTCTTTGAAGGCAAAGTAGCCGTCGGTCAGGCGCTGCGTATACGCCGAAACCACGATGGCGCCGGGATTCGCTAACTGCTCCATGCGCGCAGCGAGATTCGTAGAATGCCCTACCGGCACGTAGTCGGCATGCAGGTCATCTTTGCGAATCGAGCGCAACACCACTTCCCCGGTGTTGAGTCCCACCCGCATCAACAACGGCGGATAGCCTTGCTGTCGCAAAGAGTCCGCGTACCGGCGCATTCCCTCTTGCATGCGCAGGGCGGCATAGAGGGCGCGTTGCGGGTGATCTTCATGAGCCAGCGGAGCCCCGAACAGAGCGAAGATGCCATCGCCTAGGGCCTGCGCCACAAAGCCCTCATACTGATGTGCGGCGTCCATCATCAACTGCAACGCCGGGTCAATAATCGCTCGCGCCTCTTCGGGATCGAGCCCTTCGATCAACGCTGTCGAACCTTTGAGATCGGCAAACAAGGCGGTGATCGTCTTGCGTTCACCGTCAGTGACAGTTACCGCGCGGATGCGTTCGGCGAGATGGGGTGGCGTATAGCTCACCGGAGGCCGCAGCTCAGGGACTAGGGGTTGGGTGTTAGAGGTTAGGAGTTGGGAACTTGGAACTTGGAACATTGAACTTGGAACCAGCGAAGCGCCGCAATTGTCACAAAACCGCGCGGTCGGCCGCACGACAGTTCCACAGGCGGGGCAAGCAACTTCCAGCTTGCTTCCGCACCCTTCACAAAACTTCGCGGCGGCGCGATTGTCATGGTGGCAGGTAAGGCATTGCATCACGGCTCCGCGAGCCTGCACGCTGAAGAGTACAAGGCGCACTGTCGTGCGCCCCTACTGAATTGTGACTATTGGCTCCTGACTACTGCTTTCAGTTTCGCAGACTCGCAATCACATCGGCCAGCCCGGGACTGTCAGGTGCGAACTCAAGCTTGTCCATGCCCAAGTATCCGTTGGACAGCGCATCAAGTTCGGCGATGGTGTTGTCTGTGTAGACTTCCAGTTCATTGTCGTCTGGATCGCGAAAATAGATGCTTTTGCTGACGCCGTGATTGACGGTGAATGAGACCGGCACGTTCTTTTCCTTGAATTCTTTGTAGGCAGCCAGCAAGTCGTCTTCCGTACGCAGGCGCATGGCGAAATGCAGCATGCCGCTTTGATTGGGCTTCGGCGCTTCGGCTTTGGCTCCGATCTCGAAGAGCGCGATCTCGTGATGGTCGCGACCATTGAAGGATAGGAACACGGCTTTGATTTCCGGCACGTGTTTCATGACGTGCATGCCGAGCGTCTCGGTGTAGAACTTCTTCGACTTCTCCAGGTCACGCACTTTGAGCACGACATGGGCGATACGTTCTGGGTGGATCATAAGGGGCCTCCTTTCAATCAGATCTTTCAGATTGCCTATTGAGGCGGTCTTGTCAAGAAATCTCCTATTTCGGCCAAAACTCGAGGGAGATCGTGTTCTGGAAAACCGACGAGTGTAGATGAACTGACTTGACCCGACTCATTATGGAAATGGTGGGGAAAACTAGGGACTGATGGAAAATGCGGAGTATTATCCCAGCGAAGAAGAAGTTGATCACGAAAAAGCTGGTAAGAGTAAATGATTTCTTCACCGACATAGATGGGCCGGATTTCTAGCTGATAAGCAGGTCGCAGGAGATGACAGCGAATCTTATAGACTGCACGTTCCGCCGTTTCATCGGCAAGGGTGATCCTCCAAGAAGTGACAAGGTCCGAAGTGGCGAGCGTCGCCTTAACGCGCTCAATGTCCGGTTGAGGATGCACCGTGGAGTACTTCCTGCAGAGCTTTTTGCCATGATTCCAACATTACTGCTGCTCCTTTCCACTCCAGCCACTCCTCTTCTTGTTCGATTGTAGCCTTCCCAGTAAGCAAGCGACCGTATTCTTCCAGGGTGCAGTGGTGCCTGTGTTCTAATTGCTGCACCCTGGATAGATAGTCTCCGATTTTCCGCTCAATTTGTTCAAGCGCCAGAGCTCTAATTGCTGCTTCTACATCTTTATAGAGACCGACAGCGACCATGCCGGCAGCAACTTTTTCCAACGTTTCCTGAGCGGTCATTGTTGTTCCTTCTTGTTGTTCTCTCTTCGCTTCAGTACAGCGACGGACTCAGTGATGCAATGCCTCTGCTAGCCTTTCAGTCCTACTTCGCGGGCAAAGCGCGCCATCATTTCCATCAACTGCGAGAAATCCGCCGTCCATGCACGGAAAGACAAATAGACGTGCCGCACCCCTAACTCGCCGTAGCGTGGCACGTCGGCAATGACTTGATCGAGGCTGGGTGCGGCGAGCGGCAGCAGGTTGATTTGCAAGTCTTCAGGTTTGCGCCCGGCTTTGACCGTCAGTTCCCGTAACGTGTCGAGCGGCGATTTGAGGTCGTCCGGACTCTTGGCCATTGCGATCCAGCCATCGCCGCGTTTGGCCACACGTTGGAGCGCCCCTTGGGTCATGCCGCCAACGAGGATCGGCGGACGTGGCTTCTGCACCGGCTGAGGAACGAATTTGATGTTGTCAAACTGGAAATGTTTACCCGAGTAACTGGGCGCGTCTTGCGTCCACAACGCCTTTATCGCGTCAATCGTTTCATTGGTGCGACTGCCCCGTTCCTTGATGGTCTGCCCCAGCGCTGTGAATTCTTGTTCGAGCCACCCGGCGCCTACACCAAGCACGAGACGCCCGCCGGACAACACGTCAATGGTGGACAGCACTTTCGCAGTGTAGATGGGATGACGGTAAGGGAGGATCAGCACGGCGGTGCCAAGTTTGACGCGCGTGGTTTTCATCGCCAGCGCCGCCAACACCGTCATGGGCTCTAACATGGGGTCGAGCGGATTAAACGCATAGCCGCCCTCGATTTTGGCGGGAAAAATAATGTGATCGATCACCCACACCGTGCTGTAGCCCAGCGCTTCCGCCGCTTCGGCGGCGGCCACGATGCGCGACACCACATCCTCTCTGGCGAACGAACCAAAATGCGGTAACACAATGCCGTAGTCCATAGTATACGCCTCCTTCTTTTTGTCCCCCCTGCTTGTTAATCGACAGCAGAGTCAATATGAAAATTGGTTTTCTTGAGATGGTCCTCCAACGGTTCGCCTTCGGGGCTCAGGCTGGCGAAGATGTAGCCCTGATGGATTGCCATTCGCGGCAGTGGCGTCAGTCCTCGGCGTTCCACGAACTGCCAGCCTTCCTCGTTGGAACCACTCAGACCGACCAGGTTGCCTTTCGTGTTATAAACCCAACCGTGGTAACTGCACACGAACCGTTTGGCGTTGCCGCTGGCTTGATAACACACCGTGACCGGACGGTGACGGCAGGTATTGAAGAGCACCCGTACACAGCCATCCTCGCCGCGCACCACAAGGACTGGCTCGCGGCCGAGCAGCAATGACTTAAAATCGCCCGGCTGGGGAATCTCGCGTTCGTGCGCGACATAACGCCAATCCTTACGTTCCGAAGTTGTAGAGTTCTCTTTAAACATCTTCAGGTTCAGATCGGCTAAGCTCCGGTGAACTGGAGGACGACTCGGTTGCCGTGGTCTCGTGTGTTTCCGGCTCCGGCGCCACCGGTGGCGCCAATGTCGATGGTGTGGCCGCCGCCAACACCTCATCTTTATGGCTTCGTAAAAAGTTGGCTACGTCGGTGCTGGCGCGCAGGAGAATTTCGAGATACGCCACCTCGTCGCTGGTCAGGGCTGCGATTGCCTGATGATAGGCCCCCAAGGCCGACACTAAGTCCGTGCTTTTGTCTGGGATCACTTCGAGTTTGTCGGTCAGACATGCATTGATGCGATCGGCAAGGGTTTCAATGGTCTTGCCGTGTTCTTCTTTGATATTTGTAGACAACATTTCTTGCCAGAGATACTCCACCGCATAGCGCGCCGGGTGATTCCGTCGTAGCCCAGCGCTGAGTTGATACAGTTGTCCAGCTAGCACTTGTGCTGAGGGCGGTCGTTTTCGCGAGACCAACGCGTTTGCTTTGAGCAGCTTTTCGTGAAAACGGTCCAGACGGAAATGATTCGCCAAGAGGCCAACGACGTCCTCGAATTCTTTTGTGGTTAATTGCGCCATGCCGGCATCCTTTCTTCCTCCCCGCGTCCTGCGCAGATCATGACAAAAACCCGCGTTCGTCGCAATGAACCTCTCGCTTGCGTCCCCGCGCATGATCGTCTAAGACTCGGTCAAGCCCACGGCCAGAAAGGGGAACGTTATGCGGCTCAAGGAGAAGGTCGCGCTTGTGACCGGAGCGGGGAACGGGATTGGCCTGTCGATCGCATTATGTATGGCGCAGGAAGTGAGAGCGGCGGGAAAGATTCGCGTCAATGGTCACGCCTTGCCTCTCGATAACGGCGCGTTGCCGGGGTAGATAAAAAAGGAAAGAGAGTCATGTATGAAAGCTATCGTATGGCAGAACCAGCGAGTGCCTGGCCAAACGGCGCCGGATTTTCTGCCTGGGTTATCGCACCTTGAACTGAGTGATGTAGCGATTCCTGATTTGCCGAGTGAGGATTGGGTTGTCATCAAAAGTAAAATCGCCGGCATTTGCGGCAGCGACTTAGGTTTTCTACAAGGGAAACAGACGCCGGCAGCGGAACCGTATTTCCAGTTGCCGGTGATTCTTGGGCATGAACTGTTTGGCGAAGTTGAGGCCGTTGGGAAAAAGGTGAGAGAATTCCACGTCGGCCAGCGCGTATCGATTGACCCGTCGCTAGGCTGCAAAGAGCGTGGTTTCAAGAAGCTCTGTGTACAGTGTCGCAACGGGAACCTAGGGCTTTGTGAACATCTGGCGGAAGGACGTCTCAAACCCGGTTTTCTCATCGGCGTGTGTCGCGATACCGGTGGTGGATGGGGCGAGTATTTTGTGGCCCCAGGTCACCGTCTCCATCCCGTGTCCGATAAAATCAGCGACGATGAAGCCTCACTGATCGAACCCTTTGCCGTGTGCTTGCGCGCTGTGTTGAACAATCCGCCGCAGAAGAGAGAGCTTGTTGCGGTGATTGGCGCGGGTACGATCGGTTTGATGAATGTGGCCGCGCTCAAAGCGGTAGAGCCCACGTGCCGAATCCTTTCTGTCGCCAAGTATCCATTCCAGGCAAAACTGGCGCGCGAGCTGGGCGCTGAATTTGTGATCGATGCGCAACACGACGACGTCATGGCGCGCGTGGGAGAATTAGCGCAGACAAAAGTCCACCCGCTTTCGTCCGGTGGCGCCCTGCTCGCTGGCGGCGTGCGGGTGGTGTACGACACTATCTCGAGTGCGGTAACGATCAATCAAGCGTTACGGATGACGCAAGGGCGAGGGAGTGTAGTGGTCCTCGGGCTGGTCGGGCTGCCTGAGCAGATAGACTGGACGCCAATTTGGATGAAAGAAATCAAGGTGATTGGCAGCATGACCTATGGCGCGGAAACGTTCAAGGGCAAACGCGCCGACACCTTCGCCCGAGCCGTAGACTTTCTCGCCAGGCGGCGTGCGGATCTCACGGCGGTGAAACCGCGCAAGTATCCCTTGGAACAGTATCGCGAAGCACTAAGCGAAGCCGCGAGCAAAAAGACCTCCGGTGCGGTGAAAGTGTCGTTTGCATTGTAGACAACAGGCGTAGTCTGCTCACCGCGAAGCGTGGGCGACTAAATCAAAAACGACAAGTTCGGCAGCGGCTCGGCGGCGTTGACCAAAACCACTTTCTTTTGACTCATCTTGAGCACACCGTCGACCCAGCGCAGCAGGTGCGTTGTGCGCCCCGCCCACAGGTGGGTTTCGTGCTTGGCTTGAATTGATAACTCCACTAGCAGAAAATTTGACCCAGCAATGAACTCGCCGGCGTCGGTTTTTTCGATTTCGATGTTAGAGATCAACCGGCGCATGGACGAAGCCGGTTCTTGGCTGAAGCGATAGCCGCTCTGCAACAGCTTAATACGGGTGGCGATGCGAGCGCGGTTATCGTAGATATGCGAAATCTGCTTGTTGGGATCAACATTAGGGTTTGTGGTCGCCGGAACCCAATAGATAGCGTCCTCGGTCCACAACGCTTCCCACTCGGCATAGCGCGCCTCGTCAGCAAGACGAGCTTCTTGGTAGAGGAAGGCTTCTACGGCTTTGTGTTCGGCATCAGAAATCATCGCTTCGCCATCACCTTCCGGTAATGTTTCCAGAACGCTCGGTTCGTCGTCTCATCCGTGACGTGCGCGACGAGGCGGCCTTCGGCATCGACATATTCACGATTCAAACCGCGACTGAGTTCCAGCCACTCAGCGTTCCGGGTCATGAGGCCAACCTGGTTGCGGCTAGCGATGGTGACATCCTCCGGCAGAAGGAACGAAGCTGGACCCATCGCGGCTTCACTTTGGCGTAGGAGCCGTTTGTTAAACTCCGGCGCCCCTTTGAGGAACATCGGCGTGTGCAACTGCACGCATTCCTCGACGCCGATCGGTTGCATGATGGCGATATTCATTTCGCCAAGAAATAAGTTCGGGAAGATTAGCGCATGCGGTGGCCCATCAAAGATACGCTGCTCTGTTTGCTCTTTGCCGTACCGCTCTTCCATCAGGCCCAGATAGCGGGCGACCATTCCTTCGGAGACGCCGCCGAACCATTCGAACGGCTGTTGATAGCCCGGAGCCCAATCGATCTCCGTGTGGCCGTTGCCCCAATCGCGCAGCACGGCTTTGACGCTTTTCTCGTCTCCGACAAAGCGTTGATATTGTGAACCGACGGATTTGAGCATCGACAAATGGACGAAGCCGAGATGATACCCGTCCGTGTCGTTTTCCGGCAGCATCTTCCAATTCGCGGGATAGCGATGTTTGACCCAACCGGCGGTGAGTTCGATCTCGCCTTCCGGCGACAGATCACAGGCGCGGTCAATCAGTTTCGTGGCGGAGCCCAGATGCTCTTCCAAGGGAATCCCGCTTGGACTGAAACTCGCGAACACAAAGCCGCGATAACTTGCCACGCGCGGAGCGTGAGCGAGACCGTTCGCTTTCTTGTCAAACACACCCTTATAGCCCGTGGGGTACGGCACCCCTTGCAGTTCGCCGCTGAGGTCGTAGGTCCAGCCATGATAGGGGCACGTGAAGACTCGCGCACTGCCGCGCTCCGCCGGGCAGACCATAGTGCCGCGATGGGCGCAACGATTGAGCAGTACCGACACTCCCGCATCTTTCCCACGCACCATGATGACCGGCTGCGTGCCAATGTGGCGCGTAATGAAATCTCCAGGCTGGGGAATTTCACTGTCATGCCCCACGAAGACCCAGCCGCGATAGAAGATGGTCTCCATCTCCTCAGCGAAGATGCGCGGGTCCGTGTAGAGGGACGCGTGGATGCGATCGTTGTGAATCAGTTGTTCGTAACGCGTTAACTCGGTAGCATTGTTGAGCATAGGGGTTCTCTTTTAGGAATTGCCGTTTTTGTAGCGGTCGGAAAAAGTCTTGTCTAGGAGAGACTTCGGAATAAATCCTCCTGCGCTTTGCGCTTTCCCCCTTTGCAAAAGGGGGAATCGCGGGGGGATTTTTGCTCGACCTTTTACCGCACCAACAAAATCTCCACACACTGTCGCACCGCATCCTCCGCTTTCGCGCGCAACACTGCCTCTGGGTTGTTGCTGATAGGGTGCGGAATCGCCGCAAACGGATACTCCGGCATGCCCGAGACCTTCGCCATCATCTGAGCAGTTTCCTTGAAACGGTCAGTAATGATCGCGGTCGCGGGAATCCCCGCTTTCTCGGCGGAAATGGCGTCGTGCAAACTGCACGACGAACAGCTTCCTCAATCACCCACAGCCGAAATAAAGACGTCACACTCCCGAGCCGCGACGAAGACCTCCGCCGGCGCCGGGCGGCTGGCGTCAGGCTTACGAAAACGGACCACAGTGGCGACGCCATGTCGTTGCTTGAGAATCTCTTCAGTGTAGTCGAGAATCTTGTTGACGTTCACCTTGCTATTGTCAAGCAAGCCAACAGTGCAGCCCGCAAGCGTGGAAAGTTTACCAACGGCATTGGCAGCCGTCGTTGTTTCTTCAAAGGTAGGGTTGAGCACACGAATGGACATAAAAACCTCGGAAAACGTAAGACGTAAAATGTAAAAGGATTACAAACTATTTCCCTCTTCGTTCCTTGGCGTTCAGAACTCAGGACTCAGGACTGCTTTTGTGACCGCATGCGACCAGGTGCCAAGCCACGGCGGAATCACCGCGCCAAAGCCGCCGGCTGGTCCACCGGCAGCGACAACGAGCAAATCGTCGGGGCTGCGCAGCGCGGTGAATTCTTGCTCCGGCCCTTTGCCACGGGCCACGAGCGCCCCTTTGCCAACACTCGCCCAGTCTTTGCGTCGTACACGAGCCGAGCGAAACACATATTCGCGAATGTCTTGCTTCTGCCAACCGGCGGCGACCAGGAGTTCTCGCAGTTGCTTGGGAATGACAATGGCGTAATTCCCCGACCATATTGAATACGTCAACATGTTATGGCGAATCTCGGCGGCAAACGTTTCCATGATTTCTTCGGGGTCATGGGTCCATTCATTCATGATCTGCCGTGACGCTTCTGCCGCCATCACGGTCACCCCAGAGTGGCCCGCCGGAACGCCGCGCTCCTGCGCCAGCGGCGTCCAGGGGCTGTCTTCTTCATCTTCGGCAAGGCAAAAGGAGTATTTGCCTGCGTGTCCCAAGGTCGACCGATCAAGTTGACCAGGTATACAACCTAAGACGTTGATGAGGACAAGGCGAATAGCGCGGCCCAGCGTCGCATTCGCGCGGTTCCCTGCGCCGAAGACGCTGTGCGTGGCGTTCATACCCACGGCTGTGCGTGCTGGGCCGTTCACGACAATGAACGGAGCGCTACCGCCAGTGCTAGCTGTACTGCCGTGGAGATTAAAGTCTTCCTCGCTCATGGCGCGCAGAATTGCAACCAGGACCGGCATGTAGACTGGCAAGCAGCCCGCCATCACTGCATTAATAGCGACCTTCTCGGCGGTGATCGGTCGTTGACGCACGGTTTCTACGCCGATGATATCCGTGGGAGCCAGCTTTGCGGCGGTGAGAAACTCCCATACCCTTTCTTCTGTCGGCGGGACAATCGGCAGCCCATCGGTCCAGCCGTTTTGTTGATAGTGCTCATTAACGGCGAACGCGTCGTCAAGTTGATAAGTGCGAGACTGCAAAGATGGGGTGCTCATTTGCTGATTGCCCACGCAGTAGCGAGGATTGTAGCGGCAACGATAAGGATAATGATGGTGCCATACTCCATAATCACACCTCTTCTAGGCTCGCGATGGTTGCCCGGACCTTACGGTGTAACCTCCATACGACAAGACCCATACCTACTATTACCACAGCACCTGCACCCGCTGCTATCCGCCAATCAAACTCTTTTAATGTCAAGCTTACCGTGCCGGCTCCTACGGCTATTAAAGTTGCCCACGCTAGCCTGAAGAGTTCTGGTGTGTATTTGACATCTTCTGTCAGTCGTTCTTTGCGCGCCATGTCTGCGTCTTCCTCTCTTGCTCCTTTCTCTATCTCTATCTTGTCGCCCCCATCTTGTTCAGCAAGGGCAGACATGGTTGGGTGACCTAATCCGTGATTTGTGCAGGAGGGGAAACATGCCGCTGTCGGGAATCAACGTCGTTGAAGTGGGCCTCAACTTAGCTGGGCCGTTGGTGGGGGAAATCTTCGCGGGCCTAGGCGCCAATGTCGTCAAGATCGAGCGACCAGAAGGTGGCGACGATGCGCGCGGCTGGGGGCCGCCGTTTCTGCAAGGCGTCTCTCCGCTCTTTCAAGCGATGAACCGCAATAAAAAATCTGTCACCCTTGACTTCAGAGATCCCACGGCAATAGTGCGGCTGCGTGACTTAGTGGCGAACGCCGACGTATTTATTCAGAATCTACGCCCCGGTGTGGCGGAGGAGATTGGCATCGGACCCGCCGCGCTGTTGGAAGTGAACCCCAAGCTGGTGTACTGTTCGATCGCCGCCTTTGGTCATAAAGGACCGCTCCAACGTAAACCAGGCTACGAAATTTTGCTGCAAGCCTTCTCTGGGTTGATGAGCATGACGGGAGAAGAAGGAGGACCGCCGTTGCGCGCGGGCGCGCCGGTAGTGGATTTCGGCACCGGCATGTGGACGACCATTGCCGCGCTCGCCGCCCTGCGTCGCCGCGATCAAACTGGAAGAGGTTGTGTTGTTGAAACTTCCCTCTTTGAGACCGCGCTGTTCTGGGTGTGCAACGCGCTGCATCAATACAATGTCAACGGCACGGTGCCCGAGCGACACCCTACTGGCAGCCCGCGTCAAGTTGCGTTCGGGGCCTTTGAGACCAAAAATGGGCTGCTCATTATTGGCGTCGCAAACGATCGGCTCTTCGCTAAATTTGCGCAAGCGATCGGGAGACCAGAATGGATAACCGACTCCCGCTTTCGCACCAGCGCTGACCGGCTGGCGCACCGTGATTATCTGGGCGGTGAGATTCGTACTCGGTTGCTAGAGCAAACAAAAGAACAATGGCTGGACCTGCTTGAAGAAGCCGGGGTGCCCTGCGCCCCGATTCTCAGCATCCCCGAGGTGCTCGTGCAGCCGCAGACGCAAGCGCTGGAAATTTTCCGTGGGCTTCCTGGGCTCGACACGCCATTGGTAAACTTGCCATTCTCGCTCGACGGCGAGCGGGCGGCGTTTACCAAAAAAGCGCCGACGTTGGGGGAGCATAATGAGGAGATCTTGAAGTGAAGTTGGGTGATGTGGTGAGATCTCTCACCATTGACGGCCGGAAACTTACTGAGTACGCGCTCAATCCGGAAAACCCGATTGGTCGCCATAAAGCCCTCGTTTTCGAGCAACGCCTAGGGTTTACTAAAGCGAACTCTGGACAATTACGGCAGCAGATTGAGACTCATGCTCTTCAGGCCGAAGCGTTTTTGCAGCGAACAGACCAATATGGACAACACTATCGTGTCGATCTAGAAGTAGTAGGAGCTATAGGACAGCATGAAATCATACGAACAGGATGGGTTATCCCCCCTGAGAGTGATACGGCGCAGCTTGTGACGGCTTATGTACTGAGGAAGTAATCATGACTCCGGACCTGTTTGACGTTATTGAATTACTTGTCGACGCGCCAGAATACACGCTGCAGGCGGGGGCACGAGGCGCTATCGTCCATTGTCACTCTGATAAAGTCTATGAAGTTGAGTTTAGCAACAACGAAGGCGAGGCAGTTGCGTTGTGTCCTTTATCCATAGATCAATTCATTGTCGTGTGGCGAGCGCAGACGCGCACGTGGCTGCCGCTGGCGGAGCAGCTTGCTGCTGTGGTTGCTCATCTGGCGGAAAATGACAGGCGAGAAGTCTTAGACTTCGCTCGCTTCTTACATGATCGAAGACAGCGACAGCACGCTGAATCCGCTTCAGAAATCAATTGAGTGATATCCAGATCTTGCTAAAGAGTGTGGACAGGATGTCGTCGCGCTCTAGTAAATTAGACAAAAAGGCAGTGTGAATATGTTAGCCTTACTACTCCATTGGCTTATTAGCGCTGTAAGTTTACTGATCGTCGCGCACGTCGTGCCGGGATTTGAGGTGCAGGGCTTTGGCGTCGCTTTGGTCGCCAGCCTCGTTGTTGGCCTGGTCAACAGCACATTGGGGTTCCTGCTCAAGATTCTTACCTTCCCGCTCACTATCCTCACCCTTGGTTTATTTCTCTTGATCGTAAATGCCTTCATGTTAGAGTTCGCTGCTATCTTAGTGCCGGGCTTCATTGTTCGTGGATTTGCGCCAGCTTTCTTCGGCGCTATTGTCTTGGCGCTCGTGCATATGGTGCTGCGCGGGTTGATCGAGTAGGGTGCGCTTGCGCTTAGCTTCTCTTATACGGGAGGCGAGACTTACCCTCCTAGCCCGGCGCATGGATATGAGGGGTAGACTGTGGATACGTTATTCTGGGCTAGCAAAGCGAGACCCGGAATCCAGGAGCTATAACTGGGAGCCAGTACTGAATCTTCCTGGATGCCAGCTTTCGCTGGCATGACGACCCTGAACTCATCAAAAAAATTAGGGCGATGAAGTACTACTCAGCACCCAGCACTCATTACTCAGGACTTATTTGAGCCCTGCTTTGCGTAGGTTAGTCAGAATATGCTCTAACATTGCTGGATATTTAAGGGGCAATGTCTGTTTTAGAAGCTCTAAAGAAAACAGAGGATTGAGACGCAAGATCTCAGCACCCTCGGCTCGGGCTTTGTCCTCACGCTCCAATTCAACATAGGTCATAGCTAAACCGACATGAGCTGTGAGAAGGTTAGGTATCGCTGTGGCAGCGGTTTTGTAAGCCTTGAGCGCCTCTTCATATCTTCCTGTAAAGAAATAGCCGTTTCCCATGGTTAGCAAATAGACAGATGGGTAACGGGGATTCAATCGCATCGCTTTTTGCACTAAATCAACCGTCTTCTCTGGTTGTCCCGCATAAACAAGAAAATGTCCCAAGAGGTAATAAGCCTGGGCGGAGTTGGGATCGAGAGCAAGAACGCGTTCTATCTCCGTAATGGCTTGATCATGGTGTTTTTCCCACAGATAGGCCCAACCCATTGCTGTATGAGCGAAAGGGAGAGAATCATCAAGAACGATGGCCTTTTGCGCCGTTTCAGTAGCTTGCCTCAGTGCTTGTGGGTCCCGGCTCCATTGTAAGAGCCGGTCAAAAATATAAGTCATGCTCAAACTGGCGTACGCCGACGCATATTGTGGGTCGAACTCAAGAGCTTTTTCATACATCTGCCGTGCCTGAGCATTCGCTTCTTTCGTGAAGCGCCAGAACGATTGAAGTCCGCGTAGATAGTAGTCATACGCTTCGAGGTTGTTCGTGGTCTTGTGTACCAGGAATCCCTTTTCCCATACGGAGAGCTGGAGTTTCAACGTCGTCACAATCTTCTGCCGAATCTCATCTTGCACGGCAAAGATGTCCTTCAGCGGTCGGTCATACCGCTCCGCCCACAGGTGACGATCGTTGACCGCGTCAATCAACTGGGCCGTGACCCGCACTTGGTCTCCGGCTTTGCGTACACTCCCTTCTAGCACGTACTGCACGCCCAATTCGCGGCTGATCTCCTGGATCTTCACGGCTTTGCCCTTGTAGGTGAAGGCTGTGTCGCGCGAGATGACAAAGAGGCCGGAGAGTTTGGAGAGGTCGGTCGTAATGTCCTCGGTAATCCCATCACTAAAGTAGTCTTGCGAGGGATCGTTGCTGATGTTAGCGAACGGCAGTGTGATCAGGGAAGGTTTGTCAGGCAACGGAAGAGCTTCTGTCAGGGGCTCGGTATTAGGCGCAGAGGGTCGCGGAGGGGAGAGCAGAAACCGTAGCAACGGCAGATAGTGAACCGTGAACAGTGTCCCCGCCACGAGTAGCAACCCTGCTGCGCTCAGCCAATGCACGGGGCGCACTCGCCGGGACAGTTTGAGCCGTTGGACTCGGAACCGTTGACGAAAACCGCTGGGCGCATCCGGCAACAGTGCGTACACAGGAAACCGCTGAACAATGTTTTTCAGCTTCGGTCGCCCCAGCGATACCACCCTTCCTAACGCCAGCTTCTTTTCGACTTCTTGATAGACAATCTGCGAGAGGCAGATGGTGTCTGGTTCCGCGATGCCTTGTAGTCGCGAGGCGACGTTGACGCCGTCGCCAAACACATCTCCGTCTTGCTGCACCACATCACCTGAATGGATGCCAATGCGGACATGAATCTGCTCGCTGGTCTCTTTCTCGGCGTTGTGAAGTTTGAACTGCTGTTGGATATGCTGCGCGCATTGGACGGCGTTGACCACGGAGGGGAAATCGACCAGAAAGGCGTCGCCGATAGTTTTGATGACCTGCCCGTGATGCTCGGCAACCGCTCGGCGGACAAGCTGATTATGGACGGCGAGGCGTTGCAGCATGCGGGCTTCATCCGCGCCCATCTGGCGGCTAAAGCCGACGATGTCGGT
>CAYTVL010000069.1:0-5991 GCA_964441775.1 uncultured Enterobacteriaceae bacterium
ACATGCTGGACGCCAAAGAAGCAGAACGCATTGGGTTGATTAGTATGTGCGTCTCACCCGACCAACTCATGCCTAAAGCGATGGAGGTTGCTCAGAAATTGGCGAACGGTCCGCAAATGGCGTTGCGCTGGACCAAGCAATCGCTCAACCAGTGGCTGCGCGCGGCGGCGCAGACCTCGTTTGATTATTCACTGGCGCTGGAAATGCTCGGCTTCTTCGGGGCGGATGTGAAAGAAGGACTGACCTCTCTGCAGGAGAAACGACCTTCCAAGTTTCCGTCCGTGCAAGGCAAGCTATGACCACGAAAGAAAGAATCGAACAGACGCTGCGTCGGGCCTTAGCTGCGACTGAAGTGGCAGTGGAAGATGAGAGTGCACTGCACGCTGGCCATGCAGGCGCTGCTGCAGGCGGGGGGCACTATCGGGTGACGGTGGTCTCTCCGCTCTTCGAGGGGAAGTCGCTGGTGGCGCGCCATCGTCTGGTCTATGACGCCTTGGCTGTGGAGATGCAGCAGGAGATCCATGCACTGGCGTTAACGACATTGACGCCAGGCCAGAAATTTTCTTCTTGACAAAGATGAAGGCTAGAGCTTTCTCCAGTCCTCACACTTTGTAGTACCCACGGTACCAATCCACGAACCGGGCGATGCCGGTGGTGATGGGCGTATTCGGGCGAAAGCCGACATTTCGCATCAGATCATCGACGTCCGCGACGGTTTCCGGCACGTCGCCTGGCTGCATGGGAAGGAAGCGTTTTTCTGCTTGCTTGCCGAGGCAGTTTTCCAAGACTTCGATGAAGTGAAGCAGCTCTTCGGGATTATTGTTGCCAATGTTATACACTTTGTACGGAGCTTTGTTCGTGCCAGGGTCGGAAGGCATGCCGGACCAGGCCATATTAGGCTGGGGAAGACGGTCGCTCACTCGGACGACTCCTTCGACGATGTCATCAATGTACGTAAAGTCCCGCTTCATTTTTCCGTAATTGTACACGTCAATCGGTCTATTTTCTAAAATCGCCTTGGTGAACAGAAAGAGCGCCATATCCGGGCGCCCCCAGGGTCCGTACACGGTAAAGAAACGTAAGCCTGTGGTCGGCAGATTGTACAAATGACTGTACGTGTGCGCCATTAACTCGTTGGCCTTTTTCGAAGCGGCGTACAGCGAGATGGGATGGTCTACATTGTCATGGATGGAAAAGGGCGTCTTGGTGTTGGCGCCGTACACGGAACTGGAGGAAGCATAGACAAGATGCTGGACATTGTTGAAACGGCAGCCTTCTAAAATATGGAGGAACCCGACGAGATTGCTGTCTACATAGGTATGGGGGTTCGTTAAGGAGTATCGTACACCGGCTTGCGCGGCGAGATGAATGACGCGTTCCGGCTGTTCGCGGGTAAAAAGTTCTTCCATTCCCAAACGGTCCGCCAGGTCTAAACGTGTGAAATGAAACTGCTCTTGATCAGTTAAGCGCGCCAAGCGAGCTTCCTTCAAGCAAACATCGTAATAGTTGTTCACGTTATCAAGGCCAATAACGGTGTCGCCGCGAGCAAGCAAGCGGTGCGCGACATGAAAACCGATGAAGCCGGCGACGCCGGTAACTAAAATACGCATGAGCGCAATCCTCTCCTACCAATGGGGATGATTATCCACGCGCCTCGATGTGTTCGGGCGAGAGGGGCACGCGGGCTGAAGAAACCGCGTGTTTGGTCGTGACTTGGCGGATGACTTTGACGTGGTACTCGATACCAGACCAGACGCCTAAGATGAGGGCGATCCACAGGAAATACATTCCTGCCGCGTGAAAATCGACCAGGAAGTATTGATAGTGAATCATCAGTCCGTGTAAGGCAAACATTTGAAAGATCATTTTGTATTTACCCAATTCTTCAGCCGCCAAAATCAGACCTTCTCCTGAGGCGATGCCTCGCAACCCCGTAACAGCCAGTTCTCTCCCAATAATGACCACGACCATCCAGGCCGGTACTCGTGGTGTCCGATCTGCTGCCGTCAGCATGATTAACGCAGCCGCCACAATCAGCTTATCGGCTAGTGGGTCGAGAAACTTGCCTATCGTTGTCGTATGACCGTACAAACGCGCCAGATAGCCGTCAAAGAAGTCAGTCAGGCTGGCAATGAAAAACGTCAAGGCCGCACAGGCGCTTGCCACCGGTCCAGGGTCGCTCAGGAAGTAGACCAGGAGGGGGATCAAGGCGATCCGTAAGAGACTCAACTGGTTAGGAAGCGTAAACAACACAGGAGAAATCTTAGCACGTTTCATCAACTAAACAGAGCTGCCTTAACAAGGTCAGACTGCTCGGCGCTACGCTGACGATAAGCTTCTCGATACTGCAAGACGCGCTGAATGTACGTTTGCGTCTCTTCATAAGGAGGAATACCATTATACCGTTCCACGGCTTCTGTTCCAGCATTATACGCCGCTAAGGTTAACGGCAGGTTGCCGCGAAAACGATTCAACAGCAAGCGAAGATGTCGCACTCCCCCCTCGATGTTTGACCGGGGATCGTGGATGTTCCCGACGCCGTGTTGGGCCGCCGTTTCCGGCATCAATTGCATCAAGCCGCGCGCGCCGGCGCTGGACAAGGCGAGCGGATCAAAAGCGGATTCGGCTTTGATAACGGCTTTCACTAATGCGAATTCCACCATGTAGCGTGCGCAGGCGGACGCGATCAACCGATCAAACTGGACGGTTTCTCTTCCTTGCAAAGTCCGGGCATAGCGTTGCAGGATGAGGAAGGGGCGGTAGACTGGTTTCGTGGGTACGTTGGTGAAATGGACGATGCCGCGATCGTCGCGATACACATAGATATCAGCCCATGCAAGGGAACCGCCAACCAGTCGCGAGACCACACTGAGGCCGAGCGCCACGATTGTGACTGTTTTCTTTTTCCTCCCCACCATCTTTCTTACCATAGCCGATTTGCCCTTTTCCGGTCAAAGCCATATTCCCGTCTTGACTCTTGGGAGAGAGCATGAGACCAATGACGCCAGGCTCATGGAGACGTACGATTACTTAATTATTGGCAGCGGCATTGCCGGCTTGAGTTTGGCCTTGAAGGCGGCCACGAGGGGCTCAGTTGTCATTGTCACCAAAGACCGCTTGCCTGAGAGCAATAGCGCCTATGCCCAAGGCGGCATCGCTTCGGTCTGGAGTCCAGAGGATTCCTTTGCCGCGCATATCGACGATACCAAGGTCTCCGGCGCTGGATTGTGTCATGCGGAGGTGGTGGAAGCAGTGGTGCGCGAGGGGCCGGACCGCATCCGCGAACTTATCGCGCTTGGCACGAACTTCTCGCGCCGTCCTGGCGGAGAAGAAGCTGAGTATGATCTCGGCTTGGAAGGGGGCCACTCGCATCGCCGCATTCTGCATGCGTCGGACGCCACGGGCCAGGAAATTATCCGCGCCTTGATCGCTGCCGTGCGGCAACAGCCTAATATCCTTATTTTAGAGAAGCACCTGGGTATCGATCTGCTGACGACAACGGAACCGGCCAGAGCTGTTGAGTCAGAATGTTGGGGCGCGTATGTCCTCGATCTCGGCACGAACCAAGTGCGAACGATTCGCGCGCGTACGACCGTGCTCTGCACCGGCGGCGCTGGGAAAGTGTATTTGTATACAAGTAATCCGGATGTAGCGACTGGCGATGGTCTGGCGATGGCCTATCGCGCTGGAGCGCCGCTCGGCAATCTGGAATTTTTTCAGTTTCATCCAACCTGCCTGTTCCATCCCAAAGCGAAATCGTTTCTCATCTCAGAAGCGTTGCGCGGGGAGGGAGCCGTGCTGCGTCGACCCGATGGCGCCGCGTTCATGGCGTACTACGATATGCGGGCGGAACTCGCGCCCCGGGACATCGTCGCCCGGGCTATTGATAACGAGATGAAGAAACACGGCTTCTCGCATGTCCTGCTTGATATCACGCATCGCGACGCTGGGTTTTTGCGCCAGCGCTTTCCCGCCATTTCGCGCCGTTGTGAAGAGTTTGGCATTGACCTCACCAAAGAACCTATCCCGGTCGTACCTGCGGCTCACTATCTGTGCGGCGGCGTGATTACGGATTTGCACGGAGCCACGTCGATCGGTCGGCTCTATGCCGCTGGCGAGGTGGCGATGACAGGACTGCACGGCGCCAATCGACTCGCATCCAATTCGCTGCTGGAAGCCGTGGTGTTTGCGCACCGGGTCTTTATGCACAGCAACGCGTTTCTGGCGACTGACCTACGGAGACCGCCGAGTTTCCCGGAATGGAATCCGGGGCACGCTGTTAACAATGACGAAATGGTAGTAGTGACGCATACCTGGGAGGAGATTCGTCGGCTTATGTGGAATTACGTTGGCATCGTACGCAGCGACCGCCGTCTTGCACGCGCACGGCACCGCATTACGATGATTCAAGAAGAAATCCGTGAATACTATTGGAACTTTCTCGTGACCGGCGATCTCTTAGAGCTGCGCAACCTGGCCACCGTGGCCGAGCTGATCATTCGCTGCGCCAGCATGCGACGCGAGAGCCGAGGACTTCATTTCACTCTTGACTACCCACAAACCGACGATCAACATTGGCAACACGATACGATCGTGCGGCTGGGGCAGTGATTTCTGATCTGCTCGTAGGGTGACTTTGGATACCGTTGCCACTTGATGGTTTCCCCTGTTCCGCTCGCGCCCCGGCGACCGGGGCACGCTACGCTGCTTCGGCTGCTTTTTCGCGCAGCTAGAGGTTAATCAACGTTTCCGTCGATACGCCTTGTCGACGAGCCTGGGCGCGCAACTGCGGGAGAAGATCCTTCGCCACCGCACAGTAGACTCGGCTAGAGCGGATGCCGATGTCTACCTTGACGTCTTCCATGAGGTCTTCGTAGTCGGCACCGCTGTGCGTATCCCAAAACTTTTGGAATTCATCGATTGACTCAAAGTTTTCCGGTAGAGGATCCCCTTTCCGGATCTGTGATTTACTTCGCGGCATAAATCTTTCGCTCCTTCCCACTCGACAAACTTCTCAAGCCAGACGAGATCTGTAATCCTCACGCCTCATCCCCCTTTGCCTGCCCGGCTGTTTAACTACTTGACCACTTCTCCACTTTCTCGTTTTCTACCTTTTCTCGTCTTCTACCTCACCACTTACGATTGACACCTTCTATCTGTCCTTTTCCATCTTCCGCTTTTCGCGCTCTGTTTCCCTTATTGTACTTTTGCCCTTTGCCTTTTTCTTAAGAGCAGAACGATTGTGTACCGCTTGACAAGGAGAGAGTACGTATACTATAAACTGCCCTGTTCACATTCCTGCACGTTCATTGGAAGAATGGTGCAACAATCCGAGCGCTGCTCCAGCTTGAGTCTTACCAGGGGGAGACAAAGGCCAAAAAGGGAATTGGGGATTGCCAGCCGCTTGTAACTTGTGGGCTCATCGTCTTGAAGGGGGCAATCATGGTGGAGGTAGAAAAATGCGCGGGATTGATTTGTCATCCTGAGTGCAACGAAGAATCTCGGTTTAAGACTCCCTACTTCGTTCGAGGCGACTCACGAGCGCGCCAATCCTGCACGAGTCAATTTAGTAAACAATTCTATCTGTGGGCTCTTAAGTATTTGGCCTTTGTGCTCGTATGGAGCTTGACTGCGATGAGCGAGTCAAGCTCCATACGAGTGTCGCCCAAGAGATAGACTCGCCAGCAGTACCTCTTCCGTGTGGGGAAACAGGGTCAGGAACAATCGACCCCCTGGGAGAAGTGGACACGTTCACGTTTACGAGTCCGGGGGGAGAGAAGGTGAGTCTCGATATTGCCAAGACAGGAGGGACTGCGAACTTTATCCCTTGCTGGCGCTTGTTTGCTCCAGATAACACGCCGCTCAGCGGATTTGTGTGCAATACCGCGGCCGAAGTGTCTCTTACTCAAAATGGGACCTACACGGTCGAGGTGGTGGCCTCCGGCAATGCGGGCACGGGGTCCTACAATTTGAGTCGAGAGATTGTGTCGG
>CAYTVL010000069.1:6091-23860 GCA_964441775.1 uncultured Enterobacteriaceae bacterium
GCCTCCGGCAATGCGGGCACGGGGTCCTACAATTTGAGTCGAGAGATTGTGTCGGACACGGTAGGTAAATGTGGGGAGCCGCTGGACTGTGGACAGACGCTGTCGCGGACGATTGAAGTGTTGGGAGACCTGGACACGTTCACGTTTAAGAGTCCTGGGGCGGAGAGAGTGAGTATTGATATTGTCAAGACAGAAGGGACTGCGAATTTTAATCCCTGTTGGAGGTTATTTGCCCCGGATGGCACGGCGCTCAGCGGGTATGTATGCAATTCCCTGGCCGACGTGGCTCTTCCTCAAGCGGGGATCTACACGGTCGAAGTGGTGGCCTCCAGCAATGCGGGCACGGGGTCCTACAATTTGAGTCGAGAGATTGTGTCGGGGTCGGTGAATCGGTGTGGGGAGCCATTGGGATGTGGACAGACGCTATCGCGGATGATCGAGGTATTGGGAGACCTGGATACGTTCACGTTTGAGAGTCCGGGGGGGGAGAGGGTGAGTCTTAATCTTGTTAAGACAGAGGGGACAGCGAGCTTTGTCCCCTGTTGGAGGTTATTTGCCCCGGATGGCACGGCGCTCAGCGGGTATGTATGCAATTCCCTGGCCGACGTGGCTCTTCCTCAAGCGGGGATCTACACGGTCGAAGTGGTGGCCTCCAGCAATGCGGGCACGGGGTCCTACAATTTGAGTCGAGAGATTGTGTCGGGGTCGGTGAATCGGTGTGGGGAGCCATTGGGATGTGGACAGACGCTATCGCGGATGATCGAGGTATTGGGAGACCTGGATACGTTCACGTTTGCAAGTCCAGGAGGAAAGGGGATTGATGTAAACATCGTCAAAACTGGAGGGACTGCGAATTTTAATCCCTGTTGGCGCTTGTTTGCCCCGGATGGCACGGCGCTCAGCGGGTATGTATGCAATACGTTAGGACATATATCACTGCCGACTCAAAGGGGGATTTACACAATCGAGGGCGTAGCTGCCTCCAACGCTGGGACTGGCGCTTACAACCTTTCCCTTGGAGCGGATTGTCAGCCGCCGCCACCTCCTTGTACGACAGACGCCGAGTGTGCGGACGGGCTGTTTTGTAACGGCATCGAGCATTGCGTCAATGGCGCGTGTGTCGCAGGGAACCCGCGGTGTCCCGATGACGGCCTGTTCTGCGATGGGACTGAGTCTTGTAACGAAACGACGGACTCCTGTCACTCTTCTGGTAACCCATGTCCAATCGGGCAGGCTTGTGACGAGAATACCAATACCTGTGGAGCACCCGACTTAGTAGAGACGTCCGTGAGTAACCCACCCGCAAACGCGGTGCTTGGAGACAAATTCGATATCACGGATACCGTGAAGAACCAAGGTGTGGGCACAGGAGGTCCCTCCACGACACGCTACTACCTGTCGCTTGACGCCGTGAAGAGCAGTACCGATAAAGTGCTGACGGGAACTCGCGCAGTACCCGGCCTCTTGGCTAGTGGGACTTCCACTGGCACGGTAACGGTGACGATTCCAGCGAGTATTGTCTCGAAACCCTACTTTCTACTGGCGTGCGCGGATGATCTGAAAAAAGTAAGCGAAAGTAACGAGAACAATAACTGCATCGCCTCACAAACAAAAGTGCAAGTGACGGGACCCGACTTGATGGAAACGGCGGTGAATAATCCGCCCGCCAGCGCGGTGCTAGGAGATAAATTCCCCGTGACGGATACTACCACGA
Organism: uncultured Enterobacteriaceae bacterium; assembly: GCA_964441775.1. GTDB lineage: Bacteria > Desulfobacterota > Binatia > Bin18 > Bin18 > SYOC01. The sequence goes on from CAYTVL010000069.1 coordinate 7,806, forward strand.
ACACGGGAGATGCCGCGGCGGGGCCTTCCACCACGCGCTATTATCTCTCGCTTGATAAAGTGAAGAACAGCGGCGATAAGGTTCTGACGGGTAGTCGAGCCGTGCCGAGCCTCGTGCCTGGGGATACGTCCACGGGGACGGTGATGGTGACGATTCCAGCGGGCCTGCCCTCGAATACCTATTATCTCCTGGCCTGCGCCGACGACGCGAAGAAGGTGGCCGAGAGTAACGAGAACAATAACTGTATCGCGTCGCTGCTGCCGATCTCAGTGACCGGACCCGATTTGGTGGAGACGTCAGTGAGTGATCCGCCCGCGAGTGCTCCTCGGAGCAGTAGCTTTGCCGTGACAGATTGCACAAAGAACTTGATGCCACCAGCGGACGCGGCTGCGGGCATTAACACCACGCGCTACTATCTCTCGCTTGATAAAGTGAAGAACAGCGGCGATAAAGCGCTGACGGGAATTCGTACTCTTCTTGGTCTCCAGCCTGGAGAAGAATCGTGCGGAACGGTGACGGTGACTGTTCCTTCTAACACGCTCATCGGAACATACTACTTGCTGTCCTGTGCGGATGATCTGAAAAAGGTCGCCGAGAAAGATGAGAATAACAATTGTCGATCCTCAACGACCCAAGTGACCGTGGGGCCGTGAGCCAAGGGTCGCGCCCCCTTCTAAGATTGGCAACTGGGTTGCGAACAGCCCATCCAGCCTTTGACGCGCCATTTAGAGCTTTGCCAAATGCGCAGCCAGTTCGTCTGGCGCTGAAAAGAAAGGCGAGTGGCTGGTGTTCAGAGAAATCACCTGCTGGCCCGGGAAGGTTTCGTACACGCTGCGCTGAAATGGCAGCGAATGCGCCTGGTCGCGTAGGCATTCAATGTACACGCGGGGAATCCGTCCGAAGTTAGCGGCGCTGGTTTGGAGCTGTGCTTTCAATGGCGCTACGGCCTGGGGAGTCAGCATGAGCTTGGCCAACGCGATATCCTCTGCCGAACAGTCTCCGTAGAATCCTTCAGTGAGAGCTTCTTCCCGTACAGTCGAGGCGCTACCGTCCGCTGTCCGCACGAAATTGGAGGCCAGAACGGACGCCGTGTTGCGCCGCAAGACCTGGCCCATGGACTCGCCATTGGCTGGCAGTAAGGCCGTCAAATAGACTAATGTCTTGATTTTGTCCGGTCGATATTCCGCCGTCTGCGTGATGATCCCGCCGCCCATGCTATGCCCCACTAGCACCACAGGCTCCTGCAGCGCATCCAGAATAGTGCAGACCGTATCTACGTATGCTTGTAAGGTGACGATGGATATAGGCGTTTTGTCCCTACCGTGACTCGGCAAGTCTGGGGCGATCACGCTGTGCCCCAGCTTTTCCAGCCGAGGAATGATCTTGTACCAACACCACGCCCCGTGGCAGCCCCCGTGAATCAAGACGAATGTACTCATGACCACTCTCCTTAAATGCGCGCATCACTTTGGTAATTGATCGAGCAACTTGCGCTCTGCTGATGTCAACTCTTGCTCCAGTGCCGGCGTTGATTCAAGCAGCGACTGCGCATCGGCAAGGTCTTGTAAACGTTTTGAACGACGGCGCGCTGGATCGGAGGCCGTACGGAGTTTCTCGTGTAAGAGGTTGATACGGTTAATAACCTGGAGTGGCGTCTCTTCCAACTTCACTTCCTCAGCTTGCTGAATTGCTTCGGCTAGTGCTGGATCGTCGGTAAACTGCACCGGGGTTCCTTCCGGGCCGAACCAGTTTTCAGAATGACTGAAGCGATCGTGAAACGTAAATCCTGCAGCTTCAAGTTGCGCGCGAGGGATTTGGTCGTAAGCCGCCACGGCGACATCGATATCAAGCGTCGTGCGTGGTTCAGCTTGGTGAACCTGGAGAGCAACACCGTCGATAATGGCGTAGGGAATCTGAGCATCTGTAAAAACTTTTGCGAGTGCTAGAAGAGCCGGGCGTTTGCTTCGTTCCATTTCACCTCGCAGCCAGAACCATTGACGGTCTAGTAAGAAACTGGTTTCAAGCCCGCGCGACATGCTTCAAGCTCCAACCCCAAGACTTCATACCTAGACGAACTTGTTACCGCTCAATCTCTGCAAACAGCGGCAACTGGCTGCCCTTGGGGCGTTCGCCAGCAGGAACGGGATAGCGTCCGGTGAAACAGGCGTCGCAGAAACCGTCGGGTCGCGCCTTCAGTGCAGCATACATGCCGGCATTGCTTAGATACGCCAGGCTATCCGCCATCACATAGTCGCGGATTTCTTCAATCGAATGCGCCGAAGCGATCAACTCGCGACGTGTCGGCGTGTCTACTCCGTAAAAACACGGACCGATCGTCGGCGGAGAACTGATGCGCAGATGGACTTCGCGAGCCCCAGCGTCCCGGATCATCTTGACGATCTTTCGGCTAGTGGTGCCCCGGATAAGGGAATCGTCGACAACCACCACACGTTTGCCGTTGAGTACTTCGGGTTGCGCATTCAGCTTGACTTTGACGCCAAAACTGCGGATGGACTCCTGGGGCTCAATAAAAGTTCGACCGACGTAATGATTACGAATGAGACCCATTTCAAAGGGAAGGCGCGCGGCTTCGGCGTAACCTAGCGCAGCCGGCACGCCCGAGTCTGGCACGGGAATCACAATATCCGCCTCGACCGGGGCTTCATACGCGAGTTGTCGGCCGAATTCTTTGCGCGTTTGATATACGCTCCTACCATAGACGAGGCTGTCTGGGCGGGCAAAGTAAATATGCTCAAATACACAACGCGAGAGCGGCTCGTGGGGGAAGGGAGAAAACGATGTGATCCCCTCCGGCGAAAATAAAAGCACTTCGCCAGGGGCGACTTCGCGTTCGTACGTGGCGCCAATCAGATCGAACGCGCACGTCTCTGAAGCCACGACGGACGTCTCTTTGTCATGGTCATGGATGCGACCGAGCACCAACGGACGAAAGCCATAGGGATCACGCGCGACGATCATTTCGTCCTCGCTGAGAAAGACTAACGAATAGGCGCCGCGCACTTGCCACAGCGCTTCAATAATACGATCGACTAGCCGGGGCGCGCGCGAGGCGGCGATCAGATGCAGGATCACTTCGGTGTCGACCGTGGACTGAAAAATAGAGCCGCGCGCTTCGAGACGCAGACGGAGGTCCTCCGCGTTCACGAGGTTCCCGTTATGCGCGACCGCCAAGGAGCCATGCGTATACTTTACGACTAGAGGCTGGCTGTTTTTCAGCACAGTCGTGCCGGTGGTCGAGTAGCGATTATGGCCGATGGCGCTGAGGCCTTCGAGACGGCGAATGATCTTTTCCTCAAAAATGTCCGCGACAAGCCCCATGCCGCGATGCACGAGCAGAGTCTGCCCGTTGGACGAGGCGATACCGGCGGATTCCTGACCCCGATGCTGAAGCGCATATAACGCCAGGTAGGCCAGGTTGGCCGCCTCAGGGTGGCCGTAAATACCGACGACTCCACACTCTTCATGGAAGCGGTCGAACATTTCGCCTGTCTTTTCGTGCAACACGATGCCTCCTACTTTGTCCTCATCAAGCAACCTGATGCGGAGAGAACCGGAGAAACGGAGACGAGAAGAATCGGAGAAAGAATTTTTGATTCCCCGATTCTCCAGTTCCCTGGTTCTCCGATTCTGCTGTTTTCTACTGATAGCTAATCGCCATTACTTGTCGAGTTGCTTTACCAGAGACGTCCGCCATTCCTGTTGTAACATATCTACAGAGGCGCGTAGATACCCGTGAATGTCGAGGTTTGCTCCCCCTACTTCCCCGAGTTGAGAGAGTGGTATTTCCGCCGCTTGCGCTAATGCTTGCAAACGGGGCAGCGCTGCCGGCGGCAACGAAACGAGCACGCGGGACTGGCTTTCACCAAAGAGGAGAGCATCTGGACGGATGTGATCGTTCAGCGCGACTTGCGCCCCAATGGGGTTTTCTGGTCGAGTGATGCACGCCTCGGCGAGTGCGACAGCTAGTCCCCCCTCAGCGACGTCATGCGCCGAAGAGAGTAATTGTTCGCGAGCGGCGGTTAAGCAGAGACCTTGTAACCGTTTCTCTTTCGTTAAATCGAGCTGAGGTGGCGCACCAACCACGCGTTTGTGAATTGACGCGAGGTACTCGCTCGCGCCTAATTCTTCTTGGGTTTCGCCGAGCAATACGATCAGATCGCCAGCCTGCTTGAACCACTGAGTGACATGGTGTGTGATATCGTCCAGAATACCGACTGTGGCGATCGTCGGGGTCGGCGGAATCGCACGTCCTTCGGTCTCGTTGTAAAAGCTGACATTGCCACTGACCACGGCGAGGCCCAGAGTGAGACACGCATCGCGCATACCGGCGATGGCTTGCTGGAATTGCCACATCACTTCCGGTTTCTCTGGATTGCCAAAGTTGAGACAATCGGAGAGCGCGACCGGACGTGCGCCGCTGACAGCTAAGTTGCGCGCCCCTTCAGCCACGGCGATTTGTCCGCCACGGTACGGATCAAATAAACAATAGCGACTATTACAATCGACGGTCAGACCGATGCCTTTGGTTGTCCCTTTCAGGCGAATGATGGCGGCGTCAGAGCCGGGCTGCACAACCGTGTTGCCGCACACAAAAGAATCATACTGGCGATACACCCATTCTTTGCTGGCGAGATTCGGTGAGGTCAGTAGTGTGAGGAGAACGGCCCTGTAATCGGCTGGCAACGGAATCGTGGCAAGATCAAGGTTTTGACGTTCAGCGAAATCGGCTGGTTGCTGAGTCGGACGCTCATACGCTGGCGCCTCATCCGTGAGCGCAGAGACCGGAATCCGCGCGATTTCTTCTCCATCCCAAAACGTGCGGAAAAGTCCGTCATCAGTAACTTCACCGACCACTTCTGCTTGCAGATCCCAGCGTGAGAAAATGGCGCGCACCTCGTCTTCACAGCCCGCTTTGGCAACAATGAGCATCCGTTCCTGCGACTCGGAGAGCAACAATTCGTAGGGTGAAATATTGTCTTCACGGGTAGGGATGGCGTTCAGATTGAGACGAATGCCCATGCCGCCACGGCCCGCCATTTCTACGGACGAGCTAGTGAGCCCCGCCGCTCCCATGTCCTGAATAGCAACAATCAAATCGCGCTGCATGAGTTCCAGGCAGGCCTCGATCAACAGCTTTTCCGTGAATGGATCGCCGACTTGAACGGCAGGACGCAGCTCTTCGGATTTGGCGTCGAACTCGCGTGAGGCGAGCAGGCTGGCGCCGTGAATGCCGTCGCGTCCCGTGCGTGAGCCGACGTACATCACTGGATTGCCTACTCCAGCGGCTCGAGCGCGGAAGATTCTGTCGGTGCGCACCGTGCCCAGCGTAAACGCGTTCACCAAGATGTTGCCGTTGTAGCCTTCGTCAAAATAGACTTCGCCGCCAACGGTCGGAACGCCGACGCAATTGCCGTACCCGCCGATGCCGCCCACCACGCCTTTCACTAAGTACGGGGTGCGCGGATGGTCAATGGCGCCGAAGCGCAGCGAATTGAGCGAAGCAATGGGGCGTGCGCCCATCGTGAACACATCGCGGATGATGCCGCCGACGCCGGTCGCGGCGCCGTGATACGGTTCGATAAAAGACGGGTGATTATGGCTTTCAATTTTGAAGACAACGGCGAGGCCATCTCCCACGTCAACAATACCGGCGTTTTCTCCTGGACCCTGGAGAATCTCCGGGCCAGTTGTGGGCAGTTGGCGCAGGAAACGGCGTGAGCTTTTGTAGCTACAGTGTTCGGACCACATCACCGAGAAAACGCCTAGTTCCTCAAACGTGGGCGTGCGCCCCAAGGTCTGGAGAACCTGCTCGTATTCGTCCAGCGTGAGACCGTGGTCCTGTGCAACTTGGGGAGTAACAGCGATAAGACGTCGCATAAATCCTTAACGTACAAAAACAGAGGTGAAAAGTTTTCGCCCATCCTCGCTGCCGAGCAGCGCTTCGACTGCGTGCTCTGGGTGGGGCATGAGGCCGACAACATTTCTGCGTGCGTTGGTGACGCCTGCGATATTGTGCAACGCGCCGTTGGGGTTCGCCGCTGCGGTTGTGTCTCCAGCCTCGTTCACATAGCGAAAGACGATTTGGTCCCGATCTTCCAACTGCTTGAGCGTGTCTTCATCCGCAACATAACAGCCTTCGCCATGTTTGATGGGAATGCGCAACAGTTCACCCGGGGCGCAGGCCGCGGTGAAACGTGTCTTCGTAGTCTCGACGCGGATACGGGTCCACTCGCAAATGTACGACAGCGACTGGTTACGAATCAGCGCGCCAGGGAGCAGGCCGGACTCACATAAAATTTGGAACCCGTTGCACATACCCATGACCGGCCCGCCAGCGTTGGCGAAATCAATGATGCTTTGAATGACTGGAGAAAAGCGGGCAATCGCGCCACAGCGTAAATAATCTCCGTACGAGAAACCACCCGGCACGATGATCGCTTCTACGCCCCGCAGGTCCTGGTCCTTATGCCATAGCGCCACGACCTCTTGTCCCAACACGGTTTCCAAGCAGTACAGTGCATCACGATCGTCAAGCGAGCCAGGAAACGTCACCACGCCCCATTTCACGTCGTGTTACTCCTCTACGATCTCAAAGCGAAAATCTTCGATGACTGAGTTTGCCAGTAGCCGACGACACATCTCTTCGACGCGCCGTTCCGCCTGCGGGCGCGTGAGCCCCTTGAGGCGCAGCTCCAAATACTTACCCATGCGCACGTCGGCGACCTCATCATAATGCAGCGAGTGCAACGAGTTAGCGATGGCTTTGCCCTGCGGATCAAGAATCGCTTTTTTGGGAGTGACGTAGACTTTGGCTAGCATGCTATCGCTCATTCAGCACCCGTTGCATGATGGTGTCAGTGTGTCGTAACGCGTGATGGATATCGAAGAGAGTGTCGATTTCTACAGACGTTAGCAGTTTTGTAATATCGGGGTCTCGGCGCACTTCCGCAAGAAACGACGCGCCGGTTTCCCATACGCGCATGGCGTTGCGTTGCACCCAACGGTAGGCTTCGTCGCGGGAAATACCTTTGCGCACGAGCGCGAGCAGCAAGTGTTCGGAGTAAATGGCCTCGCCGAGCAGCTCCATATTCTGCCGCATCCGTTCCGGGTGCACGACGAGTTTGTCGAGAATGCCCGTGAGCCGGACGATCGTGAAGTCCAATGCAATCGTGGCGTCGGGACCAATAACCCGTTCGACGGACGAGTGACTGATATCGCGTTCGTGCCACAGAGGGACGTTCTCAAACGCTGAGAGTGCGTAGCCACGCAGCAGCCGCGCCATGCCGCAGACGTTTTCGAGCTGCCACGGATTGCGCTTATGCGGCATGGCAGACGAACCCTTTTGCCCCGGCGTAAACGGTTCTTCGACTTCAAAAACTTCCGTGCGTTGCAAATGGCGTACTTCTGTGGCGATACGTTCCAACGAACTGCCAATCACGGCCAGAGTCGAAAAGAACACCGCATGCCGGTCGCGCGGCACGATCTGTGTTGAGAGCGGTTCGGGTTTAAGCCCGAGTCGGGTACACACGAATGCTTCGACGTCAGGCTCGATATTAGCGAACACGCCGACCGCGCCGGAAATTTTGCCGAAGGCGATTTCTGCTCGCGCTTGAGTGAGCCGCTCACGATTACGTTTCATCTCCGCATACCAATGCGCGGCTTTGAGCCCAAAGGTAATGGGTTCCGCATGGACGCCGTGGGTGCGGCCAATCATTGGCGTATGCGCGTGCGTCTCCGCCATGCGCTTGAGCACGACGAGCTGCGTATCGATATCTTGCAACAAGAGGTCAGTCGCTTCGCACAGTTGCACGGCAAAGCCGGTATCAATCACATCAGACGAGGTGAGTCCGAGATGCAGAAAGCGACCTTCGGGGCCGACGGTTTCGGCAACAGAAGAGACGAAGGCAATCACATCGTGCTTCGTCTGCGCTTCGATTTCTTGCATGCGCGCGACGTTGACTTTCGCGTTCTTACGCAATGAGGAGACCGCTTCGCGCGGAACCTCACCCCGCTCGGCAAGCGCTTCGCAGGCAAGAAGTTCCACTTCCAGCCATTTGGCGAGCTTATTTTCTTCCGTCCAAATCCGGCCCATGGCCGGTCGGGTGTATCGTTCAATCATAAGTGGTGCGTATGGTTACGGAGTCAGTCTGGCGTTCGGTCGATACCTTACCAGAGACAAGGAAACGCGGAAACTCCCTCCGATGTGACACCGAGGGGTTCTACCAGCTCAAATCCCCCCGCGCTCCGCGCGACGCCCTTTTCAAAAGGCGATTATGTTGATATTGACACCTTTGCGAGAGGGGGATAATGTGGAAGGCGAAGTTTATAGCAATTTTACTGTTGAGGAAACGAGGCGACTTAAGGAAGAACCGTTTCCTCAAGGCGAGCATGATAGCAGTTGTAGATTCATCGACATCGAAGAACTAGCGGATGTAATTTCCCCCTTTTCTGAAAAGCAACGAACAATGGCGCTACTAGCTGCTTACCTTGACGAAAGCGGGACACATCGAGAGTCACCCGTCCTTGTTGTCGCTGGTTATCTTGCTCCCGTAAGTGAATGGAAGAAATTTCAACGCCGCTGGGCGAACGTGCTTCGTTGTACCGGGCTTGATGATTTTCACATGACTGACTTTGAAAATCGAATAAAAGCATTTGCTGATTGGTCAGGGAAGAAGCGAATCTCCTTCATCAAGAACCTGTTAAAAGCCGTTACAGACCACGTTTCTATTGGCGTTGCGGCTGCGGTTGTGGTTAGTGATTATCTAGAGGTCTTTGCAGACTCGGAAGAGAAGACAAGTCCCTACACTTTTTGTCTACTTAGATGCTTTGACCAAGTTCGCCGCTGGGCTGCTCGTACCCACATGACCAATCTCATTGCCTATGTGGTCGAGGACGGTGCGGGCTTCGTTGGAGAAGTGCAATACCGTGAACGGCTTCTGAAGGAGCTTCCTGATCTACGTGCTCGATACCGATTCAGCTCTTTGACCTTTGCCTCTAAACGGGAGTTTTCCCAATTGCAAGCAGCCGATATTTTCGCTTATGAATACTGGAAGGAATGCGTAAACAGGGCTTATGACGGAGAAAAAAGGCCACGGCGGAAATCGATGGATAATTTGCTTTCTTCACGTCACGTTCTAGATGAATACTTTGACAGAGAAGGACTCTTGCGCCTTAAAAACAATTTAGCTTGAAGCAGATAACCGCGAAGGGCGATCTTGCGACTTCTCTTTTTTATTTGCCTTGTCGGGAAACAGAACTGGAGCAATTACTTTCTTGAATTTCTTAATGTCGGCATTCCTAAGTTCTTCTCTGAGTCGGTCGTCTTCTTTGCGGGTATTTGGGGTGGTAGCCACCCCGATATTGTAACGTAGCGAGAGAGGCATGGCTACTGACTGCACGTCGTGATGAGTTGCGCAAATGCGCGAGCATTCTTTTTTTGTTGTGGCGGAAAGCAAATTCGTTGACGTAGAGCGGTAAATACTCTTTGGACACATGATGAAACGAACCGATAATTCCGCGTTTAATCAGGGACCAGAATCCATCAATGTTGGCAGTGTGGACTTTGCCTCGGACATATTCGCCTTGACCGTGTTTCACGTTTTCGTGTGGGAACCCTTCTTTTATCAAGTGGCGGTATCCAGAATGTTCATCCGTCGCAACCAAGCTCACCTTATCAGAGACGGCTTCTTTCACGAACCCTTGCAGGGTTTCAGTGTCCGTATTCTCTATGACTTTCGCAACCACGTTGCCCTTGCGAGCGATAGCGCCAATGACGGCGACTTTACCGGCAGTGCCCCGACCGCCCTTTCCGTGTCCACCATGCCGCTTCTCGGCCTTTCCGCCGACACAGGTTTCGTCTACTTCCACCTCGCCGGTCAGTTGCATAAATTCATCGTTCTGCATTGCGGCGCGCCAGCGGTGACACATATACCAGCTAGTGCGATAGTCGGAACCCGAGTCTTCACCGAAGATGACACGATGAATTTGCAAGGCGCTGACGCCTTTCTTGGACACCAACATGAGATAACCTACCTTGAACCAGAGCTTCAGAGGAATCTTGGTGTCTTGAAAGATCGTGCCCGAAATGACGCTGAAGCGGTAGCCATTCTTACCGCCACACTCTTGATTTTTACAAACCCAATGGAAGGGGCGCGCCTTGAGCACGTAGATTTTCTCTTGCTTCTCGCAGCGTGGACAGCGCACCCCATTAGGCCACCTCAATTCCATCAGGAATTGTTTACAAGATTCATCGGTAGGAAACTGCTTGTCGAAAGCATCAATGGTTTGCATAATGGGAATATAGCAAAAAGGCGACTAGGTGTCAATACCAACATAATCATCTTTCAAAAGGGGGCTCTTCGATTCCCTCCTTTGGCAAAGGAGGGATAGGGAGGATTTTGCTCACAAGATCAAAGAGCTCATATCCCTCGCCTATGGCAACAGCAAGGTAAGAAAGCCAAAGCGCACAAATTACTGTCGAATGTTTACAACTGGTTCACCGAAGGCTTTGATACGAAAGACTTGCAAGAGGCGAAAGCGCTGTTGGAGGAGCTAGGCTGAATTTGACAGCCATATCAATATTTCCTACTGTGTCGAAGCTGAAAAGCAGTCCGATAACATGAGGAAGGAGTAGCCACTAAATGGATTTCGATTATTCGCCAAAGGTGCAAGCGTTGCAGAAGCGTCTGCGTGAGTTCATGGACGCCTACATCTATCCCAATGAAGAGACCTATTACAACCAACTCAACAGTCAGGGCGATCGCTGGCAGATCCCGCCCATCATGGAGGAGCTGAAGGCTAAGGCGAAATCGGCAGGGCTGTGGAATCTGTTTCTACCCGAGAGTGATCGCGGCGCCGGGTTGACGAACCTCGAATATGCACCGCTGTGCGAGATCATGGGCCGCTCGTTCATCGCTCCGGAAGTGTTTAACTGCGCGGCCCCGGACACCGGCAACATGGAAGTGTTGGAGCGCTATGGCACTGAAGAGCACAAGAAACAATGGCTGGAGCCGCTTCTGGAGGGAAAAATTCGTTCCTGTTTCGCTATGACCGAGCCAGCGGTGGCGTCGTCTGATGCGACTAATATCGAGTCGAGCATTAAACGTGACGGCGATTTTTACGTGATTAACGGTCGCAAGTGGTGGTCTTCCGGCATGGGCGATCCGCGTTGCAAGATCATTATCTTTATGGGGAAATCTAATCCCGATAATCCCGACAAGTACCGGCAGCAATCACAGATCCTCATCCCGCGCGACACGCCCGGCATCAAGGTGTTGCGCATGCTATCGGTGTTCGGCTACGATGATGCCCCGCATGGTCACGCGGAAGTGGAATTCAAAGACGTGCGCGTGCCGGTGTCGAACCTACTGCTTGGTGAAGGGCGTGGGTTTGAGATTGCGCAGGGCCGCCTTGGTCCAGGCCGTATTCACCACTGCATGCGCTTGATTGGACAAGCCGAGCGCGCGCTGGAGAAAATGTGTAAACGCGCGACCTCGCGCGTCGCCTTCGGCAAGCCAGTGTCTGAGCGCACGGTGACACAAGAGCGTATTGCCGAGGCGCGGATCTCGATTGATCAAGCGCGTCTGCTGGTGCTCAAAGCCGCTCACATGATGGATACTGCGGGCAACAAAGTGGCCCGCATGGAAATCGCCATGATTAAGGTCGCGGCGCCGAATATGGCGCTCAAAGTGATCGACTGGGCGATGCAAGTGCATGGTGGCGGTGCTATGGCAGAGGATTTTGGCCTCGCGCACGCCTATGCGCAAGCGCGCGCGCTGCGTTTCGCTGATGGTCCGGACGAAGTGCATCGTAATCAAATCGCTCGATTGGAGCTGCGGAAGCACGTTTAGTGTGACAACCCTGACAACAGGAGAAGTTTTCATGTCTCAGCATGTTCTTGTCGAGATAGAGATGCCGTCAGACTTAGAGAAATTTGCTCTACCGAGCGCTGTAGACAAACGACTCCAAGAGCTACTGGATCGCCAAGATAGCGGAGAGACGCTCACGCCCGCTGAACGAGCAGAAGCAGAAGGGCTAGTGAACCTTGCTGAGATGCTCTCTTTGTTACGTCTACGCGCTCAGCGGGTGTGGCAAGAAGGGCCGTATGGACAATGAGGGTTATCCCTGCGAAGCTACGACAACTCGTCGTCCGCCGAGCCGCAAAACGTTGTGAGTATTGTCGGCTATCGCAGGAAGGGCAAGAGGCAACCTTTCATATTGACCATGTCGTGCCCATCGCGGCTGGCGGAAAGACGGAGTCCAACAATCTCGCGCTGGCTTGCGTTTCGTGCTCGCTCCGCAAATCCGCACGACAGATTGCGGTCGATCCACGCAACGGCGAAGAAGTCCCGCTATATAACCCGCGACGTAATCGCTGGTCTGAACACTTTCGCTAGGAAGGGGTGTTGCTTGTCGGTCGTACCCCAGTTGGGCGAGCGACTATCGAAGCGCTCAATATGAACCGGAGCTTGATCTTGGCTAATCGAGAGGAAGAGGCGATGCGCGGACGACATCCTCCCCCTCTTTGAATCGTTTTACTTTGTTCAATCTCGAGACCTTTGAGATGCGGACTACTAACTCCCGGTTACTTTTCTTCGCAATTCCTGCACGGGCTCCGCCGCTAGGAAGGTTTGCTTGAGTTCTTGATCGTGTAACCTACTTGCGACATCGTCAATGACGGCCAAGGCGTCGGCATACGCCGTGCGGGCCTGGTCCATGAGGCCTTGCTTTTCGTGGAGTTCGCCGAGCGTTTGATAAGTCTTCCACAACTGCGGCGGGTTGCCGACCTCTTTAGCCAGAGCAAGCGCCTTTTGTAAAGCAGTTTCAGCGTCCGCTAATTTGCCTTGCACGCAGTAGGCTTGCCCCTGCAATCGCCAGCCTTTGACGATATTTTTGCGGCTCTCGGTTGGCTCGGCCAGTTGTAAGCATTCTTCTGCAAATCGTAGCGCTTTCTCGGGCTCTCCTTTCGTGAGCCACAGCTCTCCCAAGCTATGACAACAGTGCTGCATGTAGCGCCACTTCATCGATTCTTCTCCCCACTTTCCATGCTGTTGCGAATCGCGGTAGGCCTTTTCGAGATACTGCTGCGCTTGATCGATGTCGCCTAGAAACAGGTAGTTATCGCCCAAGTTGGCCTCAGCATTCCTGATAATCTCTGGGTCGCCGATCGTATACGACAACTCCACCCCTCCTCGATTGTAGCGAATAGCAGGCTCTAGATTGTAGAGTTCTCCGTACACCCAACCGAAGGTATTGAGGATGCGACATTTGAAATATTTGTCGCCAAGCCGCTCGCTTTTCTCAAAGACTTCCTGGAGGGAGGTAAGAGCTTGTTCATACTCCCCCTTGCCGCAGTAGGCGATGCTCCTCGCCCAGATGAATTGTAACAAGGCATCCTGAAGGTTGTGCGTATGTCCGATCCTGTAAGTCTGCTCGTGAAGATGAAGAGCTTGTTCGTACTCTCCTTTCCAGTTATGGAGCTGCCCTAGCATTGTGAGGTTGAACCCTTCCGCGCCTTTGTTTCCCGCCTCTCTACTGATCCTCAGAGCTTCTTCCCACAGGTGTGCAGCCTCACCGAGTCTGCCTATCGTACTATGGACCAAGCCTATCACGTTCAGGCTGCTAGCGAGGATGTTTTTGGCGCCAATCTCTGATGCTAACACTTTCGCCCGCTCGGCATATTCGAGGGCCTCTTCAAACTCGTGAGCGAGGCCGAAGCTAGCACTCATACCGCAGAGAGCCCCCGCTTCCTTCTCTCTATCTCCGAGCTGTCGAGCCACTTCCAGCATGCACTGGTAGGCGTCTATGGAAGGGGGGAATTCACTCAAGACGAAGTGCACGGCCCCTTTGCCGGCGTGGATAGTCAGTAGAACAGAGGGATCAATCTGCTTCCCCAATCGCTCACAGATGACTAGCGCTCGGTTGTAATAGTCAAGAGCTTCTCGATTCGCATAGGCGTGCTGCAACTTCTGCCCCGCCTTGACCAAATACTTCAGCGCCTTCTCCCGGGTTTCGCCTCGCTCATAATGATGTGCAAGTTCTTCGTAGTGCTCAGGGAGACGGTCGGCGTAGAGTTCTTCGATCGCCTCGGCGACCGCCTTGTGTAGTTCTTTACGTCGTCGAATAAGCAGGCTGTTGTAGGCCACATCTTGAATCACGGCGTGTTTGAAAATGTAGGCCGGTTCGGGCAGCAGCCCTTGTTCGTAAATAATCTCCAGGGCTTTCAGCTCGCGCAGCAAGCCTTCGAGTTTGCCGGTCAGTCCTGCCACCCGTTCCAGCAACCGCTGAAGGAACTGCCGACCGATCACCGACGCCAACTGTACCGTGCGTTTGCCTTCCTCGCCCAAGCGATCGATCCGGGCCATGATGATGCCCTGAATAGTGTCCGGCACGCTTACTTCAGCAATGCCTTTCACCAGGCGATACCCGTTATCTTCCCGTCGCAATACTCCGAGGTCGAGCAATGTTTTGGTGACTTCCTCGACAAATAGGGGCACGCCTTCGGCTTTCTCCATCAAGGCTACGGTCAACTCCGGTGGGAAGTGTTCAGTTCCCAATACGCAGCCAGCCATAGCCAGTGTCTCTGACTCTGAAAGACTATGTAGGTTAAACGTAGTGAAGAAACTGCGACTGCCGAATGGAGGATTGTACCCAACACGGTAGGTCATGATGAGCATCAGCGGCAAGCCCGCCACCGAGTCCACGAAAGAACTCAAATACTCTTCGCTGCTGCTGTCAATCCAATGCAGATCCTCAAAGACCAGGAGTACAGGACGCAGGCTGGCCCCACGCAAAGTGAGCGCCCGTAAGGCGTCGAAGACCTGCCTACGCCGGGCCAAGGGATCCATCGCGGGAATGGCTGGATCACCAGGGTCTACGGACAGTAGATACCGAATATACGGGATATGCGCTTCGAGTCCGCCCAAGTGGCGCATACCGTGCTCAACTTTGGCGATAATCTCCGGTTCCCCGTCAAACTCTTCGATGCCAAAGTTTTCACGCAACTGATCGATAATCGGAAGGAGAGGGATCGATTGACCGAACGAGATGCAGCGCCCTTCGAGCCAGGTGACGTTCTCTCCAGCTTGGGCCAAGGCGCGGCGCAACTCCAACAGCAGTCGAGACTTGCCGATCCCCGCTTCACCCGTAACCAAGGCCACTTGCCCATGGCCGGTTTTGACTTGATGAAAGAGATCAAGCAGCGTAGCCAGCTCGCGCGCTCTCCCCACGAGCGGAGTGAGGCCACGCTCGACCGCTACATCGAGCCGGGTCCGGCGGCCATGGGGCCGCAGCACCTCAAAGGCGCGAACTGGGGTATGACCTTTCACCTGCAGCTCGCCCAGATCCAGGGTCTCAAAATAGCCAGCAATCAACTTATAGGTGGCCTCACTAACAACCACACTGCCTGGCCGAGCGAGCTGTTGCATGCGTGCTGCAACGTTAGTGGCGTCACCCACCGCTGTATAGTCCATGCGCAGGTCATCGCCAATCTTGCCGACGACCACGAGCCCCGTGTTTAAGCCGATGCGCATTTCAAAAGGGAATCCGCGCTGTGCTTGTAACTCCTGACTCAGCTCATGCAAGCCTTGTTGAATGGCCAAAGCCGCGTGGGCGGCGCGGCGTGGGCCATCTTCATGCGCGATCGGCGCCCCGAACAACGCCATGACGCCATCGCCGGTGTACTGGTTGATCGTGCCCTCGAAACGATGAACAGCGCCCGTGATCAGCTCAAAGCAACGATCCATAATCGAATGGACTTCTTCAGGATCAAGCTTTTCGGCGAGAGCCGTAAACCCGGCGGTATCGGTGAAGAGCACGGTGACCACGCGGCGCTCGCCTTCCAGCGCCGAACGATTCGTGAGAATCTTTTCCGCGAGATGCTTGGGCGTATAACTGAGCGGAGGCCGAGCTTCAGGGACTGAGGGTTGGGAGCCTGGAACGTTGAACGTTAAACGTTGAACCGGTAGCGGGGCGGGTAGGGTCTTTCAGGGGCAGAGATTTGAGTCAACACGAGCAAGCAAAGCGAAAGGGCTTGG
>CAYTVL010000070.1:0-23310 GCA_964441775.1 uncultured Enterobacteriaceae bacterium
CCCAAATTTGCTCAAGTCGTTGACGTTGCCGAAGAGGTTGTAACGCACCGTCGGCCTCCAACATCACCTCAGGCGCTTGCGGATACGAATTGTAATTGATTGTGGCCATGCCGGCGCAGTAGGCTCCGGCGCCGCCAACAACGACCAGATCACCGATATGGGGGCGCGACACGCGACGAGGCGCTAGCGCTTCCGGATCGCCCGGCGCAGGCGTGAGAATGTCGCCGGACTCACAGCACGGACCGACAAAAACAACGTCGACTTCTTCGCGGTCAGTTGCCAACACTTCGATGGGATGCTGGGCGCCATAGAGAGAGGGGCGCGTAACTTCTGGCATGCCGGTATCGAGTTTGGCGAACAGGTAACCGTCTTTACCGGTGTCTACCACGTCAACACACGTCGCGACGATCGCGCCCGCTCTGGCCACCAAAAAGGTGCCGGGCTCAATTTCAAGATGCAGAGCGCGACCGTGGCGCTCGCGAAAGGCTTCGAGTTCGCGTCGCACGTGCAGTCCCACGTCTTGCAGATCCGTCGAGGGTTCGTCCGGCATGCGCCCCACTTTGAAACCGCCGCCGAGATTGATGACAGTGACATCCGGCAGTGCTCCAGCGATATCAAGCGACATACGCGTGACGCGTTTCCACACTTCTGGGTCACTACCCGAGCCAATATGGGTATGGAGTCGTGCGATTTTCACGCCGGATTGCGCGGCAATCTTTTTAACATCATCAAGATAGGCATGCCAAATGCCGAAGCTCGACGCCGGTCCACCGGTATTGGTGCGCTTCGTCGATCCGCTACCGAGGCCCGGATTGATCCGCACGGACACGCTGCCACCGGACGCGGCTTTGCCAAACTGTTCTAACTGATGCAAGGAGCACGCATTATAGAGGACACCGCGTTTGACGAACTCAGCCAGGCGACGCGAAGGCATCTGCGACGTGAGCTGGATCTGGTTCGGCGCGAATCCTGCCCGCAGCACCCGTTCAACCTCAAAGTCACTCGACGCATCAATATGCAGCCCCAGCTTGAGAAACGTGGACAAGACGCCGAGGCTTGGATTCGCCTTCATGGCGTAACGCAAGGTAAATCCATACGGAGCGGGAAACGCGAGGGCGCGCTGCGCCGCCGCTTCCAAGATACCGCGATCATATACATAGCACGGCGTCCCGAAGCGCTCACGCACCGTAGCCGCTTGCTCAGGGGTCAAGAACAGGGTGCGGCCAAAAGCCGGCGATGTGGACATTGATTCTCCTCCTCGTACTCGTGCGGCTCACAAACTTTATTATCCATTCCACTTGCCCACCCGGCTGGGCCTCGTCAAGGCATGAGCCAACCGTCGCAAAAATTCGGTGCGGGTAATTTCATAGCTGCCAAGGCTCTGAAGATGTGGGTTGGTGATTTGGCAGTCAATCATGGTGAAATTCCATTCCACCAGCCGTCGAGCCAAGGTGGCGAACACCGCTTTCGACGCGTTGGCGACGCGCTTGAACATCGACTCACCGAAAAAAGCGGAGCCCAGACTGACGCCATAAATTCCCCCCACCAGTTCACCTTCAATCCAGGCTTCTGTCGAATGGGCAAACCCCGCTTCATGCAAAGCGCAGTATGCGTGGATCATCTCCTCGGTGATCCACGTGCCCCTCCCTTCGGCGATCCGGGTCTCGCCACACGCACGCATCACCCGCGCGAAAGCTGTATCAAAAGTAATGGTAAAACGTTCTTGTCGAAGTACACGCTCCAAACTGCGCGACACATGAAAGCCCGTCGGGTCCATCACACAGCGACGCGGCGGGCTCCACCAGAGAATTGGATACCCCTCTTCGTACCAGGGAAAAATGCCGAGGCGATAGGCGAGCAAGAGTCGTTCCTGGCTGAGATCCCCGCCGACCGCTAACAAGCCATCGGGATTCGCGCGTCTAGGATCGGGGAAGAGAAGAGCGTCTGGGAGCTGGTACACTGCCATCGCGCACGCCAATTATCTGTGTCTGCCGCGCCCCGTGAGCCTGGCTGCTGTTTCAGCTATGCGTCACGCTACGCAGTTGTTTTTTCTTCTTTGGTCTTGAGCTGCGGTTCATTCTCTTTAATAAAGGTCCGGATATCGTCCGCCATGTCAAGCAGTTTCCCCCATTGTTCTTTGTACAACGTCACCGGGAAACGGCCTAAGCCGTAGACCGACACGGCCCCTTTCTCACTCACTTTCAACGAGAGCCCTTTGGCCGAGCGCGCTTTGAGGGCCGCATTCTCTGCTTTTAATCGTTCGAGTTCCTGCATCATTTCGTCTGTCATTTCTGCCATACTTGTCCTCCTCTCCATGAGAACGTCAATGGGTCCAGTGCGCCTTGACCTCGTGCGCCGCTTCCGCTAGCGCCAGCGCTTTCTGATCGAAATCCGCCAAACGGGCATCTTGCAATTGGCCGTTCTTGTACAAAACGAAAAGCTGCATCACGACAATCGCCGTTTTCCATAGCGCGAAGCTCTCGTAGAAAGGCATGGCGCTCACGTCTCGTCCACTTTGTACAGCATAACGTTGCACGAGCTCCGCGCGAGTGTAAAAACCAGCAAGCACGGTTGGAGCTTGAGAAAACAAGTGCCGACCTGGAGTGTCATCGGCCTCGGTCCAATAGTTTAAGAGCAGTCCCACATCGACAAGCGGATCGCCCAACGTGCATTGGTCCCAATCGAACAGCCCAATGATGCGAGTAATGTCATTGGGATCAACCATAGCATTGTCGAGTTTGTAATCGTTATGCAACAACGTCGGCGCTGGTGAGCGCGGTAGATGCGCCAGCAACCAGCGCCCGACTTCATCCAATAGCGGGATCGGGAAGATGCGCGCGCGCTCCCACCGTTTCAGCCAGTTGTTGACCTGTCTTTCTACAAAACCTTCAGGTTTCCCAAGCGACTCCAGGCCCACAGCTTTGTAGTCCACGGCGTGCAGGGCCACCAAGCTATCGACGAGCGCTTCACTGAGTTGACGGTATAAATCCGGACGATTCAGGTAAGCGGGCGGCATCTCTTTGTGAATGACCAAGCCACGCCGACGCTCCATCACAAAAAAGGGCGCGCCAAGAATGCTCACGTCATCGCAGAATAAATAGGGACGACTGGCGGGTGGGAACACTGGCCACAGCGCAGAGAGCACTTTATATTCCCGCGCCATATCGTAGGCCCCGGCGGCAAGCGGTCCACTCGGAGGACGACGGAGCACGTATTCGTGTTCCCCAAAACTGAGCAGATAGGTCAGATTGGCGTGCCCACCAGCAAATTGCACGATGTGGAGTGGTCCGTCTGTGTGAGGCAGTTTGCCGCGCAAATATTGGCTGACCACCTCGGAGTCCAGCACTGCCTCTGGACGCACGGCGACGGTTTCCGGCTCTGTCCATCCTGGTGGAGTGTGGCTCGTCATACAGCTCTCCTCGCATAACTCCTCATTGGACGTGCTCTTTATCACGAGGGATTACTGACAAGCAATGTGGGCAGGAGACAATCAATGTGAGGGTACTGTGAGGGATTGACCACGCGGCTGACGCGTCCTACTCAATAGGAACAATTATCGTTAGGGAGGCGTGGTATGGCAAAGGCTCTGAAAGGTTCTAAGACACTCGATAACTTGAAACACGCATTTGCTAAAGAATCGCAAGCAAACCGCCGGTATCTCTACTTCGCGCGCCGGGCGGACATTGAAGGCTACCCGGATATCGGCGGCCTCTTTCGGGATACATCCGAGGCGGAAACTGGCCATGCTTTTGGTCACTTAGATTTCATCAAAGAAGTGGGTGATCCAGCCACGGGCGAGCCGATCGGTGATACCGAAAAGAACCTGAAGGCCGCGGTCGCGGGCGAGACTTACGAATACACCGAGATGTACCCAGGATTTGCCAAAACGGCGCGTGATGAAGGGTTCGACGAAGTGGCCGAGTGGTTCGAGACGCTGGCGCGCGCGGAAAAATCTCACGCCGGGCGGTTCAGTCAAGGGCTCAACGGGCTGAAAGGCTAGCACGATCGCTGCAACTCTTCTTGCGCTTGACCTGCCATCACAGGCAAGCCTTCCCCTCTTTTCCATGAAGAGGGGAAGCACGCGCTTCTGACATCAGCAACAAGCAGGCGCTATGAAAAAGGTGACGTTGGATGACATTATGGGCTTAGAGCGGTACGAGCACATTCGCGAGGAGTTCCGTCGTCAGATCATTGCGTTGAAGAAAACGCGGCGGGTGTCGGTTGGCTCTTACGTCACTTTCGTTTTTGAAAATCACCAGACGGTGTTCTTCCAAATTCAAGAGATGCTACGGACAGAGCGAATCATGGATCTCGACAAAGTGCGCTTTGAAGTCAAGGTCTACAATGAACTCATTCCAGCCCCGGGTGAGCTGTCCGCCACCATGCTGATTGAGATCACCAAGCAGGAGCGCATCCGACCGGAGTTGGTCCGGTTGATCGGCATCGACAAGGCGGTCTCTTTACAGATTGGGGAACAGTTCACAATTCCTGCGGTCTTTGAATCTGGACGAAGTAAAGAAGATAATCTCAGCGCCGTGCAATATGTCCGTTTTCCGTTATCTCCCGAGGCGCAAGCCGCATTCCGAGATGACCGACAGCAGGCGCGACTGGTCATCAATCATCCCAACTATCAGGCTCAAGCGGAATTTTCTCCGGAGACGCGGCGCTCGTTAGCGGCTGAATTATGAACGCAGGCGAAAACTCCACGGAGCAGTGTCATGGTGAATGACGTACATAAACGCGCGACCCGACAGCTCGCCGCAGTCTATGAAGCGCTGCAAGGCGACCCTTCCCACCCGAGCGCCGACGAAATTTATCGGCGCGTGCGGAATACGCTCCCACACATCAACTTGGGCACAGTCTATCGTAATCGGCAACGGCTGGTGGAGGAAGGGAAGGTTCATATGGTGCTCCTTGGCGATCGCGTGACCAGAGATGATCCGGTGGTCGCCGAGCACGACCATTTTGTCTGCCAACAATGTGGACACATTGTTGATGTCCTCTTGGAGCGGAACCGTCACGTTGCGTTGGGACCGCTGGTGAAACAGGGCTTCACGATCGCCACCCATAGCCTGTCGGTTTACGGCCTCTGCCAAAACTGCACGGCAAGTTTGTAAGTAACACCACAGAGCCAAGGAGGGCGAAAAAAAGAAACAGCAAGAAACGGGAGACACGCCCTAGAGAACTGAGGCGGTTCGGGATAAGATAAAACAGAGTTCGGACGAAACCATTATTTTTGGGAGGAGGATGTGTATTGTGGATACCAATGATTTGCTGCAGGCGCTCTTACGCTGGATTCATCTTGTGGCGGGCATTACCTGGATCGGGATATTGTATTTCTTCAACTTGATTAATGCTCACGTCACCGCCGCGCTCCAGCCGGCGACTCGAAGGGAAGTCGTGCCCCAGTTGCTGCCCCGGACTTTATGGTGGTTCCGTTGGGGCGCGATGCTGACATTTCTCTCGGGCTGGGCGATGATTTTGTGGAAATACTTTGTACTGGGGAGCGGCATGTATGGAGACGCCGGGCTGTTTGGCTCAGACGCGGGCATGTGGATTTCACTGGGAGCGTTGTTCGGCTCGATCATGTGGTTCAACGTCTGGTTCATCATTTGGCCGGCGCAACAGAAGCTCATTACCTGGACAAAAGACGGGCAAACGCCGCCGGACCAACCAGCCACCGCCAAGCGCGCCTTGTACGCCTCGCGCACGAACACCTTTCTGTCTGTCCCGATGCTCTTTGGGATGCTAGCAGGCGCCGGACATTATCCTACAATCACTTTTGTCCCGTGGTTCCTCATTGTCATCGCTATAGGCGCAGCGTTCGTCTACTATATGATCTTCAAATTTTCGTCTGGGGTGGCGAAAACATGGCCTTAACAATGTAGCTATAAACAACACCTGCGCACCCCGCGCCGGCAACCAAAAGGAGGTCCATCATGGCGAAGCTCAGACACATTGCCATCGCGACTCAGAACGCCGAAGAAACCGCCAAGTTTTATGTCGAAGTGTTTGGCATGAAACAGATTGCCAAGTTGGACACTCCCATCGTCAATGGAGCGTTCCTTACGGATGGCACGATCAATTTGGCGATTCTCGACTTCAAAAATGACCAAGTTGCTGGGGCAGAGCGGGGGAAGAATTGGAGCGGCATCCACCACATCGGCTTTGAAGTCGAAAGCCTGGAGGAGATCGCGCAAAAGCTGGCGTCGGCAGATTGTACGCGGCGGGATGACATCAATCAGGCTCTTGGTATAGGCATGGGCAGTAACCATCACGGCAACGCGGAGGTCCGGTACAGCGGACCAGACGGCGTCATGTTTGACGTGTCACAAACAGGATGGATGGGCACGGCGAGGAAAAGCGAAGGATGAAGAAAGTAGCGGGGCGCAGGCTCACACCGTTTGGAGTTGCGCCCTGTAACTCAAATCTATTAGCGCCGCCACTTGTCATAGGACGATCAGCGAGGTCGATCGCCACTGGCAGCGCCGTGCGCCGCCACGAAGTCAAGTCGCCGCTGTACCGTGATTGATATTTGGTGAAGACGAGCTTTCTCGCCAAAGCGGCTTCTCTTTTGTCGACAATCGTGCGCGCCTCGCCGACGAAGTGGGAGCGATGCAGACGCACCTTCACCTGCGACGTCTTTTTGAGATTCTTCACCCAATCAGCCTTCTCTTTATTGCCAGAGAGCAGGTACAACGTGTGATCACTCCGTGCGAACCAAATCTCGATAGTGTGTGGCTTCCCCGTCACGCGACCAATCGTGGTCAGGTAGCAATAATCAAGGTCTGTAAATTTGCTCAGGTCAAGCGCCATGATACACCCTGAGGGCGGCTTCCAGCCCTAGACGAGGACTACTGAGAATAGGCGTCGCCAAGTCTGTGCACAGCGCCGCCGCTTCCGCCATCGACGCTTGCGCCAGCACGATCCCCTCTCCAAGCGGCGCGTACTGACGAAGTTGAGCCGCAATATCGTGTAGATAGCCAGCCTGATCGCCTTGCAGGAACTTCGCCCACGCCGACTCACAGAGGACTTCAATGATCTGTATTGATTTGTGAGCGCGTTGCGCAGCATCGAGGAGCAACGCTTTCGTCGGTGCGAGCGTACTAGCGACGGTAGCCGCGACGAGGATACAACTGCCAAGAGCAACTGCTAATTCCGCCATCGGACGATCCACCCGCAAAATGGGCGCTGCCGTGTGCTGCCCAATCTCTTCGGCGCACCCGCCCAGGGTCGAACAGGTGCACAACGCCACTCGGGTATCATCCCGCATGGCGCTGAGGAGTGCATCCTGCACTTTTTGTTTGAGCTGCACGGTGACGCCACCGACCTCACGCGCTTCTTGCAACAGGTTTTCGTGAACCACGTGGCGCGCCGGCACGTCCGGCGCCAGTTCAGCGAGTAAACGATCAAACGTAGGGATATGCGTGGACGATGTATGGAGAAACGTCAGCATTTGTCGCATGAGGAAAGGATGCATCTCGTAAGACTATTTGGGAACGAACTGTACGGGATATAAGCATTCCCAGCAAGAACGCACCGAGCTCTGGGTACATAACAAAATCCTGGATTCCGGCTGGAGTTTATCCTGAGCGAAGCCGAAGGGCCGGAATGACGAACGAGGCAGAGCCATCATTCTGGGCAAGGCCGCAGGCCGTGATCCGGAATCCAGGGAAGCCTGAGTGTCTCCCGTCCAATAAATTGTTATGCACTTTCTAGCTCCGCTCGTCGCTTTTCCTTGCAGACGCACCTTCGACCTCAAGAGTTACGCCATAACCGTATCGCCGAAAATAAAACCTCTCTCATTTTTGCATTGAGACGTTGACAACTGCGCTTCACCCATGCAATACCTACTCACGGTCTTTCCTCTCTGATTCCTCAGTGACGCCTTGTTCCGCAAAGGAGGACGCATGTTGCGCGAAGAGCAGTCCAGACAGCAAGTAGAGTCGTTACAAGCGCAAGTCACGTACGCTGAACGTCTTAACTATGTCACCAACCGTATTCATGCCGCCAGGGAATTCGATCAACTGTTCGTGGAACTGCACGACGAAATCCTGAGCCTGTTCGAGGCGGAACGGTTTGCGCTCTACGCCATCGATTATGACAAGAAAGAAGTGTACTCGCGCTTTTCCGATCTCGACACGATCCGCGAGATTCGTGTCCCACTGAACGATTACAGCATCGTCGGCTTTGTCACGCGCAACCGGCTGAAAGTCAACATTGCCAATGCGTACGATAAAGCGGAGCTGGAGGAGATCAGCCCTACTCTTGCGTTCGATAGCTCATGGGACCAACGCAGCGGCAGACGCACCCAGCAAGTGCTGGCCCTGCCAGTCCGTGCACCCAATAACATGCTCGTCGGCGTGCTCCAGTTGATTAACAAAAAGGGCGTGGACCGTTTCACCCGAGAAGACGAAGAAAAGGTGGAAAAAATCGCTCACACGCTGGGCATCGCTTTACACCATCACTATCAACTGGCCAAGCGCAAACCTTCGCGTTTCGATGGGCTCCTAGTGAGAAACTTGCTCACGCAAGTCGAGCTGGACGCGGCTGTCGAGGCCGCCCGTGAGAGCCAACAGTCCATCGAAACCATTCTGATGGAAACCTATCAAATCCGTCGCCACGATCTCGGGCAATCATTGAGTGCTTTTTATAAATGCCCGTTTTTCGCGCCGACCGCCAAGGTCACGATCTCGCCAGCTCTGCTGAAAGACATTAATCTCAGCTATCTCAAGACCAATCTCTGGGTTCCGCTCCAAGCCACGGACCACAGCGTTGAAGTGCTTATCGACGATCCCCATGCGTTCCAGAAGGTGCGCGATATCAAGCGTCTGTTCCCGCTCCACAAGGTCTCATTTCAGATCGGCCTGCGCGACGATATCGAGCGCGTGTTGAGCACGCTTGAAGCCGATCCCCTCGTGGATGGACGCAAAGAAGCAACAAGCGTAGGCGCTGAAGAACTTGACGAAAACAACAACACGGTTGTGCGCTTGGTGAATCAGATGATTCTCGAAGCTCACAAAATCGGCGCATCAGACATTCACGTCGAACCCTACGGCGAGAAACGCGAGACGCTCATCCGCTTTCGGGTAGACGGTCGCTGCCACGAATATAAAAAAGTCTCGGCGGAGTATCGTCGTCCCCTCGCCTCGCGACTCAAAATCATGGCGTCGCTGGATATAGCCGAACGGCGTAAGCCACAAGATGGGAAAATCAAGTTTGCGCTGCCGGATCGGGAGATTGAATTGCGCATCGCTACCATTCCCACTGCTGGCGAAGAGAATGAAGATGTGGTTCTCCGTTTGCTAGCGGCTGGAGAACCGATCCCGCTCGATCGGCTGGCGATGTCTGAACGCAACCTGCGGGAATTCAAAACCATCTTGGCGAAGCCCTACGGGATTATTTTGTGTGTAGGGCCCACGGGCTCCGGTAAAACCACCACGCTGCACTCCGCCTTGCGGCATATCAACATTCCGGACCGCAAAATCTGGACGGCGGAAGACCCAGTGGAAATCACCCAGTATGGCCTCCGTCAGGTGCAAATGCACCCCAAGATCGGTTTTGATTTCGCCGCCGCTATGCGTGCGTTTCTCCGGGCTGACCCAGACGTCATCATGGTGGGTGAAATTCGCGACCGCGAAACGGCGGAGATCAGCATTGAAGCCTCCCTGACTGGCCATCTCGTGTTTAGCACTCTGCACACCAACAGCGCGGTCGAGACGGTAACGCGCTTGCTGGAGATGCGTATGGACCCGTTCAACTTCGCCGATGCACTTTTAGGCATTCTGGCGCAACGGCTTGCACGTACGCTCTGTCCATACTGCAAAGAAAAATATCATCCGAGCAGAGACGAATATGATGCGCTGGCGTACGCTTACGGGGAAGACGCGTTCGCCCAGTTGGGATTTGTCTACAACGAAAAGTTCAGTCTCTATCGCCCCAAAGGCTGCACTATTTGCCAACGGACCGGGTACAAAGGCCGCATTGGGCTCCACGAATTGCTTGTGAGTAGTGAAGAGATCAAACAACTCATTCACACGAGAGCAACAGTCTCAGAACTCACTAAAGTCGCTATCGCCCAAGGCATGACAACCCTCGTGCAAGATGGCGTCCGCAAATGTCTGCAAGGCGTCACGGACTTTAAACAGGTGCAGGCCGTGGCGATGCGGTGATTGCCCAGGAAAGACAAACGCCCCGACCTTGGCGGACACGTCAATCACTGGCAGAATTCGGAAACCACAGCAAAAAGGAGGCGCTATGAAACTCGGAGTTCTGATGTTTGCCACGGATTACGCTATCCGTCCGGATGAATTAGCTCGCGCTTGCGAGGAGCGCGGGTTCGAGTCGGTGTGGTTCCCGGAACACACGCATATCCCAGCCAGCCGCCGTAGTCCGTGGCCGGTTGGCGGCGAATTGCCGCGCGATTATTGGCATACGCATGATCTATTTGTGTCCCTCATGGCGGCGGCGGCAGCAACCCGGACCATCAAAGTGGGCAGCGGGATTTGTTTGGTGATCGAGCGTGATCCGATTGTCCTGGCGAAGGAGGTCGCGTCGGTGGATCAACTCTCGAACGGTCGCTTGTTGTTCGGCATTGGCGGCGGCTGGAATGCGGAAGAAATGGAGCATCACGGCACCCCCTTTCAGCGTCGCTGGAAGGTGCTGCGTGAGCGCATCGAGGCCATGAAAGAAATCTGGACCAAAGAAGCTGCTGAATATCATGGTGAATTTGTCAACTTTGATCCGATGTGGAGCTATCCCAAGCCGTTGCAGAAACCGCACCCACCCATCCTACTGGGCACGCTTTCCACACAAGGCTTGCAGCGAGTGGTGCGCTATTGTGACGGGTGGATTCCCGGGCTGCTCCCGCCCAAAGAACTGTCCGAAGCCATGCGCGCGTTGGGGGCCTTGGCTGAGCAAGCGGGGCGCGCCGCGCGAGACATCCCGGTATCGATCTTTGGCGTCCCGGGCGAGGAAGCGACCTTGCACCAATACCGAGAGTTAGAGGTAGAACGGGCAGTTTTAGCCGCGCCATCAGAAGGACGGGACAAGGTACTGCCGCTGCTCGATCAATACGCTGCACTGCTCTCGAAGTTTGCGTAGGTGCTAGAGTGCTGGATTGACGGGCCTCATCAATCCAGTCGTAATAAACGACGAGCGTTGCCGCTGAGGATCGCCGCTTCCACATCGCCGGGTAAACCTAGAGCCTTCACCTCAGCGACAGGGTGGGCAATCCCAGCGGGCAACGGATAGTCCGTGCCAATCACCAGACGTTCTGCGCCATAAGTGTCCGCGAGATACCGCAGCATGGGCGGGTTGAAGGCAATCGTGTCAAAACAAAACTGGTTCACATACGAAGATGGCGGACGGGGAATCGCCGCGCGGCAATCCGGAATGCGCTCGAAGCCCATATCGAGCCGCCCCAACATGCTCGGTAGCGCGCCGCCCGCATGATACAACACGACGCGCAGGTGCGGATGCCGTTCCAGCACGCCGCCATAAATCAACACCGCCGCCGCCAGTCCAGTGTCGAAGAGATTGCCGGCCAACACGCCCAAGCCATAACGAGCCAGCATGCCCTTGGGCGCCGCCTCAAACGGGTGGATGCAAACGACCGTCTGCAAGGCTTCCGCCGCGTCCCAAAATTCGACAAACTGCGGCTCGTCCAGTCCCTGGTCTTGAATACGCGGAGGAATCTCTACGCCGCGTAGACCGAGCTGGGCCGCACGTTCCAATTCTCGCACGGCCAGAGCCGGGGCCTGCAACGGCACGGAGGCTAACGGCATGAAACGCGTGGAAAGACGTCGGCCAATCGCCGCCAAGGCGTCATTGTTGACTTGGGCAATCGCTAGACCCAAATCTGGCGTCACTTCTGGATACATCAAGAACGGCACACACGACACCGCTTGCGTGCCGACGCCTTCGGCGTCCATGTCAACCAGGCGAGCCTCGGGTCGTGAGATTTTATCGTTGTACGGACGCCGAGAGGTTTCTTGGATCACGAAAAATTTTTGACCGTCATGTTCGACGAGCCGGGTGGCGTACTTCTCACCTTCGCGGGTAAGAAAGTCGGCCACCTCGGGTGCGATCAGATGGTTGTGCATGTCGATGGCGGAGGCAAATTCAGTATTCATTGTGTCAACACTTTTGACTGCGCGGCCCGCTACAGAATGATACTCACTTTACCCTGCGGTCGCAGCGAATCTAAATCCAAAACGGCTCGGCGCTCGCGGATTTTTAATTTCCCTTCTCTTTGGACTAGAACGTACTCGTAGCGCCCGACGTACAGATCAAGTTGCTCCATGCGGGTACGATAGACGGCGAAATTAGCAGTGACGCGAATAGTGTCGCCTTCTTCACCACGAATGCGCACGTTGCTAATGAGGCGACGTGTCCGTGAATGCGGATGTTCCGCATGCGCAAAACGACCCAGCAGTTGCTTCACTCGGGAGTGGATCCGCGTCGTGTCGTCGGCAATCACAAATAGTGTGGTCTTGTGGTCGCCGTCAGGAGTATCCGTTGAGGGAACGTAATACGCCGCATCTTCTGTCAACAATTCCAGCCATTCATTCAAACGCCATTCATCAAGCAACGCGGCTTCTTCGTACAGAAAGTCTTCGATGGCTTGGCGTGTGATGGGGGTTTTCGCTTCGGCAGTCATACGTTTCGGGTTCTCGCCTTCCGCACTCACGCCGCTCGCGACGCTGTCATGTTTACCGGTTTACCAGTAATCAACTCATGCCACCTGCGCCAGAAGGCGCGTATCTGCAATTCATCAGTGGTGGCGGGCTCGGTGCGATTCATGCCCCGCGAAATGTCCGACCACATCACCTCTCGATTGGCGAAGCCGCGTTGACAGGATTCCAACATTTCCACATCGTCCGGCGTGGCGAAGCCGCCTGGCCCAAGAAACGTTAAGAAATTGTCAAGTCGTAATACTCGGGTCTGCGGATTCTCATCTTGCGGGGCCAAGGCCCAAGCGCTGATTTCCATGTAATCCGGCGAGAGTGGGAAGAACGTCCGTACAGTCACCGCCATGATGTCGTTGATAATCAGGTTGGGAAAGATCTGCAGGTTGCGGCTGGTCTGCGCAACGCGATATGCCCACTCCTTGCCGAACCGCTTTTCCAGGCGCTGTTGGATCGCCTCCAACTCGGCTTTTTTTTCCTCACCGAAATAGGGAGCCCAACGAGCCACGGGGCGCCCCCACGGCGGCTCGTACTCGATCACCGAGTGTCCGTTGCCTAAACTTTTCCCCGCCCCACGCAGACGCGGGAGAGCCGCCAAGTCCATCCCGCCGATTTCCGCCAGGAACGACATGTAGCGTTGATGCGTGGGCAAGCCGTGGTAGCCATCAATACTATTCTCGACGAGGAGCTTCCAATTCGCCCGCATACTATACAGTTGCGCGCCTTGCACGATCTCCATGCCAACTTCAGATTGGTCGCATACGAGATCGATATATTCTTTCGCACCGGCCAGATACTCCACCAATCCTTCGGCTTGAGGATTGAATTTGACGAACACGAAGCCGCGATAACTTTCCACCCGGGGCGGGGCGCCCAGTGCAAATTCCTTCCAGTCAAATGCCGGGCTGTAGGCGTCTTCCCCAGGCACGCCGATCAAGTCTCCCCGCGTGTTGAAAGTCCACGCATGATACGGGCATTGGAACGAACGGGCAGTCCCCGCTTGTTCGCGGCAGACCTGCGCGCCCCGGTGCGTGCAGGTGTTCAGCAGCACGCGGACTTGGCCATCATCTCCTCGCACGAGAATCACTGGACGACCTGCAACTCGGCGCGCACGGAAATCGCCGGGGTGCGGCGTTTCCGACTCATGCCCGGCGTAAATCCAGCAGCGCTCAAAAACGCGTTGTTGCTCAAGTTGCAAGATGTCTGGACTCACGAACGCCTGGCGGTTCACACGGAATAAACCGTCTTGCTGATTGTCGATGACTAAGCCTTCAAGAGCAGTGGTGTCCATCATCATCCTCACTCAGTCTTCATTGCCCTGTCTTGGGTCATTTATCTGTTGTTCGTCGCTTGGGTGGGACTCGTCACTGTTCCGGCGTCCACGCCCAGTAGCGCGCGATCGTACCGGCGTCCACCCGCAAATCCATACCAGTAATCATGCCCGCATCCTCGGACGCAAGGAAGGCAATCGCTTTGGCGTAATCGCGCGGGCTGGGCAGTTTCCGCATCGGCGCTCCTTTGCGAAAAGGCTCGAACATCTGCACGATGCGCTGATCGCCTGGCCCCCTGCTCCACTGCTCGGCGCGCTCCAACCCTTCACGCGGATCAGTCGCCGTCGGCGTGAGACTATTCACGCGGATGCCATAGTCCACCAACTCCATCGCCACCGAGCGGGTAAAATTCAACAAGCCGCTTTTACCGGTACAGTAGCCAACATTGCGGGGCTGCCCCTGGTGACCCGCTGTGGAAATAATGTTGATAATGTTGCCTCGACGTTGCTGCTCGATCATCAACTGGGCTACGTATTTAGTGAATAAGAACGCGCCGGTCAAAATGATCGAGGTCTGGCGCGTCCACTCGGCAAGCGACATATCCAGCACGCCTTTTTGATTAAAGATGACGGCGCTGTTGACCAGCAGATCCACGCCGCCAAACGCCTCATGCGCACGTGCAACAGTCGTTTTGACCTGTTCTTCGTCGGTCACATCACAGACGACGCCGATCGCGCGTCCCCCGCGTTGCACGATGGACGCGGCACATTGGTTGGCGTTGTCAGGCGCAATATCGACGCACACGACCTTTGCCCCTTCGTTCGCCAGCCCTTCAGCAATCCCACCGCCAATGTTTGGACTTGTTCCTGTAACGAGCGCCACTTGATCTTGTAGCTTCACGGCTGCCCTCCCTCCTCATGGCCATAAACCATAAACGAGGGCGTCGTCAAGGAATGGGGAGCGAGAGTAGTGGTTCAATTAAAGCGAGAAAGGGCAGTGCTTGTCATTCTGAGCGAAGCGAAGAATCTCATGAGACGACACTGCCCAACGAGATTCTGCGGCCTCCGGCCGCAGAATAACAAACTTGTGTCGAGAGCAATGCCTATGGGCAGAACGGAAACTCAACTGCGCAACAGTCTTCCGATCAAAAGATTTGCAGACACCCATCTCACGACGCCGTAGGAGCGCCCCCTTCCGTCGAGGACGCGTCGGTGGACAGACGCGTCTGAGCTGCCGCTTTCTTGCGCTCTTTCAATGCAGCCAGGTTTTTCGTTGCCTGCTCTTGTTCTTCTCCTGTCACTTCGCCATTAGGAGAGCCATCTAAATTATAGCGAGGCCCACCCTTGAGCACGGCCCTCCAATAAGCGCCATCGTAACTGCGTTGAAACCGAGCGATGGTTTGCTTAATGAGCGAGAGTTTCGTGTCAGGAAAATGTGTCGCTAGCTCTTGGTGTACACCACGCGCAAGCGGCTTGATCTCATGCCACGCGAAAGGAAATGCTTGCGGCCAGCGTACACGAAATTGCCCGAGTAACTCTTGCTGCGCCTGGGCGTCGCGCTGCCGACGATTGAGTTGTCCTGGCGCCAGTGTTGGAGGCGGTTGCGGCGGTTTCACCGGCGCCGCCGCGCGTTTTGGCGCAGGGCGGGCACGACGCGGAGGTGGGGCATCGCCCCGAGGCGGCGCTTTGCGTTGCACCGGGACCGTAGGAAGGGCGGCTTTTCTCAATCGTGGCGGCGCGGAGAATGATGAGCTAATCGATGGTCGCACCAAAGGAAAAGATGGCGGTTCTGGGGTCACGGTTGTTTGCGGCTGAGGAGTAGGGGTAACAGATTTCTTCTTGCGCAAAATAATGACTGGTGAGGTCTGAGGTTTCGTCTTCTCTGACGACATTCCTCCTCCTTTTCTTGCCCTGACGATACTCTGGAAAAGCGGTTCTCTTTCAGAACTGGTTCTGATCGTAGCACTCTCAGAACGGTGAAGCGAGAAGCTTCTTTTACTCGTCTACGAGTAAATCTTCTGATCCCTTCTGCACAAGACGATCGTCACCTAAGAATATTCAGACTAAGGCAAGTTAGAGATTGATGGCAATTTGCACCCCTAACACGAAGGCATCGGGAATCCTTCCCGTACCACCGGGTTGCATGATGTACTGCAGATCCGGCTGTACGAGCAAATGTGGGGTCACTTCACATTGATACGTGAGTTCCCACACCATCTCAAAATTTTGCACTCCTGTAGAGGTTCCGCCAATCCGTTGCTGGGCGCGTTGCGAGCGGCGCAGATCATTGCTGAAAGGTCCATAAGCAAGTCCCACTCCGACCGAATCTCGGTCGCGTCCGGGGATCAACCCTGTATACACCACCCCACTGATAAAAAAGAAAGGCAAGACATTGATATTGGCCGGAGCGAATGTCATGCCTACAAATGGCGTGAGCCCCTGAATATGTTTGGGATCGTCTTCACGAAACACTTCCTGGTCAATCAGCACATAGAGACCATAGTTGTTGCGAGTTTTTCTGGGAGGCAAGCCCGAGACAACGTACGCGGCGCCACGACGATCCCGATACAAATCAGGGAAACGCCCTGAGTCATAATAGCCACCGAACTTGTAGTTGCCCGGAAGTTCGGCGAACGCGCCCCCTTGCTCGCGCAAATAGCCAATCTCACCAATGGCGAACAGAGAGGCGCGGGAGCGAAAACTGAAATCTGCGCCATGCACGCTGTTGCGCGCCAAGGTTTGATCACCGTTAGAAACCGCCGTCATGACGTACCAGTTCTGCGCCGGCTTGACCGTTGTGCGGAGGCCCCACTGCGCCACCGGGTACGCAGTCGAAGAAAAGGTCGAAATGTTTAACGGCACGCTAACGGGATTGCCGTCAATTGCGTTATTCAAGAAGATACTGTAAAGAGGTGAGGTCAGGAACTCGTCCCCGAGTCCGAAACGCCCCACCTGCACGCTGATGGTCTCTTCCGCGAAGGATTGCTCAAGATACAACGCATAAAGGCGAATGGTTTCCCCGCCGAACACGTTGGACACCGGAAACGTGTTGCCAATCGCTTCCGAAGAGAGATTCCGCCCGGACCGTAGCGAGCCCGACACGTGAAAAGCGAGCCCCGACAAACCAGCGAATAGGCCAAGATCGACGTGTAGGTCGAGTCCGAGGTTGTCATCGTAGGCGACTTTGCGGCTTCGTCCGCCAAGTGGATTCCCGAGAATGTTGCCGACATAGGTAAGCGTGGGCGTGACTCCCCACGACGCGAGGATTTGTCGGTGGTATCCGAGCATGGGTCCGCTCAGATGTTGATGGCGGAACCACGGCGGCTCCAGTTCTTCGATCACCTCATCAACATCATCCTCGAGATCACGCCAGAACTGACGTAAAGAT
The DNA here is from genome assembly GCA_964441775.1 of uncultured Enterobacteriaceae bacterium. Taxonomy (GTDB): domain Bacteria; phylum Desulfobacterota; class Binatia; order Bin18; family Bin18; genus SYOC01. The sequence goes on from CAYTVL010000070.1 coordinate 17,348, forward strand.
GGATGACGATGCAAAGCGCGACCAGCATAATCAGCAGCAAAAACAAAACGCTCTCCAATTGCAACCACAAGCAGCAAAATGAGAAAGGTCAACACCCAGCGCACAGCAAAGTTCTCACAATCTGTTCGTTCCTTCTTGTGTTATAGCAGTTTCCTTTTCGGGTATGCTATGGTTCGGCCTCGGATTGTACTCTTCATGCAAAAAACGCTATGACTGCGGTATGGGACATCGCGATTATCGGAGCGGGCGCCGCGGGGTTAGCCGCCGCCATCTTTGCGGCGGAGACGGCTCGAGCACACGACCGTCCTATACACATTGTGACGTTGGACTCGGCCAAGAAAATCGGCGCGAAGATTCTCGTCTCCGGCGGCGGACGTTGCAATGTAACGCATGAAAAAGTTCGACCAGAGGACTTCAACGGTTCGCGCAACATCGTCCGGAATGTGCTTGCGGCGTTCGACGTACAGGCGACTGTTCGTTGGTTTACCTCCCTGGACGTTCCGCTCAAACGGGAAGAGACGGGGAAACTCTTTCCCGTCTCGGACAGCGCGCGCACGGTGCTCAATGCGTTGTTGCATCGCAGTACAACACTAGACGTCACGCTTTGTTCCCAGCATCGGGTGCACGAGATTCTTCCCAGCGCCTCCGGACAAAGCCCTTTGTTCACTGTGCGCCACGAGCGAGGCGAATTACGGACCCGACGCCTCATTCTGGCCACCGGTGGGTGTTCCCTGCCTCGCACCGGCAGCGACGGCTCGGGCTGGAAGATGATCCAGCAACTTGGTCACACCGTAACCACAACGTCTCCCGCGCTCGTGCCCTTGGTGCTGCGCGAAGACATGTTCCACGCAAAGGTGTCGGGCATTGCGCTTCCGGTGGAACTCTCAACGCTCGCAAACAGAAAATTGCTTGATCGACGCGCCGGCAGTTTATTGTGGACGCACTTTGGCGTGAGCGGTCCAGTAGTCATGGACGCCAGCAGGTATTGGGTCATCGCGCACGCGAGTGGACGCACGGCAGAATTACGCTGTAACTTCTTCCCAGGGCAATCATTTGAAGAAGTAGAACAGAAGATGTTAGCCGCCGCGACCGTGCGACCCCGCCTTTCTGTTGGCAAAGCGTGGGGAGAACAGTTCCCTGATCGGTTTACTGCGGCCTGGTTACATTGGGTCGGTATCGATCCTACCATGACGCTTGGTCAACTTTCGCGCGACCAGCGCCGCAAATTAGTCCATGCGCTCACAAACTTTTTGCTCCCGGTTGAAAAAGATCGCGGCTGGAATTTTGCCGAAGTCACCGCTGGAGGAGTCCCGTTGCAAGAAATTGATTATCGGACGATGGCGTCACGCAAAGTTCCAGGTTTGTACGTGATCGGTGAGATGCTCGATTGTGATGGACGCATTGGCGGTTTCAATTTCCAGTGGGCCTGGGCGACGGGCTATCTTGCGGGTCGTGCGGCGGCGCAGTGGTAAGCCGCCGGTATGCATTACGCCGCGCTAGAAAAGGCGCTCTCCTTTTCGTTGCTCGCTGGTTCCACAACGCCAACCCAGCGGTCGAGCGCCTCTTTCAGCTCGGCAAATTTGATCGGCTTACTGAGATACTCGTCCATCCCAGCCGCTAAACATCGCTCTCGATCACCCTGCATGGCGTTGGCCGTCAGGGCAATAATGGGAAGCCTCCGAGATGCGGAATTTTGCTTCTCCCGTGCACGAATCACTCGCGTCGCCTCAAAACCGTCCATTCCCGGCATTTGACAATCCATCAAAATCGCCGCAAAGGGTTCGTTTCGATTCAACTCTGTCAAGGCTTCGTTTCCATCCTCGACCACGATGACTTGATAATTCAACTTCTCCAGTAATCGCACCGCCAGTTTCTGATTCACCGCGTTGTCTTCCGCCAACAAAATGCGTGGTCGCATAGAAGCGCCAGTGGCGCGGCCCGTCTGCGCTACTGATGGGGCCGCCGCAATGGGTGACGTCATCAGCCCCGACGGTTCTACTTTTTCAAGACATACCGTAAAATGAAACGCACTACCCAATCCCACCACGCTCTCCACCGTAATCTCTCCGCCCATCAAGTTTACCAGCTTGCGGCAGATGGTAAGCCCCAAACCCGTCCCGCCAAAGCGACGGGTCGTCGACGTATCAGCTTGAGAGAAAGCAGCAAAGATGTGGCGTTGTTGCTCCGGGGAAATACCTATGCCGGTATCACGTACAGAAAACTGCAAAAGGCAAGACGAGTCAGCCAACTGTCCGACTGTTGGCCCGCTTAACTGGTTGACTTCGACGACTACTTCCCCTTTTTCCGTAAATTTCAGCGCATTACCGACCAGGTTGAGCAAAATCTGCCGCAGTCGCACGGCGTCCCCTTTACACCATCGCCGCGCGTCGGGAGCAAATTCGCAACGGAGCGTCAATCCTTTTTCTACCGCCCGAAAGGACAAGGTCTTGAGCGTCTCTTTAACTGTTTCGAGAAGTGGGAAAGGAAGAGTCTCTAGGGTGAGTTTGCCAGCTTCGATTTTGGAGAAATCAAGAATATCGTTGATGATCGTAAGCAACGCGTCGGCGGAACTTTTCACGGTCTGAGCGAGGTCTCTTTGATCTGTCGTCAGGGCGGATTCAAGGAGAAGATCAGTCATGCCAATAACGCCATTCATTGGCGTGCGAATCTCGTGGCTCATGTTCGCTAAAAAGTCGGACTTTGCCCGACTCGCCGCTTCAGCTTGCTCCTTGGCAAGAGATAGGTCATGCAAGAGATCGATGTTCTCCAGCCGCAAACGCAGTGAGGTGACGATAGAGGAATGCACATGCTGCGACACCACTAACACCACGACGCTGAAAGACAAAGCCAAAAACCCCATAGCCAACGAGAGGGATTCTCCCTGCAACAAGAGCCGCATTACACAGGGCAAAAGATCCGGAATAACAAAAGCGAAAAAAGCCGTCCGCTCTTCGGACAAGGTCGCCATTGCCCCCGCCGCCATACCACCGAGCAGAAACGTCAGAAACACCTGATGGACAGTGGATTCACTCGGGAATAAGAGAATTCCCGCGCTCCCCCAGGCCACACCAGCGGCGCCGGCGCCGATCGTAAAACGCGTGAGCCAGGGCTGAACGTGCTCGGGAGTTGGAGCGGCGCGCAGATACGCACGCCCCAACAGATAACGAGCGATGGTGACAGCGGCTATCAGGCAAGCCCAAGAGAACAACACTACGTGCGACGATACAGGCCACAGGACCGCCGTGGTCACGCCGGCATTGAAAAAAGTAGCGGCAAAACCGGCGGGAGCCTTGCTGTACAACAGTCGTACTTGTTCAGCAAGAACGCTTTGCGCTTGAGAACCAGGGGCAGCAGCCTGATGGTTCGGTGAAAGAAGAGCAGCCCCAAACACAGTGCTGCTATCGGCAAGTAGCGCAGTAAGTTTATGGAAACGAACGACCTTCTCTTTCCCGTGCTTTCACACAATCAATCCCGATACGAAGTAAACTCCCGCCCAAAGGCTTCACGCGCAATGACGCCTTTCATGATCTCCGGCACTCCATCGCCGATTTCCAACCCCACCACATCGCGCCAGCGCTGCTCAAGCGGTGAATCCATGCTGTAGCCGTAATGACCGTGCAAGATGATGCACGCATGAATTGCGTCCGCCGAGAACTTGGGCCCCATCCACTTCGCCATCGCCGCTTCTTTGGTATGCTTGAGCCCCTGCTCCTTCAGCCAGAGACATTTGTATGACACCAGCCGCGCGGCTTCGATCAGTGTCAGATATTCCGCCACCTGAAAGGAGACCCCTTCAAACTTGGCCAGCGGCTTACCGAACACCTGCCGTCCTTTTGTGTATTCGATCGTTTCTTCGAGGGATTGCTGCGCAGCCCCGACACACGCGAGCCCAATAATGGCGCGGTTAAAATCAAAGGCGATCATCGCCTGCGCGAAACCGCCACTCTCGTCGCCTACGAGATTGCGTGCCGGAATACGCACGCCGTCAAAGAAGAGCGAGCCCCGTTGGGTCAAGCGCTCACCTGGAGTTTTGTAGACTTGTCGTGTCACTCCAGGTGAGTCAAGCGGAACAAGAAAGGCAGAGATGCCCCGTGCGCCTTGGTCCCCGGTCCGTGCAAAGACAATGCAGGCATCAGCATAGCCCGCGAAGGTGATCGACGCCTTCTCGCCGGTGATGACATACTCGTCCCCGCTCTTCACCGCACGCGTGGTAATGTTCGCTGCGTCCGAGCCTGCGCTGGGCTCGGTGAGCCCAAAGGCAATCACTGCGTCGCCCGTGGCGTGACGAGTGAGCCATTCGGCTTGTACCTCCGGATGCGCATACGCCGCCAACAGCTCAGAAGCGATCAAACCGAGTTGAATGAAGAGACTGTAATTGAAGTCGCCGCGCGACAGCTCTTCGGCCATGACGCCGCACGACACGTAGTCCGCCATCTGCCCGCCAAACTGTTCCGGCACGCGCAAGCCGAACACGCCCAGCTTGCCCGCCTCGCGGAGTTCCTCTCGACTGATCTTCTCGCCGCGATCCCAGCGCGAGTATTGCGGCATCAACTTTTCTTTGGCGTATTGACGGAGTGTTTGTTGCAATAAGAGCTGATCTTCGGTGAAAGCAAAATCCATGACAAATACCTCGACAATGCGAATGGAGCAATTGTAGCGTGGTTTGACGAGGTTGACGACTGCGGCATGACAGATCGACTGATCGACTCGTAGACTCCTTCCACTTGATCAGCTACTTTTCAACCACAACGCAAAAGGAGGCGTCCAGCCTATGGCACAAAAACCAGCAGTGAGTCTCGCCGCGATGCCCAAACGACGGCACGCAACGCTCGAAATCGCCCATCGTCTCGAACACGCAGGTTTCACCGGCATTTACTGCCCGAGTATGGGCGACTGCGTAGGACTGTGCGAAGCGCTTGCACTCGCCACTCACGAGATTCCCTTCGGCACGGCCATCGCACCGATCTATTTCCGCCAGCCGTTCGACTATGCGCAAACGGCGGCGCTGATCCACGAGATCTCAGATGGACGTTTCCGTTTCGGCATTGGCGTCAGTCACGGCCCGGTCCATCAACGCCTCGGCCTCCAAGTCGGTAAGCCGTTGGCGGACATTCGCAAGTTCGTACAAGATCTGCAATCCTCCGCCCCGATGGCTGGTTCGCTACCGCCGCTCATGCTGGCGACGTTGCGTAAGCCGATGGTGAAGCTTGCGGGCGAGATCGCGCAAGGGGCCGTGTGGGCCAACGCCGCGCGCTCGCATATGCATGAGTCCTTGAAAGTCCTTCCTCCCGAAAAACAGCAGGGAAAAGATTTCATCATCGCTAACATGGTCCCGACCGTGGTTGACGATGACAAGGCCGCCGCTGCCGCGGTCAATCGCAAAACGTTGAGCGGGTACGTACGGCTACCGAACTACCAGCAATACTGGATCGAAGCGGGCTTTGAAGAAGAAATGCGGGCGATTCAGAAAGCAATCGAGAATAAAGAAGAAGACAAGATTCCGCAGCTCATGTCCGATCGCTGGCTCTCGCAAGTCACGCTCTACGGCAACGCCAAGGAAGTGCGCGAAGGGGTCGAGGCCTGGTACGACTCCGGCGTCAACACGCTGATCGTCGTACCCTCGTCAGCTCGCGGCAATCAGATGGTAGCGTTAGAGCAAGTGATCGCCGCGTTTCAGTGATCGAGCTTTCTGATCCAGGCATCGGGCAACAGGAATCACGGATCGGTTTCTGTTTCTACTGTTTGCCCTTTGCCTTCTGCTTCTGTAATTTTTAATTCTTCATTTTTAATTTTTAATTGCTGAAGCAACAGCTCGCCCTTGATCCGATACAACTCAGCCTCGTAAAACCGCTCGCCGCTTTGGTCCAGCCCCGTCAGTGCTTCAACGAGTGTGGCCAGCCCGTCCTCTACCTGCCCCGCTTTCCCATACGCCTCGACTAATAGAGCAAGCAAATACGTCCGTA
>CAYTVL010000071.1:0-22137 GCA_964441775.1 uncultured Enterobacteriaceae bacterium
CTAATCTCTGCCAGTCACTTTGCCCCTGGTGACAGCTTCGCTATATCTGGGCCAAACAAGAGAGTACAGAAGAGAAGTACAAAGAGGGCAAAGAAGACCTTAACCCAGTTGTTCATGTTTCCCTCTGTCACTCAGGCGGCGCTTTCCCACAAGACCACCCTGCCACGCGCGGTGTTCGCTATCTTGCTCCGCGCGCAGGCGGATGTCCGACTCAAGCGTGCGCCCAACCGCGTCATCGTGGGAGAAACAGTCGTCGCTACCTACTTATCAACCCCAGCTGTCTCAATGAGCAGTCGTTGCGCGCCTTTCTCGACCATCGCTCTCCGGTCTACCGCGGACGCTAGTCGTGACCTTGATCTGACTGTGGGAGGGGATTGGACGACGGTGACGCCAGCTCTCTCCTATGGTAGGGGTGCCAAGATGCTGAGTTGGGGCTTCCCCTGTGATCGCGGAACTCACGGTCTCGCTGCCTCACACTCCTGCACCCCACCCTCGCCCAGCAGCGCTAGCCACGCCACCTCCACGGCACCGGCGTTCGTCTCGCTCTCCGCAGGTAGCGGCCCGCACGCGACCGCGGGGCGCATGCTCAGGCTTGATTGCTGAACCCGTGGCATCAACACGAGACCCTCGCTGGCCGCTTATTCTCACACTCTACCAGGCGGAAACCCGCCTATTGTTGCGAGTTCCGACTCATTCTTTTCGTGCTGATAGCGAACAGAGCGCCCCCTTGCCTTCATCTGGACTCCACTGTTCAGCGTGCCTTGCTATGCCATCTCCTGCAACGTGTCTCCGAGTGACCACACCGCGACGCCGAGGAGGACCACATCTTTGAGCACGAACTGCCCCGGCACGACCGAAAGCGCAGGAAAGCCGCCCAGGCTGGGTTCCCACCCCGGGGTGGAAAACAGAAAGCTCAGGGTCGTGCAAAACATCATCACCGCCAGCCCGCTCCCCAGCGCGGCTACTCTGGCCGAGAGAGGCCGGAGCGCGATCATCACGGCAACGAGAATTTCTATGACTCCCAGCACGTTTGAAACGTCCTGCACGCTCAGGAGGCGATAGGCCCAACTCAGCAACGGGCTGTTGGCCACGAGCGGGTGAATGCCGGCGGCTTCGTAAGCGGTAAATTTCATCAGTCCAATCCAGCCGATAACGACCACCAGCCCGTACTGCATCAGCAGTGCCCCGAGCGCTGCGATCCGCCCCCCCACCTCCGTGCCGCTTGGCGTCATGGTGCTCATGGTGGCAGTCTCCTCACTGAATGCCATATGATTGTCTGCGAGCGTCCGCATAGTCTGTGACCTCCCTATAAGGTGATGTTGTGGATTTGATGCCTGCGTGCGGGAAACGGTACATCGTGTCAGTCATCGACTACGGACGACCGCGTACCCAACCGGGCTCTTTGTGCAGAAGGGTGAAGTGGGGAACATTTTCGCAGCGGCACAATGCCGACTCAGCGTCGAGGCCGCAGGCGCGTCACACGAAGGGCTAGCACAAGTTCCCCTGGGACGTCTGTGGGCAGGACATCATTAGGAAGGCTGTAGGCACGTTTGACAAGTGAAGCGTTTCCTCATCGTTGTGTAGAGCCGCGATGCATGGCGACCAGTAGAGGAGGCGGGCCGCGACACAGGAACCCTTGCCCGCAGGAGGATTGCTCGCACGGTGCTCGATGAGAAAGTCGCTGCACTCCCAAGCACCTGATCATTGGCCCTCCTTCTCCCGAGGTTTCCACAGTTGACTGACCTTCGCAGTTACCGCTCAGGAGACTCTCACTGTCTGTTCTGTCGTGCGTACAGTGTACAGTTGTTTACTGCTCTCTCCCTACTCACGGGTTGGCCTGAAGGACTCGACTGAGAGAGCGATGCGCAGCGAAGGACCTCTGGACCAGTGCGAACCCGTTCTCAGTGTTGCCACACGGCCAGTAATCTCTAATCCCCTGCCTTGGACGAGGACCGTGCAAATGGTATATCAACCCACTATGCAGCAGCGGCAGACAAACCCGAGCCCGGAACACTTCACTCAGGAACACCCTCCGTTTGCAGAGGATGCGGCCCTGCGCGCCATCATTGAAGGCGTCGAAGCCGAGACAGGGGCTCCCTTCTTTCCCTCGCTGGTCCGCCATCTCGCGGCGGCGCTTCAAGTGCAATACGCCTTCGTCTCAGAGTTCAGTGAGGACCGTCAGCGCTTCCGCACGCGAGCGGTCTGGGGGCAGGGCGATTTCCTGCCCAACTTTGAAATCCCCCTCGCCGGCACTCCCTGTGAAGCCGTGCTTAACGGGCAGGCCTCGCATTATCCGGCGCGGCTCCAAACGCTCTTCCCAGATGACACAGGACTCGTGACGTGGGGAGCCGAGAGTTATTGCGGGGCGCCCTTGTTAGATGCGGAGGGAACGTGCGTCGGGCATCTGGCCATTATGGATGACAAGCCCATGCCCGATGGGTCGCGCGGTCTGGCCATCTTGCGCATCTTCGCCGCCCGGGCCCGCGCCGAGATCGAGCGTCTGCGCGCCGAGGCGGCGCTCCGTGAGAGCGAAGCACAGTACCGCGACCTCTACGATGAAGCCCCGGTTGCTTATCTGTCGCTCGGCGCCGATGCCCGTATTCGCCAGGCGAACCGCCAAGCTGCCGAGTTCTTGGGGCTCGCACGCGAGCGCCTGTGCGGTCAAGTTGTGTTCGACTTCCTCGCCGACACGCCCCACGGTAAGCCGAAGGCGCGCGCCATCTTTGAGCGGTTTCTCGCCGGCTTGGAGACACTCCATGAGGAGCTCGAGTGGCGGCGAGCGGACGGCGCAACGGCGTGGACCCGGGCTTCCGTACGCCCGATTTTCGACGAGCAGGGTCGTGCTGTCGCCACCCGCTCAACGCACGTCGATATTACCGATCGTAAGCGCATGGAAGAAGCGTTGCGTCTCAGTGAGGAGCGGCTCGCCCGTATCCTCGACTCCGCAATGGACGCAATCGTCACGTTCGACGCACGGTTGCACATTGAGCTCTTCAACGCTACCGCCGAGAAGGTCTTCCGCTGTCCGGCCACCGAGGCGCTGGGCCACTCTCTCGACCGCTTTCTCACGGACGGATTCAAAGCGGCGCTCGACCAGTCCATGCGTACGTTTCTCCATGGCGGCCATACGCTGCCGTATGTCTGGGCCCCAGGTGGCCTGACCGCGAGACGGGCTGACGGACAAGAGTTTGTTAGTGAGGCCACCCTTTCCCACGTGGAGCTCGACGGCCGCACCCTCTACACGCTCATTCTGCGCGACATTGGCGAACGCCAACGGTCGGAAGAGCAACTGCGCCAGCTCCATCTGCAGAACCAGTATCTCCAGGAAGAACTGCGCTCTGTGCACAACGTAGACGAGATTGTCGGACAGAGTACCGTGCTCGCTCGAGCCCTGGAGCAGGTACACTTAGTGGCGGGCACCGATTCCGTTGTGCTCATTTTGGGCGAGACCGGGACCGGCAAGGAACTCATTGCCCGCGCCATTCATGCCCACAGCAAACGGAAAGACCGACCGCTCATCAAGGTCAATTGCGCCGCCTTGCCGACAGGGTTGGTCGAAAGCGAGTTGTTCGGGCACGAAAAAGGGGCGTTCACCGGGGCCACGGAGAAACGGCTGGGCCGGTTCGAACTCGCCGACGGGGGCACCCTTTTCCTTGACGAGATCGGCGAGATGCCGCCGGAGGTCCAGGTCAAGCTGCTGCGCGTGCTGCAGGAGCGGGAGTTTGAGCGCGTAGGGGGGACCAAGACTCTCAGCGTTGATGTGCGTGTCATCGCCGCGACGAACCGGGATCTACCTGCGTCAATCACCGAAGGGAAGTTTCGTCAGGATCTGTATTACCGGTTGAACGTCTTCCCTATTTCCCTACCCCCTCTCCGCGCACGTCCCGAGGATATTCCGCTGCTCGTGCATTACTTTGTGACACGTTATGCGGCCAAGATCGGACGGCAGATCACCCGAGTGCCGAAAGACGTCATGCAGCGGCTGGTCACCTATGCCTGGCCCGGCAATGTCCGCGAGCTGGAAAACGTGATCGAGCGCGCCGTCATCCTCTCTCTCGGCCCGGAGCTTGGACTCGGGCCCGAGGCGCTTCCGGTTCTCCCCGCTGGCCCTCCTGGTAATGGCGCCGCACTGCTCGACACTGATGGCACGCCACTCGACGCACTGACCTTAGAGGAGGCCGAGCGCCAGCACATTGTGGCTATTCTTAAACACACCCAGTGGCGCATTGACGGACCGCAGGGTGCGGCCCGCATCCTCAACGTCCATCCCAGCACCCTACGGAGCCGCATCAAGAAACTCGGCATCCAGCGCAGCGCCGAGCAATCTTCGTAGATCCGCGATATGTCGCGGATGCTCGCGAAACCATCTAGACGCCCGTGCCATTGCCGTATCCCTCCATTTCTCTAGAGCGGACGGCATCTTAGCCCTCCGCTGGCAGGGCGGTAGAATCGCGGCATCTCCCTTGCTGAGGGACCTCACTCACTGGAGGTCGCGTACGATGCTGAGAATCACACCAATGCAAGAGGATCCTGCGGTGGTACGAGTACGGGTGGAAGGGCGTGTGACACAACACACGGTAGAGGAGATGAAGGTCGCGTGTGAAAGCTTCCTCACTGATCACCGTACCTTGTTGTTGGAGCTCTCTGGAGTGCAATTCGTTGATCCAGCAGGGATCGAGGCGTTCCATCACCTGGTGCGGAGAGGCGCGGTCTTGACAGGCGGCTCAGGATTCCTGACCGAATTATTGCAAATCAATGGGCTGGGAGAAAGTGTCACCCAGGCCTCTGCTCAAGAACAGGAGCAGGACGGGGAGGCAGCACTCCTCACGCGTTTACGCTGCGGTGAGGACGACGCCTACGAGCAGTTCGTACGCCAATACAGTGGGCGCGTGCTCGCCACGGCGCGGCGCCTGCTGGGGAACGAGCAGGACGCGCAAGATGCCGTACAGGAGACGTTCCTGTCAGCCTTTAAGGCGATGGGTCAGTTCGCAGGCAGCGCGAAGCTCTCGACATGGCTTTACCGCATCGTCGTGAATGCTGCATTGATGAAGCTCCGGAGCCGCCGTCGCAGACCAGAGGAGTCTATCGATGCTCTCCTCCCATCCTTTGATGCGCAAGGCGAATGGATGAGTAAGGTAACAAGTTGGGACATGTCCAGTGAGCAACTCCTGCAGCGCCAGCAAATACGGACCCTGGTACGACGTTGTGTGGACTCCCTGCCGGACAACTACCGTTCGGTTCTCCTCCTCCGCGACATCGAGGAGCTTGATACTGAGGAGGCGGCCGACCTGCTCGGCATTACCCCAAACGCCATAAAGATCCGCCTGCACAGGGCGCGGCAGGCGCTGTCTACGCTGCTAAAGCAAGAACTCTGCGGCACAGCAGGCCTGCAGGACATGTAGTGAGGTCAGCGTATCCTGAACTCCAAGGACGATGAGGAGAAGAGTTAGGAACCCACGCTACACCAGAAGGGGAGGCGTGAAAGCAACTTGGGGGTATGCTGCGGAGAATCCGAGTGTTCATGCGGCTTGAAACCTCCTGCACCGCCCCAGAGGGTGTGGCAGTGCAAGATCGAGACGGGGACGTATTCCAACGAACGGAAGCCCACGAGATAGAGAAAGGAGGAGTCCGACGATGATAGCCCGTCCCTTATTTATTCCCGTTCTGCTGGGAACTCCACGGCAGGGGCGCAGAAGTGAACAGGTCGCGCACTTCGTACTCGCGGAGCTGACCAAGCGAGAGGGAATCGAGACGATGTTGATCGACATTCGGACGCTGTCGTTCGCAACTACTGATGCCGGGGAGGCGCTCAAGGACGCGCAGTTTTCTGCGCTGATGATGCGGGCCGATGCCCTCGTGTTGGTCGTGCCGGAGTATAACCACGGGTACCCGGGCCTGCTCAAGCATGTGCTCGATACGAACTTGAAAGAATATATTCACAAAGCCGTAGGCATTTGCGGGGTCTCCACTGGAGGGTTTGGCGGCACGCGCGTCATAGAGAATCTGCTGCCGGTGCTGCGGGAGTTGGGCCTAGTCACCATCTTCTCGGATGGCAACTTCTCCGCCGTGCAACACATCTTCTCCGCCGAGGGAGAGCTGTTAGATCAGACCTACCTCAAACGCATTGACAAATTCCTCAAGGAACTGGAGTGGATGGCCAAGGTGCTCCGCTACGGACGAGAAAACATCCCACGTGTATAACGCAGATTCGCAGGAGGCGGTATGCCAGACACGAACAAGATGCTCTGTCCCGACTGTCACATCGCAATGAATCACCACGCCGAGAAGGTGGACTACACGGCGGCGCTTGAGGATCCGGAGGCAATGGACCCTGACTTGGGCGGTGTCCTTGTAGAAGTCCATACCTGTCCTCGCTGCGGAAAAACGGAGACGCGCAAAGCCCAGTAAAGCCAGAGGGGGACACCCGTTGTCGCCATCGCTGCCCCATACCACCCGAAACCCCTCCTTGGATTTCGGCATCTGACATGCGGAAGGACAGCACGGCAGTGTGAAGAATCCCATCTCATCCACGAGGAGATTGCTTATGGCAACAGCCGAGGCTCTGCGTCTTGAGGAAGATACACGGCGCACGAAGAACTGGAAACGCTGGGGCCCGTATTTGAGTGAACGGGCCTGGGGCACAGTGCGTGAGGATTATAGCGCCTCAGGCACAGCCTGGGAGTACCTACCGCACGATCATGCCCGCTCGCAAGCCTATCGTTGGAACGAGGATGGCTTAGGCGGGATCTGCGATCGACAACAATTCATCTGCTTTGCCCTGGCCTTGTGGAATGGCCGTGATCCGATTCTGAAAGAACGACTCTTTGGTTTAACCGGAAACGAAGGGAATCATGGCGAGGATGTCAAAGAGTATTACTTCTACCTCGATTCTACGCCGACCCATTCGTACATGAAGTTTCTCTACAAATACCCGCAAGCGGCATTCCCCTATGCTCAACTGGTAGAAGAAAATCGCCGTCGCGGTCGCGGCGCGTTGGAGTTTGAGTTGATCGACACCGGTGTCTATGCCGAAGATCGCTATTTCGATGTCGAGGTCGAATACGCGAAAGCGGCGCCGGAAGACCTCCTGATACGCATTCACGTAAGCAACCGCGGACCGGAAGCAGCGGCGTTGCACCTGCTACCAACCATGTGGTTCCGGAATACTTGGGCCGGCGGTTTGGACGCACGACGTCCCTCCCTCCGCGCGCTTCACCATGCGACCATCGAACTCCAGCACCACTACTACGACCGGCGCTGGCTCTATTGTGACGGATCGCCGAAACTCTTGTTCACCGAAAATGACACCAACCGGCAACGGCTCTATGGCATAGAGAATACCACTCCGTATGTGAAGGACGGCATCAATGACTACATCGTGCATGGCACACGGGCAGCGGTAAACCCCAAACAGACAGGCACCAAGACCGCGGCGCATTATCCGCTGACTGTCGGCTCTGGTGAGACCGTGACTATCCGGTTGCGCTTCACCGATAAAGAAAGGGACTCTGGCAAAGACACCTTTGGCGTCGACTTCGACCACACGTTCGCAACCCGCCAGCGTGAGGCGGATGAGTTCTACGCGACCATGATGCCGGAAGGGCTCTCGCCCGACGCCCGCAATGTTATGCGTCAGGCCCTGGCCGGACTCCTGTGGAGTAAACAATTTTATCGCTACGACGTCAGTCGCTGGTTGAAAGGGGATCCCGAGGAGCCGCCTCCGCCTTCAGAGCGACGACACGGCCGCAACCACGAGTGGACGCATCTGTACAATGCCGATGTCATCTCGATGCCGGACAAGTGGGAGTACCCCTGGTACGCCGCCTGGGATCTGGCGTTCCATTGTATTCCCCTGGCCCTGGTCGACTCTGATTTCGCTAAGGAGCAACTCATCCTGTTCCTACGCGAGTGGTACATGCATCCCAATGGCCAGTTGCCCGCCTACGAGTGGGCCTTGGCCGACGTGAACCCCCCAGTGCATGCCTGGGCGGCCTGGCGCGTCTACAAAATTGAGCAAAAGCGCTGGGGTGTGGGCGATCGTAAATTCCTCGAGCGTGTCTTCCACAAACTCATGCTCAACTTCACCTGGTGGGTGAACCGCAAGGACGTCGAAGGGAGGAACATCTTCCAGGGCGGCTTTCTCGGTCTCGATAATATCGGGGTCTTCGACCGCAGCGCGCCGCTGCCCACCGGCGGCCACATCGAGCAGTCGGACGGGACGAGCTGGATGGGAATGTACTGCCTGAACATGCTGGCGATTGCGTTGGAGCTGGCGCAGGTAGACCCGGCGTACGAAGATGTAGCCAGCAAGTTTTGGGAGCATTTCCTCTATATCGCCTACGCCATGAATAACCTCGGCGATGAAGGCATCGAGCTGTGGGACGAAACGGACGGGTTCTACTACGACGTGCTGCACTTGTCAGACGGTACTCACTTTCCGCTGAAGGTGCGGTCGATGGTAGGCCTGATTCCCTTATTTGCCGTCGAGACGTTGGAGCCGGAACTGTTGAACCGGCTGCCCGGTTTCAAGCGGCGTCTGGAGTGGTTCATCGAGAATCGCTCTGACCTCACCCGCAATGTGGCGTGCATGCGAACCCCGGGTCGCGGGGAGCGGCGGTTGCTGTCCATCGTGGATCGCGACCGCCTGCGCCGCGTGCTGCGCTATATGCTCGATGAAGAAGAGTTTCTCTCCCCCTATGGCATCCGTGCCCTCTCGCGCGTCCATCGCGACCATCCCTACACGCTCGCGGTCAACGGCACAGAGCATCGGGTGAACTACGAACCGGCCGAGTCCAGCACTAGTCTCTTCGGTGGCAACTCCAACTGGCGTGGCCCGGTCTGGTTTCCAGTCAACTACCTGCTCATCGAGTCGCTCCAGAAGCTTCATCACTACCTGGGTGACGAGTACAAGGTAGAGTGCCCCACTGGCTCGGGGCAGATGCTCACCTTGTCGGAGGTCGCGGCAGAGGTCTCTCGCCGTCTGTCCCGCGTCTTCCTCCGCAGCCCCGACGGCCGGCGACCAGTCTATGGCGGCACAGAGAAGTTTCAGCATGACCCGCACTGGCGCGACTTGATCCTCTTCCACGAGTATTTCCATGGTGACAACGGGGCAGGCATCGGCGCCAGCCACCAGACCGGATGGACTGGTCTCGTCGCGAAGTTACTCCAGCAAAGCGGAGAATAAAGGCGAAAGGAGTTGGGGAGTACAGAACTCGCGGGGCTCGTTGCCGCCTTCCTTGTGAACTCTTAAAGCCCTCGGTCAACGAGGCGCCAAGCACAGGGTTGGAAAACTCCACCGGGGTGCTCAATGCACTACGACGGCAAAAGGAGCAAGCAAGTCTTCTGTGAGGTTGCCGCGTTGTAGGCTCTGGAGAAGAAGCTCCAGAGCATGCAACTGTTCGTTCGCAAGTCTGAAATGCAGCGAAAAGGGGCGCCACAGGACGAAGAAAGAACCGAGGGCGGACATGACATGCCATGAGTTCGTCGACTTCTTCATGGAGTACTTTTCCGAGGCACTCTCCCAGGATGAACAGATGGAGTGCGAACGGCACCTCGTTAAGTGCCCAGATTGCGCAGCCTACCTGCACGGTTATCGAGAAACTATTACGCTCGGGAAAGCGGTTTTTGCTTACCCCGAAGCCACCGTGCCTCAGGGGGTCCCAGAAGAACTGGTGCAGGCCATTCTTGCCGGACGTCAGCGGGAGACGTAGCACGATCCTGCCGCTATCGGGGGACGAAGAGCCAGATCAGTCAAAGGTATTCTTATTTGCTAAACTGCTCAAAGCCCGTTTCGGGCGAATGCACACCATTCACCACGAACCCCTGCTCGGCATATCTTTGATGCCAGGCCTTCACGTTCAGCTGGACGTGACGATAGTGGAAGCACACGAACGTCTAGAACTCGACCAGGATCACTTTGCCCACAAATCAGCCCGCCGCGTGGCAGACGCAGTGATCTACGTTTGCCCAAGGATCCTGAGTGGCGTCCTCGCCTTTAACGAGACGCGAGCGAGCCTGCGTAGGGGTGCAGCCTTGCCGGATGGCTCCAGATCAGCGCTTCACATTTCTGTTGGAGGGGGCAGATGAGCGAACTGCTCTTCCTGATGTCAACGAAGGGCGAGCATGAGAGAAGCTTTGAGGAGAGGGGCGGGTCTGAAATGACGATCTTCCTGACCGCTGAGGAAGCTGAGCCCGACCAGTGTTACGCGATGGCGCCCGAGCTGTGTTTTCCCCCGCGCCTGCTAACGGAGGCTATCCTCCAATCACCATCCCCTTCGGGATCACCACAACGTCGCTGTCGGTGACGGTAAAACGTTGACGATCCTTTTCCAGATCATAGCCGATGACTTCGCCGTCGGGAATTTTGACCCCTTTATCAATAATTGTGCGGCGGAGCCGCGCATGGCGACCAATCTCCACATCGTCGAACAACACGCAATCTTCAACATGCGCCCAGCTGTGCACGAAGACGCGGGGACTCAGAATGGAGTGTTCGATACAGGCTCCGCTGATGATGCAGCCGTTACTGATCAGCGAGTCCAACACTTCGCCTTGGCGCTCAGTGCCACGAAAGACGGTCTTGGCCGGTGGAGCTTGGGGCTGATACGTGCGAATCGGCCACGCCTGGTCGTAAAGATTAAAAATGGGACTGACGGACACCAAGTCCATGTTGGCCTCAAAGTAACTATCGAGTGTCCCGATGTCCCGCCAGTACTTCACGGTCCCACTGTTGCGATCACGGAACGGAAAGGCATAGACGCGTTGTCCGCTCCCTACCATGTGGGGGATGAGGTTTTTGCCAAAATCATGACAGGTGTCCTGGCGGGCGTCGCGGATAAGCTCGCGCATGAGGACCTCGGCGGTGAAGACATAAATCCCCATCGACGCGAGTGCGCAGTCGGGATTATCTGGGAGTGGGTCCGGTGCGGACGGCTTCTCTTGAAAGCGCCGCACCCGCCACTGTTGATCGACTCCTATCACCCCAAAGCGGGTCGCCTCCGCATGTGGCACTTCCGTGCATGCAATGGTCACGTCAGCCTCTCTATCTAGGTGGGCCGCAATCATCTCTCCATAGTCCATCTTGTAGATATGATCTCCGCCTAGCACGAGCACCACCTGCGGACGGTCGTGCTGTAAGGTATAGAGATTCTGGTAGACTGCATCCGCTGTGCCCTGGTACCAGCGCTCAGCACAGCGCTGCTGTGGTGGTAGGACATCGATACATTCGTCCATTTCGCTGGGGAACAGATTCCAGGCCTGCTTGATGTGCCGGGCGAGTGAGTGGGACTTGTACTGGGTCAGCACGTGCATCTTGCGAATGCCGGAATTGAGGCAGTTGGAGAGCGTGAAGTCAAGAATGCGGTAGATGCCACCAAAGGGAACGGCGGGCTTGGCCCGGTCGCGAGTGAGGGGGGACAGGCGCTCACCTTGTCCCCCCGCCAAGATCATGGCCGTTGTGTGTTTGAGCACGGAATTCAGTGAGAACAGGGGCGAGGACGTGTTGCGCGAGGGCAAAGGCAGTGTCGCAGTGTTCGCCCGATACGATCCATGCAGAGAGAGCTCAAAGGCATTATTCAGTGTAACAGTTTGTGTGTCCATCTGTGACCTCTTCCCTTGTCGGTCCAGGGCCAGTGCTTCAGGGAGCTAGTCCGATGCCAATAAGCGCCGTAGACATCGAAGACTAGCGCATTCATCCAAGCCCCTCACTATTTGCGTCGTGACCATTCCACCAGATCCACTGCCTTCACTGGCAGTTGCAGCTGCACAGTCCGCGGGGGGAAACAGTCCCCAGTGCCGCAAACCTGGTAGCAAACCGTGAGGTGGAGCGTTTGATCCTCTCCCTCTTGAGTAAAGGTGAGTGGCACAGACACGGCCACGCGCCCCTCATAGATAGTGCACTCCTCTTCCAATCCTTCAATGTGATACGGATGTGGGGCGGGAAATTCCGGCATTCCCACTTCGAGCCCCGCGCTTGGAGCCACCTCTACCGACAGCGGCATATAGCCGCCCGGGATGGGCCGGCCGTACACGTGGAAGCCGGGAGCGATATCGAGCGTGACTCTAAGCCACAACCGTTGGAACCAGCGATAGGTATCGGCGTCCAAAGACGCTTGTATGAGGACCTCTGCATCCTGTGCCCGTGCCTTGGCTTTCGGCAATGAGCTGGTCCCGCCAAAGCCCTGTTCGAGGAGGGCGGTTCCGGTCTCTCGCTCGCGGTAGCTCTGCTGGAAGCGCTTCTGGAGCACCCGCCCTTCCTCATCGAGGAGGAACGCACCCGGGTAGGGGACGCCCCAAAACATCTCCCGTTTCGGAATTCCATACACCGCGTGATGCTCGTACACCTGCTCGTTGAACAAACCCAGCCTGCGAATGGCCTGACTGTCCTTGTCCGAGAGTAGCGGATACCGAATTCCATGGGTGTCCGCAAATTTGGCGAGCACGTCTACCGAGTCGTAGCTGATGGCGAAGACCGCGACCCCATGGCGCGCGAAGTCGGATAACGTACGTTGCAGCTCCACGAGCTGCGTCTTGCAGAAGGGTCACCAGCTGGCGCTACGGTGAAAGAGCACGAGGGCGCGCCGCCCGGCGCGGGCCTGATGCAGATCAACGAGAGTACCATGTTGATCAGGGAGTGACACGTCCGGAAAGCGCTCTCCGACCGCGGGACCAATGTGGGTAAAATCAATGGCGGTAGTCATAGGGGCTCCTTCGTATGGATCTCCGAGTCACGAGGTGATATTGCTCGTTTTCCTCTTTGCTCTGTCCGGCCCGCGGGGTCCGCGAGTGAATCAGTGGGACTGATCAATCGATACCTGGGCCAGGCCTGCAGACGCTCAAGGGACGCGGCGATACGGGAAATAGGGCCAGCGTCATGTGGTCGACTTCCAGCCCCTGCGCCAACGCCATGTGTGGGGTACCACACCATCATGTTTCCTTCCTGCCTGATAGCAGCACCTGGATGTCCTCCTGCATCTCCTCAGATGCACGCCCCTGTGTCTACGTTTCACAACCTCATCGCTTCCTTGCCCTTGCGTAACAGCTTCAACATTTCACACCGTTGGGGCGCATCCGGTTCGTTGAACACCGGCTTGACCACAAGAAACTGCCAAGGCAATGGCGTGGTAGCGGGGACTCAGACGCTGATCGCCCAACTCATCCCCATAGGTGCGCTGGAGAGTTTGTGAAATTGTTTGGTGCTGTGGGTAGATAGAGGGAGACAAAATCGTCACTACACGTGACTTGGCGAGAGCTACCTCAGGCGGCTTTCTTCAGCTGGGTGCTGAGAGCGTCCATTGCCTTAACTATGGCCCTGGCTGTCTCGTGCACCGAGGCTCGGGTTGGTCGATACCCGGGCACTAAAGAGCGCAATTTCACCGTGCCCCGACGTAACGCGTGGAAGGCCTCGAAGCTCTCCAAAAACCGCTGTCCGGTGCCAATGGTTCTGAGCCCGCGTCCACCGCGGAGTCGGTCGCGAGTAGGAACGTGACTGCGCTCGACGGGTTGCGTGGTGTAACCGCGGCGACGATGCAAGCCCGTACGCACGTGGCGGGCTGACGGGATGATCGTGGCCACTGCTTTCACATACGGCTGGTGATAGTCAGTAATAACGGCTTTGGGCTCTACCTCCGTATGGGCCAAGGCTCGCCGAAAAAAGGCTTCCGCACTGGCCCGATCCTGCTTGTCCCGTAGGTGTACATCAATGACCTGTCCATGTTCATCGACTGCACGAAACAAGTAGAGTTTCTTCTGGCCCCGAAAGCAAAACACTTCGTCGACGGTCCATGGCCGCCCGACCCGCCATCGATGCTTACGGAGCGCGGCGGCCAGCTGGGGGCCAAACGTTTGCCCCCAGTTCAGCACCGTGCGGGCGGAGACATCAATATGCCGCTCGGCTAACAGCCGTATGACCTGGGTGGCTGAGAGGGGGAGGCTACAGTACCAACGCACGGCCATTAAGATCACGTCCTGAGGCCAGCGATACCCAGAAAACGCTGAGGTGGAGTGGGCAGTGAAATCCCGGTGACAGGGGCGACAGTGGGAGCGTTGACGTCCCGCTGCATCATAACCATCACGTTTGGTAGCGGGGTGCTGACAATTCGGGCATGTGCTCATGGAGGCCAAGTGTACCGAGCACCTGGGAATTTCACAAACTCGTTCTTTGGCAATCGCTATGAGTTTGAGCTGTCAGTCTAATCTCATGAAATCCAGATCTAAAACACTACCCTCGACCGACCATCCAACTCAGCAGCGCGCTTTCCGGAATATATCGTGCACGCTCCTCGGCAGACAGATCGCGCGCAGCCCTGGAAGAAACAAGATCGAGCAGCGCGGGCAGCGGCGAGCAGACTTCGCATTCATATCGCCGCACCATGCCATCTCCACTCCCCGCGAAAATCCTCGTTCCATTGTTTGTAAAGGACACCATCCGCACAGCCCATTTCGCCGACCGATAACTCAAGAGCTGGCGACTGCTTCGCGCATCCCACACATACACGGCATTGCCGTCCTCCGGCGGCTCGCCTCTCGCATGCATAAAGCCGCTTCCAGTCAGCACCAATCGGCTGTCCCGACTAAATGCGCCGCTATAAACCTCATCGGTGTGACCGGCCAAGGTCTGTACCCGTGCCCGTGCGTTCAGATCCCATACTTGCGGGAACTTGTCGCCGGCGACCAAGAGAAGATCGCCGTTTGCGTTCAGCGCCACCCCCTCCGCGACGGCATCCTCTTCATCGAGTTTGGCTTCCAGAAGGATCGTCCCGGATTTTCTATCTCTCATTCGAGTCCACCCATCCCAGGTTGCGACCACGACCCTCTCTCCATCTGGGTGGACGACGATGTCTGTGACCCTGTCTTGGGACGCTCGCCACTCGCTCAGCAGACTGCCATCGCGCATACTCCAAAACCGGACTTTTCCGTCCTCGCTCCCTGTCGCCAGTTGGGTTCCGTCCCGCGCGAAGGCTAGCGCGGTGGTCTTGGCGGACGCTCCGCCGAGTTGCATCGTGCGCTTACCGGTCTGCGTATTCCATAGCCACACCACACCTTTGACCGGAGCTATCGCGATCAGGGATGCAGGCAGGTTTAGAGCCATACTCTCGATATCGCCCGCGATTGCTTCCAAAGTCGCTTTCACCTTACCAGTTTCAGCGTCCCAAAGCCGAAGAGGCCCTGTTCTGAGAGCACCTAGCACCAAGCGGCCATCATCACTCACCACCGCCTTTTCAGCAGGAAAGGTCAAGGTGGGATACCACACCTCGCGGTCCCACACGCGCACCGTGCCATCCATGTGTGTGGTCAGAAAGTGCCTGCTGTCCGATGCGAACCGAATGTCCCAGGCATCATCCCCTTTTCCTCCCAACGTCACGAGGCTTCGCATGCTAGCTGTGTCCCACAAACAGGCCGTTCTATCCGCAGCCGCTGAAAGCATGGTCCCGCCATCAGGACTGAATTCGATCCTGAGGATGTCGTTGCGATGCATGCTCAGCGTGCCGAGCCACTCGCCCGTCTCGACATTCCATACATGTAACGCGCCTGTGCGGTTGCCACTTACAAACAGCTTTGCGTCCGGGCTGAACGCGACGTGCGTCGTCCAGCCGATGTCGCCGAATCTCGGTTTTCCGAGAGCCCTCACCTTGCTGTCCGTCTGCGTTTCCCATACCTCAATGCCGGCATCGTCCATTCGCTCTGTGACCACGAACCGGCCGTCCGGGCTAAAGCCGGTCCCTTCACGCAACACGCGCTTGGGAAGTCTCGCCAATATACGCCCTGACACTGCCTGAACGATGAGTCCTTGAGCCACCTCCCCTTCTTCAGCAAGCAACAGCAAGCTGCCGTCCCCGCTGACATCGCGCACGACGTACCCTTTCGGCAGCGACACCGTCACGTTCCGCTCCTGCAACGACGGCACATCCCATTGCCGCACCTTGTCGCCCTGCATGGCCGTGAGAACCTTGCCATCGCGGCTGAACCGCGCGCCAGTGCCCGGCAAAGTGGTTAGTGCCTTCCACGTCTTCCCGTCGTAGAGGGCGAAGGTGGTCTCGTCTGCTGGAGCTGCCACCAAGGAGTAGTCAGCAGACTCGTTCAAGATGAGCTGGTCGCCTACATCGGTCGGAAGCTCCACCATGCGCTGCCCCGTGACCACGTTCCAGACTACCGCGTGGTTCCCCGGTTCGGCGGCAACCACCACCTCCGAACCAACAAATTTCGCCACCACATATCTCCCCGGTCCCGTATGGTGGATCATCCGCTGCGGGTTTCGCACGAACGCTTGCCGCAGCGCGTATTCCGCCTGCTCGTCCGCTTTAAATCGCAATGCCTCCCGCGCCAAAAGCAAGGCGAGTTCTGGATTCGTGGGCAGCACAGCCTCGGACCGGGCCCCCAATGCGTGCGAGGTGGCAAGCAGGCTTTGTTGCGTGGCGAAGTACGCGGCGAGCAAGGCGGCGACAAACAGGGCCGCCAGGGCAGTGACGCCGGCCCATGCGATGCGCCTGGTTCGCCGGTATTGTCGAACATCCTCACCATCAAGTTCGTCCTTGGGACGGTTGAGGAGCGTGGCCGCGAGTTCGAGAATCGCGGCGCGAAACTGTGAATGACGCGACGACAACTGGTCAACCGTCCTCGCCCAACGAATGTCGGTATAGAGTGGTTCCTCGGCGAATACACTGGCCACTTGCTGTGGCAGCGCGGTCGTCACAGCCCAATTCAGGTCCTGCTTCACACCATCCCAGGCGATAGCGCCATCGGTAAGAACGATGAGAAAGCTCTGCCATGACCGGTTCGTCAACCACCAGTCCACTTCCTTCTGTACCCAGGGTGACTGCGCCGCGGCGGGCGACGCCAGGTACAGAAAGAATTCGGCCTCGCGCAGCGCCGACTCGATCGCCGTCCAGAGCCCGGGGCTGGTCGCAAGATTTGTCTGGTCGCGGAACACGCGCATCGTGCGCAGCCGATACCACGGCTTAGCGATGCGGTGGAGGGCATGCTGAACAGCCGGAGCCAGCTTGCCGTCGGCGGCATGGCTGTAAGAGATGAACGCTTTATAAAGCATGGTCACATCCTCAGTCCACGCTGTCGCTCAACTCCGAGTGAACGACACAATTTGTTTCTCCGACACGGTCGACTTTTCTATAAACCCACTGACCCTTGCGCGTCAATGCGGCGCGCTAGGAAGCCACGCGCCAGGACAGGCTTAGAGCGCAGTTCCCACAGCCCACTTTCGGGGTCCAGTAAATTAAGAATTGTCAAACCTATTAACCAAATAGACAATGGTATGCTGGGGCTACATGCTGGCATGGCCCCCAAGTCATGACGGCGGTGGCGCTCGACAGGCGGCGCGGTATCGCGTGGGTGGACGGGGTCCGAAGTCCTGTCTTACTCTAGAAGTGCAAACGGGAAGACGAGCGGTTTCGCCACCCGCAGATAATCCGCCACCGTTAGAATGATCGACTCCGTGAGCAGCCCGGCATTGAACGCGATCTTGGTGTTTTCCGTAATCGAAGGGTCTACGAAGAGAGGAAACGGGAGGATCGGTCGCCCAAAAGGAGGGACACTGCCCGGCGTCAGGCCCGTCATTTCGTACAATTCCTCAGGAGACGCAAAGCGGAGTTTCTTGACGCCGAAGTGGTGCTTGACGGCCACGGAGTTAAGCTTGAGAGCGGCGCTGAGGACAAACAGCCGAAACTCGTTGCCGACTTTCATGAGCAGGGCTTTCCCACCAATGCGCAGGTCCTCTCCACGAGCATGCGCTGATTCTTCAGAGGTGCGGGTCGGAGCATGGTGCACGGTGCGATACGGAATCTGTTCGCGAGCAAGGAACGCCACAATGGATTCATATACCGTTGTCATCAGCTTTTTATCGTACACCAGTTTGCAATAGAGAACATTAATCCACACGTCGTGTCTTGGCGTGCTGCTCCTTAATGCAGACCCAGGTTGGCGGCGGTCACTTCTTCGTCTCCCGGGATGGTGGGACACGGCCTTGTCAACTTGTCGGACACTTCTACCGTGTGGCAAGATGACGGCATGTATACACTACCCGCCACGAAGAAATTAAAGAACCACCGGTATCCCGTCGAAATCATCAGCCACGCCGTGTGGCTCTACTTTCGGTTCCGCCTGAGCTTCCGCGATGTGGAAGAACTCCTCTTTGAACGGGGCGTGGCCGTGACGTATGAAACGATTCGGAAATGGTGTCGGAAGTTTGGTCAACCGTATGCCAACCAACTCCGTCGTCGCCGTCCGCGACCTGGGGACAAGTGGCACCTGGATGAGATGTTTCTGACCATCAAGGGTAAGCATCACTATCTGTGGCGGGCGGTCGATCAAGATGGGCATGTCCTGGATATCTTGGTGCAGAAGCGACGGGACAAGCGGGCGGCCAAGAAGTTCTTCCGCAAACTACTCAAGGGCTTGACGTACGTACCACGGGTCATCATCACCGATAAACTGAAGAGCTACGAAGCCGCTAAGCGCGAGCTCCTGCCAGGGGTGGAACATCGTCAGCATCGGTATCTGAACAATCGCGCGGAGAACTCTCACCAGCCCACCCGCCAGCGGGAGCAGCAGATGCAACTGTTCAAGTCTCCGGGGCAGGCCCAACGCTTTCTCTCTGCCTATGGACCCATTGCTCAACACTTCCGTCCGCGGAGGCATCGGTTTGCCGCGCCTGCCTATCGTCAAGAAATGAAAAACAGATTTCACCTCTGGCAGGAAATCACGACGCTCGCCCTGGCTGCATAGCTTCCGTGTAGAGCCTCTCCGCCTCTCTCTGTCCAGTGTTAGTCTTGTCTTCAATAAGTTGACAACGCCGAGAAAAGTCAGGCACTTTTTGCGTTGTCCGTGTCTCAGTCTTTACCGATGGGACGTTTGGTAAAGACTTTTTCGCTTGCCCCTGCGCTTGTGGCCCGAAATGGTACGTTTCGTTGTCATACCCCCGTTGGAGACGGAGCACACACGTGTTTATTCCTCACCCACGAGGCGCACGTCCGGCAGATCCAAGATCGCCAGCGTGAGCAGGGGTTCTCGGAGGAGACCGGACACCTCGATGTCTTTGAATAAGTTCTCCTCTGCCGTCAGCACCTGCCACACGTGGTCGCCACCTCGTAGCCATAGGCGGTGAGAGGGCAGAGCAGCATGCTCAGGGTTCACCTCCATCACCACCCGCTGCTGCTGATGGGTCAGTTCGTACAGGAGGGCGTGCGAGGCTGGCAGGGCACCGGGCACTTCTTCCAACGTGCACCCGGCGCATATGACCTGGCCTCTGAAGTGGATCCGGTCCTTGACAAGGCCAGTTCCATACCTTGACATGACGCCGGCATAACCATAGACGCTGGCGGCCAAGGTCACGCCGAGGACGACTGCTCCAATGCTCATGACTATGGTTCTAGAAGTGAGTTTCATAGTGTTCTTCCTTTCTGGGCAATGGGTGAAATAGAAAGTCTCAGACTGTGTCGCCTACCGGGCCAGGGGAATTGGTCGGTGTGCCGAGTTTGCGAAGTTGCTTGGTGCTAGGACAGTTGTGCGCGTTTGGTAACACTTCCAGTGACCATCATTGTCAAATTTCTCTGGAAAATAGCTAGTCATCCGAAGTGAAGATCACTGCGAAAGCATTTTTTTAACGGCGCACCAGACAATTCTGAAACTCGTTACGCCGCCTCGTGCTGGTCCACAGCGTCAGAGGCGGCCTCAGACCGCCGAATCTGGGTTTGGGGTTGAGACCAGAAGTGTTGCACGGCCAGGACCGCGAGCAGCCCTGTCGACAGCCAACCCGACTCACGAGACCCGCGATCAGGAGAGAGAGACTATCCGTAAAATCAACGCCTACGCTAGCCAGTCCCGACTGGGTACTGCTGTACTACATAGATACCTCCCTGGCAGAGTATTAAGCGCGCCACGCCTGCTCCTGAGAGACGCAAACGGCAGGCCAACATGAGCGTCCTCTATTTACCGGAGAAATCACGCAGTTTTCGCCACCCCTGCAGCTCCCTGGAACGTTGGCATGTGTTGTTTTCCCTGGTGCCCCCGTCTCATTTCACGACGCGAAGGGTTTTAAAGGCACGGTAGGAGAGCAGGGGAAAGAGGGCTTCAGATGAAGAGGCTGAGGATAAGAGCGCTTTGCTCGACATGGTTGGAGTACCGGACACGACCCGCAGAGGGGGTCGTGTTCCAATTTAGTTACTATCCTTTTTTATACCGCACAGCCGAATTCAACGCGGTTCATATACAACCCAATGAGGAGGTCAGGTTCCGTCGCAAAGTTCAAAGGAAGACGAGCGATAGCCTCACCGTACGTGATCTATGCAGCCAAAGCGTAAAACTGTTCCGCTGGCGTATGGGGTGCAGGCCTGGTGCTTGGCAGTTGGCCTTTGCGAATCGCGTGCATAACTTCCACCCCAGCGATCGTACAGCGCGCCGCCCAAAAGGACTTGAAGCCCTGCATCGGGGAAGTGAGCCGTTTCACTGCCCGATGATCCTGTTCCACAATGTTATTAAGATATTTTGACTGACGGATGACGATAGCCGTCTTGTGGAGCTTATTATAGTGTCGAATGGCATTGTCAACTTAATGGATCACCGTCCCTCATGACCGCAAAATATTGCGGTCATTATTTTCTTCCATACCCTCTATAGTATAAGATCACAGTTAGTTATCCTTAAGTTGACAATGCCGCGGCGAGGCCCAAAACGCTTTGCCCACTTGCGCACTAGCCTGGAGTCAACCTTGAGGTAGGGCGCGGGGGGAAGAGTCTCCAGGGTCGTGCCGAGGAGTTTGCGAAGTTGTTTGGTGCTAAACCAGACTGCAAGAGATTGGTACACTGCGTAACTCCGTGTGCTTAGTTCTCTGCCTGGCGGTCACTCGCTGGGCTATGAGACAACACTCCTGGAGAGGGCCTAATACGGGCTTTAGCCCGTGTTAGGAGGTAACCTGGCTGCTTCATGGCTGGGTGGAAGCGAGCACACAGTCCGTGCTGAAGTGTACCAATGTCATGCACTTCGGTTTAGGACATTTAGATGACGTTTTGTAACACTTTCAGTAATGAAATACGTCAAATTTCCTGGGAAAACTGACCTTCACTTCTTGTGAAGATCATATAAGAGTATCTTTTTTCAACAAGCACCAGCCCACTTCTCAAACTCCTTGAGTTTGTCAGTGACGATGACGCGCGGCACGTACGTTAACCCCTTGAGCAGTTTGCGGAAGAACTTCTTGGCTGCCTGCTTGTTACGCTGGCGTTGCACTAGAATATCGAGCACGTTGCCCTCCTGGTCCACGGCCCGCCACAAATAGTGACGTTCCCCTTTGATTGTAAGCACCCTCTCATCGAGATGCCACTTGTCCGGGCCGCGGACGGCGGCGACGGAGTTGATTCGCATAGGCTTGGCCACACTTGCGACACCACTTGCGGATGGCCTCCTACGTCACGGTCACCCCACGTTCCAGCAACAGCTCTTCGACATCGCGAAAGCTGAGGCAAAACCGAAAGTACAGCCACACCGCATGGCTGATGCTCTCGACAGGGAACCGGTGATTCTTTTATTCGCTGGTGGCGGGCGATGTATCCATGCCGCAACTTTGCCATGTAGTGGGGGTGCCCGACAATTTGACAATGCCCGCCGGAGGGGAGAGCACTACCTCCAGCCAGCTGGGTCCTCCGTGTCCTGACCGTCGAGCCCGAGCTACCTCCCCTCTTCCTCTGTGTGTCGCTGATACGCCTTCACGACGTCCCCCAGGGTGTCGAACAAGGCATTCGCACCAAAGAGCTGGTGGAGCTGATGACGACTGGCAGTCTTCACGTCGTCCAGTACCTGTGCCACGACGAAGCGAATCTCTTTCTCTCGCAATATTGTGGACCGCGACCGGAGCGTCTCCGCGGCCGAGTAGTCCACATCGTCTACCGCTGAGGCATCGATGCAGAACCATCGCACCGGTGGGTCCGCCTCAGTCACGAGCTCCACGACTTCTTCTGAGAGCAATTGGGCATTAGCGTAGTACATGCTGTGTGTAAACCGGTAGATGACTAGGCCGGAGACAGCCTGTGCCTTGGTTGACCAGGGTTTTGCATGCCAGACCCCCGTTTCAGTCGGCACGAACACCACGTTCTTCGGGCGATAGCCCCGCCGCGTATGATCGATCAGCGACAA
>CAYTVL010000072.1:0-22082 GCA_964441775.1 uncultured Enterobacteriaceae bacterium
TTGATATGTAACGACATAGCCTGGAAATCCCGATAGCGCCGTTCAAAGGAACCACCTTCCCGCAATCCATTGCCGCCTTGCACTTGGAGAAGGTGTTGCATCACTTCGCCGCAAAGTCGGACCGCGACCATGCCGTAGCCTAACTGGCGCAGATAATCAGCCTCGGTCGGCGTAACGCCAGCTTCAATTCTCGCGTCGGTCTCCGCACATCCAGTGTCAACCGCTGCTCTCGCCGCCGCCAATGCGGCCCCAGCCTGACCGACGCGCAACTGTACGGCCGGACGGTCCGCCACCTTCACCCCGAAAATAGCGATGCGTCCATCAAGATCGCGACAGGCGTCGTGCAAGGCAGCCTGTGCGACCCCTACCGTTTGCGCCGCCAACCACAGCACGGAGAGGGCAACCCAATCCTCTCGGTACCGGTGTGCAACCACCGGCGTAGCGAGATCACGAAACATGTAGCGAAAGTCAAGAGGGAACGGACGCACCAGAGACATCGGTATGCTGACATTTTGATAATTGAGGTGATCCGTGGCTGAGGCGCGCAAACTCATGGAGAACCAGGTCGGGTCGATCCACACGCCTGGAGCGTTCGTGCGCACCACCGTAAAATGCAAGTCCGGCTTCGCGCCCGGCGGCGGTGGAGTTTCAGGCTCCAGCGCGAACAAACAAGCCGCCCATTCTCCGTAACGCGAGCCGGTGGCGAAACTGGCCCGCCCGTTGAGGATGACGTTCTCCCCTTCGCAACGGCCACGCACGCTGGTGCCCGCACCGGCAGGAAAACTCACCCACTCATGCCCGGCCACTATCCCTTTTAAAATTTCACCGCCAGCGGGGCCCAACTGCGCGCAGATAAAATGAAACACGCAGAGGTGGTTCCACAAGCACCACGCCGTTGAAGCGCAACAACCCGCCACGGCTTCTAGTTCGTGAGCCATCGCCGTGATGCTGGACTCCAGGCCGCCGATGCTGCGAGCCGCGGACATACGCATGATGTCGGTTTTCTTGATGGCTTGGATCACAGCGGCATCAACGCTGCGGGTGCTATCCGCCCTCACCGCCTGATCGGCAATCAACGGCAAGAGCGGTTCGCATAACAACCCCTCGCGCTGACTCAGAAATGTGTCCACCTGATGCAAACCGGCGCTCCTCATTTCGCAAAGAAAAATATCGGCGGCATGGTGTCACCAGGATAAAAATCTGTCAAGCAAGGCGCTGCTCCCCTAACCGTTTACTTCCCAATCTCTAACGTGCGATCGAGCAACTGCTGGGTCAGGGCTGCGCCGGGAAGCCCCAGGCCCAGGTCATGACCGAGTTCAAGAGCAAGGCGCAGGTCTTTGTGCATGAGTTGTAGAAGGCCCTGCGGTCCGGTCGTGTAGGTGTCTTTGAGCTGACGCTGCTGCGTCCAGTGATCGGCCACGCGGCTTTGCGCGGCGCCGGCGTGCACGACTTCTTGCATAGCTTTGAGATCAAGGCCAAACGTCTCCGCCAAGCGCATGCCTTCTGATGCAGCCATCATGTTGACATAAACAATAAGATTATGCGCGAGTTTGGCGACCGCGCCGGAGCCCAAGTCACCCAGGTGAAAAATGTTAGCTCCGGATGTAGAGAACACTGGCTGGCATTTTTCAAAGAGCGCTTTGTCGCCGCCGACCATGTAACACAACGTCTTGGCGTAGGCGCCGCGTTCGCCGCCACTAACCTCGGCGTCGATCACGCCGACGCCTTTCGCTTTAGCCAGCTCGGCCACTTTACGGATGGTCTTAGGATGCACGGTACTATGCACAGCGATAATGCTGCCAGGCTTCGCGCCGCCGAGCACGCCGCCTTCTGCTAACACTACAGTTTCAACCTGCGCGTCATCCACCACCACAAGCTCGATAATCTCCCCATGCGCGCCAATGTCGTGGGCAGAGCGCGCTACTTTGGCTCCAACCGACGCCAGTTCTTTGCACGGCTCTTCCCGCAGATCGTAGACCATCAGATCGAAGCCTGCCTTGGCGACGTTGATCGCCATCGGCTTGCCAATGTTCCCTAGCCCAATAAATCCCACTTTTGTCGCCATGATGTTCCCCTTCTTCACTAAGTCCTGAGTGCTGGGTCCTGAGTGCGTTCACGCACCACGCAAGACGTAACACGTGCTACGGCACATGAAACGCTGAAACAAACTCGTTGTGAAATCCCTTCAGCTCTAGCTGGTCATTCCACAAATGGAACTGCCTCGCCAGTTCTGGCGCTTCTTGTCGCAATCGCTCGACGACCGTAGCGGTGGCGATAATGCCGCCGGGCGGAATCTGCTTAAGGAGACGCGCCGCCAAATTGATGCTGGGGCCGATAAGCGCCACCGAGCGTCGCAAGGCCGTGCCGATCACACCGATCACCACGCTGCCGACGTTCAAGCTGAAACGCGCCTGGGGCGTAGCAGGGTTGCTTTCCCGAGCACGATTCAAGGCGTCACGAATAGCGAGCGCAGCCTGCGTCGCTTCGGTCACGGACTCGAAGTACAGCAAGGCGCCGTCGCCTTCATAGTCTTTCACGTCGCCGCAGTACGACAACGCCACATCCGTCACCACCTGCATAAAGCGCTGGACTTGCGCCAGCGCCGCTTCAGGCAACTCATTGACAACGGCAATCGTCGAATCAGCGATATCAACGAACAGCACAGTCAGTTCCTTACGAATCGGCGGTCCCTGCTGCGTCGCATAGCTGCTGACCAAACCTGAGAGAAACGTATGCGTATGAGCCACAGCCTGCGTGGTCGCGGCAGCGTCCCACGCCCCCCCATTGCTCTGGGCCATGCCGGCGTCAACATCAACGGATAGACTCACTTGCTGCACCTGCAACGGAACCGTGGGATATCCTGCTTCTTCCCAGGCTAGCAGACCACCCCGAAGCGCGTAGACTTCGGCAAACCCTTCAGCTTGAAGCCACAGCGCCGCACGGGCGCTGCTCGCGTCCTCGCTTCAGGTTCAATAACAGACAATGGTCGCCTGACGCGGCAGGGTTGACGCCCGTTCGACTACGGAAGCAAGCGGCAGCCGCCGCGCCTCGGATATTTGATAAGGATGCACGCTCGCTGCATCTTGCGTGCGCACGTCGAGAATAACGATGTGGTCTTCGCGAGCAAGACGATCGTGGAGCTCTTGTGGACTGATCCGTGCAGCCTCTTGTGTCGCCATAAGCCTCTCCTTATTCTATGCGGATCTCAGTCAGTTTCTGATTCGTCAAGGTCAAAACAGCCGGGGCTTGCATGGGGCGCGTATAGGTCCAGACTTCGCGAGAATCTTCTAGACTGCCGCCGACGCTTTGTCGAGCACTAGGCGCTCCTAACCGCCTGAGCACTTCGCTTTGGGTCATGCCCAGCTCCAGCAAGCTGAATTGCTGTTTGCGTTCCTCTTCCTGTTTGGCGAACTCATAGGCGGACTGCTGAAGGTTCTGCGCAGCACGAACGAGCGGGTCCTGTTGATAACAGCCCGGCAGCACGGGCAGCCACAGGGAGAGCAACATCCACACATGATAACGCTTCATTGAGCAAAGGTCTCCAAGAGTCCGTGAAAGTCCTCTGGGGTCGTGCGGCTCGAAGGGGGCGCGGCCACCACGGGTAGCTGTAAACCAGCTTTAATAAAGCGACCAATCTGCTCGCGGCATTCCTCCGGTGTGCCGAAGACATAGAGGTCTTCGACCATGCGGTCTGGAATGGCCTTCTCAGCGCCCTCGCGATCTTTCGCTTGCCAACGGCTGTGTACTTCGTCAAGAATGTCGCTATAACCAAACCGGCGGAAGCCTTGAATGTAGGTGTTCGCTTGACAATAGCTTACTAACACGCGGCGCAACTGCTTGAGCGTGAGCTCGCGGTCGTTCGTCACCGCCGTGTGGATATAACAGCCAATGTCGATATCCGCCAACGCACGGCCAGCGCGTTTGGCGCCCTTCTCGATTTCCGCCAGCGAGTGCGGCACCTGTGACGCCGGCAGCCACGCCAAGAGCACGCCGTCAGCGAGTTCACCGGCGAGTTGCAACATCTGCGGATTCACCGCCGCCAGATAAATAGGCATAGGCTGCGGCGGCGTCATACCTAATTGAAATCCGCGCGGTCGATAAAATTTTCCGTCGTAAGTGACTCGCTCGCCACGCAGCACGCGCCGCAGGATCGTGACGTACTCCCGTGTGCGTGAGACCGGAAAGTCCCACGGCACCCCATGAAACGCATTGATGTTCTGCGTGCTGACGCCCAGGCCCAGACGCACCCGCCCCGGCGCGATGATATCGAGCGTGGCGGCTTGCATCGCCGTGAGCGTCGGCGGTCGCAGATACAGCGAGATGATGCTATTGCCAATCGCAATCCGGTGGCTGCGCGCCAGCAGCGCCGCCGTGAGTGTGCACGTTTCCGTGCCCCACGCTTCACCGGTCCACACACTATCGAAGCCGCGTTCTTCCGCTTGACGTACGACGTCGGTGCACAAGTCGATCGGCAAGCCAATGGGCGGAATTCCTAAACCAACGCGCATGTAGTTCCTCCTTACTGTCCCGTTCACCTCTCACGCCTTGCGCCTCACGTCTCCATTTCCTCTGCGAGCGCGGACCAGGCGGTGTAGTGTTCTTCCAGTTTATGTTTGAGCGTCTCGTACTCGGCGGTCAGGTCCTTGGCGCGTTGCGGGTCGCTGAAGAGCGCCCCATCCGCCATCATGGCTTCCAGCGCATTCTTTCGCTCTTCGAATCCGGCAATCTGCTTTTCTAATTCGGAAAGTCGTTTTTCCCGCCGCTGCCGTTCCGCACGCGCAGCTTTCTGCTGCGCGTAGGCATTTTTGCCTCGCTTGGCCTCTTCGATCACCGCTAACACTTCCGCCGCAGTCTGCTGGTCCTTAGTAATCGTCCTGGCGCCGCGCCCTTGTACATCCGTGCTGGCTCCAGGGCTCAACGTCTCCTCCTGCCGTTCTTTCCATTGCAAAAATTCATCGAACGAACCGGGATAGACAATGAGCTGCCCATCGCGCATCTCCAGCACTTTGGTCACGAGTCCTTTCAGGAAATAGCGGTCGTGCGAAACAATGACAAACGCGCCGCCGAACTGGAGTAGGGCTTCCCGCAGCACGTCCTTGGTGCGAATGTCAAGATGATTGGTCGGTTCGTCCAAGATCAACACGTTGGACGGTTGCAGCAACATTTTCGCCAACGCGAGACGACTCTTCTCGCCGCCGCTCAAGACTGCTACACGTTTTTCAATCGCATCACCGGAAAATAAAAACGCGCCCAGCAGCGTACGCAATTCCGGCACGACCTCAGTGCGAGCATCGCGAGAGATTTCTTGATAGACCGTGTTCTCTCCCTGAAGTCGCTCAGCCTGCTGCTGGGCGTAATAATCGAGGGAGACATTGTAACCAAGTCGTCGCTCACCGGTTGTAGAGTCCTCCACGCCAGCGAGAATCCGACTCAACGTCGACTTTCCGGCGCCGTTCACTCCCACGAGCGCGATCCGCTCACCTCGTTCGATGATGAGATTGAGCTCACGAAAGACTTGCAGGTCGCCATATTGTTTCGCTGCTCCTTGCAACTCTAGAACAACGCGACCGCTGCGATGCGTTGCTGGGAAGTGAAAGCGCACCCCTTTGGGCACGCTTTGCGGCGGCTCTAACAATTCCATCTTTTCTAGTTGTTTGATGCGACTCTGCACCTGCGAGGCTTTGCGGGCGTTATAGCGAAACGTGTCGACAAACTTCTTGATCCGCTCAATCTCTTCTTGTTGTTCGGTGTAAGCTTTCTGGTAGGCTTCCACTTCACGTTCAAACTGCCGCTCAAAAGCGGAATAGTTGCCCACATATTCCGAGAGCGCCCAACGATGCAGCGCAGCGATGCGCGTGGCCATACGATCAAGAAATTCGCGATCGTGCGAGATGAGGACGATGCTGCCGTGATACGAGTGCAGATATCCTTCCAGCCACAGCAAGGAGTCAAGATCAAGATGATTGGTGGGCTCGTCGAGCAACAGCACATCCGGCTGTTGCAACAGGAGTTTGGCTAACGCGATGCGCATCTGCCACCCACCGCTAAACGTTTCTGTGGGCTGCTCGAATTGGTCTTCGCGAAAGCCAAGCCCGTTGAGCACTTTCGCCACTTCGGCGTCCGCGCGAAATCCGCCGAGTTCCTCGAAGCGGTGTTGCAACTCACCATAACGCGCCAGCAGCTCGGTGTGTTCCTCTTCGTCCCCGTTATTTTGCTCCAAGGCGGTGTGGATTTCGCTCAGCTCGGTTTGAATATCAGTCAATTGCGGCAAGGCGCTGCGCGTTTCCACAAACAAGGTGCGACCGGCGACTTCGATGCCCTCTTGCGGAAGATAGCCAATGGTAACGCCGCGCCCTCGTTGCAAGGAGCCGGAGTCGGGCTCCAGTTGCTCGGTAATGAGACGAAACAACGTGGTCTTTCCGGCGCCGTTGGGGCCGACAAGCCCCACGCGGTCCCCGTTGCGCACCCGCCAGTTGAGGCCGCGAAATACTTGCTGTCCGCCGAAGGACAGTGAAACATTAATGAGTTGCAACATGAAAAGAGCGGCATCCTCGCTGAAAAATTGTTGATCGGAACGATTGTACCAAAGGAAGAGGGTTTTGGGCTACGGGCTCTGAGAAACACTCTCCGCAACAACGCTTGCGCGGTGACGTGGAATCTCCTAGAGTGCGCAGCGATGCGAACGTATGCTCAATACCGGCGCGCGTACGATGAAACCTTTGCGCGTCTCGAAGAAGAGTACGAGAATCTCTCGTTCCAAGAAAAGAGCCGTCGCGTCTTGGGCCGGGACAATCCCTTACTCTACTCCTCCCGCGCCGTGGCGAAGAACATGGGTGAGCATGCAGGTGGGCCGGGGCTCTCGCAGCAAGCGCTCGAACGTGGGCTGGGTCGGCAGACGCCGCAGTTTGAAAGCATTGCCTATCACATGCTTGTCCGCGTCCCGCTGCGACGGATCGTGCTGCCGGAGGCGCGGTGGATCTTTCTGGATTTTTCCGGTCAAGCTGGAGGCTGGCGCTATCAACGCGCAGAAGCGGTGCGGAAATTCTGCGAGGCCATTGCCGAGAAGGCTCCGGAAGCAGAGTGCCGTTTCCTCAGCGGCGGGGTCGCTACGGCAGAGTTACTTGATCGACTCTTGTGGGAAGAATTCTCGCGGCCCGGTTCTTCCTTTCGAACAACGGCGAGACACATTCACTGCCGTTTTCAGTTGTGGGTGGCGCAGTCCCGCAGCGAGATTCCCGAAGGCAATTGCGTGCAGGTCGTTTGAGTTTCCCCGGCGATGAATCGCCGGGCTACAGCGCGGCGCCCCCTCAATGGGGCTTGGGGGGTTGCGAGCTGGCTTGAGCCAGCGTTGCTGCGTAGCCCGGACCTTTCATGTTCGGGCGGAGTGCGCCAGTCTTTTGCATCGCGGTTGAGCGCCCAAAAAAGAAAAAGGCCCACGTTGGGGCCTTCTTCTCATCTCTCCGCTAGGGAACGAAACTGCGCCTACGTTACTTCTTTTTTGCTGCGGTCTTTTTCGCCGGAGCTTTTGCCTTGGCTTTCGCCTTAGCGGCTGGCTTCTTCGCGGCAGCTTTCTTTGCTGCTGGTTTGGCTTTCTTGGCGGCTGGTTTCTTCGCTGCTGTAGGCATAGAGACCTCCTTGCTTAAAGTGGGTGTGGGAACCCCTAAATAAAGTAAATACGTTATATATCCCCAGCGGAGGTCATGTCGAACTCTTTTTAGCAGATCGTTCTATTCGCTGCAAGAAAAAATCGGCAATTCAAGAAAAAATTTAACGTCGGGCAGCAAATATTTTCTTCCCCGGATACACCGCACGGTCTCCAAGTTCTTCTTCGATACGTAACAACTGGTTATATTTCGCCGTGCGCTCGCCGCGACACACGCTGCCGGTTTTAATTTGTCCGGCATTGAGCGCCACTGCGAGGTCCGCGATTGTCGCATCTTCCGTCTCCCCGGACCGATGAGAGATTACCGAGGCGTACCCGCGCGCTTGCGCCAACGCCACAGTTTCCAACGTTTCCGAGAGCGTGCCGATTTGGTTCACTTTGACGAGGATGGCGTTGGCTGCGCCCTCTGCAATGCCGCGCGCGAGTCGTACAGGGTTTGTTACGAAGAGATCATCACCGACAAGCTGCAACTTTTTGCCGAGCTCCTTCGTCAACAATTGCCACCCTTCCCAATCGTCCTCAGCCAGACCGTCTTCGATGGACACCAACGGATACTGCGCCGCCCACCCGCGATACAGCTCTACTAACTCCGCAGCAGTGCGCGTCAGTCCGCCTGCTTTGTGAAACACATAGCGGCCGTCTTCGTACAATTCGGTCGCCGCGACGTCGAGCGCGAGAAACACTTGACCGCCGGGACGATAGCCTGCATGCGTGATCGCTTCCAGCAGCACTTCGATCGCTTCTTCATTCGAGCGCAGGTCCGGAGCCACGCCGCCTTCGTCTCCTACCGCCGTTGTCAGCCCCTTCTCTTGCAGAAGCCGCTTGAGCTCCGCAAAAATTTCCGCACCCATGCGCAACGCTTCACGAAACGAGTTTGCGCCCGCGGGAACAATCATGAACTCTTGGATATCGACATTGTTCGTAGCATGAGCCCCACCGTTGAGCACGTTTAATAACGGCACCGGTAGCGTGAGCGCAGCTTTGCCGCCAAGAAAACGATAGAGCGGTTGTCCCGCCGCCGCTGCCGCAGCCTTCGCGACGGCGAGAGAGGTCGCGATCATCGCGTTGGCCCCAAGACGTTTCTTGTTGGACGTGCCGTCCAGTTCGAGCAACAGGGCGTCGATCTTCTTTTGCTCTTCCGCATTCTTCCCCGCCAGCTTTGCAGCAATGCTGCGATTGACATTGTCCACCGCTTTTTGCACTCCTTTGCCGGAGTACCGTTTCTTTCCCTGGTCTCGCAGCTCCCAAGCTTCGTGCGCACCCGTGGAGGCTCCAGACGGAGCCGCAGCGCGCCCCCACATCCCATTGGCAAGGATGACATCAACCTCAACCGTCGGGTTTCCACGGCTATCGAGAATTTCCCGGCCAACGACTTTTTTGATTTTCATACACTGTCCTTTCTGTGTCCTGTCTCTCTCCTTTAGTCTTTGCAGGTGGGGCGTGCGTTGCTCGACGGTGAATGAGGCGGTACAATGTAGCCACGTGGTGGAGGTGGGTTCATGAAACGGCTCTGGTTGATAGCATTGCTGGTTGGGTATGCGCTGCTTGGCGCTTCGACTCTGGTTGGGGAACGCGGTCTCTTACATCTGTGGAAATTGCAGCAGGAGCAACGTGAATTGCAGGCCGAAGTATTCACCCTGCTGCGCGAGAACGAAGATCTGCGCAGTCGCATCAAACGGCTGCAAACTGATGATGAATTTTTCGAGAAAGTCGCGCGCGAGACTCTGAAGCTCACCAAAAAAGGAGAAGTCATTTATTTATTCCAGGAGGCGGCAGGAACTCCCGCGCCATAAGCGATGAGGAGCAAAGTAAGTCTTGCGGCTATTCCTCTGCTTCGCCTCCTGAAAATTCTTCATACTCTTCGGGATCAAGCAGTTCGTCGATTTCCTCTCGATCACTCAATTCCACATCGAGGAGCCAGCCTTCATGATAGGGATCATCATTGACCAGCGCGGGATGATCCTCCAGCTCGCTGTTCGTCGACAGCACGCGGCCACTCACGGGCGCAATCAGGTCAGAAACAGTCTTCACCGATTCGACTTCGCCGAAGCTTTCTCCCTTCTCAAGGCTATCGCCCTCGTCGGGAAGCTCCACTGCGATAATCTCTCCTAGTTCATCTTGCCCATAGTCGGAGAGGCCGATCCGGGCGCGTTTGCCGTTGACCCGCACCCAGAGGTGGTCTTCGGTAAACTTGAGATGTTCAGCCATAATGCGTTCAATACCTCCTCGCTCTCACGTTGTTAACGAGCTGTCCCTCATCTGTCAAGAAAAGGTGCGCTTATTTTCGCACAGAGACATTGCTACGAAAGAGCCGCACGGCGCGCTCCGAAGGCGAGGCGCAGCCTTGCTCCATTTCCCGCACGATTTGACGAGCCGCTTCACGTGGGTCCTTCGCGTCACGAATAGGGTTGCCCACGACCAGATAGTCCGCCCCGGCGCGCATGGCCTCTTCAGGGGTAAGCACGCGTTTCTGATCATCCCACTCCTCTCCTCGCGAGCGCACCCCAGGCGTCACGAGCAGAAAATTCTTGCCACATTCGCGTCGGATGCGCGCGATTTCCAAGGGCGAGGCCACCACGCCATCCATCCCTGCTTCTTTCGCCAGTTTCGCCAGGCGCGCTACCTGATTCTCCACGCCAGTCATCACGCCCGTGCGTTTAAGATCATCCTTGCTCAAACTGGTCAACACCGTCACCGCCAACACTTTTGGTCGACGCAAATTTTCCGCGCGACAGACTTTGTTCACCTCCCGTACGGTCAGGCGCATCATTTCCAGGCTGCCGGACGCATGCAGGTTGAACAGGCGCACCCCCAGCCGGGTCGCCTCCACTCCGGCTTTCGCCACCGTGCGCGGAATGTCATGAAATTTCAGATCTAGAAACACCTGGCCGCCTTTTTCATGAATCAAACGCACCACCTGGGGCCCGCCGTGGAGGAACAACTGTTTGCCAACTTTGAACATTCCCACTTCGTCCGCCAACAGAGAGACATATTCTTTGACTTCGTCAAGAGAAGCCACATCCAGCGCGAAGATTAAGCGTTGTTTTGCTCCCCCCTGACGTAGAGACAGAAACGGCCAGGAAAGATTGACCACAGTTACGCTGCTCCTTTACTAGCGTTGATCACTGCACCAACGACGTGATCGAGCGCCACTTCCGTCGCTTGCTTCTCTGCCCGCCCCTTCAGTTCAACCATACCACGCGCGAGCGTTTTGCTGCCGATCGTCACACGTAGAGGAATGCCTAGCAGGTCTGCATCCTTAAACTTGACGCCGGGGCGCTCATCACGATCATCGAGCAAGACATCTACTCCAGCCGACAAGCATTTATGGTAGAGATCTTCCGCCGCTTGACGCAACGCCTCATCGTTCCAGTTGACCGGGACAATATCAACGGTCACGGGCGCCAACGGCAGGGGCCAGATGATGCCGTTTTCATCATGATGCTGTTCAATCGCGGCGGCGACCGTGCGCGTAATGCCAATGCCATAGCACCCCATTTCCATCGGGTGCTGCTGTCCTTGCGCGTCGAGATACGTCGCGTTGAGCGCTTTACTGTACTTAGTTCCAAGGTAAAAGGTCTGCCCCACTTCAATGCCGCGATGCGCGGAGAACACGCCGCCTTGGCAGCGAGGGCACGGGTCCCCAGCGCGCGCCTGGCGGATATCGGCAAACTGCAACGTCGGCAGGTCGCGCTCCAGATCGAGTCCCGTCAGGTGATAATCTCGCTCGTTGGCGCCGCAGACCAATCCTTTGGCGCCCCGCAGCGTCCCATCACTAATCAGCGTCGCCTTTATGCCCAATGGTCCAGCAAAGCCGACGAGCGTGCCAGCGCGGCTGACTGCTTCTTCATCCGCCATCGCAACCCATTGGCAGCCGAGCGCGTTTTTCAGTTTGGGCTCACTCAATTCGTGGTCGCCACGAACCAGCGCCGCCACGACGGCTCCAGTATCCGTCACATACAGTAAAGTTTTGACGAACCGCTCCGGTGATTCTCCCAAGAAAGTTGAGACTTCTTCGATCGTGCGCTGGTCCGGCGTATGGACCTTCTCTAGACGTTGCGTGCTGCGTGCCGTGTGTTGCGTTGCAGAAGATGGCAATTCCGCTTTTTCTACATTCGCCGCATAGCCGCATTTTTCGCAACTGACGATGGCGTCTTCGCCCGAGTCCGCCAGCACCTGAAATTCATGCGAGAGCGTGCCGCCGATGGCGCCAGTGTCCGCTTCGACCGGACGATAGAGCAACCCGCAACGATCAAAGATGCGCTGATAGGTCTCATACATGTTGCGATATTCACGCTGACAATCCGCAAAATCGGTATGGAAGGAATACGCATCCTTCATAATGAATTCGCGCCCACGCATCAAACCGAAGCGGGGACGCACTTCATCGCGGAATTTGGTTTGGATCTGATACAGGTTGATCGGCAGGTCGCGGTACGACTGGATCTCTCGCCGCGCGATGTCGGTGACGACCTCTTCGTGCGTAGGCCCAAAACAAAAGTCACGCTCGTGGCGGTCCTTGATGCGCAACAATTCCTTGCCATAGTGCTCCCAGCGCCCACTCTCTTGCCACAGTTCGGCGGGGCACACAGCGGGCATGAGAATTTCTTGGGCGCCGGCGCGGTTCATCTCTTCGCGCACGATAGCTTCGACCTTGCGCACAGCGCGCAGCCCTAAGGGAAGAAAATCATAAATGCCGCGAGCAACCTGACGAATCATACCCGCGCGCATAAGCAGGCGATGACTCACGACTTCAGCTTCAGCCGGGTCCTGGCGGAGCGTTGGAATCAGTGATTGACGATATCTCACAATAAATA
Organism: uncultured Enterobacteriaceae bacterium; assembly: GCA_964441775.1. Lineage (GTDB taxonomy): Bacteria > Desulfobacterota > Binatia > Bin18 > Bin18 > SYOC01. The sequence continues at coordinate 12,481 of CAYTVL010000072.1, forward strand.
TCTATGACGAAACAAAGTTACTGCGAGGCAGATTAGACAGCAGAAGGCAGAAGTGTCAAGGAGGAGGAAGAACATGCGGGACATCCCCCGATTCGTCATTCCCGCGCGAGCGGGAATCCAGGTTTTCCTTCTGGATTCCGGGTCTCGCTCCGCTCGCCCGGAATGACGAGTTGCAGCTCAGCTTCCGGGGTTTGCCCCGCTGTCTACTTATGCTCCAGCGAGTGCATGGCGATACTGCCATGCGCAAACGGGCCACCCGCGCCCAACGCCATCGCTACGAATACGCTTTCGGCCACTTCTTCTTCCGTCGCGCCCGCCGCCGTGGCCCGCTTCACATGCGTGTCGATACAGTAGGGGCACTGCGTAATATGCGCGGCGGCCACAGCGATCAGCTCTTTCGTTTTCACACTCAGCGCGCCCTCTTCAAACACTTTCGTATCGAACTCCGAGAATGCTTTGAACAGCTCGGGGCGCAAACTGCGCAGCTTACGCAGACTCTTAATTCCTTCGGGAGTATAAAAATTGTCAGCCATACTTCCTCCTTATCATTTGATTGCGAAGACCAAGGTACGTATCACCAGCGACCCTAGCGCAGAAGAAGCATTGAAACTAGAGGCTCGGGCAGGTCATTCTGAGAGGTTCATGACCGTCATGGCAGCCCTTCGATACACTCAGGATAAACTCCAGCTGGCATCCAGGAACTTCAAGCAAAAGCTCCGTGTCGAGCCTCCTGGATTCCCGCGTGCGCGAGAATGACGGAGTTGCCGTCTATTCGTTTTTACATAGACAAGGTGATCGGTATTTTCTAATTTTTGCCTTTTGATTTTTCTACCGCCGCTCACGGCTCCAACCCCACTTTCTTCAGCAGGGCGATGAAGCGCGGGTCCGACCGCAACGGGTCCAGCTCAGGGTCAACTTTCCACCATCCTGCCCAAGCCGAGTGTTGCGCCTCAGCTTGCGCTAGCGCCGCCAAAGCCTGGGCTATCTCACCAAGGCCGACATGGATGGTCGCAACGAAGGCGCCGGAAATGAACTCATCACGCGCACGTTCGCGCAGATGGATGAGCACCTTTTCCGCTCCCACCTTGTCCCCCGCGTCGGCATAGATACGCCCGAGGGCCGACTCGGCTTCCGCATAAGCCGACAGTTGCTGCGCCTTACGCGCCTCGGCAATCGCCTCGGGAAACCTCCCCACACGCCCGTACGCGCGCGCGAGCCACGTGTGCGCCCACCAGTAGTCGGGATCAATGGTCACAGTAGTACGTAGTTGCTGGATCGCCTCCGTGTAGCGACGGGACAAGTAAAGGTTGAGGCCCAAGAACGTGTTGATTTCCGACGACAGCGGATCCAATTCGACCGCGCGCCGCGACGCAGCGAGTCCCTCCTCGCTCTGACCCAGAGCAACTAAGTACCAACCGTAAATTTCATAAGCGGAAGCCAACTCGGGCTGCATCGTCAGCGCCGTTTGGAATTCGCGACGCGCTGCAGCGTGGTCACGGTCGTACCACCAGCGCGCACAACCCAACCAAACGTGCGCCTCCGCCAATGACGGGTCGAGCGTGAGCGCCCTCTCGGCGGCTTCGCGAAGGCGAGGCAGCGCCTCATTTGACGACAAAGGCCACTCAATGGCGCTCCAATAGTAGTAGGCCAAACCGAGATAGGCCGATGCATAACCGGGGTCGCGCGCAATCGCCTGTTGTAGATACCGCATGGCGTTGTTGTAATCGTTGAACGTTCCCGCCGCATGGCGTCCCTTCAAATAGAGTTGATACGCCTCCATGTCCTCCGTCGGCTTCTGCTCGATCTTTTGCCGCTCTCCGGCAGCAAGGGTGACCTGCAGCGCCTGCGCCACCATCTGCGCCACCTGGCTGCGGATGGCAAAGATGTCCTGCAACTCACGGTCGTAACTGTCTGACCACAAATGATAACCGTCAGCGGTGTTGATGAGCTGCGCGGTGATCCGCACCCGGTTGCCCACTTTGCTCACGCTGCCTTCGAGCACAGCGTCGACGTGCAGTTGCGCCCCGATACTTTCGATGGATTCATTCTTCCCTTTGAACGCGAACGACGAAGTGCGCGCCGCTACGCGCAGGCCCGACACCTTGGACAGTGCGGTGATCAAGTCCTCGGTGATGCCGTCGCTGAAATACTCGTTCTCTTTGTCGGAACTCAAGTTGGCGAACGGCAGTACCCCAACAGACTTTCGGCCTGACGGCGACGTCATAGCGGGCTGCGGTGCGGTTGGTGGATGCGGCCCGCGCGTCGTTGTCTACCAGATCAGCAGCACGGTGACGACGCCGATGAGCGCGGCAATCATACCCACGCGCCGTGTCCGATTCTCAGCGGCCCTGCTCATCGGAGAGCGTGGAGCCTGCACAGGCCTTGCCTTTTCACTCGCTACCGGCGTTGCGAAGGACGCCAGTCCTTCGAGTCCGACTTCGCGAATCTCTAATGCCTCATCGAACCCTTTCACGCTATAGCTGCCGTGCGTCTGCCAGCGGACCGGCTGTGTGAACGTGTGACTGTCCAGCCGCTGCCGCGCGTTGTCGGCCACGGTAGCGGACATCAGCACTTGCCCCGGGCGGGCCAGGCCCGCAATGCGAGCGGCCAGATCAACGGCGAGCCCTTCGACCCGCGGATGCGCGCTATCACCATCGGGGTTAGGTCGTTCGCTCACCTCGCCCATGTGCAGGCCAATGCGCACGCCGGGGAGATCGGATTCGTCATGGTGCACTTGCTGGAGTCGTAATGCGAACAAGACCGCCGCACTGGGGACCTCGCAAGTGAGAAAACAGCCATCCCCGGCCCAGTCGATGATGCGCCCACCCGTCTCCTCTGCTAGTCGCTGCACCTGCGCCCGGTGACGAGCAATCAACTCGCCCACGGCCTGATCGCCTCGCTGCGTTTTCAGGGCAGTCGAATCCGCCAGGTCTGTGAAGACCAGCGTAAGAATCCGCGACACGCCGACGCTGTCATTTCCCGTTGGCATTGAACCAAGCTCCTCCACCGAGGTGAAAGATACACCAAGACACGGATTTGACAACGTCGCCTAGAGGTTCAACACGAGCATCGATTGCTCACTGTCCCCAACGCGTGAACACCCCGCGCACATCGACATGCACGAAGGGGCCATGCGCCCCAGTCTCTCGATACCGGGCCAAGCCACCGGTCATCAGCCGTTGGACTTGCTGATCTTCGACAGTCCCATTGGCCAGCAAGTGTTGGAGGCGGGGCTCGTAAAAGAGCCCACTTGTCAGAAATCGCGGCATTTGCGGCTCGTATAAATTGTAGACAATGTCATAGAGCACTTGCGTGTCGCGGATATTCACCACACCATCTCTGTTGAGGTCGTCCATTTCTCCATCCACCGGGTGGGCGTCAATAAAAATGTCGGCGGCGTCTCCCCATAAATGCCGACTGTAGGTGGTGACGTTGCCGATGGCGCGATTATAGAACGGCGTCCGATAACCGCTCATGACCGATAAAGTGGGACACGCGTAGCCGCGTTCGTTGACTTTTTTGAGCACGGTCTCCAAGACATCGAGGAGCCGAGGGTCCAGCACGATGTATTTGGGAAAGTCGCTCTCTTGCTTACAGAGAAACTGGCGTAACCGGAAGTGAGGGCTGACCCGCGCATCTTGGTTGCTCTCCGTCACTTCGATGAAGCCCCGCGGCAGCTCGTATGTCGCCAGTTGTTTGAACGGCGTCGTGGGATACCGGCCGATGCGGTAGCCATTCATATATCCAGCCTCAAGCTGAGGAAAAGGAAGCATGACGAAAACGTTGACTTGGGCAACAACACCTCCGTTGGGCTGCAGCACTTTGACGGGGTACACTCCCACCTCTCGCGGCGCTTTCCACGACCAAGAGTTGGGCCCCACGTGCGCCACGGCTAACTGAGTTTGCAACGCATACTCGCGTCGTTTCTCCGCCCCGTCCGTCACAAACGTGAGCGTCTCGCCTGGAAGCGCGAACACACTATTGAATCGATACAGCAGCGGCTCGCCATTCACGCGCATCGGGAAAGGAGCGGCATCGGGAAAGTACGCCGCCCCAACGTCAGCGGGAGTATAGTTATTTTCAATTAACACTTGACGAGTCGAAGATTCCCCGTCTTCATGAGCAGGAGATCGATGCGCGAAGGGCCATACCACACGCCGCTCACGCCATCGTGTGGAGAATGCCATGGCTGTAGTTCGACGACGGAACATTGTGGAGCGAAAGGCTCTGGGCGCATCATCTCTGACAACGAGGATCTTGCCCTTCTTTCCCGGAACAGTCATGAGGTGGGCGGTTTGACGGATCGTGGATTGGGAATGGCGTGAGACGACAACCCTCTTGGCGAATTTTTCATGGCGTGGGGATCTACTGTGTAACCTTTCTTGATAAGAAGCTCGCGGCGCAGAAACATGGCCAGCGTGCAAGAGCATAACTCTCGCCTTACTCTTCGCTTTTACTTTTGCGTCCGTTTGCGGCGCGACGCACAGCAGAAAGCATAACACCTGCGCCGATAGCTGCCACACAGGTCTCCACTTCTTTTCCATGTCGCCTCCTCCTCATTCTCATTTTTGCGTTAGTTGACAATTGACGGCGAAGCTTCCGCGGGTTGTGGTAGAGGTGGAGGGACAGATTGCTCCTGAGGTGCGGCTGGGTGAGCGTCCGGTAGGGGTGCTGGTTGTGGACGGCGCACGAGAGTCACTGGTAGTTGCGCGCCGGGAACGTTGTCGTATCCGTAAATATCGTTGCGGAATTGCACAGCGCTATCGTCATCGACCCACGCCGTCCAGTATTGGACGTACACAGGAAGCGCCTCCGACAGCCACACCGTCTTGGGCTTTTGTTGCTCAATCGCGGCGAGGATGGTTTCCCGTGGCCATTGCGCCGAGTCGCGGAGCACGTACTCGGCCAGATCGATCGGTTTTTCGACGCGAATGCACCCGTGACTGAAGGTGCGGACAACGCGCTGAAATAATTCTTTCGACGGCGTGTCGTGCAGATACACGCCGTACGCATTGGGGAACATGAATTTGACGCGCCCGAGCGCGTTCTTCGGGCCAGGTTTTTGACGGAGTAGATATTGATACACTTTCGCCGTGGTGGTCGAACCCTCTGTGTCGTTGGGATCGACCGCCTGTTTCCCACTCACTTGCACCCGCCGAAGCACAAAGTTGTTTTTCGCAAAGTACTGCGGATCCTTACGGGACAGGGGAAAGAGTTCTTTCTCCGCAATACTCTTCGGCACGTACCAATAGGGATTCAGCACAACGTGCGTCATGTACGCGCTGAAGGTGGGCGTCGAACGTTCCTCTAGCATCTTGCCGACCACAACCTTCATGGTGAGGACGGGGCGGCCCTGGTCTGTAACGGTGAGCATGAAATTGGGAATGTTGACCTCGACATAGCGGGCGCCCAGATTGGGCGGCAGGGTGCGCCAGCGGTACATGTTGACTACGATTTGTTGAATACGCGTTTCCACCGGAACATTGAGCGCCGCCAACGTACCCTCCCCGATTACGCCGTCCGGGCGGAGCCCATGCCGCTGTTGAAATTTCTTCACAGCGTAGACAAGGTCTGCATCGTAGGCGCTGCCGTCCCCATTAGGGACACCGCGAGGCGGCCGGGAACGACGCACGGGGCTCGCTCCGAGTTCGCCGGTGACGCGGAGGCGCGCACGAAGCTGTGCGGTTCGTCCATCATGCTCGCCTGGGTGCAATACCCCTCCTTCAGCAACCACAGGCCATCCGCCACGCACGGCTAAGCCGCGATACCGCGCCAGGGCTTCGCGGAGTTTCGCATAACCAGGATGCTGGGGCGGTAAAGTGCGCAGCGCGTTGGCAATGCGCCCCTCCGCCAACGCCTGCTGTAACACCTCCACGAGATCAGTCCGTTGCTGTTGAATAAACCACTCGGCGTCGAGCGCTTTCAGGTTCGTTTTCCCCAGTGCAACTTGAGCGCCATAGGTAAGAAACGTATCGGTCAAAAGTAAGTCAACATTGGCAATCTCCTGGGGATCGGACGCCTGTAGCGTCCCTTGACGCAGACTTTGCAGGAGGGCGCGCAGCTTTTCGAGACGGGAATCATCAGCCAGCAACCCCTCATGCGCGGCTTCGATTTGAATCATCTCGATGAGAGTATCGGCTTGCGAGGACAATTCGGCATTGTTACTCCATGCCGGCTGATATTCTCGCCTCTCGTAGAAACGAGCAAGCATCACAGCCGAGCGCAGCACTTCCTTTCCTACCATCAGTTTTGCAGGAGGCGCTTTGTGGAGGTTGGTCAGCGGCGTCTCTGGTGGTGGCAACGTCGGGACAGTGGCTGGAGATGTTGCTGAGGCGTCAGGTGACGAGGCGGCGCCGTCGGGAGTTACAGGGAGATCATTTATTTTAGGAGGAACCGCTGCCATCTCCGGGGCTGGAGGCGGAGTTTTCCAGGCCTCGATTTGCTGGCGCAAGAGTTCGCTTACGCGGTCGGCAACAGTTTGCTCGGCGTCTCCGCGTCTCGCACAAAGCACGAAGCAGCATACGAACAAGAACACTGCTAGCCATCGGGTCGAAGCAGTGGACCTCGTGGAGCAAACACGACAACCGAGCCGATCCTTGCGTACACCCGCACACTCGTTGGGCCACGAGAAAGGAAAGGAGCACACGTCAGGCGCGACGCTGCGGGAGAAGGTGCTTCTGAACATCATCGAAAGAGATCACTCCGCAGGCAACCACCACCAATTCCCTCCTTCGTCTCTACCCCACCACCACGCGCCCGCTTCGGCTGACTCTCTAACACTGTTGAAGGTGTTCGTCCACCTCCTCTTTTTTCTGGTTCATGCTATTTGCTAGTGCATCACGAAAAGGCTAGTTAGTAAGAGGCAGGGAAGTGCTGAAACCTGAGGAACGATCGAGTGAGTGCTGACGAACCATGCTGAGACATCTACGTGTCAAGAATCTCGCGCTGATCGACGACTTGGAGCTATCGTTCGATGGAGGGTTGAACGTCATCACCGGAGAAACCGGCGCAGGGAAAAGTTTGTTGATGCAAGCCTTTGGGCTCGCCGTCGGCAGCCGCGCCGCAGCGGACCTCATCCGCCACGAAACGCAAGAGGCCACTGTTGAAGCGATCTTTGCCATTGCGGATACGCCTATCACTCAACTCCTTGAAGAAGGCGGCTACCCCAGTGACGACGAACTGTTGGTGAGACGAGTCGTGTCCCAGAATGGACGCAGCCGCGTGTATCTCAATGGCGCTGCCGCCACGGTGACCATGCTGCGGCAAATCGGCGAGCGCTTGCTGCACATCTATGGCCAGCACGAACAGCAAGTGTTGCTTGAAGCTGAGGCCGCTATCGGACTGTTGGATGGATTTGCCGGATTAGGAACACTCCTAGGTGAAATGGCCAATCGCTATCACACGCTGCGCCGTCTCTGGTCGCGTCTCCAAGCGCTCACCACAGGAAAAGCCGCCGCAGCCGCACGGCGCGAACTGGTGCGATTCCAAGTTGACGAAATAAAAAACGCGGCGTTGCGGCCCGGTGAGGAAGAAGCGTTGCGGCAGGAGAAACTGGTGCTGCTCAACGCGGAAAAACTTGCGCGCGGCGTCGCCGCCGGCGAAGAACTGCTGTCCGCCGGGGAAGCAGCGGTCACGGACCAGTTGGGTCGGCTGCTGACTCGCCTGCGGGAATTAGCTCGTATTGACGAACATCTGAATGACGCGGTCACGCTGCTCAACAGCGGCCTCGCCCAAGTGGAAGAAGCAGCCCTGCATTTGCGCCGCTATGGCGAACGCTTACAGGTCAACCCCGAGCGACTGGAAGAAATTGAGACAAGGTTAACCGTGCTCTCACGGTTGAAACACAAATACGGCGGCAGCGTGGAGGCTGTGCTCGCTTTGCAAGAAACGTTAATACAAGAGCTACAACAAATAGAGGGCGGAGAAGACACGCTCGTGGCGCTCCAGCAAGAAGTGGAAGCGGCGGCGACAGCGGCCTGGACCACGGCGCAAGAGCTGACGCGCGCTCGACGTGCTGCCGCCACCAAGCTTGAGGCCCAAATGAGCGAGGAACTGTCGCGGTTAGGCATGAAAGGCGCCGCCTTTAGCGTACGGTTTGCGGAGAATCCCGCACAAGACGAGGTTGACACAGGAGAGGGGAGCCCCTTCCTCCGGGGCGGTCAACGCTTGCGCGACACGGGGTGCGACCGCGTGGAGTTCTATCTGTCCGCCAATGTGGGTGAGCCGTTGTTGCCGTTGGCGCAGGTAGCGTCCGGCGGTGAACTCTCGCGCTTGATGCTCGCGCTCAAGGCCCTCAGCGCTGCGGTGGGAGAAGCGCCGACGCTCATTTTTGACGAAGTAGACGCAGGTATCGGCGGCGGCGTCGCCGAAGTCGTCGGGCGACGGTTGAAAGCGCTGGCGCGACAACGACAAGTGCTGTGCATCACTCATTTGCCGCAAATCGCCGCCTTCGCAGACCACGCGTACACGGTGGAGAAACGCACCGTACGTGGGCGCACAGTCTCCTCCGCGCAACGGCTCTCACAGAACGAGCGCTTGCAAGAACTGGCGCGCATGTTAGGCGGCGTGGAAATCTCTGCTGAAGCAAGGCGACACGCCCGCGAGATGTTGGAGGTGGCGCGACGCGGGTAGCAGTATGCAAAAGAAAAAATCCCCCCACCAGCCGCTTCGCGTCTAGTGGCCCCTTTGGCAAAGGGGGCGGCGAAGGCGCAGCCGAGCGGGGGATTTATGCATCACCTCAGAGCAGCAGAATTGAGAGTTATACAAGCGCCTCCTTTAATCCTATCCCTCCTCCCCCTACTCATCCTCACCCAACCCCTCGTCGTCTTCCTGGTGCAGACCCCGTACGAATGCATCCGTCGTGCCGTTGGTGTCGTTGGCCACCAGGTCGCTCGCGTTGCTCATGAACAGCACGAAGCGCCCGTCGGGACTTAACGCCACGGGGTCGGAGCCACCGTTGCTGCTGGCGGTGCCGGCGGCATTAACGCTCACCAAGGTCGTCGTGGCGCGCTGCGCCGCGACCAGCGCTCCCCACCCTCCAAGCCCCAGCCCCAGAATCAGCAGGATCAGCAAGGGTGATCCCCAGGCTGCCGCGAAGCACCCCTTATTCCCTGTTGTCGTGTGTCTGTCCATCGCTGAGCCCTCTCTTGTTGGTAAAAAAGCGGTCTTGCTTTCCCTTCCGGGTAATGGCGACGACAACTGCCCGCCTACGCGACTACGGGCAGAAAAGCTCGGACAGGATGAGGGCGGGTCTTTCCTAGCGCCTGAGCCGGAACACAGTCGCTTGGCCACTCAGCTGCACCCCAATGGCAAAGTTAAGGGATAGCGGTCATTGCGAGGAGCGCTAGCGACGAAGCAATCTCCGGCAAAAACAAGGATTGCTTCGCTGCGCTCGCAATGACATAACGGCTTAACTTAATGCCATTGAGCCGCACGCGTGAGTTTTTCCTCGCTATAATCCTCCCCTTGTAAAAAAGCAAGAGGTTATACGCTTTGTCGTTGAGCACTAGCCATTAGCAGATGTGTTGTTAGATCCCCCTCACCCTAGCCCACCTTTCAGGGGCAGAGATTTGAGTCAACACGAGCAAGCAAAGCGAAAGGGC
>CAYTVL010000073.1:0-21489 GCA_964441775.1 uncultured Enterobacteriaceae bacterium
GTCCCTGGAGAGTCCGTTGCCCGTACCCAGCTTGCTCTCGCAGTTCCGCACGCGGCTGGGGGTCGAGCGCTTCACGCGGATTTTCAATGACCTCCTGCGTCAGGCCCGTGCTCAGGGGTTGGTCAAAGATCGGCTGCGGTTGAAGGATGCCACCCACGTGATTGCCAATATCGCCATTCCCTCCACGTTGCAGTTGGTGGCGCAAACACGGGAGCGAGTGCTCGTGACCGCTGAGGGCTTCGCGGCGAGCGACGTCGCTGTGCAGCGGGCACAGATCGACGCCATGCGAACCGCCACCGTGGATTTGAGCGACGAACAGCGGTTGCTGGCTCGCGTGACGCACCTGCGCGCCCTGGTGGTCTGGGGCGAGCAGTGGCAGCAGCGGTTGCGAGCGGCGGCAGCAGAGAACCGGCCGTGGCGACGGCCGAGCAAGCGACGGCGTTCAGCGCGGCGCTGGCTGTGGCGCACAAGGTGCTCAACGACCGCGAGCCCAAGGCGCAAGACAAGCTACTCTCGCTGGTGGACACGGAGGCGCGCGCGGGCAAACACGGCGACTATTATGATGGCTACTTGCTCGATGTAAGCATGGATGCGGACTCGGAGCTGATTTGTGCGCTCGACGTGTTGCCCGCCAACGGAGATGAGGGAGCCAACGCCACCCCTCTGATCACGAGCGAAGAGCAGGCCCACGGCAACGATATCGCCAGTCTCTCGCTCGACCGCATTGGCTATCGCGGGGACCTGCTCGCGGCATTGAGTGACGACGCGAAGGGGCCGCAGCTCACCGTCTATGTCCCGCCGCTTGACTGGCTCCCCCCCGCGCCAGAGTTGTTCCAGCCTGCTGTCTTCCTCCTCAACGACGCGAGGGATGAAGTGCGCTGTCCAGGCGGAGCCACGACCCGCACCCGGAAGCGCTCCGAGCGGGGGCACGGCTGGCGCTTTGCCTTCTCGATCCCCCAGTGTCGTGCGTGTGCGGTGCGCACCCAGTGTGTCAAACCCGAGGCCCAGCGGGGCCGCACCGTCATCAAGAGCGACTACGAAGCGCAGTACCACGCGGCGCGGCAGCGGGCGCAGACCGCCGCGTATCACGCAGTGCGCCGGGAGCATCCCCGCATCGAGCGGAAGTTGGCGGAGTTGGTCCGCTGGCACGCGGGCCGTCGCGTGCGCTATCGCGGCCGCTTGCGGGTCAAGATTCAGTACGTGCTGACGGCTATGGTCGTCAATTGCAAACGGATGGTGAAACTGCTCGGTCTCCCCCAGCAGCCGCAGCTTGCCTAGTGGACGTCCCGCCGCCGCTGGGTCGTGAGGCGTGCGGCGCACACCTCGGATTGCTGGCCTCAAGAGCCTTCGTCCTCCGCCCTGCTGGGCAGATGACTTCCAGGCATTCGCTGCGCAGCCGTATGGCTGAGCACTCGCTGACTTTTTAAGCGATCTCCTCGGGCCCTGTGCTCGGGCGTGCGCCCCTCGGCGCTATACGCCCTCGAAGGGTAACACTACCGTCTCACAGGGGGCGTCATGCTCCCCTGTGTTCATTCCTTACGACTGCATACTTCGCGCTCGCCTCACTGTCCTCTCTCCATCACAGTTTGCGCCGCGCCTTCATCGGTAAGAGGTTCCGCAGCCCCAGGGTGGGGTCATGAAACAACTAGCCAAACTCTTTGCGGAACATGAGATAGGAGGGTAAATCAGAGCAAATGATAGGCACTCTCGGGTGGTCGGCGTAGGGATTGAGGTGAAGCACCAGCAACAATGCGCCTGTGCGCTCCCACACGTCAATAGTGCCTATGCGATGATGCATCTCCCACCCCGCCTTTCGGAGTTCCTCCTCTTCACACTCAGGAGCCACAGACCAGGCTATCTCTCCCCACTGTCCGCGACTGTATTCCCAAATCTTATCCATGCTCTTTCCTTTTGTTAGCGCCGGCGATCATGTACAGTTCTTTCCGTGTGGCAGCCGCGCGGCCGCCAAGGAGACTGGCTGATGGAGAGGCTACGACGGTTTGGTCTTGACCTTCGTCGGTTTGGCATCACGCCATACAAAAACTAGACGAAACTCTCTGTGTGTTTGGCAAAAAAGATCCGTGTTTTCATGGCGACTTAGTTTCCATAACCACAAGTGACGTGTACAATATAAAAACTACCGCACTTCCTGACAACTTCCACTTCCTTACTACTCCCTGACGCAAGAGGGGTGTCCCCCTATTGCCCAGCACCCCTCTTGGGCTCCTTTTCGTCAAGGACTTTCTGTGGTGCTGATGCCACTGCGGCTGACCGCTTCTGCCTAAGATTTCTTTCCTCCCTTCGGGGGCTTGGATTGCTTCCCTTCTACCATGCGCGCTTTCATCATGGCCTCAAATTCCGCGCTGGCGCTGGTGTCATGCTGCAGGCACCAGATCCGGAAATTCTTCCACGTCTCCTCATCCACTACGAGCGTCGTTTTCGTTTTCATACTAACACACATACACACATAAAGACATACTGTCAAGAGGGAGCGAAAGAAGGGGGGGTGATGTCCTAAATATGGTTATTGCTCATTTACACTGGCATCCCGAACTCGTAGCGATTGATCAATAGGCCGATCACCAGATCGTGCAGGAGGACCGATTTGGAGAAGCAGATCGTTTTGCGCGCCAGGCGTTTAATGCGAGTCCGGAGGGCGAGGGGTTTGCGTTCGATTCTCTGAGTGGAGCGCTTGCAGGGACAATGCACCTCGGGGTCTAGTTGGCGCTGATACGTGCCCCAGTAGTCGGTGTAATAGCGCGTGATCCCAAAGGGTTCCAGTACCTGTTTCAACTGGATAAAGACTTCATCCTTACGTCGCCCGAAGACGTACGCCAGCACTGCCCCGGTGTGGTGATCGATCGCGTGCCACAGCCACCGCTGTCCCTTCTTGTTGCCCACAAAGCTCCACATCTCATCCACTTCCGCGGCCTCAATTTTCTGGATTTCCAGTACTATCTCCTCGGGGTTCAGGGTCGTGAGGAGCGGTGTGTTGACCGTCTCGATACCGCGCGCTTTTTTTTGAGTGCACTGAGCACCGTATCCTTGCTGATCCTTAACACCCGCGCGGTATCTCGTATCCCACTGCCATTGAGGACCATGTCGATAATCTGCCGCTTGACTTCAGGCACCCGCCCTCGATAGCGATAATCCAGTATGAAGGTCCGCTGCGAGCAAGCGTCGTTCTGGCACAGGTAGTGTTGTTTCCCCATATCGGTTTTCCCTCGTTTGACGACGTGGCCACTGTCACATTGGGGGCAATAGACCGGCACTGATGCCATCAGACCCTCCTGGATTAAGAGCCTATGGAAACACTTTGTAGTCTGTCTCTAATTGCAGCATATATCCAGTTCTAGACCATCACCCGCAGTTGTATTGCGACGTCTCCACGGTCACCTGGATTGTCGAGCACCAGGCCTTCCTGGACCACTTCCAGCGCCTCCTGCGGGCCGGCCTGGGCAAGCGGATCATGTTCGGCTCTGACCAAGTGGTGTGGCCGGAGGCCATCGGGCGCGCCGTGGACTCTCTCCAGACGGTAGAGTTTCTCACCCCGGAGCAAAAGGCGGACATCTTCTACCAGAACGCGGCCCGCTTCCTGCGGCTGTCCCCGGACGAGATCGCCCACCATCACGACATCGCCCGGGGGAAGTGAGGCCGGTCCGCTCCGCCGCGCATGCTGGAGGAGCAGGGGACGCAGCGGTTGCGGTGCACGGAAGCCATCCGCAGCGAAGCAACATTCAACCCCCCTGCGGTTAGGCACGAGGCCCAGCTCTGTCAGCGTTCCAGGCGCGCCTTTCCTGTGGTAAGTGTCTCCTACGCCTCCATGCGCTGCGCCATCGTCAAAATTGTCTACATACTATAGTATTTTGAAAAAGGAATGAGCGCTGGGACACGCTGCTGGTACGCAGCGTACTGCTCACCAAAGAGGTCACGCATCCACCGCTCCTCGAGCCGCAGTTTGCGCCACAGGGCCACCCACGCGATGGCTACAGCAAGGACGCCGCGCCACTCCCCCCGCGCCATCGCCGACCCCAGGAAGGCTATCAGCAGACCCGTGTAGATAGGGTGACGGACCAGGGAGTACGGGCTGGTCGTAATGAGTTCATGGCTTTGCTTGAGGGTGACGGTGCCGCTCCAGTTGCGGCCCAGATGGAGCCGCGCCCACACGGCGAAGCCGAGGCCTGCGGCAGTGACCAGGGCCGCGGTCCAGAACTCCCACGGTGCCCAGGGGAACAGCCGCTCATTGAGCACGGGGCCAGGCATCCGCTTCGCCTACAGCAGCGCGAAGGCGACCACGAGAGGGAGGAGATGAAGCAGCCGGGAGCCGACCGGCTCCCGCCGCGCAGTGGGTTTGACACCGCGCGAGGCAAGCCCCCAGTAGACACCCCACGTCATCCACAGCGCGGGAAAGAGAAATTGATACGCAAGCTTCAGCATCGGGGTTGTGCGGGCTCACTTTTCATTGACCGACATTCGCCGTTTCTCTTAGCAGAACCATCGTCCGACCCCTAGCCCCAGCGATCTACCGATAGACTGCTTCATACGACTCTGTGTAGCCATATACAAACGTGCACCGGTATTGGGCTGTCCGGTTCGTCCTCAATTTTCAACTGTCGGAAATTGTTGATTTTCCATACGATAGAAAGGATTCTTTCGTTGCAGAAACAGCCAATAACTGTGCCAGATGTACCGCGTGCCGATATTAAGATATATAGCTGAAACGCTGGGACACCTAGTCAATATCTTGTTATCAAAGCAAAATGGCAAGTGAATCAATGGGTAGGCCACGGATACAGCGCAGAGGGGAAAAGAATGCGATGGCGTGGAGTGAACCATATTGAGTTTTCCGTGATCAATTATGCCGAGTCCATCAAGTTCTACGATCGGATGTTCGGCTGGTTGGGCTATGCCAGTCTGGGGACGCTAGACGTGGGGCACCGGTCCACATACTACCTGGCACGGCCTCCTGCGCCCCATAGTTTTATTGGAATACAGCCCGCCAAGAGCGAGCAGCCGTTGCACTATGCCGAGCGTGCCCCTGGCATCCATCACGTTGCGTTATGGGCGCGCAGCAAGTGGGAGATAGATGAGTTTTACCGGGAGTTTCTCCTCAAGGAGGGGCTGGTCATCACCGAGAGTCCAGCCGAGTATCCGCAGTATGCGCCGGGCTATTACGCCGTCTTTTTTCTGGATCTCTCTGGCATTCGGTGGGAACTGACCTACATGCCCCGTGTGCCGAGCCCTTGGGATCTGTACAAGTTTGTGAAGACCGCGCGGGAATTGCGTAAGCAACATCCCGAGTGGAAGCACCAGTATGCAGTAGAAATGCTGCGGAAGTTGCCATCCCGAAAAGACTTGGCCTGAGCACTACTTCCAGCCTGACCGCGGTCCGCGTGCGGCTGGGAATGAATGCGGAAGGTTTCAGTTGGGCCCCAGCTGGCTGAGGCAGGGTATTAGCGCCTCGATAATCTGGGATTCTCCCGCTGTCTGCTGCTGCACCTGTCCGGGAATTCCTCAATTTTCACCTGTCGGAAATTGGTGAGATACTGTTGGCGAACTTCCCTGAGTGGGAGAAAACAAAACTGAGTGGCGTAAAAACCCCAGCCCAGTGGGGCCGCTCATCGCTTTGCGAACCCACTGGCTCAGCAAATGGGAACAAAATAGTCAAAAACTGCGTTCGCCAACAGTATCTGGTGATTTACCGGACTCTGAAATTTCTCATTTCCAGAGAAATCGGCGACTAATGTTTGTCATCACGATAGGCCCTCAAGGTGTCCAGATATCGAATAATCTGCTAATCGAAGCGAGGGCAGTACATAGGCAAGCACCCTTTAGAAAAGTCGCGAATCTAGTAGGGATTCTTTACAGGGGAGGCGGACATGAGCCAACGTGAGAATTTGAAGAGCGAGTTATTCGGCGCGTGGAGTGGTGTGGGTTTCGCCATCGTCTACGTCATCCTCATGGCGATTGTGGCTCAATTGCTCCCCCCTCCATCGCCAGCTTTCACGCCAGCGCAGTTGGCGACCTATTGGGCGGAGCGCCCCGGCATCACCTTGGGCGCGTCCCTTGTCGCCTTCTTCTCATTTCTGCTGCTCACGTGGTCCGCCGAGTTGACAGTCCTGATGTGGCGAATTGAGGGGAATGCCCCCTTCTGGACAATCGTCCAGGCCATGGGTGGTGCTCTCACAGGATGGGTGTTCATCTCCACTCCCGTGCGGTTGGTGCTGGCGGGATTTCGCGGCCTTGAGCATCCGGTGGCGCTGCAATCGGTGGTCGATTCTGCGTGGCTCGACCTGACCATGACCTACGTCGTCACCTCAGTGCAGTATTGGGCTATCGGGATCGTGGGCCTGATGGACAAGCGGTCGCAACCCCTCTTTCCCAAGTGGCTGTGTTATGTGGCGATAGCGTCCGGCGGCATCTGGATCACCTACAGCGCCATTCCGTGGAACAGATCGGGCCCGCTGGCCTGGGACGGGTTGATCGGTCTGTACGTTGCCTTCACCGCCTTCCTGGGGACCATGGTGCTGCTCTCCGCGTACATGATTATGGATGTCAAACAACGCATGAACGGCGCTGAATGAGGTGCTCGGCGACAGAAACGGCGCATTCAACCTGGCGGTATTCGATAGTATCTGGCTAAGCCAATCTTTTTCACTGCCTCTTTACTGCCATTGTCCGGCAATTATTGATTTTTCAAACACTATCGTTGGCGCGTAAGGTGAGGGCTTTCACACTTTCTCGCTTTCAGAGGGGCGTACGCTCTCAGCCTCAGCCACCTCTCTGTTTACCGGCTGCTAAGGGCCATAATGTGACATTGCTCAGGGGAGTTTCCCGGGCCAGCGGCCGGTTTGCTTCTGTCTGGACCCTCGGGCCGCTTCTCTTTTGGGCGCGGGTGTGATTTTGTGGGTGTTTGAGTGCTCGGCTCACGGCAGGGGGAAAAGTGAAGCTAACGTTTGAGGAGCTCCTGGATCAAGCGGCGGCCATGCTGCAGCGCCGGGGACGCATCACGTATCGCGCCCTGAAGCTGCACTTCCAGCTCGATGAGGAGCAGCTCGGGGCACTCCAAGAAGAGCTCCTGTATGCGCATCCCCACGTGCGAGACGACGCGGGACGAGGGCTGATCTGGACTGACCCCACGCCCGCGCCGAGTGCCGAGGCTCGGGGACTGAGCGTTCCTGAGCCGCCAGCCCCCCACCCTGCGTCGTCCGGTGTCGCGCGGCCTTCACCTCCGGCCAATCGGAGTCAGCCGGAGTCGGTAGCGGGGACGGGGCCTCACGAGACGGCCGGGGAACGCCGCCAGCTCACCGTGATGTTCTGTGACCTCGTGGGCTCCACCATCCTGTCTACTCAGCTCGATCCCGAAGACTATCACACGGTCGTACAACGGTATCATCAGACCTGCGAGGCAGTGATTCAGCGCTACGGCGGCTTTGTCCCCCAGCATCTGGGCGATGGGCTGTTGGTCTACTTCGGCTATCCCAGCGCCCACGAGGACGACGCCCAACGCGCCATTAAGACCGGCTTGGAGATCGTCGGCGTCATTCCTACCTTGGTCTTTCCACGACAGGTGCGCTTGCCTCACCCGCTGCAAGTACGGATTGGCGTGCACACGGGTCCGGTGGTGGTGAGCGAGATCGGCAGTAGCGAGCGCCGAGAGATGCTGGCTCTGGGGGAGACGCCGAACCTGGCGGCGCGAGTGCAGGGGGAAGCGGAGCCCAATACCGTGGTGGTCAGCGCGGCCACCTCGCGCTTGGTGCAAGGCTTATTTGAATGGCAAGACCTGGGGCCACGGACGTTGAAGGGGATTACAACGCCGCTCACGCTCTATCGCCTCATAAGGGAGAGTGGCGCACAGAGCCGCTTTGAGGCAGCGGTGCGCACGGGGCTCACACCGCTCGTGGGGAGAGAAGAAGAGCTGGGATTGCTACGCCGGCATTGGGAGCGAGCCAAAGCGGGCGCAGGTCAGGTGGTGTTGCTGAATGGAGAAGCAGGGATCGGCAAGTCTCGCCTGGTGCAGGAACTGAAAGAGCAGGTGGTACAGGAGGGCGCGACGCGGATCGAGTTGCGCTGTTCGCCCTATCATCAGAACAGCGCGTTGTATCCGGTGCTAGAGCACTTACAGCACCTGCTGCAGTTTCAGAGAGGGGATTCCCCCCAGGCCAAGCTGGAGAAGTTGACGAATTTCCTTGCATGCTATCGGTTTCCTCAGGCTGATACCGTACCGCTCCTGGCCGCCTTGCTCTCACTGCCGCATCCCGAGGGGTATCCGCCGCTCGACCTCACACCTGAGCGCCAGAAACAGAAGACGCAAGAAGCCTTAGTGGGGTGGCTGATCGAGGAAGCCGAGCAGACCGCAGCCTATAGCGCTTGGGAAGACCTGCATTGGGCCGATCCCTCGACGCTGGAACTACTCTCCCTCTTTCTGGAGCAAGCGCCAACGACACGAATGTTGACATTGTTGACGTTTCGTCCGGAGTTTAGTCCCCCGTGGGGCGCTCGGTCCTATCTCAACCAGATGACGCTGAGTCGCTTAGATCACACCCAAGTCAGCGAGATGGTGGAGCGCGTAGCAGGCAGCAAAGGATTGTCCGTAGAGCTGATCCAACAGGTCATCGCCAAGACTGACGGGGTGCCGCTGTTTGTGGAAGAACTGACCAAGAGTGTGATGGAAGCTGTCGGGGCACAGGGCCGGACGCCCCTCCACGAGCTGGCGATTCCCACCACCTTGCAGGACGCCCTCATGGCCCGCTTGGATCGTTTGTCCACTGTGCGCGACGTGGCCCAACTCGGGGCCGCCCTGGGCCGGGAGTTTGCGTATGACCTAATCCGGGCGGTCTCCCCGCTCGACGAAGCCAGCTTGCAGCAGGCGCTGGCCAAGCTGGTGGAAGCGGAGTTGCTGTATCGACATGGACTACCACCGCAGGTGCGCTATGTCTTCAAGCATGCGCTGGTGCAGGACACCGCCTATCAATCGCTGCTCAAGAGTCGCCGCCAACACGTGCACCAGCAGATCGCCCGGGCGCTGGAAGAACAGTTCCTTGACACGGTAGCAACCCAACCCGAGCTGATCGCCCACCACTACACAGAGGCTGGCTTGAACGAGCAGGCGATTCCCCACTGGCAGCGGGCCGGTGAGCGCGCGATGCAACTGCCAGCCTATGCCGAGGCAGTGAAGTTCTACCACCTCGCGCTGCAGGCCTTGGAACAGCAGGAAGCTGTGGACGAGGCCCAGCGGTGCACGCTGTTGTTGGCCCTGGGGGAAGCGCAACTGAAGGCGGGCGAACACCTTGCAGCCCAGGAAACATGCCTGCGTGCGGCTGACATTGCCCGGATGCTGGGGGCAACCGAGAGCTTCATCCGCGCTGGGCTAGAGCTCGAAAGCCTGACACGTGAGGTCGGTCTTACTACAGCCCCAGCGGTGCGTCTGCTCGAGGAAGCGCTCCAGAAACTCGGGACGGAAGACAGTCCGCTCACGGCGAAAACCCTGGGCGGTTTGGCTCGCGCCCTACGGTTCACAGGCGAGCAACAACAAGCGCTGGTCTACGCCCAGCAGGCGGTGGCCATGGCTCGACGTCTTGATGACCCGGAGCTGCTTATTGGCAACCTCCACATGATAATCTTCGCCCTCCAGGGGCCGGAACACGCGCAGCAGCGCCTGACCTACGCCAGCGAGATGCTGCACCTCGCCGAGACGGCGAACGTCAAAGAGGGATTGTCCGAAGCG
The DNA here is from genome assembly GCA_964441775.1 of uncultured Enterobacteriaceae bacterium. Taxonomy (GTDB): domain Bacteria; phylum Desulfobacterota; class Binatia; order Bin18; family Bin18; genus SYOC01. The sequence goes on from CAYTVL010000073.1 coordinate 9,728, forward strand.
CACTACTTGCGAGCATTTTGCCTACTCGAATTGGGAGATACGTCGGCTGCGGATGCCGCAATCGACGCATACGCCCTCTTAATGGAAGTGCAGCAGCGGCCCATATATATTTATGTTTCCAAAGAGTTTTATGTCATGCGGGCCTTGATGCAGGGCCGCTTCGCCGACAGCGAGCACTTGGCCCAGGAAACTCTCGCCATTGGCCAGCGCCTACAAACGGACAACGCTGCCGGCATCTTTGGCCTGCAGATGTTTACCCTACGCCGCGAGCAAGGCCGTCTCAAGGAACTCGAACCCGTCGTGCGCTACTTTGTCCAGCAACACTCGGTAGCGGCTGCCTGGCGTCCTGGCCTAGCATTGATCTACCGCGAACTCGGACGCACAGAAGAGGCGCGGGCGGAGTTCGAGCACCTGGCGCAGCACGACTTCACCGATTTTCCCGTCGATGCCCTGTGGATGGCGAGCCTGACGTATCTGGTGGACGTGTGCACCTTCCTGGGAGACCAAGCGCGTGCCGCCACCCTGTACCAGCTCCTGTTACCACACGCCGGGCGTAATGTTGTCGTCGGTAATGCTGCGGCCTGCTACGGCGCTGTCTCACGTTACTTGGGGGCGTTAGCCACGACCCTGGGACGCTGGGACGAGGCCGCACAGCACTTCGAGGATGCGCTGGCCATGAACACGCGCATGGAGGCCTGGCCCTGGCTGGCGCACACACAGTATCAGTACGCCACCATGCTGCTGACGCGCGATCACGCTGGGGATAGCGAAAAGGCTCGGGCGCTACTCACGGCGGCATTGACCACGGCTCGGGAGCTGGGCATGCGGGCCTTGGAAGAAAGGATTACTGCCCAGCTGTGACAATGTGAGCGCCGCGCGCAATAGGTTTACTGTGTTGACCAAGAACGCCGCAGCTTTCCGGCGGATTGCCGAGGCTCGCCCCTTCCAGTGGGACAAATTGGCGCCGAGGATGTAAACCTTGCCGTCAATCGGACGAGCTTCCCCCTACGCGAACGCCTCCGGTCGCAGCTCACTATCGACCTCGATACTCACATCCGCCGGGATGTTCAGCCGCCGAGCCGCCTCGCGGATGGCCTCGGCGTTGGGGGCTTCATAGAGGCCGTACGTCTTCTTCTTGTCAGCGCTGAGAAAGGAAAACAGCCACTGCACGCCAGCGTCCATGTTGACCTGTTTGATTGCAGCGGCAACGTCGCGGTTGAGTTCGACTTGCTCGGCGAAATTCCGTTCGATGATGAAGCGTGGCATACCCCCTCCCTTTTTCTGTCCGGTTAGGCTTGTGGAATGTAGCATGGGCGGCAGTAAATGTCTGTCCTGCTGGAGCAGGAAAAATCATGCTCAGAGAAGAATATGTCATGACGGCCGATGCACTCCACCCTCTTGCCGCCTAGGTGCGGCTTGGCAGATGCCAAAGCCAGCATGAGGAGGAGAGTCCGGAATTTCCTGCGATACTGTTGGCGAACGCAGTTTTTGACTATTTTGTTCCCATTTGCTGAGCCAGTGGGTTCGCAAAGCGATGAGCGGCCCCACTGGGCTGGGGTTTTTACGCCACTCAGTTTTGTTTTCTCCCACTCAGGGAAGTTCGCCAACAGTATCTCCTGCGAAACCGAACAGTTTGTGAAGCCAGAAAAAACAACCACTTACGCGTCCGGCAATTCAGTCGCGTAAATCCTTACGAAATACAGGCAGGGGTGGCCTGGGCGAGTAAGCGAAGTGCCGTCGCCGGCAAGCCCGCTCTCTGGCTCCAATGGAGAAGCAATGGGCCGAAGGCGCTTTGCCACGCCTTCCTTGTTGTCCATTTCTCTTAAGATGCTGACTGCAGGCTGATATAGAGATATAAGATGAAAATAACAGGATATTACAAAGTGAATTTACGTAGTAAAGAAATAGTGAAGAGGAAAAATTGACCGGCGAAGAACGCTGCCGATTGGCACAAGCTAAGTTCGACCGCGCCCTGCATCACGCTGAGGAATTGGCAACCACAGTAAAGGAATATTTCAGGAAGGAGCCGTACAAGTTAGGGTTCAAGGTCGGTGAGGACGGTCGGCCAGTGTACTTCGTTGACACTGTTGAGGACGTACCTCCACTGATCTCTATAATGCTCGGTGATGTCCTCCACAATCTGCGATGCTGCTTAGACCATTTGGCGTACCAGTTAGTCTGGGTAAAAATGGGAGCCCCCCCGACAGACCGGAACAAACTCTATTTCCCGATATGCGAAAGTGCAACAAAGTACAACAAAAGGAAGCAAAGCGGCGATCCATTTTTCTTGAGTGCTAGTGTCACTGCTGTTGCAGCAGTAGACTCCCTGAAGCCCTACAAGGGTGGGAATGATCCTCTGTGGTGGCTACACGCTTTGAATAATATAGATAAGCACCGCATGCTTATCACAGCGGGCGGAAAAGAGGCGGGCGTAGACCTAGGGTTGAGGCACAGCATGTTCAAGCCGTTGTTACAGGATATGCTGGTTCCAGAAGAAGTCCGCCAAGCCCTCCTTGAGAAGATTGCCAAAGAGTCCCTATTCTTCGCCTCGGGCGATCCTATGTTCCCTCTCAAGACCGGTGACGTATTCTTTATTGACGCGCCGGGAAACGAGTTCAATCCAGATGTGAAACTCAAAGTGTATTTGGCACTGAATGAAGAGGGAATACCTTCAGATCCCCTTGATCAACTACTACAAGCAATCGGCGAAGCAGTCGCGACGACGATCAATACGCTAAGGCCATGTCTCGCGTAGCAGTTCCAATAACTCAGAGCATAAGTATTTATCCATTGCTAGCTGCGCCACTGCCTATAGTAAGCACTCATTTCCAAGTGCTTGCAGCCCATATTTTCTGCGGCTTTTTTGACCGCTGAGTAAACGATTTGACGGTGACAACTGTAACCGCAAAAATCCCCGGAAACTGCTCATCCTGAGTTAACAGAACTGCGCTTTATCAGACATTTCTCAAGCTGCGCCTACAGCAAAGCTTGGCGATCACGGGTTAGAAAAAAATCCCTAAAGGCATAAAGCTTTTTCAAAAGGCGGGCAAATATTTGAAGGTTGATATAAACTTCATCTTGATCAAACCGCTTACCTGTGGGATGTCCAGCCTCATTTCTATTGGTTCGCAGTAGATCAAGAACACTGTCGAGGGTAAGTGCCATGTTGTCTGACAGTTCGGAAGGAATATTGTCTTTCCGAGGTTCGATGCGTTTGCGAAATTCTTGGAATTTATCAACGTATGTACGCTTACGGTTGTTGAATACTTTCAAAAAATTCTGCTGTTCTTCTGCTGGTAGACAAGACCAAGAAGCGAAGGCTTCTCCGAGGGTCTGAAAAGCCCGCTCAGAAGCAACCCCAAGCATCACTGTTGAAGCAAGATAACATTGCCCCTCGTAAGCTCCTAGAGCTTCTTTAGCATACAACAATACTTGTTCATCAAGTTCCGGTATCTGCTTGCGTAAAGTCTGTAAGTATCGTTCTGGGTCGTCAGGTTCGTAATCAATATTTGAGTTAGTAACCTTTATCCCCTTTTGTGAAGCTTTCCATTCCCAGAATCTGTATTGAGGGTGCGGAGTATCGAGAAAAACGAGACCTTCTGCCACAAGCTGCCACACGATTTCCGAAAATTGATCGTCGTTCAAAGTCTGAAATTTTGGGTTTCTTTGTAATATCTCAATCAATATCGAAGTTTTTCCATTCTCTTTTTGATCTACAATGGCTTTTAAAATTGCACGTTTGAGGTCCATATCCTTCTCTAGAAACCTATCGTTCTTTTTACCGGTTCAAACAATTCTCGAAGCTGGGTCTCTACTTTCCTTCGAATTTCTAAAGTACCTAAATCCGTAAGGTCCTCATCAATAAATCTTGTCTTCTTTTTCTCTCCGTTAATGCGAACCATGATTGTGTAATAATCATGAAAATCTCCGATTTCAAAACCTCTGAATTTCTCATCCACCCATCCTATGATTTCGACCTGTTTGCTCACTTCACTTGCAATCTCTTTACTTTTCTTCTCAGCCCATTCTTTTCCTGCTGCGACCTCGGTAGCCTCAGACATTGAAAATCTCCTTGCTGTAGGAAGTATTGCTACTGTGCGTCTAGGCGATCAACGAAACAAGTCGGGGCTGCCTGTGGCACTGGCAGAACGGATTTACGGTTCCCTTTCGGTCATATCTTCTGCAAGTCCTAACTCCTTGACGGAGCAGGGGCAAGCAACAGTTCCACAAGTCTTGAGTTCTGCAACCCACAAACTTCTTGAAAGCCAGCTTCCGCCTCTGGTATTCTAGTCAGTATGACTAGAGTGAAAGAGAAACCGCCGGGCCGTTGGCCTCTGCAGGATGCCAAGGCGCGGTTCAGCGAGCTGGTGCGGTGTGTGCGCAGTGAGGGGCCGCAACATGTCACTGTCCATGGGCGCGATGAGGTCGTGGTCGTAGCAGCGGATGAATTTCGGCGGCTCAAAGGGGAGCGCACCGGCGCAGCCTTGATCGCCGCCCTGCAAGCTTCGCCCTACCGCGACGTTGACCTGGAGCCTCGGCGCGCACGGTTGCCCGTGCGCGATGTGCACTTGTGACGGGCTGGCTGCTCGACACTAATGTGCTCTCCGAACTGCGGCGGCCCAAGCCGAACGCCAACGTGGTGAGCTTCGTGGCGTCCAAACCCCTCGATCTCTTGTTCGTCAGCGTGGTCACCTTCGCGGAAATCCGCTTTGGCATCGAACGGGTCACCGATGCGCCACGCCGCGCAGAGTTGCACGACTGGCTCACGCATAAGGTGCGTCCGATGTTCGAGGGACGCACCCTGGCGGTCAGCGAGGATATCATGTTCAAGTGGCGGCTGCTGGTCGAGGATGGGCGCAAGGCCGGACACACCTACTCGCAACCTGATCTCATCATCGCCGCGACGGCCCTTCAGCACGGCCTCACAGTTGTCTCACGCGACACCAGTGACTTCACAAAGGCCCGCGTACCGGTTCTGAATCCATGGCGGGAAACCGACGCGTGACGCTGACAAGCGCAACGCCCCGGCAGTGTTCCCCGGTTTCTATATCGTGTGTCCGATGTTGATAATGAAAAGTCGCATAATGTCCCTTCCGTCAAATGTTGGTCTGACCCCTACGTCCACATGCGGGCGGCAATGGTGCGTTGCTCTTCCCCTAACGCATTGGCATAAATCGCGGTGACTTCCAGCAACGGGTAGTGTGCCATTTTAGTTGCTGGGCCCCGTGAAATGCATTGGGGTTTACGCAGTACAGTGAAGGTGAGCAACTAAATTGATACACCACCCCCGTGCCCCATTATCCTAGGGTGCGGTGAGGTTGTAGAGCTTGGCCGCGTTGTCCCACATGATTTTTCGCTTGCTTTCCGTTGACACCCCGGGTAACGCCAACAGCTCTTCCACGGCCTGGCTATAGCGCCGCCCCTCCGGGTGGCTGAAGTCTGTGGCCGTGACCAGATTGTCATCGCCCAGTACTTCGATGACTTGTTTGATCCCCGGGTCGTCCTGGTCCGCGGAGATGTAACACTGACGTTGGAAGTACTCGATCGGATGCAGTTTCAAGCCGGGAATCTCCACACCCCGGAAGCCGCCATTCACCCCAGCCGCCAGCCGATCCAACCAGAACGCCGCCCAGCCTGCCCCAGATTCCAGGTGCACTACCTTCAACCGCGGGTGGCGCTCTAAGACCCCACCCATGATCAAGGCCGCGCAGGCGATCATGTTCCCGATGGTAAAAGCCATCGTGCTCTGCGCCCCCCACAACTCAGGCAGATAGTGGTAGAGCATTACATCCGCAGCATTCCCTGCCGAGACATGGACTCCCACGGGCACGTCAAGGTCAACGATGGCCGCCCACAAGGGGTCATAGCAGGGATGGTAGAGCCGGTGCTCGCCCACCGGCGTGGGGGTGATGTGCACGGCTTTGAAGCCGAAATCTTTGACGCACCGTCGCGCTTCCTTAATCGCCTCTTCGGGGTCGCGTAGGTCAATGGAGGCAACCCCCAGCACCCGGCCTCCGGCCTCGCGGCAGAAGTCGGCCAGCCAGTTATTATACGCCCGCCGGTAGGCGGCCGCCGTGGCGGTGCCGAGCTGGGGCACGGCCGTGGCGTACAGCCCCACCGTGGGGTAGACCACCATATAGTCGATGCCGGTCCGCTCCATCGCCAGCCGGTACATCTGCGGTGGGAAACCCCTACGGGCAAAGTCCTCATACGCGTCCCCCAAGCCGGGGAGGAGGATGCGACTCTGGCTGAACTCCCGGCTGAAGGGCATTGTGTAGTCCTTGACGACGACTTGGATGCCGAAGCCGAGCGGATCGTCTTTGTAGTCAACGTAGGAGCGGGGCATTTCCGCACGGAACTGTGGCTCCAGATAACGCTCCCAGATGTCCGGCGGCTCAAGAAGATGAGCGTCACTGTCGATGAACTTATAGCCGTTGTACATGTAGTCCCCCTTTTGCGTGCAGGTCACCGGGGAGCAAAGCCTTCTTTCCCCACCGTGACTTTGCCCGCTCTGTCTGCCTCCAGCCGATGGTGTTTCGGTCCAACGAGTATCCTGCCATCCTGATACGGATGTCAAGGAATACTTCGTGAATCAGAGGTCGTGGCCGCACCGCAGAGACGAGAAGTATCCAACGCCGGTCTCTTCCTCTCTTCCCCTACCGGACGCAGCTTGCTCCTGAGGTGACAAGGTGGTAGGACGCGAAACAGGGGAAGGCAACTTTGTCCGTCGCAAAAAGGAGGTCGTTATGAGTCGTACCTACAATGTCATTGATTCCGACGGCCACGTGTTGGAACCGCCCGATTTCTGGCGTGCGTACATCGACCCCCAGTACCGCGACCGCGCGCCAGAGCTCTTCGTCGATACCGACGGCCGGGAACGGTTGCGCGTGGAGGGGAAAGTGCTAGGCGGGCCCACGGGGCTAGGCTTAGTCGGGGCCATCGGCGCCCGGCAGGGGGAAGCCTCGATTAAGATCAAATATACCGAAGGCAGGCAGGGCGGCTTTGATCCGCACGCGCGGATCCCCGACATGGAGCTCGACGGCATCGATGCGGTTTTCCTCTACCCGTCGCTGGGGTTGTTCTCTGGCGCGGTGGAAGATCCTCAGTTAGCCGCGGCCATGTGCCGCGCCTACAACCGCTGGCTGGCCGACTACTGCCGGCCCTACCCCGACCGCCTGTTCGGCGTGGCGATGTTACCGATGCAATCGGTGGAACTGGCCATCGAGGAAATGCGCTACGCCCGCAAGGAACTCGACATGCGGGGCGGTTTCCTGCGACCGAACCGCTACAACGGCCGCATGCTCGACGACCCGGCCTACGACTCGTTCTGGGCCGAGGCGCAGGAACTCGACTTCGCCATCGGTCTGCACGAAGGGACCGGCGGCATGCCGGCGGTGGGCGTGGACCGCTTTACGGGGCTGGGCGCGAAACACATTGTGTCCCACACCATGGAGATGATGCTGGCCTGCCTGAGCGTCATCTGGGGCGGGGTCTGCGAGCGCTTCCCCGGGGTACGGTTCGCCTTCCTGGAGTCGGGCGGCGGCTGGATCGCGCCGTGGCTGGACCGCATGGACCGCCACTTTGACGACAAGAGCCTCTTCAACGATTCCTCCCTGCGCATCCGGCCCAGCGAGTATTTCCGGCGGCAGTGCTGGATCTCCTTCGAGCCGGTGGAGGGCAGCTTGGCGCACCTGGCCGAGTACCTCGGGCCGCACAAGATTCTCTGGGCCACCGACTATCCGCACCCCGACGGGTTCTTCCCCAGGGCCCCGGCCCTGATCGCCGAGAAGGTGGCGGAGAAGGACCGGCGTAAGGTGCTGGCCGAAAGCGCCATGCAGTTCTACAAGCTGAGCTGAAGAGTCAAGACGAAGTGGCAAAGGGAACTCTGTCACTTAATAACTCACCTTGTGCAGGAATTTTTAACCTGAGAGGAGGAACCAATGGCTCAATCATCGACAGCGGCATCAGCCGTCCGGGACAGACTTCGGCCCGTGGTGCCGAAGCTCATGGACCTCACGGACACCGTGCTCTTCGGCGACGTCTGGGAGCGCCCCGGGCTCTCCAAGCGCGACCGCAGCCTGATCACGGTTGCGGCGCTGGTGGCCCTCTACCGCCCCGAGCAGCTCCGCGGTCACCTCGAACGCGCCCTGAGCAACGGCGTGACCAAGGACGAGATCGGCGAACTGATCACGCACCTGGCCTTTTACTCGGGGTGGCCGACCGCAGTCTCGGCGGCGGGCTTGGCGAAGAGCGTCTTCGAGGCGCAGGAATAGCGCGGGTAACGAAGCAGCAGTGCGGATCACGCTGCGGAGGCGAACATGCAGGTGGGTTTCATCGGCCTCGGCACTGTGGGCGATAAGATGGCCGCACATCTACAGAAGGCGGGGCACCACCTGGTGGTGCACGATGTGCGGCGCGACGCGGCCGCCCCGTACCTTGCTGCAGGCGCGGTCTGGGCCGACACGCCCCAGCAGGTCGCCGAGGCGACGAAAGAGGTGAGCACGGTTAAAGGCACACTGAGCATCGCGTTCGGGACAGACGGACGCCCACTTGAAGTATAAGCAGCTTGACATGGGAAGTTCCAGCTAAAAGGAGGGTTTCTTATGGCCGACTATGATCTGTTGGTTAAAAACGGCACCATCGTCGATGGCTTGCGTATGCCGGCGTATAAAGGGGATATCGCCATCCGCGGCGGCAAGATCGTGGCTATGGGCAACGTCCAGGGGAGCGCCACACGTGTCATCGACGCCAGCGGCTGCATCGTGGCACCCGGTTTCATGGACATTCACACCCATTACGATGCGGCGCTCAGCGGCTGGGACCCCTATGCCACGCTGTCGGGCTGGCACGGGGTGACGACGGTGGCGATCGGCAACTGCGGCTTTGGCTTTGCCCCCGTGCGACCGGAGGACCGCGAGCGGGCGATGCTGCGGATGGAGCGCACCGAAACCATCCCGCTATCGATCATGCAGGCGTCGATGCGCTGGGACTGGGTGACGTTTCCGGAGTTTCTGGGCAGTTTGGAGCGCAGCGGGATAGGGGTGAATGCGGCGTCGCTGGTGCCCTACTCCCCCTTGCGCGCCTGGGTAATGGGGAATGAGGCGGCACGTGATCCCAACTACAAGGCCACCCCGGACCAACTCACGGAAATGAAACGTCTGTTGCGGGAAAGCTTGGAGGCTGGCGGCTTTGGCTTTTCGGCCACTTTTAGCATGGCCAACCGCGACTATGATGGCGGCTATCTGCCCACTCAGGTCACACCGAGGGAAGAGTATCTAGAGATGGCCAGAGTGGTGCGTGACTACAACCGGGGTTCCATCGAGTGGACGATGGGCCCGGCCTTGCAGGGGCTGGGGCTGGACTTCCTGGTGGAGCTGGCCAAGACGAGCGGACGGCCGGTGAACTGGAATGCTATCGCCTATGATCCGAACAACCCTAATGGCTGGCGCAAGCAGTTGGAGTGGAATGAGAAGGCCTATCGCGAGGCCGTGGTGCTGCCGGTCGATATCTGCCTGCCGATCGAGTTTGAGTTCAAGCTCGAAACCATGGGCCTGTTTGACCAGTTGCCAGCGTGGAATGAAGCCACAGTCGGCACCCTCGAAGAGCGCAAGGCGAAACTGACCGACCCGGCCCGACGCCCGGCGTTGCGGCAAGACATGGACGGGTCGCAGAGACGCACAATAGCGGCGGATATGAGGCGGAGTGACGGGGAACAGGGCCAGGTGAGCATGTTTAAGTGGGAGTCGACGTTTATCGAGGATGTACACTTGGAAAAGAACCAGCACCTGAGAGGTAAGACCGTCGCGGAGATCGCTAAGGAGCAGGGGAAGCATCCGGTCGATGCCCTCTTGGATCTGTCGGTAGAGGAGGATCTCAAGACCGAGTTTTCCATGCAGGACTTCGTCAACAACGATGAAGAAGCGGTAGCTCAAATCCTCAAGCACCCGTTGACGCTGATTGGGGCCTCAGATGGCGGAGCCCACACCAAGTTCCTGACTCTGGGCAGATATCCCACGCACTTCCTGGCCCATTGGGTCCGTGACAAGCAGATCATGTCGTTGGAGGAGGCGCACTGGCGGCTGTCCACGATGCTGGGCTGGGCCATCGGCATCCGGGACCGCGGCTGGCTGCGTGAGGGCATGCCGGCAGACATCGTGATCTATGACCTGGAGAAGCTGCGGGTGAAGCCGATGGAGACAGTCTATGACCTGCCTAACAACGACTGGCGGCGGATACAGAAGGCGCAGGGCTATCTCTACACCATTGTGAATGGCCAGATCACCTTCGAGGACGGGAAGTGCACAGGTGCGCTGTCCGGCAAGGTGCTGCGCAGCTACAATATGACTGAGTAACCACCGGTCAGCCAGGTTTCCTTTGCCGTGACTATGAATGCAATCGCCGGGTTTTTCCCCGGCGCTTTGCTTTCTGAGCTCAACTTTTGCCGGTGTTGTTACGCTTTGGTACTTTTCGGTGTTAAACATTTACCCCAAACTCACAGCGCTTGATGAACAGGCCAGTGACAAGATCGTGCATTGTATCGGGTCGTTGTTACCGTGCGACAGCAATTTGCAGACACGAGTTCGTCGCTGATGCAGACAGGGCGTGAAATACCCTTATCGGTACTTTGTTAACTTGGGGTGAAGTACAGATTGAGAGCCTTCCCCTCAGTTACCCAGCAGAACAATTGCTGCAGTTCGGCTGGAGGCGGGCCCTGGCTCCGGTTGTGTCAGAACTCGCCCGAACAGAGAGCAGACGTTGCAGGAAGATCACAGATTGTTACCCTTTATGCAGCCGCTAAAGAGGCCAGCAGCACTCGGGTACGGGCCAGGTAGAGGAGTCGCCGTTGTCCAAGGGAAACAACTTCCTTGCGGTAGGAGCGCGGACGCAGGAAGTTCCGCACTTGGTCATGGACGCGGCAAAAACGTTTAGCCGAGTCTACACTCTTGAATCCGCCCATCGGCCGCGGGCGTTGTTTGATCCCTCGATGGTCCTGCTCCGAATGATTATTCAAGTAGCGGCTCGTGCGATGGAGGACCGCGTCCCCTAGCTCCGCTTTGATCACGCCGGGATAGGCGTCGTGGCCATCGCTGGTGACCCGTTGCGGGACACGACCGGTGACAGTACGGGCCGAGCGAAAGAATGCTCGTGCCGCTGCCTTGTCCCGTTTCTCACTGAGTAGAACATCCACCAGGTTCCCCTCTCGGTCAATCGCCCGGTAGAGATAGACTAAGCGCCCTTTCACTTTGAGAAACGTCTCATCCACCTACCAGCTGCCACCACTTCTGCCCCGTCGGTGCTTCCGTAAGGTCTCGCTCAAGAATGGGGCGAGCTGTGCTTCCCATGTCCGCACCCCTTCATGCGTGAAGACCAGGCCCCGCTCCAGAAACATTTCCGCGAGATCCCGCAGGCTCAATTTGTAGCGTACGCGCCAGAGCACCACCAGGCACACAACATCCGTGGGATACTGCAGATGGTTGAAGCGCGTGCCAGTCTGCTCATTAAACTCTCGCTGGCAGGTCTGACAGCGAGAGCGCTGATAGCCCAATGCCGTACGTTCTCGTCGTTCTTTTGTGTCAGCTGACTCACAATGTGGACATCCCATCGCCCGCCCCTCCTCGACGAAACTCTGTATCCACTCTCCCTCGCAAAGACAAGTTGGGGTGAATCCTGACACAACCCTCAGTGCTGTTCGAGCGGTAAAAACTCTCCCCCTTGGTCTTTCTTGTGCAATCCGGTGCACGGCTGAAATGCGAACTCCTTGC